>CAYMVV010000150.1:9636-11801 GCA_964393885.1 uncultured Granulosicoccaceae bacterium | reverse complement strand
AATTAACTTGTGATAGCGCCTGATCTATATCCCAGATAATGTCATCGATGTGCTCGATGCCAATGGACAATCTGATCATATCGGCAGTTACACCAGCTGCTATTTGCTCTTCCTCATTAAGTTGTCTGTGTGTGGTGGATGCAGGATGCACGACCAGTGTTTTTGCATCGCCGATATTGGCCACATGACTTAAAAACTGCAGCGCATCCATAAATTTAACGCCTTCTTCGTGGCCACCATTCACCCCGAATGACAACAGTGCACTCGCACCTTTTGGAAGATATTTGTTTACCAGATCGTGATATTTGTTGTCCTTAAGCCCGGGATAATTTACCCATTTTACTTTTGGGTGCTCGCTTAAAAATTGCGCAACCGACATAGCGTTGCTGCAATGGCGTTCCATACGCACATGCAGAGTCTCAAGCCCCTGCAGAAACGCAAAGGCATTAAACGGGCTCATCGCCGGGCCCAGTGTTCGCAAGTATTCCATGCGTGCCTTGGTCACGAATGCAAAGTCACCAAAAGTCTCAAAAAAACGCACACCGTGATAGCCGTCAGACGGTTCACACATCTCCGGAAATTTACCGTTGTCCCAGGGAAATTTACCTGATTCAACAATAATTCCCCCAATTGAGGTGCCATGGCCGCCTATAAATTTGGTGGCAGAGTGAATGACAATATCGGCACCATGATCAAATGGCTTGCACAGGAACGGAGAGGGTACAGTGTTGTCTACCACCAGTGGAATATCTGCTTCGTGAGCGATCGCTGCTACTGCTTCGATATCAAGCACGTTCAGATTCGGGTTGCCAATCGTTTCGGCATATAAAAGCCGGGTTTTACTGCTAATGGCCTGACGAAAATTCTCAGGGTCATCGGCATCCACAAAGGTGGTTTTTATTCCGAGCTTTTTAAAATTCACATCGAGTTGCGAGAAGCTGCCTCCGTAGAGTGTTCTGGCGGCAACTATCTCATCGCCATGGTTGCATAGCGTCAGCAAGGCAATCAGCTGCGCAGACATGCCACTGGCAACTGCTAGTGCCGCACGACCGCCTTCCAGTGCGGCGACTCTCTCCTCGAGCACTGAGCAGGTCGGGTTGCTCAGGCGTGCGTACACATTGCCAAAAGTCTGCAAATTGAACAGACTGGCTGCGTGTTCGGCATCATCAAATACATAAGATGTGGTTTGATAGATAGGTACTGCGCGTGCACCGGTTGCCTTGTCGGGTATTTGTCCCGAGTGCAGGCATAGAGTCTCATCAGCGAATACTCGGTCAGACATTCAGTTTAATCTTCCGCGTTGGTAGTTGGATAAGCGTTACAGCCTGCGTTTGGTCGTATTTCGGTTCGCGAGTGTTTGGCTTCTTTATCAATTGAAGGTGATCGCCAGGGCGCTGTATCCTGGCCCCTGTGTCAATAAGTCTGGCGACGTGATGATACGATGCCGGTGTTGACTCCGGCGAAACCGAGGCCGCCAAACAAACGGGCATGCTCGATTTTGACACATCGATTCGACACGAAGTCGAGTCCGGCACTGGTGGCGATTTTCTTTGCCTGGTCGTTTTCGACGCCCAATTGTAACCACAGGCATTTTGCGCCCAGTGCCACTGCCTGTTTTGCCAGTTCCGGCGTCTCCTCTGATTTACGGAAGCAGTCGACAATATCGATATTTTGGGGCACCGCATCCAGCGTTGGATAACAGGTTTCCCCCAGGACTTCCTCATAGCGCGGGTTTATCGGTATGATATGGTAACCGTGGTGCTGCATATATTTGGCCGCGAAATAACTCGGCCGGTGCGTTGTATTGGACACACCCACGATGGCTATGGTTTTGTAGTCGCCGAGAATTTTTCGTAGTGTTCTGATGTCATCCATTGTCTGAGTCGATTTGGTAGCAGGCCTCATTATCGCTGAATATTGGGCTGTGTGGGAAGTAACGTTATTAATTTTTCCAGATGAGATTTCCGGATGAAAGTGCACGCTTTCTTTCTTGAATAGTGTAATTCGAGCATGACCAACATACTTCCCTTTCGCAAAAAATCTGCTGCTGAAAAGTCGAAGGGCAAAACGCTATGTGCGAATAACCATCACAAGTGGTGTGTGCAAATGGAACGCAAGTTTGATGTGCACAAAGGCAAGCTTGTCACCGAGTATCGTTGTCAACG
>CAYMVV010000150.1:0-9536 GCA_964393885.1 uncultured Granulosicoccaceae bacterium | reverse complement strand
CAGAGTGTGCTTTGAAAATACCTCGGTAAAAAAGTCGATTGCCGGTTTTTGTGTGTCTCCTGCGGCGCCCATACAAATATCGACGAGATCAGGTCTGTTTAATGCGTCGAGTAAATTGCGTACGAACTTTTCTTCGCGGCCACCAAGTACAAGATGGCGTCCATCAGCGGTGCTGTAGACTTGATAAAACGCGGCACCTCCAAGTGATCTTTGGTCCTTCGATTTGACCGGTTTACCTTCTGCAAACGATGGACCCGCTGTGTGAGCGCACCAGGGCACCAGGCTGTCGTACATGGCTATATCCAGATAATCTCCCTCCCCGGACTTTTCCCGGCCGATAATGGCCATTAGAACACCGGACAGCGCGGTGAGTGATGCCGCCATATCTGATGCGGCAACACCCGGCACAACCGGTGTACCGTGGCGATCATCGTTAACACTCATATAGCCAGCGTATGCTTGCACAGCCATGTCGTGTGCAGGATGATGTTGCAATGGCCCGTGTTGGCCAAAGGCAGAAATAGAACAGTAAATTAATCCTGGATTGATGGCTGAGAGGGTTTGGTAGTCTACTTTTAGTCGGTCAGTGACACCTGGGCGAAAAGCCTCGACAAACACATCCGCATGCTCGATCAGTTTATATAACCGTTGCAATCCGTCTTCACTCTTTAGATTCAATGTTACTGATGTTTTGCCACGATTCAATGTGCGAAACCATACTGACTGACCTGCTTCAAATGGCTCCATCTCTCTCGACGGGTCGCCGGTCGGGGGTTCAACCTTGATAACTGTGGCACCATGATCAGCCATCATGGCTGTCATCTGTGGTCCGGGTAAAAATAGTGACAGGTCGATGACCTTGATGCCATCCAGTTTCATACTCTTATCCGTTTCTGGTTGTTGTCTTGTTCAGCAGTTGTGTTGCGTCGCTTTTCATTAATTTGATTTCCGTCAGTTTGAGAAAAGCGGGTGCATAGAGTCAACAGAGAAAAAAACTCTACGCAACTTCTGATGCCGCCCGATACCGATCTATTGTCGGGGTTTTTGTCATCTGTAGAGTTTGTTGTGGAGACTTCCATTATGCTAATAGCAGTGTTTTTCTCCAACTGGCTTTTATAACTGCATTGCCTCTTTGTCTTCTCAGTTTACTGATTCAGTCACGATCAGGTTGCCCAGAACATCTACCTCCGCACAAAAGCCCGGCTCGATCCAGATTGTTGTATCGGGCTGTTCCAGCACACAGGGGCCAGTAACGCTAGCCCCGATTGGAAGCACCAGACGATCATAGATTGTTGCTTTGCGGGATTCACCATTGAAGTAAACCTGTCTAACATCTGTTTTGGCGTGTTCAATGGTGTGCGAATCCGTCGGTGCGAGCGTTGACAGGTCGAATTTAGGCCGCTTTCCAATGACTGCAGTTCGCAAATTAATAATACCTATTTCTACATTGTCGAGTAATCTGCCGTAGGTTTGTAGATAGTGTTTTTCGAATGCAGCTCTTATTAAATCTTGAGAAAGATCACTGACTTCGTCTGTCGTTAATAACACATCAACTGTATGGGTTTGCCCCAGATACAGCATGTCCAGTGAAACACGGTTTTCGATTGTGGAAAATTCTGCATTGGCTTCTGTTAACTGCTGTTCTCCACGCTTGCTGAAATCAGTGATAACATCTGACAGGGCCTTGATGTCGATTGTCGCGAGCGGTTCAATATAGGTGCGTACAAAATCCTGACGCATATCAGCAATAACACAACCAAGTGCCGAGACTATTCCCGGGTACCTTGGTACCAGTGCGCTGGCCAGTCCAATCTCTCTTACCAGCGCACAGCTATGTAATGCACCGCCCCCGCCAAATGGCATGGCTGTAAATTTCCTCGGGTCGTGACCACGCTCAATAGAGACCAGTCGAATGGCACCGGCCATACGCGCATTTGCAACATCAATAATTGCCTCTGCAGCGGCCATAACGTCCATATTTAGTGGATCGGCGATATGCTGTTTGATGGAGCTGGCAGCAGCCTTTTTGTCCAGTTGTTTAAGTTCTCCTCCGATAGGACTTTCGCTATTAATCCGACCGAGAACGACGTTTGCATCGGTCACTGTTGGTCTGTCGTTACCACGTTGATAACAAACTGGCCCGGGGTTCGATCCCGCGCTTTCAGGTCCGATGCTTAGAATGCCCTCGGGGTCAATCCATGCGATAGACCCTCCGCCAGCACCTATCGTTGTGATTTCTATCATCGGCGAACGTATGACCAGGCCAAAGTCGACAGATGACTGGGATGCCAGTGCGGCCTCGCCGTCTGCGACCACAGATATGTCAAAGCTGGTGCCACCCATGTCGCAGGTAATGACATTGTCAAAGCCTGATTGCGAGGCGAGGTAGGCCGATGCGTATACCCCGGCGGCAGGACCAGATAAGGCTGTTTTTACCGGAAATTTTGCCGCAGTTGCCGAGTTCATTAAACCGCCATTGGACTGCATGATCAAAAATTCCCCGCTAAAGCTCTCCTTTTTCAAGCGCTGATCAAGTGCTTTGAGATAGTTACCGACAACAGGTTGCAGATAGGCGTTCAACGCAGTAGTAGAAGCTCTTTCGAACTCTCTGATTTCAGGTAGTAGATCACCGGATATGGAAATGTGCTGATTCGGCCACAGTGTTTGTAACAGGCCCTTAACTGTTTCTTCATTGTGATTGTTGGCGTGCGCATTGATAAACACAACAGCGATCGACTCTGCGCCCTGTGCCAGAAGTTGTTGCGCCGCAATGTGTACCGCGGATTCATCAAGCTGAGTGTGAATGCTGCCATCGGCCAGTGTTCGCTCCGGGACTTCGATGCACATAGCACGTTCGATAACTGGCTGATACTGACCCCACAGTCCCCAGGTTGTCGGCCGATCGCGGCGGCGCATTTGCAGGATGTCACGAAAACCCTCGGTGGTGATCAGTCCACAAGTGGCACCCTTGCGTTCAAGCAGTGCATTGGTGCCGACAGTAGTGCCATGCACGAGTGCTGCAATCGAACCGACATCATCGACTCCGGCTGAAATGCCAGAAAAAAATCCATCGGCTTCGTGCCCGCGAGTGGAGGCCACTTTGTGTACTGAGGTTTCACCGGTATGTTGGTCAAAGACAAAAACATCGGTAAATGTGCCGCCGACGTCGATACCGATCAGTTTTTGCCGGATCATGGCCTGTTTTCATCCCGCACACGGGTGGCCCGCAATTCTTCGGTAGCGCGATGGTTGATTTTACCGTCGCCTTCAATCACTACACCGTAAGCGTCGCGAGCTGCGGTAACAGATACAAACTCGTTTTTAACATCTGTCATTACGTCTTTAACTGATCTTTCAAGCGCGCGACCGTAGCCACCGCCGCCTGGAGTTTGTAGGCGTACGCGTTGACCTTGCTGTAACTCTATGCCGGTAATTTTCGATACCATTTCCGGTGTTTGAGAGAAGTCTCCGATCTCGATGGTGCCATCGTCCTTTGTACCGTCGAATGTGAATTTGTTGAGTGCCCCGGCCTCACCATCGACCACCCCCGGTGGCGCATATTTGCCTCGCTCTCCGAACAGGAAGCCCCTTGCATCGCACATGACTTCTATTTCGTATAAACCACCGAGGCCACCCCTGTGTCTACCGGGGCCACCAGAATCGTTCCTTAATGCCCATTGAGTGAAGCGGATTGGATAGCGAGCCTCAAGGATCTCTACCGGCGGGATAGTAGCCATCGATATAGGTGCATTACCGTGTGACAGACCATCACCCTGCGGGTGACCGCCATGTCCACCACCAAAAAAGGAAAACATGACCCAGCGTGATCCTCGTTGACCGGTGTCGGTGCTGTGGTAACCCGCAATCGACAGTGCGTTAATCGTACCGTAGGCACACCCGTTTGTTTTGTCTGGTATCGCTTTTGAGAGTGCGACAAAAATGACATCGATGACTCGCAAAATGGTTTCCGTGTAACCACCCACAGGGCGGGGTGATCGAGCGTCCATTAAACTGTTGGGTGGTATGTGGATAGTGACCGGATCGAGTACCCCTGCGTTAGCTGCGACGTCGGTAAATATATGTTTAAGTGCCACATAGATTGACGCTTCGGCGGTTGAGCGAGCAATATTCACCGGTCCGCTACATGCTGGTGAAGTACCGCTAAAGTCAATAGAGAGCGCGTCATCCGAGATGTTGAGACTGACCTTGACGAGCAGTTTTTGCGCTGATATGCCATCGTTGTCCAGATAGTCGACAGCCTCATAGGTGCCGTTCGGGATATCGCGGATATGGCGACGCATCTGCCCGGCGGCTCGTTCGCGTAACACCTGTAATACGTCAAGTAAGACCGATGCTGTGTATTGCTCAATTAGCTCATTGAGCCTTTCCTCACCAAGGCGCAGTGCCGCCAACTGACCATTGAGATCGCCGTGCATCGAGGTTGGCAGCCGGGTATTGGCAGCGACAATGGTGAGGATATCCTGCTGAACTTCTCCACCACGGACCAGCTTAACCGGCGGTATTAATACGCCCTCCTGAAAAATTTCAGTTGCCGCTGGATTGTAATTACCAGGTACATTGCCGCCCACGTCATGCCAGTGAGCAACAGATGCCATATAGCAAAAGATTTCATAGCCGTTAAACACCGGCTGCACCAGTTTAAAATCGTTGAGATGAGTGCCGCCATCGTAAGGATCGTTGAACAAAAACACGTCGCCGGGCTCAGGTTGACCGTTCTGCTCGTTATATGAGATCACTGCGCGCACGGCAAAAGCCATGGCACCGACAAATACGGGTAATCCGAACTTGCCCTGCACCAGAGTATCCCCTGTTTGGGCATTGTAGAATCCATGGCTGGCATCATGTGCTTCAGCGATAATTGGATTAAAGGCCGCTTTGAACAGCGTGGCATCCATCTCATCGGCAACCTGCTCGAGGCGACCGCGTAGCACTGACAGCAATACCGGATCAATCACTGGTCTGGCCTCTGGATTTTGCTTGCGATATTGCCCTCGATTTTGCTTGCGTATTACTCTCAGTCGAATCCTGAGCTTCCCGGTGCCCTGTATTCTTGTGGTCGGTTTTTAATTGCTCTGGCAATTCGCAGTGCATGTAGTCGTATACCCAGGGACGGTCGTTTTTATCAGTACGTAAGAACTGGTCGATTGCAGGTTTATGCCTGAGTGTTAAATCGATTGCATTGCTGCCATTCAGTAGCATGTGTCGTTTGTCTTCGTTCAGGGAGAAGTTGAGCTTTACATTTTCCACGCTCACCAGACAATGTTCCAGATCAACCGTTATGTTTGTAGCTCGTCTGTCAAGCGCATCAGTGAGTTGTGTAATGGCAGCTGTGTCGAGCACTATCGGGATGATACCGTTATTGATGCAATTCTCGTAGAAGATAGACCCGAAGCTCGTGGCGATAATGACTCTGAATCCATACTCATGCAAAGCCCAGACAGCGTGTTCTCTGGATGATCCACAGCCAAAATTGCTAGCTGAAATCAGTATGCTCGCCCCCCTGCAAGAATACTGGTTCAGCACAAAATCGGGATCAGGTATTCGACCACCAGCTGCCGCGTCCAGATACCGCAGGTTTGCAAACAGCCCATCGGCGAGTCCAAATCTGGAAACACTTTTCATTTCACGCGACGGAATAATTTGATCGGTGTTGATATTGTCTGTCAACATTAATACGGCTTTGCCGATGTGCCGTCTAATACCTTTCACCGACTGTTCTCGCTGTTGCCGTGAATCTGGCCGTGAATCTGGCTGTGAATCTGGTCGTGGAACCGATGCGTCACAATCAGTGGTCCTGGTGCTGGCCGAGGTCACGGTAGTGTTGACGCAGATCCGAAATTTTGCCGTGTATAGCGGATAGCGCCACGGTTTCCGGACTCGCTAAATGTGTTTTGCTACCCGGTCCCTGGCGTCCTTCAAAGTTTCTGTTGGTCGATGAAATGACTCTGGTGCGATCTCCAAAGCTGTCTCCCCCGGCGTAAAAACACATTGCACAGCCCGATTCGCTCCATTCAAATCCTGCATCTATGAACACCTTATCCAATCCCTGTGCTTCTGCCTGCGCTTTTATCTGAGTTGAGCCAGGTACGCAAATCGCTTTAACTCCGCGCGCTATTTTTTGATTTTTCAGTATTTTTGCAGCACGTTGCAAATCACTTAGACGTGCATTAGTGCACGATCCAATATATGCCGTATCGATCTCCAGGTCAGTTAACTTCTGGCCTGCTGTAACACCCATATAGTCGAGTGCCGCTTGTCGAGTTGCATTACTTGCTCCGCTGTCTTTGACGGGTGCCGGGATTGGTGTATCGAGACCCACGGTGTGCTCCGGGCTAGTCCCCCAGGTTACGGCGGGGGCGAGTGTCGATACATCAAGAGTGATTTCCCTTTCAAAAGATGCGTCCTGATCAGTCGCTAACTCCAACCATTGTTGTTTTGCCGCAGCCAAATTTGTATCGGGTGCGTAAGGTCTGTCAGCCAGGTAATCGATGGTCTTTTGGTCAGGGGCAATCAAGGCGGTAAATGCACCCATCTCAACCCCCATATTGCAAAGGGTCAGTCTTTGTTCAATTTCCATTGTGTCGATCACCGGTCCGCTAAACTCGACCACATGGCCGACAGCGGCGGAAGCCGAGTGCATTGCGATGAGGTGAAGAATAATATCCTTGGCGGTGAGCCACGGTGGCTGCTCTCCGTATAAATTTATTCGCAATTGCCTGAGCGGTTTGATGCGCAATGTTTTGGTTGCCAGCGCATGTTCACAATCGGTAGAGCCGATTCCCCACGCCAGTGCGCCCAAACCACCTAGCGTACAGGTATGGCTATCGGGACAGACCAGTGTAATGCCAGGCAGAGCTATACCAAGTTCTGGAGCGATGACGTGAACGATTCCCTGGCGTGGATCGTCTATGTCGAATAGCGTCAGGCCGAGATCACTTGTTTGTTTTCGCATCGCGTCAATGAACACCTCACCACCGGGCATACGTGATTGCAAAGGTCGACCGATACGCGTGTCAGCAATATGATCAATGGTACAAAATACGGCTGACGGTTCTATGATCTCGCGCTGGTCCGCCACCAGATTTGCCAGTGCAAGTGCACCAGTGCGCTCATGTAACATGACTCGGTCGATCAGAACGAGAGAGGACCCGTCGTCAAACTGCTTTATGCGATGCGAATGCAGCAACTTGTCGTATAGCGTTTTGGCTTTCATGCGATGATGCGATCAGCTTTAAGTTTTTGCACGTCGTCTTCGTTATAGCCGATCGATGCAAGGATGGCGGCAGTGTCCTGTCCTGCGGCAGGAGGATCGAACTGTAGACTTGCCCGTTGTCCATTGATTTCCACTGGCAATTTAGGCAGTGATACGTTCTTATCCTGATCGGGCAATGCAATGTCGTAGAGCCCGTTGTGTTGTAACTGCGGATCACTTTGTAAGTGCTCAGGCTGGTTAATCGGCGCATATGGCAAGCCTGCTTCCATCAGTAGCGTGGTTAGCGACTCAGAACCCATGGTCGCAAACAGCGAACGCAGGGCCGGAATAATAATGTTCCGATGTGTCACGCGATCAGCGTTGGCACGAAAATCATCATTGTCGTGCCATTCGTGCAGCTCAAACACTTCGCAGAACCTTTGCCATTGACCATCGCTGACGACGCCAATAAACATCTGTCTGTCTGCGGTATCGAAAACATCATAGACTGCCCAGGCCGAGGTGCGTGCCGGCATCGGCTGTGCCGGCGTATCCGTTACAGCAAATTGAGCCATATGTTGGCCAACCAGGAACACCGTGGTCTCAAATAGTGCGGAGGTGATATGAGCACTTTTTTGTGGTCGCTCGCTGGCGCTGTCTGTACTTTGGTTGTCAGGTCGATAATCCCTGTTGAGTAGTGCGGAGAGAATTCCAATTACACCGAACATGCCGCCGGTAATATCGATAACAGAAGAACCTGCCCGCAGTGGTCTGCCCGGCGGACCAGTCATATAGGCGAGACCCCCCATCATTTGTGCGACTTCATCCAGTGCCGTGCGTTGCTCGTACGGTCCGCTTAAAAACCCCTTGGATGATTGATAAATGATGTCCTTTTTAATGGTCTTGACGGTGTCGTAGCCAAACCCCAGTTTCTCCAGTGCTCCGGGTCTGAAGTTTTCAATCATCACATCAGCATCGGCCAGCAACCTGCGTACAATTTCCTGTCCTCGTTCGCTTTTGATATCGAGGCACAGGCTTTTCTTGTTGCGATTAAACATTGCAAAGTATCCGGCCCCACTGCCTGGTAAAGAACGTGTTTTATCGCCCCCGACCGGTTCAATTTTTATGACTTCAGCGCCCAGGTCGCCGAGGATCATACCGACCGATGGGCCCATCACCATATGTGAAAATTCAATCACTTTTATGTGTTTTAGAAAATCCATAGATTTGTAATTGGTTCGGATCCGGTTTGGCCAGGTGGGCCAGTTGCATGTGCCTCACTTTACAGGCAAGGTAGCGAAAATGGTATAAAGAAGTACCAACGAGTTTATTTATGACATTTGCGTGGACTACAGTTTCTGCAGGAACTCATTCGATCCGGGGCCAATAGCGTGGCTGTTGATGTCATTGTCAGCGAGGTCGGGCCGAGAGATGGTTTGCAGAGTATCGATCAACGGCTTGATCTGGACACCAAGAAGCGCTGGATAACTGCGGAGGCCAAAGCCGGTGTCACCGAGATAGAAGTTGGTTCATTTGTAAATTACCGACTGTTACCTCAGATGAGTGACACTGCAACACTGGTTGGTCATGCACGCCAAATTGAAGGCTTGAGTGTCGCAGTACTGGTGCCGAACCTGAAAGGCGCACTGGCTGCAATCGATGCCGGCGCCAGCAAAATTTCGATTCCGGTATCTGCGAGTGAAACCCATTCCTTGAACAATGTGCGTCGCACACACGCGCAAATGCTCGGTGAAGTGCGAGATATCCGCTCGGCAATTAGTGAATTGCCAACTGCTGATCAACCCTATTTTGAAGCGGGAATTGCGACAGCATTTGGCTGCACGCTGGAAGGCCATGTGCCTTTGGGTACGGTACAACGCCTGGCTGAGCAGTTGCTCGAGGCCGGTGCTGAAGAAGTGGGGTTATCAGATACAACCGGTTTTGCGCACCCTGCAATGATCAAACAAAGAATTCGCGCTGTTCATAATGCTGTTGGCACCGACAAGCTAACCGGGGTTCATTTGCACAATACGCGTGGATTGGGATTGGCTAATGCGTGTGCCGCTTTGGATGAAGGAATAAAAACACTCGATTCGTCTTTGGGTGGATTAGGCGGATGCCCGTTCGCACCCGGTGCCAGTGGCAATATAGTGACCGAAGATCTGGTATATATGCTCGAGTCCATGGGTTTACACACCGGAATAGACATTGATGCACTGGTGAATGTACGCTCTATTTTGAAAGCGGCGTTGCCCACCGAACCACTTTATGGATTTATACCCGATGCGAGTGTGCCGCTGGGTTGGTCTGATATACGAGCTGA
>CAYMVV010000149.1:0-11853 GCA_964393885.1 uncultured Granulosicoccaceae bacterium | reverse complement strand
TTTCAAGCGTCAGCACACCACTGGTTAAAATATTATCGGACTCACCTGCAATAGACGGCTTACTGGATCGTGGCTTGACCGGATTGTCAATGAACGCTTGTGTGGCGGTCACCGGTATTTTCAGCGTCTCGCGGTGACCGGCTTCATAGTCACCCAACTGACAAACCAGTGCCAAGCCATCCAGCACACAACGCTCATCAAGATCCGCTGTTAGCTTCAGCCCTTCGGGCAGTGTATCGCGCATCACCACTGCAGAGACGTTGCCACGCTGAGACGCATTTCTTAATCGGTAACTGATTTCCGTGGCATCACCCGCCGCCTCAGGGGTTGGCCTAAGCCTTTCATTCGCTACCACAGCCGGGGGCCGAAGATCACCCAGTTGAACCGGCTTAAAGCTAATCCAGAAATTAGCCAGCAGTGGCAGCAACACGATCGACAGGACGATCAGTAGGGTCGGTAGGATCATCGAATACGCCAGACGCATTTCTGCGGAACTGAGCGGTCCTCGACCTGTTGGCGGCGTGCTGTTCACTATAGGGTTTCTTATTAAGCCCGCCGTTTTAAATAAAGCCAGTGCTGGACGGAGTACCCGACCAACACCAGCTGTCCATCAACGGAATCGCTTGTAGAATTTCGCTTTAGGAATTCGCTTTCAGGAACTAAAGCGCCTTGTGCTTTTCTACGATGGCTTTTGCAGCGTCTTCAAGTGACAGATCGCCATCAATGTACTGTCGGATCACTTGTGACATGACCCGTGCATTCACCAGTTTCGATGCAGTGGCCAGATTACCGGACTCAACCCCCCAACGATCAGCCACAGACAGGCCAGCGACGATATCGTCAATCACCGCTTTAGGATAGATGTCACCCAATGGTGCTTTACGATCAACACCTACAGGCAGGGTAGCCCAAAGCGCTTCATAACTGGTGCTACCTGCTTCCTCCCCCCGACGAACCGGAAATTTACCTTCCGGTGCCTGACTCAGCCAATCGCCATAACCGGTAGACACGACGTACTCAACGAATTCTGAAGCTACATCAATGTTGGCATCTGCAGTGATACCCAGGTAACGCACATCTGCGTACGCAGCACCCGCGTCATTACCCGGACCGGCAAATACCGTGACAAAGCCGGTCTTTTCTGCAAGTTCTTTTGAAGTGGGATCGTCAGCATAAGTAACGGGGGCGCTATCACGCAGACCACCCAACTCATCAAGCAATGACGGCGACCAGATGATCATCGCCGCTTTGCCATCCAGATATTGCTCACGAGACTGCTTCCAGAACAACTCCCCTGCAGGTGAAGCGTCGGCAATGACCTTATAGAACTTCAGCACTTCTTCGAGTTTGGATGTGTCTTCGTTGATCGAGCCATCGGCATTCACTGGCTGATAACCCGCTGCCAGTGAGATATGCTCAATCAGCTGCATCATATAGGTTTCGTCAATTTTGGTGGCCGCAACAAAACCATACATTTCCGGCGGGTTGTGCAGTTTGGTGATTGCGGCTTCGATATCTGCAAACGTTTTCGGTATAGCCAGTCCGTTCTCTTCAAAAAGGTCGGAGCGATAAACCACAAGCTGAGTCCAGCCATCAGTGGGGACAGAGACAATCTCCCCGTTGGATTTTGCCATGCTAACCGCGCCTTCGGCATAGCTATCGACACCCAGCTTTTCAACGACGTCAGTCGCAGCAGCGGTATCAAGAATGCCGGCTTCGGCAAAAGGCAACAGATGCTGAACCGTGTGGTTCAGCACATCGGGCAGTTCTCCTGCGGCAAACGCTGCCGTCGTGCGCGTCGCAATTTCTGCTTCTTCCACCGGTATCACTTCCACCGTGTGTCCACTGCTTGCCTCAAAATCTGCCGCCAGTTTTTGCTGAATCGCCATACGATCCGGCTGGATTTCCATGGTCCAGAACTTGATCGTGTCTGCGTGGCTGACTGGCAGCACCAGGGCACCCACAATGACACTGGCGGATAACAATTTGCGTTTATACATAAGTAAATCCTGCTTAATGTGAAGGGTATTGGGAGGCCTGCACCGGCCCATCCGATTTGCGCAGAAGCAAATCTGCGCGTTTCAGAATCTGGTGTTGCACGGGATCATCTCCGTCGATGATGGCCAGCAACATATCAGCGAGTTCGCGGCCGGACTGAGCCAGTGGCTGTGACATCGTGGTCAATGGTGGATCAGTGTGGCGACCGGTATTCAAACCGTCGTAACCCATGACTGAAATATCGACGCCTGCTTTCAAACCGCGCGCTCGAATGGCAGCGAGCACACCAAACGCCTGAGTGTCCGACGTGCAGACAAAGGCTGTTGGCGGGTTATCGGAATCGATTAAATTAGCGGCGGCACTTTCACCGGCGTCGTCGTTCATCTCGGTGATGGCGACGATTGATTCATCGTAGCCAATGATGTTTTCTTCAAGCGCCTTTTTGTATCCCTGCAGTCGCTGGTAGGCAAAGTTGTAGTACAACGGTGCGCCAACAAAACCGATACGCTGATGTCCCAGGTCAACCAGATGATTCACCGCCGTATAAAACGCGAGTTCGTTATCGATATCGTACCAGGCGTAACTACTGCAATTGGCGGAGCGCCCGTGCACCACAAAGGGAAACCGGGCTTTTTGCAGCAGTTTTATTCGCGCATCATTTCTAAAGGGTCTGCTCAGTACTACACCGCCAATGCGACCCGACTTGATCAGTCGATGAATTTTTTCGGCCTCGTCTTCGGCACTGCGTGCGTGTGACACCAGCAAGTCCCACCCGCGGCGCGAGAGTGAATCATCGATGCCCTGCAACAGCTGCGACACAAACGGCTCGGCCAGCGAACTGTGTTTTTGCGGGATCAGGTAGGCTATCGCCTCGGCAACACCGGTGGCCAGCCGGCGGGCGTTTTGATTGGGCTTGTAGCCCAGTTCCGCGGCGGTGTTTGCAACCCGCTCGACCGTGCGAGCGCTGATATCGGAGTAGCCGTTCAACGCACGTGAGACGGTGCCCTCTGTCAGTTCCAGCGCTTTAGCAAGATCTTTGAGCGTTGTTCGTTTCATGCAAACCCCTGGACTCTCTGAAGCAGAATGCCGTAAAGCCCTGTTGGCAGGGGTGATAGCTTATTCCGAAAGCGCTTTCGGTTTCAAGGACTCCTCACAGAAAATCTATCCACTCGACCGACTCGAACACAGGCTCACGACCATGATTCCAGGCTGCATTAATTATGAAGATCGGCGTCCAGAGTCCCTGCCTGCGTAAACACGGGTTCTAAACAGGTCACCCGAGCGGATGTCGCTTCCCGGTATGTTGCATCGACTCCGAAGACAGGACTGTTCCGAATGTCCGGATCCTTGGTCAGAAAACTCAGCGTCACAGGACAAGTACCAGCAACTCAACATGCGTTCACAACGATTTTCATTTGGATAGATCGATTGTGACACCGTGTTTCTATTTGCTGTCGATCAGCGTCGTATTCAGCACATTGTATGAAAGTTGCATGTTGGCGAGCCTGTTCTACACTCCCCAAGGATTACCAACTGTTATAGCTGCGGAAGCAGTGCGCGTAGCGAGTACATGCCAGGACGCGGGCCATGCGTTTGCCATTATATAGATAGACCATTTGTGGCCCCGGCAATTCGTATAAAACTGAAACAATCGATGAAAGCGCACCGTCAAGATGCGTTCGCAGTAGCGGGGGTTCTGCTGCGTAGATTCCCGTTAGTTAGCCATTTTAATACGGCCATGTGTCTATGCTCAGGCCGACCAATCCATACAGGTTGAATTTATGAAGTCCTTTGATGTGAGCGGTGGTCACGAGATCTCACCTTGCGCCAGAATTTCCTTTGTAACCAGACTAAAAGTGCTGTCGTTTTCCCAGGTTACCGGACTGCTGCTTCTTGGAGTAGCACACGCTGCTACCGATATGGACGGCGACGGAATTATGGACGAGGATGAAGGGTTTATCGCTGGTGATCCACTTAGCCTGATTAACAACCGTGGATTTGAATCACCAATAATTTCCGGAAACTTTGAACAGGTGTCAGCGGATGAGGTAGACAACTGGGACACGTCTGGTGATAGCATAGAAATATGGTCTGATGGTTTCAATGGCGTACCCGCCGTTCAGGGCACGCAGTTTATGGAGCTTAACTCCACGGCAGCGCAGGAAGTTTTTCAGACAATTCAGGTTCCGGCCGAACAGATTACTATTTCCTATTCATTCTCTCATCGAGGTCGTAACGATGTTGACACCGTAGAATTTTTTCTCGGTGAAGATCAGGCCTCAAGAGAACTGATAAGGACAGCTTCGACCGGCAATACCAGCTGGGCAACCTACAGTGGTGAATGGGAAAAACCCGCCGGTGTAACATCAGTCTATGTGGAATTTGCATCTGTCGATCCAGGCGGTGCGGCCAACTTTATAGATGACGTACAAATCAACGCGGTGTCCCGCGACAGCGATGGTGACGGAACACCGGACTATCTTGACAGCGACTCAGATGACGATGGAATTGCTGATAGCCTGGAGTCTACTGTTGATGCTGATGATGATGGCATTCCGGACTTTCAGGATCCGGATTCTTCCGGTGCTGCAGACCTCGATGATGATGAAGATGGACTCACTAATGCCGAGGAATTAAACGCCGGTACAGACCCCGAAATTCCGGATACTGATGGCGATGGCCTTAGTGATGGCACGGAAGTAAATACCCACGGCACTGATCCAACCAACCCGGATACTGATGGTGACGGCGCAAACGATGGGGCAGAGATAGACGCTGGCAGTGATCCCCTTGACACAGATACCGGTGGTACTATCGACTCTGACACAGACGGCCTGACAGACGCTGAGGAAACTGCGCTGGGTACTGATCCACAAGAGTCGGACTCTGACGGTGATAGCATCAGTGATGGTGTGGAAGTAAATGAGCTGACCACTGACCCGCTGAATCCGGATACAGATGGCGATGGTTTAGACGATGGGCAGGAGCACGACACCCTCTTAACCAATCCTGTTCTGGCAGATACAGACGGTGACGGGCTGGATGACGGAACGGAAGTCAATATCTCGCTAACCGATCCGACATTGCCAGATACAGACGCTGATGGTCTGAACGATGGCGAAGAGGTTAACACCGTCGGCACAGACCCCAATAATCCCGATTCCGATGCTGGTGGTGCGCCGGACGGCGATGAAGTAACAAACGGCACTAATCCTTTGGCACCGGAAGACGATGTCGTTGAACTGGATGCTGACGACGATGGTATCCCGAACGCCATTGAAGGTGACGGCGATCAGGACGGCGATGGTATTGCGAACTACCTGGATCTGGACAGTGACAACGACGGTATAACAGATACCGTAGAAGCCGGTGGCGTTGATGATGACGGCAATGGCATCGTTGATGGATTCACCGATGAAAACGATGACGGCATGGACGATGAGACAGCCGAGAATCCTTTACCGACACCGGATACCGACAATGACGGACTGGCGGATTTCCTGGATGTTGATTCGGACCAGGATGGCCTGGCAGATATCTCTGAAGCCGGTGGTACAGACACTGATGATGATGGTCGGGTCGATAACTTCGCAGACGATGATGGCAACGGTCTTGACGATGCGATTACAGCAAGCCCCCTGCCATTGACTGATACCGACGAAGACGGCCAGCCAAATCACCTCGATTTGGACAGCGATAACGACGACCTCAGTGACCTGCTTGAAAGCGGCGGCGCAGATGTTGACGGTGATGGCGTGGTGGATGATTTTCTGGATAGCAACGACAACGGTATACCTGATCAGGCAGACGTAACAGCGACTGGCGGTGTCGACAGCGACAATGATGGTATCGATGACATTGCTGACGTAGACCAAACTGAAGGTGAAGATATAAACGCCAATGGTATCGATGACAGTTTCGAAGCAGATGCCGATGGCGATGGTCGAGCCACTGTACTTGCAGACGACAGCACAACGCTACCTGATGGGGATAACGACGGTATCCCTGATGTTCTGGATGCAGACGGAGCAGCAGACGGTGAAACAGACGGTGAGGCTGAAGGTGAAACGGACGGTGAAGAACAAACGCCCGAGGCAACAGCAGACAGAATCATCACAGGTATAAGTGGTAACGCTGCTGGCTGCTCTATCATACCGGGTCAGCCAGGCCGCACGGATCCATTGTTGCCCATGACGCTGTTAATGCTGGTCGCAATGGTCACCCGACGCGCACGTAAAAAGTAGAAACCGCGTTGATGTAAGTAAAAAGGCTGCTTTTTAGCAGCCTTTTTTATGCCTGTGTACCATATGTACCTTTAGATCAAGCCAGGGCTTCCGCCCACGGAAACCTATGCTATGGCCTATGGCCTATGGCTGTACATATCGTTGAACCTGAATAATTGCACTTTGGTTCTGCACATTAACGAAGTGTCGTCTGTCAAGAGTCCACCCTGTAGCAACGGCACTACCAATGATATCGCGTAGATTCGACGGAAGTGAAAACTCCCCGTCATCGACAATAAAGCAGCCAACAAAAACCGGATTCGAAATTCCTTCACCAAACGTCATCCCGATTGACATGTGGGTAACACCAGGAGTACCCGGAGACCAACGGAAAATTGTATTAGCAGTCACGGTGGCATCCAGCGCCGGCGTTATTCCCGTCAGAGGTATACTATCCGGCACCTGGATGTTGCCGAATGACGGAAATTCATCACCGGGAATGTCGAATTGTAGATTGGTAACTCCCTGTATAGCCGTGGCATCAACGCTGGCGGAATAGTCAACAATGCCCGGAGAATTTTGGACTCGAGTGAGTGAGGCTATGGTCCCGGCGCTGCCGGTTACTGTTATTACCTCACCTGCACTTATCGTCTGGGGAAAGTTGATAACACCGGTTATACTGCACTCATCGTTGGCAGGCAGCTCACCAACATTATCAAAAAAGTCCAGAGCATCAGGAAACTGTTGTACTAAATCAGAAACTCGGTAGAAGCCCCCGGTAAAGGTTGCGAACCTGCTACCAGTTGGAAAGGATATATTATCATTTACCAGCAACAATCCTGCAAAATCCGGTTCTCCAACTCCGCTTGGAGAGTTGTCAGCTTCACCTGAACCATCGGGCCCGGTATTGCCGGAGTTCTGATCGCCTTCCGCTTCAGAGTCTGTACCTTCTGGTTCGGAGCCTGTACCTTCGGGTTCGGAGCCTGCATCATCTGGTTCGGCGTCTTCATCACCTGCTTCGGCATCTGGTTCGGAGTCTGTCTCAGGACTCGTATCTACCTCGTTTTCATTCGAAGTATTATCCGAATTCGAACCTGTTGAATCAGGCTGCTCAGATTCGGTATCGCTACTGCCACCACCACAGCCAGAGAGTAAGAGAAGAATCGCTAGTAAAGGGATTGCCATATACTTGAACATTGTCAATGGCTCCTGCCTCGAATGTGTAGAGTTTGCGACCGCTAATGCAAGTGTATCACGGTAAAAAATACTACACCCTGCAAACGATCAATTGTACTGTAATTTACTTTTGAAGTAATGCCTGGGCATTGAATAACGGATTAGTATAAAGCTCAAGAAAGCCGAGGAGAACCTAAATAACGGACCCGGGAAAACACGAGGCTACCTGACACTCAATCAAATAGTTAACCGCCAATTTAATTCACTAATATAAATTGATATAAAAATTGATTGCAGTTATTACTTGAATTCGAGGTACGGCAGATCGTTCTAGTGTATCGACGTGAAAATATTCAATGCAGCGTACTGAAGCAGCATAATGGTTTTACCGTCGCAGATCTCGCCCTTTCGAACCATGTCCATTGCATCTTTAAACTTCAGTTCCAGCACTTCGATGTCCTCACCCTCATCATAGATTCCCCCGCCGCTCGACACCCGATCTGATGCCTCATAGGAAGCGACAAAAAAGAACAAGCGCTCGGTAACCGAACCGGGGCTCATATAGGATTCAAAAACCGACTCTACATCCCGTACTCTATAACCGGTTTCCTCTTCTACCTCCTGGCGGATACGCTTTGCTGGCTCCGCCAGATCAAGCAAGCCTGCTGCAGCCTCTATCAGCCGCCCTGAGGCATTGCCATTGATAAACGTCGGGTAACGAAACTGGCGCGTAAGCACCACAGTACCATTCTGCAGGTTATACAACAGCAGTGTGGCGCCATTACCCCTGTCATAGGTTTCCCGAGTGAGTTTCTGCCAGCCACCATCAACCCGGCGATAATTGAAGGTAGTTTTCCTAAGTACATACCAGTCATCCGCCAACACCTCGGTTTTTTCTATTTGTACTGCTTCTGAACTCACGACTACCTCTGGCTCACAGACAACTGAGCATTTTATTTGTAAAGTGGGCTGTCAAAATAACGTGCACTATCGTGCAATGTCAAGATATTTCGTGTAATATTCAGTGCATGTTAACACTAGAAAGAAAAGCCCATCTGCTGTCGATCCTCGCACGGACTGGCAAGATAGAAGCAAAGGCCGTCGCTCGCGAGCTTGGCTTGTCAGACGACACCATCCGACGCGATCTCAGAGAACTAGCAGCAGCAGGCAAACTTCAACGCGTGCATGGCGGTGCACTACCAACATCGCCCGCAGATGCGGATCTCACGTCAAGACAGCGTATCGCTCCGCACTCTAAACAAGCCATTGGTAAAACCGCCGCCTCTCTGGTGAAGCCCGATCAGATCATCATCATTGACGGCGGTACCACTGCACTGCAGTTGGTTAAACACCTGCCTGCTGATCAAAGCAATACGGTGATCACCCACAGCCCGACTATTGCAGTCGCTCTCGAACACCACACCCAAATTAAGGTCATCGTGATTGGTGGAGTTCTGTTTCGGCACTCCATGGTGAATGTGGGTTCTGCAGCAATTGATGCGATGTCCCATCTGCGTGCAGATACGTTTTTTATGGGAGTTACCGGTGTTGATATTGACGCAGGACTGAGTACCGGTGACCTGGAAGAAGCTCATATTAAAAAAGCGCTCAGTCAACGCTCCGCTGACACCATCGTCATGGCATCAGCAGAAAAATTGCAAGTGGCCTCACCGTACGTAGTCATGCCATTGAACGATGCGTCCGGAATCATCGTCGACAAAGCAGCTCCCAAAGTGTTTACTAGCCGAATCCGCAGCAACGGACTCGAGGTTTACCACTGTACCGAATAATCACAACCGCACCGGTTTAGCACCTGATTCCATTTGCTCTTTGCTAGTTTAAGTCTGGACTTTGCCTGGCTGCACAGGAAACCGTATCGTTAATACACTAACTGTGAAAGAAGCCGACTGCCATCTAACCGCAACTGTAGAATATTACAAACCTCGCGCGAAGCTTTGGAAAACCGTTGAGCAAAATTATTGAAGCCCGCCAACTTGTCCGACATTTCGGCTCGGTAAAAGCGGTAAATGGCGTCAGTTTCGGTATTGAACAGGGCTGTTGTTTTGGATTGCTGGGGCCAAACGGTGCGGGTAAAACCACAACGGTTGAAATGCTTGAAGGGATCGTGGCACCTGACTCGGGGCAGGTACTCTACCAGGGCGAGCCACTGTCCGGGGAGTTTCGCCAGCGCGCCGGCATTATGTTTCAAAGTACTGCATTGCAAGACTACATAACCGTTTCCGAAGCACTGGATCTTTTTGCCAGCTTTTATAATCAAACGTTGCCGAAAGAACACCTGATTGAAGTCTGCGCACTGGCAGAGTTTCTAAACCGCGACACACGCAAGCTGTCCGGCGGACAAAAGCAGCGCTTACTGTTGGCGATAGCACTGATCAACGACCCCAGCGTGGTGTTTCTCGACGAGCCAACCACCGGCCTCGACCCACAGGCACGCCGCAACTTCTGGCGACTGCTGCAAGACATCAAACGCGGCGGCAAGACTATTGTGCTGACCACCCACTATATGGAAGAAGCCAGTACACTGTGCGATGAACTGGTGTTTATGGACCACGGCGTGGTGATCGCACAGGGCAGTCCAACAGAATTACTGAAATCCAAAGAAGAGACCACGCGCCTGATCATTCCACTGGCAGACTGGCCATGGACTGCCGAGAGCAGGACTGAGGAAAGCGGGACTACCGAGAGCAGGACTGCGGAGAACAAGACTGCCGAGAACAGCGCAGATACCCCAGCGCTAGCGGTCTGGCCCGAAAGCAACGCCGTAAATTCATCATTTACAGTACACACACAGCCAGGGCAGGTCATTTGCCTGAGCCGCGACGTCAATCAGACACTGAGCGAGTTACTTAACGCCGGCGTACCACTGGCTAATATGCAGCTACAGTCCCGCACACTTGAAGATTTATTTATTGAGCTTACCGGTGAGGGATTGCGCGCATGAGAAGATTTCAACACTTCGCTGCCGTGCTCAAAGCGCGCAACCTCGAATTTATCCGCGATCGCTCCTCGTGGAGCTGGAATGTGATTTTTCCTATCGTACTGATAGCCGGGCTGGCGGCGATGTTTTCCGACAATCGAGCGCTACACAAAGTAGCGGTCTACCCTGCTGTTGATGAGTCTGTCGCATTTTATTCTACACGCCATATCGATTTTAACGCCGTTGAAGATCTCGAGGCTACGATAACCAAAGTTGCCCGCCACCAGATCGATCTGCTGCTAGATGCGGAGCAGCAGCGCTACTGGGTTAACGACAGCTCCCCATCCGGTTATCTGCTGGACCAGTTGCTACAAGGCACCGAGCTGGCAACATACCAGCGGCAACCGGTAACCGGGCGCGAGGTCAGATACGTCGATTGGGTTGTGCCCGGTGTACTCGGTGTGAACATGATGTTCAGTTGTCTGTTTGGCGTTGGCTATGTGATTGTGCGCTACCGCAAGAGCGGCGTACTCAAACGACTGAAGGCAACACCGCTGCGTGCGATAGAGTTTCTCGCTGCACAGGTTGTATCGCGCTTGTGGCTGGTAGTTGCTGTCACCACCGTGGTGTTTGTCGGCACGCACCAGTTTCTGGATTTTGTTATGCGTGGCAGTTTCCTTTTGCTGTTTACGGTTTTAGTGCTCGGTGCAGTGTGTCTGATATCACTGGGGCTACTAGTGGCAGCACGCACTTCAAGTGAAGAGCTGGCCGGAGGTTTACTGAATCTGCTTAGCTGGCCAATGATGGTAATGTCGGGCGTATGGTTTTCCCTTGAAGGGGCCCATCCTTATATTAAAGCAGCCGCGCAGATACTGCCGCTCACACATATCGTTGGCGCCAGCCGCTCCATAATGATCGATGGCGCAGGACTGCTCGGCATCGGCTCAAGCCTTTTATATCTGATGCTATGTACCGCACTGTTTTTGACTATCGGCGCAAAGTTATTCCATTGGGAGTAATGCGGCAAACAAAGCGCCCGACCCAACAGGTAAAGAAAAATGAACCGCACCTGTAAAGACTATTCCGTGAGTTCCGCACGCTCTAAAGATGGTGCCGTAGAAATATACACTCTGCGCAACAGCGCTGAAGATCGAAATCTAGGGTATCGGGAAGTCCTGCATCTTTGGCAACACGACAGTGATTTCACTGGTTTTTTCTGTGCTGTCTTCAGAAGTGTGACGCATAAATCGTACGTTTGGGAAACACCACCGCTGTCGTTTGAATTACTGGATCGGGAATTTGAATTCGCAATTATCAACCGTACACCTCGTAGCCAACCAACCGCTAGCCTATCACCCGCGTCTGTTCCAGACCTGCTAACGTTTAAGGAGTATTTTTCTCCGAACGCTATAGACAACGGCGTGGTCGCCTTCCCGAACATCGGCAAAGACGCCATGCTTGTGGTTCCATCACCACTACAGAAAAACGCTAACTACGCCGGCCTTGCCGAGTTTTTCA
>CAYMVV010000148.1:0-12139 GCA_964393885.1 uncultured Granulosicoccaceae bacterium | reverse complement strand
GGCGGCTAAGACACTTTGAATTTAATCCGATCATAGAATTTGATAACTCGGTATCAGATGACTACACCAGCCTTTTTATCAAGGCGATAGATCGGCCTGGTCTACTCAGTGCGATCGGCTACAGCTTTGCAGAGAACAATATCAAAGTGGTATCGGCAAACATCACAACGCTGGGTGAAACAGCGGAAGATTCTTTTCACATCCAGAGCCTGGATCGAAGCAAGGTTGTCGACGAGCAGAAATTGGCACTGTTACACCACTCTTTATTGCAACATATCGAAGGCTAGAATGGCTGAGACAATTGAGCTTGCGCGTCAACTCATACAAAAAAAATCCGTAACACCGGAAGACGGAGGTTGCCAGCAGTTCATTGCCCGCTATCTGGAACCACTCGGATTCGAGTCGAATCACCTCACCTTTGGCAAGGTAAAAAATCTATGGGCTACGACCACAGGAACCGGACCGCTACTGGTTTTTGCAGGTCATACAGATGTGGTTCCAAGCGGACCGGAAGATCAATGGAAACATCCACCGTTTGAAGCGGTCGTCAACGACGGCTATTTATATGGCCGAGGTGCGGCGGACATGAAAAGCAGTATCGCTGCAATGATGGTGGCGGTGAAAAGAGTATCGGCGGGCCATAACATTAAGGGTCGAATCGGTTTCCTTATCACCAGCGATGAAGAGGGTCCGGCAGTGGACGGTACAGTTAAGGTGGTGGACTATCTGCGAGAGCACGATACGCAAATTAACTGGTGCATTGTTGGTGAACCAACCAGCACAACCAAATTGGGTGACATCGTAAAAAACGGGCGCCGCGGCTCCCTGAATGGTCACCTCACAGTGAAGGGTAAACAAGGCCATGTGGCCTACCCTCACCTGGCACAAAATCCGGTTCATCTGTTCGCCTCGGCGCTTCATAAATTAACGGATGAAATCTGGGATAACGGCAATGAATTTTTCCCACCTACTACTTTTCAGATCTCAAACCTCAATGCCGGTACCGGTGTCGAGAATGTTATCCCCGGTGAACTGAGCTGTCAGTTTAATTTCCGGTTTTCAACAGAGGTAACTGCTGAACAGCTAAAGTCCAGAGTGCTGGAGCTACTGGACTCGAATCACTTCGAGTACGACATATCATGGCGGTTATCGGGCAATCCGTTTATTACAGGCAGAGGCCGTCTTGTCGAAGCTACCAGCGATTCTATTGAAAAAGTGTGTGGGCTAACCACCGAACTTTCCACCAGTGGCGGCACGTCCGACGGACGATTTATTGCACCAACTGGTGCAGAAGTGCTGGAACTGGGGCCAGTCAATGCCACTATCCATCAAATAGATGAATGTGTATCCTGCGACGATTTACTGCAACTGACAGATGTCTATGAAAGCATCATTGTCGAGCTGTTAACTTAACCAACCGCTCTACCCTGCAACAACATACGCATAACAATTTTTGCGTCGTATCTAGCGAAGAATTTTGTGTTGCAATTAAATGTAGGTAGTTAGTATAAGAACGCGGATTAACTGGCGACACTGACGTCAAAGTTACCAGGTTTTCCAGGGCTTATGATATAGAGCAGCGTTGGTATAACGTCGATCTTCTGTTATCTCCTGCGCCAGCCACTCGGGTTGTTCAAACACTTCATCGGCACTGGATAGCTCGATTTCCGCTACAACCAGGCCATCGTTTTCATCATGAAACTCATCAATCTCCCATAACTTACCTGCTATGGTGACTTCGTGTCGTGTCTTGCTTACCGCAGTGCGGGTGCAAATGGCATTCAGCATTACCTGACCATCAACAGCGGGAATCGGATATTCGTAGTCATAGCTGCTGGCGTTGTCGATGCGGGCTTTTATTGAAAGGTAATACGTATCGTTTTTTTGCCTGACACGGCAAACCGTGTTGTCCTGCTGGGCAAGATACGCCTGGCGCATGATTATTTTATTCTGCCCGACTGGCCATGCACCCGGCACGACCAGGAATTTTCGTTCAATTTCAATCATACGATTGCCAGGCAATGCACTTCAAGCAATGCACCTCAATGTACAGCAGACAAAAGTCGTGGCACAGATGAGAGCAACTTTTGCGTGTACTCCTGCTGCGGGTTACCACAGACATCAGCTGTGTCTCCAAATTCAACTAAAGCCCCCTGAAACATAACTGCGGTTCTGTCGCTTATATACTCAACTACCGAAATATTGTGAGTAATAAACAACAACGTTAAACCGAGTCTGTCGCGCAGTTCAAGCAGCAGCGCCAGCAGCTCAGCCTGTACCGACACATCCAGGGCACTGGTTATTTCATCACAAACAATGAGTTTTGGATTCACCGCCAACGCTCGGGCGATTCCTATCCTCTGTCGTTGCCCTCCTGACATTTCATGTGGATAGCGCCACAGGAAGTCTGTGGGCAATTGTACATCCTGCAATAGACTGGCAGCTATTTCTTCGCGCTCTGATTGTGATGCACCGATTCCGTGAGCGGCCATTGGCTCGGTCACGGTTGACGCCACAGTAAGCCTCGGGTTGAGAGACGAAAGAGGATCCTGAAACACGATCTGCAGGTCTGTGCGCATCGCCCTCATAGCAGACGCACTCAGGCTACTGATATCCCGATCAGCATAATAGATACTGCCGAGTGTCGGCTTTATTAGACGCACCAAGGCTTTACCCAAGGTAGATTTGCCACTTCCCGACTCACCGACGAGCGCCAGAATTTCACCTTTATTGATAGACAGTGTTACATCATCAACAGCGTTTATCGTCGATACCACTCGCTTTAACAAGCCTCGACGCACCGGGAAGTGAACACTCAAATGATCAACATGCATCAACGGATCTGTTGTCACTGGTATAACATCTCGCCGAGGCAAATTCTCCGGTACTGCCGCCAACAATTGGCGCGTGTAGATATGCTGCGGTTCTCTCAACAATTTTTCGCAAGTGCCCTGTTCGACTATTCGCCCCTGTTGCATGACAGCCACCCGATCAGCTATTTGCGCCACCACCCCCAGATCATGCGTGATAAACAGCATCGCCATACCAGTTTTTTGCTGCAATTCGGCTATCAGCTCCAGAATTTCTGCCTGTACCGTCACATCAAGAGCCGTGGTAGGTTCGTCCGCAATCAACAGCCGCGGTCGACAGGCAAGAGCGATGGCAATCATCACGCGCTGACGTTGCCCTCCGGATAACTTGTGAGGGTACTCCCGAAAGCGGACTTCCGGGTCCTTCAATTTCACATCGCGCAACGCATCCAGTGCGATTGCCTCGGCAGTTGCATAGGCAATACCCGGATTGGCGAACTCAATCGCTTCGATGATCTGATCACCGACCGTATAAACCGGATTGAGCGAGGACATCGGCTCCTGAAATATCATAGCCATTTGATTGCCGCGCAAAGCAGCCATTTCTGCTTCATCCAGAGCCAACAGATTCACACTGTTGGCCATCGCCTTTGTGTCCACAGGCAGCGACTGAGTGCCTGAGCCTGATACACTGCCAGAGGACTCGGACTGCAACTCAATACAACCCGTCGGGTGAGACACTACCCCATCCGGCAGCAAACGCATAACTGATAGCGCTGTTACAGATTTACCACTCCCGGACTCACCCACCAGACACACCGTCTCGCCCTGATGTATCTCCAGATCGATACCCTTGACCGCCTGCACCTCGGTGCCGGCTGATGACAAAAACGTACTTAGATTGTGTAGCTGCAGCAGTTTCAAGTCGAATCCGCCCGTTGCGTCAGCGGATCAAGCGCATCTCGTAATGCCTCTCCAATAAGGTTGTAGGAAAACACGGTGAGAAAGATGGCACCGCCTGGAAATAAAGCCATCCACCAGTTAAATGTCGATGAACGCACAGCTTGATTCAACATCTGTCCCCATGACGGGTCGTCGATCAGACCGAGCCCAAGAAAGCTGAGCGTTGCTTCGGCAAGAATGGCGGATGCCACACCAAAGCTGGCTGCTACCAGCACAGGTGCCACAGCATTGGGAAGGATATGTCGAAACAAAATAGAACGAAGCGGCAGTCCCGACGCTACTGCCGCCTGCACAAAATCCTGATTGCGCAAGCGTAAAAACTCGGCTCTGACATAGCGAGCATAGCCAGGCCAGCTGGTCAAACCAATGATCACCATCATCAAATAGAGACTGCGATCAAAAAAGGCGACAAACGTCAGCAGTAAAAACAACGTCGGTACCGCCTCAAAAATTTCTACCAAACGCATACCGAGCATATCGACAACGCCGGAAAAGTAACCCATAAAGCCACCGATAAAAACGCCAAGAACCATAGCTATGCCAGTGGCAACCAATCCAATGCCTAATGCAAGTCGAGCGGCGTGAATCATTCGACTCAATAGATCTGCACCGTTTTCCTCGGTGCCTAACAAATGTATTCGATCTTCGTTAAGCCCGGGGGCAAGCAATCCGGTGTCGCCGTAATCTCTTAGATAATCCTTGGGCGAATAGGGTACCGGAGCGTAGATCACCCAGTCGGCAGTCTGCATGGATTCAGACTGCCGATACTCTTCATAGATTGACAACTTTGGAGGCGACACCAGTTGACTCAATACGACGAAACAAATAATTCCGATGATGATCAAAGCGGTAAAGACACGCCTGTAACCAACACTCAGCGCCACCAGAACTACGCCGCCGACAAAAAGGAGTAACAACGTCAGGTCAACTGCTGTCATATAGCGAAACGCCGGGCTTTGAATTTGCCCGGCCACACTGAGCAGTAGCGGACGGCTATTGGCTAGCAAGGGGGCGAATATGGCAACCAGGCTTAGAAGAACCAGCCAGAGGGCACCAATCTGTGCACCGCGCCTCTTAAAGGTATCTTTAAATACTCGGGCACTTAGACTTTGCGACCGATTGTGCTTCTCTCGTTGCGCATCCACAGCTGACGCTTCTCCTCCTTGCAATCGCGGCAATCGAGGATGCCTGGCAACAACTTCGGTATTGTCAGCCATTATTCATAACTCACTCTGGGGTCAACGAGTGCGTAACAGATATCGGCTAACAAATAACCAATCAACGTTAAAACACCACTGATCAGCGTCAACGATAAAACCAGTTCGCGATCACGCCCTTTTACTGCCTCAACAGCCAGCTTGCCCATACCTTCAATACTGAACAGGCTCTCTACTATCACTGACCCCGCCAGTAGCCCCGGCAGCAATGCTGCAGCAACAGTGATCAGCGGGATCAGACTATTGCGAAAAACATGTCGCCATAAAACGATATCGTCTGTGGCTCCTTTTGCGCGCGCAGTTCGAGCATAGTCTGCTGCCAGATTTTCCAGTATCGAGGAACGGGATAACTTGGCAAGAAACGCAAAACCGCCGAACGTTAGACACAATACAGGCAACGCAAGGTGCCAAAGGCGATCAAACAGAAAGCCACGTACGAATTCGCCATGAAGATGGCCTCGTATGACAAGAATACCTGCAACCACACCAACAGCACCGAAAAACAAAATACGCATCGCATTAAAACGACTGGCTGCAACGATCCAAAACAGTATGGCTACTGCGATACTGATTAAAAAGTGTGCGATTGGCGTAATTGATTGCCCGACACTGTCTGCCATAAAAATACCGGCAAGCAAACCGATAGCACCAAAAACCACACAACGCCACCAGTCGGGTAACTTTGCATTCGCGATCAGGCTAAGGCTCACGGCAAGCACCAGACTCGCAAAAACCTTTAGCACATCGACAAAACCACCCAGGTGAGGCAGGAAAGGCATATCCTCCGCAACCCTGCGGTTTAACCCTGACTCCGGAAACCAGAACCAGTTTTGCTCACTGGCAAAAAAGCCGATCAACAAAATACCGGCAAGCATAACCGGCACAGACCACAACGCTAGCAAGACAGTACCGGACATCACATCAAAAGATTTTCCGCGTTGCGTCGCAGCGCGCACCCCGATGGCGATCGCGACTATGTAGATAATCGGGATTGAGATCAAATTCAATAACAGGGTTACCGGCAAGCGCTCGCCGATCAATCCGGAAACTGAACGACCATATAGAAAACTGTCACCCAGATCAGATCCCTTGGAAAAACTGAATCGACCATATTCGAAACTGCCATCGCTTGCTGTGGTTTGAACAAAACCTACCGGACTTATATTGTTTAGCCACCGCAGATACTGTGCAGGTGCAGACGCATCAAGCCCGTAACGACGATTAAAGTATGCCTCCATGGCCTTTCTCGCCTCTGGCTGCATGACGCCCTGTGTCAGACTTTGCGCTCCGATGCCACCCGGAGAGGCGGCCATCACAGAAAAGACCACCAGCGTTATTCCAAGTAAAGTTGGAATAATCAATAGTGTTCTTCTGAGTAAATAGGTCAACATGGCAGCAGCCTCAACATGCCACGACTCGACACAATATCATGAGCATCTACTGCTGATACTGCTGCAAGCTTCGCGGTACAAACGTTTCAACCGGTACCAGGGCCGTATTTATGCCCAAGCGGGTTACTTCAGTGTTATTGATGCGGCGATCGATAAACATCAACGATTTCCTGCGCATTAAAAACGTATAGGGCTGTTCGTTATGAAGAATACGCTCCACCTTGTGCCAAATTGGCATTCGATCCTGCTCACTCACTTCTGCACGCGCCTGATCAATCAGGGTATCGAGCTCAGCATTGCTAAACTGTACAAAGTTGTCTCCACCGCCATCGATTTGCGACCCATGGAACATCTGATAAACATCAGTTTCAACACCACTACTCCAACCCAGTGTTATCGCATCAAAGTTTCGACTATCGAGCAGGTCTATCATCACCGACCACTCACTCGGTTTTGGTATCAGTGATATACCTGCCCGCGCGTATAGATCCTTCAGAAACAATACAATGCGACGTGTGTCATCACTGTCCTGAAAATAGACCAATTCGAATTCCAGCACCTGGCCCTGTTCATTCTCCAGCACACCATCATCGTCCCGGTCCATAAATCCAGCTTCAGCCAGTAGTTCTTTGGCAGCCGGTATATCAGTCGGCCAGGGTGTGATTTCCGGATCATGCTGATCACTGCGCGGGTTAAAAGGGCTCACGGCAATCTCCGCATGTCCAAGCATTATTTCGTCAACAATTCGTTCTCGATCGGTCAGGAGTGTCATTGCCATTCTGACTCGTTGATCAGAGAAAATTGTCGCTACGCCATCGCGCTCGTTGTTCCAGCCTATATAACTGTAGCCGGCGGTCGGACTCATAAAGTCAAGACTTTGTGCCTCAGCGTCGATTTGTTCGTCATCACGCAGCTTCTGATACTCGCGGGGCTTGGATGAATAAGTATCTATTGTGCTGTTGCGAAAGGCGGCCAACCGCGCACTGTCATTTTCAATCGTATTCCATATCATCCGGTTAAACGACGGTTGCACCGGCCCCCAGTAGCGTTGGTTGCGTATCAGTTCAACTCGTCCACTATCCGGCGTCCAGGAAACCGGGTCACTCAGTCGGTAGGGTCCGGACCCGAGTAACAACCCCTTCGACTGGTTAAACTGTTCAGGATTCTCAAGGTAGGGTTCGTAGAAGTGCTGCGCCAAAATATCCATTTGCCCGGCCAGACCGAGACTTTCAAAATAAGGTTCGGCAAACACGAACTTCACACGATGACTATCCAGCGCTTCTACCGATGATATTTTTTGCAAGGTAGATCGCGTTCTTGGCGCAGCGATGCGCTCATCCATAATAAAACGATAGGAAAACGCGACATCCTCTGCGGTTAACTCGACGCCATCCGAAAATACAATTCCCTTTCGCAGGGTAAACTCAATACTCAAACCGTCTTCACCAATCTGCCAATCACTCGCCAGTAAGCCTTCCCACTCCAGCGTCTGCGGATTTCTAACAAGCAGCGTTTCGATCACGTAGCTTTGTACATTGGCAGCGTATACATCAGCCGACACCAGTGGTGTTATTGTTTTCAGACCAACTGGAAAGGGTCGGACAAACCAGTCCCCTTCGGCATAGTCATCTCTGGATGCCATTGTAGATACACGGGCAAAGGCTGCCCGATCACTTGTCTGAATGGAGTCGCTATCGGTGCCTGTATCTGACGCTGGCACAAGCCGTTGTTGATCTACTCTGCGCTGAAGTTGCCGCAGTGCTTGAGTTAATGAACGGAGATCTTCAGCCTGCGACGCAAAACTGGATTGCATCTGGGCCATACTTCGCCACTGTCGATCTACCATGTACATGGATAAAACAACGAGGCAGGCAACACCCAGGATACTGGCCAGTAGTATCCAGTCTTTACGATTGAATTTACGATCGATTGGAATATCCTCAAATCAAAATCAGGAGTCTGTGCGGCAGAGCCGCCACTACTGCGAACGCGCCCTGACAGCGCGCTTCCAGCGATCCTGTTCGTTACACAGGATTAGCTATGAGCCAAAAACGATAGAACCTGCATGCAATCTCGGGCACTCGCCATGGCAGGCTCTGGCTACACGGACTTCTTCCGCGCAGACACCCGGAGCGCGACCACAACTAATGACCATGGCAAGGTTTGGCTATTGAAGCTTCACAACCAACAGTATAGGAACAGAATCCGAATGCGACAATCCTCACTGGGCTGTCAGGTAAGCCTCGGTCAGAAATAGCTCGATGATTTATCTGCACAATTGACCGGCAATCTCCTGCAGGGGATTCGCGTATAATCGAATTTATTAGCAATATTTCGTTCGATCAAAACATAAAAGGAGTCAAACATGGGATTTCTGGCAGGAAAAAAGGCACTGATAATCGGCGTTGCCAGTAAAAAGTCGATCGCGTGGGGAATTGCCCAGTCCATGGCTCGCGAAGGTGCAGAAATCGCACTGACCTACCAAAATGAACGTCTGAAAGATCGAGTGATCGACTTTGCAAGCGAATGTAATTCTACAATGGCATACCCGTGTGATGTCGAACACGACTCAGAAATCGATGCGTTGATGAGCGAACTCAGCAGCAGCTGGGGCCAATTTGATATCCTGATACATGCGGTTGGCTTTGCGCCTCGCGAACAACTGGAGGGCGACTATCTGGACTGCGTCACCCGAGAGGGGTTTAGAATCGCGCACGACATTAGCTCGTATAGCTTTGCCGCCCTTGGCAAAGCGGCCAGACCGCTGCTTTCTGATTCGGCAGCACTACTAACGCTGAGTTACCTCGGTGCCGTTCGTTCAATGCCAAACTACAACGTGATGGGATTAGCCAAAGCAAGTCTTGAGGCAAACACTCGCTTTATGGCGCATTCGCTTGGGCCACAGGGCATCAGAGTCAATGCCATATCTGCCGGGCCAATCAGAACACTTGCTGCATCGGGAATCGGTGATTTTAAAAAGCTGTTGAACTACGTGGCCGATACCGCACCATTGAAACGGAACGTTACCACTGAACAGGTGGGTGATACCGCAGCCTTTCTGTGTTCAGATATGGCGGCGGGCATTACCGGCCAAATTGTCTATGTCGACAATGGTTTCAATAATGTTGCGATGCCACCGACGCCAGCTTGACGATACACGTACGAGCTACCGTACTGAAGAGGTTTGCACCTAACACGCTTAAAGGCAGGCGTACAAAGAACATCAGATAAATGTAAACCGAGCGCCATGCCGCTCGGTTCTTTACAGGGTTACCAAACTTCCAAACTGCTGTTGTTACTTGCTCAGAATCATTGCAGTCAACCCCCAACCCACTGGCGGCGCTACTTACACCACGCCACTAAACCCTCAACTAACGGCGACCAGGGTATCCAGAGCCCGGATACTGGCCTTCACCGCCGAGCAACGCTTCGTTCTTAACAATGTCAGCTCCCTGCTCCAGCGTCGATACAAATGATTGAAACTCTGTTGGACCCAATCTAACTAACTGACCTGCCTGAGGCCCGTCAGCTGCAGAGCTATCCGGCTGTTCTGAATCGTCTGCCGCAACACCATCTGATTCAGCAGCGGTTTCGATACCACCGAATATCGCCACCGCCAGATTCCCATCTGACAGGGTTACTTTCTCGTAGGTCGCTCCGCCATCGACGGGCTTAGGCATGGTAAATAGTGTCCGCGCCAGCTCACTATCAACCTGCGAGCCCGATCTTGCGACTGTCTGCGAATCGTGGAACTCAGCATCGTTCGCACTGGCAACGTCGACAGGCTCGCTACCGGCGGCAAGATCATCGACAATCTTGTCAGCCAGTTCTGTCAGTTGTTCGGTTGCCCTCTCGTTTTGCAGAGTCGCCCGAATATCGTCATTAACCTCTTCGAGTGGCTTGGGCGCTGGTGGTTCATGTTCCAATGTGCGTAACACCACTGAGTGATACTCACCCAGTTGAACTGCTTCGGAATTCAGTCCGTTGTTTAGTACATCATCTGTCAGGGCTGCTGCAAGCACCTGTTGGTTGCTGCCAATCCCTTCTGTAGTGGCAGAGTCTATCCACTCCGAGGTCTCCACCTCCAGGCCGGTTTCATCTCCCGCAGGCTCAAGCGAATCACTGTTTTCGTAGGCAGCATTTTGCAACTGCTCACTGATTTCGTAGTAACTGTTTTCGGCCGCTTCAGACCGAAACAAATCCTCTACTTCGTCTTTGACTTCATCAAAGCTCTTACCTCGTTCAGCAATTATATTGTCCAGCCGGATGATGTGAAAACCGAAGTCAGACCGAACCGGGTCGCTTAAATCACCCACCTCCAGGGAAAAGGCCACCTCTTCGAATTCCGGCACCATTACGCCTTCCCCAAACTCACCCAGACTACCGCCGTTCCCGGCAGAACCCGGATCATCAGAAAACTCTTGAGCGAGATCTTCAAACGACTCACCGCTATTTATTTTGTCGATCAAACTCTGAGCTTCAGCCCGCTTTTCCTCAACCGCACTATCAGATGCATCACTGTCCAGCGCCAGCAGGATGTGCGATGCATCGCGCAGAGAAGGTGCAACCCATTGGCTCTTGTTTTGATCGTAGTAATCCTGCAAATCAGCATCAGTGACTTCGATATCTGCCTTCAGGTCTTCAATATCGAGCTCAATGAATTCAACAATGACCTTTTCGGGATTGTTGTATAGATTGATGTTTTCATCGTAATAGGTGGCTATGTCGTCATCACTGACTTCAATGGTCTCAGCGGTTTTAGCCACATCCAGGCTAATGTATGAGAGCTTTCGCCTCTGATCTCTCAAAGACTTCACTCGCTGTTCCTCTCCGGGCAACGAAAAGCCGGTAGAAACAATACCACTTTGAAGTTGTTGCATCATCAGATCAACGCGATACTGCTCCTCAAACTCAGCAGCTGAAACCCCCATGGATTGCAACTGCAGTTGATAACGCTCTGTATCGAACTTGCCGTCCACATTGAAAGTTTCTATCGCAAAAAGATTGTTGGCAACATCTTTATCACTCACTGCAAGGCCGCTGTCGATTGTCGCCTGGCGAATCACCTCCTGGGTGATGACAGAGTTCATTGCCTGGTTGCCAACCATTGTTACTGCATTAAAGCCATCGGGGATCTGCCCGCCGAACATTTGCCGTATTCGGGCATTTTCTGTTTGGTAGGCATTTTGAAACGCACCCAGCGAAACTTTTTCTCCGTTAACCTTCGCCGCGTAGTCCGGTCCTCCTCCACTAAAGTAGGAACCGATACCAAACAACGCGAATGGTATACAAATCACAGTAACCAGAAGATACTTGAGCCATTTCGAATTGCGTATGCCGTCTCTTAGATCAAGTAACATATTTGAGATTCAGGTGAGGTTGTCGACTATCGCGCTACAGGTGGCGCACCGGTTTTACTGAATATATATAGCATTGGCCAAAAAAAAAGGGCGCCGTAGACACCCTTTTCTTTAACTATGGCGGAGCGGACGGGACTCGAACCCGCGACCCCCGGCGTGACAGGCCGGTATTCTAACCAACTGAACTACCGCTCCAATTTACTTCTGTTTCAAAGATTTCTTCTGCTACGAAGATCTCTTCTCTAACACCTACTGCCTCAATAACAACCGCAACAACCGCCTCAATTACAACTTCCTGTTTACTAGCGAACATCGCAACTATCTGCCGTTGTTATTAACATTTTGGTGGGTGCTGAGGGGATCGAACCCCCGACCCTCGCCTTGTAAGGGCGATGCTC
>CAYMVV010000147.1:0-12464 GCA_964393885.1 uncultured Granulosicoccaceae bacterium | reverse complement strand
TCCACGATGTGATGTCGTTGGGTAGCGCACCGTTGAACAGCATAGGGCAGGAAAATCTCTGTCCGGGTAATGCCAGGCTGCAACAGTTGAATGATGAGTTTCGCTAAAAGCGAAGTCTGGCCACCGATTCGCAAATGCAGCTGATTCGAAAATCGCAATCAGGCATCAATAGCCGGATCAGGCACCAGTAATTTGCTCATGCGCCAATACCCGCTGATGCGCTGATAACCTGCTTATGCACCGATAACCTGCTTATGCACCGATAACCTGCTTATGCACCGATAACTAAAGGTGCAACACGTGCCCGTAAACTCGCGATGACGCTCAGTGCCACAATCCTCCCCGTAGCCGGTTTTTCTGCGGTCGGGATAGACTGCATTTTCATCTCAAAGGTGGCGCTGTTTGCATCGACCTTGATCGTGTGGGTATTGCGAGTGACTGTCGGGTCGGCCCAGATCTGCAGGTAGGTATTGTCCGGGCCCGGTCCTGCCAGAGACAGTGCCGCAGCCACGTTAACATTGGCCGGAAAACCTCTGGCGCCATCACGTGCCGTGCCGTCGAAAACCAGTTTTGGCTCGGTGAGGCTATTGATACTGATGTTGTTATCAACTAAGTGAGGCGCACCTGCCAGACCTGCGGGCGGTTTGCGAGTCACTATCGTTGCGCTGTGTATTTCTTCCTCGCTGGCGGCTCTTACTGCATCAAGACCGAGCAAGGCGCCGGATGGCACCAGAATTTGCGCGCCCGTTTTTTTTGCCTGGTCCACGAGGTCCCAATGGCTAAGCAATGCGCCGACACTCAGGGGCATAAATACTTTACCAGCCTCTATGGTCGGTTCCGCGATCTCTCGAAACACCGACGCTGGCGCACATTCGACGACAATATCCGCATAATCGACAAGCGCCGCCAGGCTTACTGCTTCGGGTTTATTGCTAAACTGTGCCACACGCTGTTGTGCGGACTCGATGCTGCTGGCTGCAACAGCGCTCAAGGTGAGTCCTTCAATTCCCTGATCCAGGCGCTCAGCGACTTTCAGTCCGATAGTGCCAAGGCTGCCTATAGCTACTTTGATCATGCCGTTGTATCCAGTGTCTGTTGCGTGTCGGTATCAGTGGAGGTTTATTTTGCAGCCAGGAGCCTGTCCGAGAACCAGGGTCGTCGAGAGGGCGTCAGATTTTGAGTCAGATATTGCGATCAATTGAGACGAATAGTCATTCATATTTAACAAAATTGATCGGAATAGCTGGCCATAAGATCGCGACCGCAGCAGATCATTGGTTCCCGGACAGGCTCCTGGCAGGACAGCGAAGTATTTTCGCAATCAGATAGACGCCGATAAGCACGCATACACCGGCCAGTACCGGGCGTATCTGGCCACCCATCATAAACAATGGCACGGCGACTACCAGCAAGAGTGTCGGGCCGTAGAATCTCGTCCACCGCGCGCCTTTTTCACGTTGAGTTTGAAACCAGGGGAACAGCGCCGAATACAATGCAATTAACAAAAAGAACAGTGCCCACGGTCGGGTGAAAAACAGCGTCGGGTCGGTACTGATAGCAAGTGCCCGGGCCAGATTCAGTTCAGCTATGTTGCCCAATACCACGCCGAGGATCATCGGTGCCAGAGGAAAGCCGGTCTGCCGCATTACAAAGCCAAGCAAGCCAAACCAGAACAGTGTCCACATATCAAAGCCGATATTGTTTAACGCGAATACGCCAATCGAGCTGAACGCCAGGATAACTGCCGCCAATACGTACATCGGTATTCGCGTAACCAGAACAAAAACCCGCAGCATCATTGACTGTAACGCCAGCATAATAAAGTTAGCCAGAAAAAACGCAATAAAGATCGAATAGGCCAGTACCGGCTCTTCAGCGATAAACGTTGGCCCCGGCACTACATCGTGAATTAACAAGGCGCCCAGCATGATAGCGGCGGTAACATCACCGGGAATACCCAATGCCATCAGTGGCGTGAGTGCACCACCTTCGACTGCGTTGTTTGATGTCTCCGGAGCGATGATTCCCTCAGGCACGCCGGAGCCGAAATCTTCGGGGTTTTTTGATGCTTTTTTTGCCTGATCATAGGCGAGAATATTGGCGATAGAACCACCGGCGCCAGGCAATATTCCTACGAACACGCCGATCAGTGCGGAGCGTATAACTGTTATCCAGTGTTTGAGTAATACCTTGATTGCATTCAGGTGTTCTATTCGAATACGAATATTGCCACGATCAGACAAAGCGCGTTTCGCGGCTTGCGGGTCGCGGACATCTGCCAGCAGCTGACTGAACGCAAACAGACCGATAAGAACAGCGATAAAGTCAAAGCCACCCAGTAGCTCGTCGCTGCCGAAATTAAAGCGCGCCATGCCAACGGCTTCATCTTCGCCAACGGTGCGAAAAAACAGCCCCAGTGCACCTGCTATCAACCCCTTTACCAGATGTTTGCCTGCCAGACTTGCGGTCACTGTCAGTGCAAAAATAACCAGCATGAAAAAATCCCACGGCTGAAATTCCAGCCCGACCCGTGCCAGTTGCGGTGCAAACAGTACGAGAATAGTCGCACTGATCATTCCGCCACAGAATGACGACCAGACTCCGAGCCCCAGTGCCAGACCAGGCCGCCCCTGCCTTGCCATCGGGAAGCCATCGAAGGTTGTCGCCACGGATGAGGGGGTACCGGGAATACCAGTCAGAATGCCTGACATCAGGCCACCGGACAGGCCGCCCACCAACACGCTGATCATAATGGCCAGGCCCTGGGCGGCTGGCAGACTGAACGTGAATGGCAGTGTCAACACAACTGCCATGGCGATTGTAAAGCCAGGTATAGATCCGGCAAGCAAGCCCGCAGCAACGCCAACAAACATCAGGAAGACGGTCGGTATATTTGCGATTTCAGCAAACGCGAGATGCAGGTTTTCTATGACCATTGCGGCTACCGGAAATCAAACAATGAACCGGAGGGCAACAGAACCCCGAGTCCGTAGGTAAAAAGGCTCCACATACCACCGACAGTGAGCAGTGCGATGGCAGCGTGCAGCAGTAACTGTCTGGGCTGCCCGCCGCCCAGTGCAGTCAGTAGTAAAAATACGAACAGGCAGGCACCCACAAGCATACCCAGCCATGGCAATGTCCAGAGATACAGACCAAACAACGTAAAGCACCAGATAACATTTTTCCAGTAGCCGTAGAATGCCTTGTATTGCAGTGGTGACGGTGAATTTTCTGCCGCCACCTTGTCTTGCGGGTTTATCGAATTGTCGGTGGTGGTTTGATCGACCGCCGAAGTTGAGCTGCGTCTTAACGACTGAATCAGAAAGACAGTCGAGAGCAGGGTCAGCGCGCCGATAATAATTCTTGGCCATGTGGCGGGGCTCAGCTGACCGAAATCGGGTTCGCGAATTTGCAGACTGGCTATACCCAGAACAACGCACAACAGCAGTAGAAATATGGCAGCAAAAACATCCGGTGTGAGCCATCTGCGCACACCTCGATTAACAGGTGTAGCCATGTAAAAAAGTCAGCCCTATGTTGTACGCAGGTTGGTTAGCCAAAACCTCTTGGGAGCCTGCGCGGCAGTACCTCTGCTGCCGCGCAGGCTGAGCTGGCTAAAGCTATTTTTTATACATGCCTATTTTTATCGCGACTGATTCATAGTCGCTGTAAAGACTCTCCGCCCAGGCGCCATACTCTTCCGGTGTTTGATAGCTAACATCAGTGCCCTTGGCATCCATTTGTTCGAGCAGGTCAGGGTCTTCGGCTGCTGCTTTGAAGATCGATGACCAATGATCGATGATATCTTTCGGAGTTCCTTTCGGGGCAACAATGCCTCGCTTTAGTGCAAATGTCATATCTACACCAAGTTCCTTCAGGGTTGGCATGTCAGGCAGGTGTTTGGATCTTTCTTCAGCGGCAATGGCGAATCCCTGCAGTGCGCCAGACTCCAGATGCTTGCGACCCGATGCAACATTAAGGGCACCGGCGTCTATAGCACCAGACAGCAGGGCAGTCATGCGCTCGGCGGTGCCGTCGTAGGGCACAAACGATAGTTTGATGTCCATTGCCTCTTCCAGCAGGAGCCAGATAAAGTGACTGGTAGAACCGAATGTGGTGCCTGCCTTAATCGTATCCGGATTGGCTTTGGCGTATGCTTCGAACTCAGCCAGATTTTTATAGGGCACATCCGCTGCTGCGCCGATGATGTCCGGTGTTGATGTCAGATTGGCGACGGGTTCAAAGCCATCGTAGTGGAAATCGATGCGTCCGTTTAAGTAGCTGGTTACTGCAGATTGGTGAATGGCGAATAAGGTACAGCCATCAGCTTTTGCCTTCGCTGCCTCTTTGGCGCCCTTGTTACCGCCTTGTCCAGGCACGGTTACCACCTTGATTTTCGGCGTAACATCCATTTCCTGGATAGCTTTTTCAAACACCGAAAATATAATGTGGGTACCACCTCCTGCTTTCCACGGAACTACCAGTCTGGCTGTGTCACAGGGAATGTCGGCGGCTGACGCCTGACTACCTAAAAGCAATCCGGTGCTGGCGGCGAGTGCAACAAACAGTTTTTTCATTGATCTTTCCTCATTTGAAATAGTTAGCTGGTAACTCTTATGTCACGCGTTTTTTCGCGGGAGACTCTTCCTTGAGTGTTAATCTATGGTACACGACATTGCGACCTGCGCTAGTACGAACAAGGAAAATATCCGCGATATCGAATTATTTCTCGTGTATATTTTTCCGCTTGAGGTGGCAGGGCGGTTGTTCGGTGGATGCCAACCTCCACAGCCGCGACTTGATCCCGTGCCTGCGTCCCGTGTTTTGAAGCCCTGTTTTGAACCCGTGTTTTGAACCCGTGTTTTGAACCTGCGCCTTGAAGCCAGTGCATTGAATCCGTGTTTTGAACCCGTGCCTTGAACCTGTGCCTTGAGTCCGGCCCCGGGTGCAATGTTGAGAAATCAGATTTACACTTAGTGCATATCTTCAATCAAAGGAAACAGCGAATCATATGGGGACCGCAGCATTTATTCACGCCGCCGGCGATATTCGGATAGGACCGTTCAGTCCAGAACAGGCAGGCAGTGACTCGGTAATGGTTCGCGTGGCCTCTGTCGGCGTCTGCGGCAGTGACCTTCACTATTACAAGGATGGGGGAATTGGCAGTGCGGTCATCGACAAGCCATTTGTACCCGGTCACGAGTTTTCTGCAACATTGATTGCAGATGTCGAACAGGCAAATCTACAGCGTGATCAGATTGTCGCTATAGACCCGGCGTTGCCCTGTCACAGTTGCGAGTGGTGTGGCCGTGGTTATCACAACCTGTGCCCTCATGTCGTGTTCCTCGGTGCACCGCCATACAATGGTGCACTGACACAGGAAATTGCAGTGCCGCTGCAGAGTATTATTCCACTGCCCGATTCAATGAGCGCTGATCAGGGTGCAATGCTGGAGCCACTGGGTGTTTGCATTCACGCCATTGATCTTGCCAAACCGCGGCTACTGGAAACCGTTGCAGTCGTCGGTTGCGGGGCCATCGGCCTTGGTATTATCCAGCTTCTCAAGCTGACTGGATGTGGTCAGGTTTATGCCATCGACCCGCAATCACATCGATACAGGGCCGCGCAGAAATATGTTTCAGAAACCTTTGCCGTCGCTGGTGGCGACAGCATCGATTTGATTAGCGATGAAACACAGGGGCGCGGATGTGATCTGGTCATTGAGGCGACTAACTCTGCAGATGGTCTGGCGCATGCCGTCAAGGCCACCCGTATCGGTGGACGTGCGGTTCTGGTTGGCATACCCGATGGTGATCTATACAGCCCGGTATCTGCAGCCGAAGCGCGCAGGCGCGGGTTGAGTCTTAAGTTTTCTCGTCGTATGGGCAATGTCTATCCAAGGGCGATTGATCTGGTTGCCGGTAACCGGGTCAATGTCGACAGCCTGGTCAGTCATCGCTTTTCTCTGGAGGACACAGCACAGGCGTTTTCGATGCAGGCCAGCTCGACCGACGGTCTGCTTAAAAGTCTGATTTATCCGAACGGGGTATAGGGTAAGGTTATAGGGCTAGCAGCAAAGATGGCCAACACCGAGGGTTGGCAAACTGTTCGTTCGTCTATTGCCTGTGTACTGCTGTTCTGTCTCCCGTTCTATCTCCTGCGCTGTCGCCAGATGTTGTACGGTTGCTACAGCAATTGATGAGATTTAGGGTCGAAGCTTTGTATCTGCAACACAGGGAGAGGCCGGATCTCGCGATGATTTGTTGATCGAATTTAACGATGGTGGAAGCCGTATGGGGTTTGATTCGGCGGCTCGTGTTCGAGTACTGGTAAACGATCAATGGCATCTGGCACTGTACAAGGGAGAGCAGTGGGGAGAGCTCTATGATCGACAGGCCGATCCCCACCATCTTGACAATCTGTGGCAAAGTAAAGCCCATGCCGAGACAAAGGCACAGCTGGTTCTGGATCTGTCACATCATTTGATTGCACAGATGGATGAGAGTCCCCGATCCACGCTGTTGGCATAGGAGAATTCGCCCCGGCGATCGGTGCGCCGTGGCGCAGCTAACAAAACATTCCCTGCCAGAGCCTTGTTCAGGGGACAGTAAATCAGACAACAGAAGACAGATGAACCGTACCAACTGGCCTTCTGTTTCTGTCCTCTGTTTTCAGGCTTCAGTACTCTGTACTGCCATCCATGGCGCGCCGACCCACTTGCACGATCACTGTCAAAACTGATCAAACGCGGGTAGACCAAGAACTAAAGCAAGAGCAATTTCACTTGTTTTACTTTCTTTTTTGAGCGGTTTTTAAAGTAACCAAAAATACTTAAGCTTAAAAAAATCCGACACCTGGTAATTTGGTTGATGAAAGTCTACCCAATCACCTGAATAGGTTATTCCAATAACAGCGAATCAGTATTAACTTGTATCACCGCAGTTAATGCATTATGTTTGTGATCTAACAGTTTTGTCTCTGGCCTGAAGGAACTGTCAGATTGTCAGTGTTGATGACAAAGAGTGGGTTTGATGACAAAGAGCGGTTTTGATGACAAAGAGTGGTGGTGTTTGTGTACCTACTGGGTATGTATCGAAAGCCGTGTGTTATCGAAACCCGTGTGTTATGGAAACCCGTGTGTTATGAAAAACAGTGCGGTATGAATATAACGCATTAAAAAATTGCGGGTTGGTAAGGTTGGCTGGTAATCAGGTAGTAAGAAGTGGAGGGTTGAAGTTATGAAAAGGAGCGCAGTCTTTGATGGATCGCTCGGTACCAGTGGCAGTTGGTACAATCAGTAAGTAGTAGTGCACTCCAGTGTTTCGCTGGAGTGCATTTTTTTATTGGCCTCCCGGTCTCAAAAAGCCCGACGTTTGCAGGATGCAATGCATCTAAGTCCGTTCCGCAGGATTGTATGCCTGCTCGAAGGAATGCACTGGCAAACTGAATTCAGCCTAGTCCAGCGGTAGTATATCGGTCAGTGCCGCCTTGCCATTGTCTGTAACCATCAACACCGCAACACCGCCGTCGCGTAAGTCCGTTTCCAGTTGCAGCGCTTTTTCTTTCGGGGCGAACCATGCCTCAATACCGTAGCGAACCTGGCCTGAGCGAACCTGGCCTGAGCGAACCTGGCCTGAGCGAGCATTGCCCGAGCGAATACGGGACAAATGTTTGCCGTTGATTCTGCCTCGAAGAAAAATGCCGTCTTTCGGTTTGGTTGTCGATACACCGGCAAATGAATAGAGCTGGTCACTGTCAGCTTGCAGAGAGACGTAGACCGGTTCATTTTCCCTTAGCGCGCCGACATCCAAAGCATCTTTTGGCAGCGTTGAAAATTCGTACGCTAGACGAGCATAGTTTCCTCTAAACAGAGACCTTGGGTCCACGGGAATGGTCTTGACGCGAATTTCAGTGCCGGTCCATAGCGGCATCATTGCCGAGCCGAGTATCCAGCCCAGCAGGGCGAGTTGCAACAGCATGGTCAGTATAAGGCCGATGATAGCGTGCTGGCGACTCATGGCCGGGTCTCACGAAATTTCCAAAAGCGAGCGGACGCCAGCAATACAATGGCGATTACAGCAAACAGCAGGGCACCGCCGACGTAGTCGCCAATCAAGTCTATATAGCGCAGAAAAGCGGTAGCCAGAATGGTTACGACACCAAGAAAAAAGTAGTGCGAAGTGTCTGATCGAGTACCACGTATAATAAGCAGAATTCCCGTGGCAATCAGGCACAGGTTACAGACAACCTGCAGTTGCACCTCACCCAGTTGGGCTGGAAAGTTTATAACACCAACCAGAACAGTGCTTGCCAGAGCCACTATTCCAGCAAACAACACGAGTCGATTTGACTGCCAGGCAAGCCACAGTGTGCCTGCCATCAATAGCAGATACAGCGTTACCATGGAAGGCAGATCTGACCAGCTATCGTGCAGTACGTCGTGCCAGGGTTCCGAGAAACTCATGATAAACATCATCAGTAAGCCAAGCCGCAAGCTCCAGATCGAAAGCACCGTGCCATAGTCTGAGGTCTTTGCGCTTCTTTGTTCAACTAACCAGTAGGATAACGCATAGGCGAATATAGCCAGTGATGCGGCGATGACCAGATGCTCGTTATCGATTTCAAACCAGCGGGCTTCACGATTGATCAGTGACTCAACCCAGATGGCTATACTGGCTACCACAGTCAGGAATAACGACAGACTCGTGCGCCCTGTGATCAGCGTCCATAAACCCGCCACGATAAATACCGGAAAAATCCATGGGTAGTATCCCAGTCCGAACTCCACCCAGAACCAAATCAATCCGAGTATGCAACTGAACAAAGTCAATAGCGGATTTTTAGTTAATAGCCCGATAGGTAAACAGCCAAGTGCCCACAACAGTATGGCATCCGGCATGTGTTCACCCAGATTATAAATCTGCGCAATCAGGATAATTGAGGCGCCAAATAGAAGGTTGGCCAATAGAAACAGTCCGGTCGCTGATTCATTGTTTCGATAAGATCGAATTGCCAGCAGGTGAACGATGCCGGTCGTCATCATTAGACCACCCATGCGTAACCCGCGCGGGATTTGCTCCCAGTTCGCGCCGATTAAGGTAATGACAGCCAGGCCAATAAACAGATAGCCGAGAGTAGTCAGCAGCCGATACCCTGACTGGTGTGAATCGCTGTCTAAATCAATATCGTATTCGGCGCATATTGCAGTTGCCTGGTCACGCGTAATAATTCCTTTTTCCAGCCAGTCACGGGCTTCATGAGCAAGGTCTTTCTTTAATAGTCGAATCAGACGCATGGTTTTCCGAAAGTGAACGCCGCGAATACACTCATTATGGCTGTTCAAACGATCAATCGCGAGTGAGGGTAGTAAAGCGGGTTATCTTCACAATAATAGGCAGAGAAGCGCCGGGCATTGTTCAACGCGGTTCCCCGTGGTTCCCCGCTGCTTGCGAGCCGACCGCTTGTCCAGTTTGAACCAGGCTGCAGTCAGGGTGTCCCGATTGCTGCCAGTAGCACACCGGCGACAATCACCGTTACCCACAAGCTGCGGACACGTCCTATGGGTTCGCGCAAAAATATTCTGGCGATGATAACGGTGGCTGCGGCGAACGCTGAAAAACCAATGCTGGCGGCAACTCGCCCGCCATGCAAAGAGCCGTAAAGAAACATACCCAGCGCAGCCATCTCGAACAGAGACTGCAGCACCACAAGCTGCGCGGTTTTACCGGTAGGAAATTTTAATGTGGTAGCCCTGGATAGTTGCCAGCCAATCAGTACAACGCAAGTTGCCAGTGCGAATAGCCGGTTAAGATACAGAGCGTGCGGTGCACCAATAAGATCAGTTGCTACCTGTGCGAGAAACATTCGTATAGACACGGCAATGGCTGCTGCAGTTGCCAGTATTACTGTCTTGCGCAGCCACGCCTGGCTGTATTGCATGGGATCGTCATCACTGGCTCTGCCCAGCATGGCAACACCGGCAAAAACCACAACGACTGCCAGCAGTTGAACCCAGCCCCATGGCTGACCTGCAATAGCGTTTAACAGTACCAGCATGACAGCAAAACTGGAGGCCGCTGGTGATGCCACCGCTACCGGACCGTTAGCCAGCGCCAGATACAAAAAATACAGCGCCACAACGTTGAGAAAGCCGCTGATTGCTGATGCAAGCCATGCGGTTTGATGCCACACCGGGAAATTACCATCGACAGCGAAATACAGCGTCAGTAGTACTGTTGACAGCCCCATTACGCAAAAAATAAGAATGCTCAGTGATACACGCTGCGAGGTGACGCGAGCAATACAGTCCGACGCGCCGATGAAAATGGCACCGGCGAGTCCAAACAGGATGCCGGTCAAGTGAATATCACCGGGCGATTGCAGAGGATGGAAATCTGCAAATATAGAGACGAAAGGGGCGATGAAAAGATCGACGAAGAGGGCATAGGGAGATGCTCAAGCACTGTACAAAAAAAACGCACTACAAACGCTTTACGAACCACGGGACTGTAGAATCAAGATAAAGTGATGTGTCGTCGATTTCATGAATAATGCGGGTTAAGTTGCCAGTGCTCCACGCTACCTGAGAACCTCGGGCAGTGGAAGACACAGGCTCAGTTATGTCGCATCGACAGTGTACGCTACGACACTGTGGCTGAACGGTGTGGCGAGGTAAGGATGGTTTGCAAGGAGCCTGATTAGCTGACGCTGGCACTGACGTTGGCATTGACGCAAGTGCTTGCATGCGGAGTGGCTGCAGGCATCCAGGTTAAGATTGATCGCGGTGCCTTATCCATATTGTATAAAGACCCTGTCAGTGACCATCATAAATTCTGTCTCTGCAATATCAAGCTCTAGTATAATACCGACGGTTGTAGAACCACTGATTCGCAAGACAGTTTTATGCAGGTTTAAACAGGACAGTGAAATGAATCGAATAAAGAGTGTAGTCGCAAGCCTTGTTGTCATCGCCTTCATTGGCGGATGCTCAACCACACCCAGAAATAGTGCTGAGGATCATCGTGAGGCGATATTGCAAATGCACGATAATACGCTGACAGAGTTTTATCAGCTCAAAGACAGCGCCAGAGCAGAAATTGAAGCAGCCCCTGGCTACGCCATATTCAATAGTGCCGGCATTAAGTTGTTGTTGGTCAGTGGCGGCGGCGGGCGTGGTGTCGTTGTGGATAATCGCAATGGTACCAATACATATATGAATATGGCGGAACTGGGCGCCGGACTGGGGCTCGGAATAAATGATGTGCGAGTGGTATTTATTTTTCACAATGCTGCGGCACTAGACGATTTCCTGATCAACGGTTTCACGATCGGTGCAAGTGCCACTGCCTCGGCGAAAATAGATGACAGGGGCGACGCAGGTAGTGGTGAGGTGGTACTCAATGATATATCTATGTACCAGATAACTGACAATGGACTGGCTGTTGAATTGATGGTTACCGGCACCAGGTACTGGCCTGATTCAAGGCTCAATTAATCGCTCAGTTGCAGCACTCGACGGCAAGACCGGAATCATGCCTTGCTCTCTTGAATATGATCTCTTGTAAGTACATTCCTGTATGGCACTAATGCATTGATACCAATGCATCGAAACACAATAGCCGCCGACAGGCCTGAACGTCTGATTGTTGATGCGCTGCTGGTGCACACCGTGTACGTGTCTAAACGCAGAAATTACAGGGTTTGAATTTTCAATCGATACTACACCAGCGTAATCGGGCTCATCGGCACTTTGTCCTTTAAACCTGCTTGCGCTTCATAGCGTGCAGCGGCACAGAGTAGTGCTCTTTCTGCACGTGGTCCGGCGACTATCTGCATGCCGACCGGCATGCCGGTTGCGGTAAACCCGGCGGGTACACTCATGGCGGGAAACCCGGTGTTGGTAATTGCGTAGGCAATCGAACACCATTGAATATAGTTATCGAAGGTGACGCCTTCGCATGACTCGACATAGCGCTGTTCTACCGGGTAGGGCGGCACGATGGTCGCCGGAGACAGCAGAAGGTCATAGTCTTTAAAAAACTGTGTAGCCCGAAGTATGTAGGCTGATCGTGCGGCTTCTACACGCGCGATATCATCGAGGGATACCTGCCGGGCCTTTTCAATATTCCAGACCAGTTCAGGTTTTACCTGGTCCCGCGCCGTTTCCAGCAATTTACGTTGGCCGGTATAGAAAAGTATGGCGCGGTTGGTTTGAAATATATCTTCTGCATCTGTGAAATCCGGATGGGCGTGCTCAACAGTACACCCCAGTGTTTCAAAAACCTTTGCGGCTTTTTCCACGATGTCTGCGACTTCCGGGTTAACCGGCGTTATGCCGAAGTCTCGACTGAAGGCAACACGCAGCGGTTGTTGATCTGTAGCCAGTGCCTGTTCAACTGATTCCAGAAAGGATACACCCTCTCTGGGTATCGTGAGCGGATCTGAAGGATGAACGCCTGTCATGG
>CAYMVV010000146.1:0-12479 GCA_964393885.1 uncultured Granulosicoccaceae bacterium | reverse complement strand
ACATTGGTGCAGTTCGCGGCGGTGCGGTAACGAATACCCAGTTTGACAACTGGACTGTCGATACCGGTCCATTCGATCCGTTCACCGTACAGGTCAATCCGGCAAATCTTTAGCAGATTGTGTGAGTTGCCCCCGGTGATGTGATTTGCCACTCCAACCATCCGGATAATTGCCATAGTGCATTATCCGGGTGTCAGGTGACCAAAGTTGCTGGGGCTGGTACTGAGCCTGGGGGTAGTGTCCCGATGAGTTGTTGATTGCGCTACAGGATCTGCTGCGGTTTCCTCTCTCTCAATGCCTGTCCTGCTTTTTCTTTAGCCAGCTTTTTTCTTTGTGCGGCAAGTGGCGGCCTATTGGTGTCAAAGGTTGGGGGTGAACAAGCAAAAAGACAGGGCGGACTATTTTTTGCTATTGCATCGTGATTGCGTTTCATCGACGGTTTGACGGTATATACGCTGTTGAGTCTCAAGTAGAAGATCAGGATTTTCAAACGCTTCTGGCGCGCGTACAGTGCGATTTGAGCATTGCAAATTGGACCCCCTGTGTTTCGCCTTGTTGTGATTGCAGTGTTTAGTCATTTGCCCTATCTAATGTTTCCGGGCCCATTAACGCGTGAGTTTTGCACCGGGCTGCGAGGTGACGAATATATACGCCCTGACAAGTATTGCCACAGATAACATCCTGGCTTCCTACGCCGCTCGGTTTCAAAGAGACGAAAGTGGCGATGGATATCGGTTCTTTGCTGACGATTATGGCGACGGGTTTGCCTGTAGCGTGGAACAACGCGATGCCTATGTCACCGAGTTCACGAAGTTTGTGCAGGGCCGCGTGCGCTTCCAGATCCTGTGGTTGATCGGGTTGGTCATAATTACCATAGGTTTTCTAGTGGCGACTACATTTTGGCTGGAATGGCAGCCAGTGATCGATTTTATGGAAAGAGAAGACGATCTCTTTCCCGCTCTTGGCGCTGTGCTTACGGCATTACCACTGGTACCAGCATTCTTGCGCGGTCACCGCCTGTACCAAAAACCCGTTGCCGAGCTCGGTATGCAACGCGTGGCTACCGGTCGCCGACATTCAACCCGTCAGGTGTTGGAGCGGCGTATTCGTGGTATGTCCGACACGATGATCGGTCTGATGATTGTCATCGCATTTGTTGGCATTGTTATCCATGTGCTGGAGATAAATGGTGGACGCCGATCGGTTGCTGCAATCGGCGGTTTTGGGGTGATGTTTATCGTCGGCTGCGTGCTAGCAGTGTGGAAACACCGTGCATCCAGTGATTGAGCAAAATTAACCTGGGCATCGCAGTTCATTCATTTGCCGGTTGACGCAGTGTGATTCTGAATTGCATCATTAGAAATGCAGCACTTCATTTGCTGTTCAAAATGCGGCACGTAGCGCGGCTGTCGAATTACTCCTATATCAGCCGCTGAATATCTGCTGGTTCGAGTCAGATTGTAAATCGAATTTTTTCCTGAAACCCTTGATTTAAACCGTCTATCGGCGCAGTCTGTGTGGAAGTGCTCTGATGTCGGAGCTCGCTGTCGAAAACGAGGAGGAATCGATGAAAAACACCCGTAAACTGGCCGCAGCCGTCGGTATTGCTTTGCTTGGTAGCGGCTCTCAGTCAATCGCCGCTGAAAAGGTGACATACTATTGCAGCGCGCAGGAGGATTGGTGCCAACTGATGGCAACCGGTTTTGAAGAGGCAACCGGTATTGAAGTCAACATGACCCGTAAGAGCTCGGGCGAGACTTTTGCCCAGATAAAGGCAGAGGCGAGCAACCCCAAAGGCGATGTCTGGTGGGGTGGTACCGGAGATCCCCATCTGCAGGCAGCAGAAGAGGGCCTGACAGAAGCGTACGAATCTCCCATGCGCGGTGAGTTGCATGACTGGTCACTGAGTCAGTCTGAATCTGCCGACAACAAGACCATTGGTATTTATTCAGGTGCTCTTGGCTATGGCTACAACGAAGAGATACTTAAAGCGAATAACCTACCGGAGCCCGCCTGCTGGGAGGATTTGCTAAAGCCGGAATACAAAGGTCATGTGCAAATGGCTAACCCGAATTCTTCCGGTACTGCTTACACCACACTAGCCACTATAGTGCAGCTGTTCGGTGAGGAAAAAGGCTTTGAATTCATGAAAGGGCTGCATAAAAATATCAATCAGTATACCAAGTCAGGTTCTGCACCAATCAAGGCTGCGGCACGTGGAGAGAATACTATTGGTATTGTTTTTATGCATGATGCGGTAAAACAGGCAGCGTCCGGATTTCCAATCAAGGTAGTAGCGCCCTGTGAAGGTACCGGTTACGAGATCGGCTCCATGAGTTTGATTAAAGACGGCCGCAACCTTGAAAACGCCAAAAAATTCTATGACTGGGCATTAACGGCAGATGTGCAGACTCGTGCGCTGGAGGTTAATGCGTTTCAAGTGATGTCTAACAAAGCCGCCAAGAGCTCTCCGCAAGCACCGGATCTCGCGTCTATCAAGCTCATAGACTACGATTTTAAGAAGTACGGTTCTTCGGATGAGCGTAAGCGCCTTCTGAAAAAGTGGGATGACGAAGTTTCCACGCTGCCACGATAAGTTAAATCAGCAGGTGGTGAGTGTCTCTCATCACCTGCGCTGCATTCCGCTCCATTACCGGACTTCGTACGCACTTGCCATCGCCTGATTTCGAGGTTATTACTTCCAAAAAATCTGCCCGTGTCGTTCTAATGTGGCTGATCATCGGCTTACTCGGGTACTTTGCTCTGCCGTGGTATGTACTTGAAGATGGCTTTTTCAGCTTTGAATGGCTGTTTGACGGGTATCCGTTCGATTCTGACTATGCACCTGCGGCATTCCTTGTTTATCAGGCTGAGAAAATCTGGCTGGCACCACTGATTCTGCCGCTGTTTTTACCGCTTGTAGTGCTTTTTCGTCAATCGAGTCGCGGTTTTTTTTCTACCATATTAATTATTGCAGGTGCCAGCGGGCTGTTCTATCTGTTTGCACAAGGCTTTGCTATCGGTATACGCGGCTTTAACGCAGAATGGCTCAATGCGCTGTTCGGTGAGTTGGGTGATCGGCAGTTCGGTTTCGGCTTCGGTGCTGTATTTTTAGCCTGTACATTTTTGTTCTACTTAACCACAGGTATTGCTTCGCGTGGTTATATCAATGGTGATGTTTTTGTCGTTGGTGCTGTCGGTTTTATAATATCGATAGTTGCGATCTTTATTTTCTTCCCGATAGCGCAAATGTTATCGAGTGCTTTGCGTGACAACGATGGTATGTATTCGTTGTCAGTATTTATTGCCAAGTTTTCAGAAAATAAAATATGGGGTCTTGCCTGTCTGACTGAAAACCGTGGCTGCGGTGTGGCCTGGAATTCATTGTTTCTTGCCGTTTTGGTCGGAGCTGCAACCACGCTTTTAGGTCTGGTTTTTGCGCTGGTCGCTACCCGATCAGGGTTTCGCTACACTAACTGGTTACGAGCACTGACGGTGCTGCCGATCATAACGCCACCGTTTGTCATCGGTCTTGCAATCATATTGTTGTTTGGTTTGTCCGGTGCGGTAACGCAGTGGGTAGCTGAGGTACTCGAACTACAGCCAACACGCTGGGTATATGGCTTGCCGGGTATTATGATCGCGCAGATGTTGTCCTTCACACCGATTGCCTTTCTGGTGTTGATAGGTGTGGTTGAAGGGGTCAGTCCTTCAATGGAGGAGGCATCACAAACTCTGCGCGCCAGTCGCTGGTATACATTCAAAACGGTTACCTTTCCACTAATACGCCCCGGTCTTGCGAATGCTTTTTTGTTAGGGTTTATAGAAAGCATGGCAGACTTTGGCAATCCGCTGGTACTGGGTGGAAACTATGATGTGCTGTCTACGGAAATATTCTTCGCCATTGTGGGTGCACAAAATGATCAGGGCAGAGCTGCAGCGCTTGCTATTGTGTTGCTGTTGTTTACGTTAACAGCGTTTTACGCACAGCGCCGCTGGCTGGGGAAAAAATCCTATATTACCAAAACAGGTAAAGGTGACGGAGGCAGCCATTCATTAATGCCAAAACGTATCATGTATCCGTGTTACCTCATTGCTTCAGTTTGGGTGATCTTCACTGTTACTGTGTATGGAATGATTATCTACGGTGGCTTTGTGGAAACCTGGGGCTTGAATCACACACTCACTTTTAAACATTACGTTACGGCTTTTGCTGTTGGGGTTAACGAGTTTGGCGTTCATTTTAAAGGTGCAGCCTGGGATTCATTCTTTACTACGCTGAAGATTGCAGCTACTGCAGCACCCTTAACCGCGATTGTTGGTTTATTAACCGCCTATCTGCTGGTACGGCAGCAATTTCGCGGTAAGGACTGGTTTGAATTTGGCACGATGTTGAGTTTTGCTATACCCGGTACCGTCGTTGGTGTCAGCTACATATTGGCTTTTAACGTGCCGCCGCTGGAGCTTACCGGTACCGGCGTTATTTTAATAATCAGCTTTGTGTTTCGCAATATGCCGGTAGGTGTCAGGGCAGGTATTGCTTCGATGTCTCAGTTGGACAAAAGCCTCGATGAAGCCTCATTAACCCTGGGGGCTAATACCTGGCAGACCTTCCGCAAAGTTATATTGCCACTGATGCGGCCGGCTATTCTCGCCGCGTTGGTATTCAGCTTTGTTCGTGCAATGACAGCGATCAGTGCTGTTATCTTTCTGGTTAGTGCAGAATACAATATGGCGACAAGCTACATCATTGGTAGAGTCGAAAATAACGACTATGGCATCGCCATAGCCTACTCGACGACTTTGATTTTTGTCATGCTGACGGCAATTTTGTTATTTCAATTATTGGTAGGTCGCAATCAGACTTCCCGACCATTTGCCCAGACTCGCACCAACGTCGGTTGAAATTATGAACCAGAGCGAACTACAAACACAGGCGGCCTCGGTTGAATTTAAGTCGGTTACCAAGTGCTATGGGTCCGAGGTGACAGCGGTTGATAATGTATCACTAAAAGTTGAAGCAGGGGAGCTGGTAACCTTGCTGGGGCCATCCGGCTGTGGAAAAACCACCACACTCAGAATGATTGCCGGGTTGGAGATGGCTACAGCAGGACAAATATTCATTGGTAATAACGATGTAACCAGGCTACCGGCGACAGACCGTGACGTGTCAATGGTTTTTCAATCATATGCATTGTTTCCGCATATGACCGTACTTGAAAACGTCTGTTACGGACTTAGAGCCTCTGGAAAGAGCAAGAAGCAAAGCCGCGAGCGTGCCGAATACGGTCTGGACTTAGTCGGCCTGGCTGGTTACGGCAGTCGCCTTCCCAGTGAGTTGTCCGGCGGTCAGCAACAGCGTGTGGCAGTGGCAAGAGCATTGGTGCTTGAACCTCAGGTGCTGTTGTTCGATGAGCCATTATCTAATCTTGACGCGAAGTTACGCCGGCAGGTTAGAGAGGATATCCGTGATATTCAGCGCCGATTATCTCTTACTGTTGTCTATGTTACGCACGATCAGGAGGAAGCGCTGGCGGTGTCTGATCGGATTATCGTTATGAAGAATGCGATGATAGCGCAGACAGGCAGCCCGCGGCAGTTGTATGAACTGCCTGCCAGTGAGTTTGTTGCAGACTTTATCGGTGAAGCAAATATTATTGATGCACAGATCAGTGCCGTGCACGAAGGTGTAGCGACGGTACACGTGGGTGCCATAACGTTGAGTCTTGATTCACGAGGGCTTACAACTGGTGCTGCGAAGCTTGCCGTGCGGCCTAATCGGATATTAATTCAATCTATCGGCACAGGCAGTGTGGGTACTTTGATCGGGGTGATTGATAAAGCGACCTACGTTGGGGACCGAATCGAATACAGCGTGGCCACCGAAAAAGGTACGTTTTTCTGTACCAGTGAAGCTACCGACCAGTCGCTTGATGAAGGCAATGAGGTCGACGTGCGTTTCGATGCGGTTGGTCCCGTGTTACTTCAGCAGCAATTTTAATCACACTCACCGTAGATTGGCAGCTTGCAGCAGATTATATGTGGGCTATTCGGCACATAGAATTTCTACGTAGAATCCGTTCTGCGGCCTTAGTAGCTCTGTTGGCTAATCCTGCTTTTGATAGTGAAAGGATACGATTGACTATGCGCGGCAATTTTTGGGTCGATATCTATCCATTAGAGTGCCTTTGTCACACTTCCAGGTGATATAGCCATTGCTTTCATCAGGGTAGTAGATGAGCGTGTTGTCGTTACCCAGTCTTTTCAGTATCGAGCTATTGTAGGTGAGTACAATCGAGCCGGGTGCTGGCGAATCTGTAAGGGCAACACTGGTCAGGAAATTTTTTGCGTAGATGTCAGGTGCATGGGCACCTGCTTCGGCATTGTCTGCAGGCCAGAAGCCGTGTAGCATAAAATGTTCGGTGGCCAGACTCTGTACTGGTGCCATCGTTGTGATAGCGACACCCACCTTCGTTTTTAGTCTATATTGCTGGTACAACGGTGTACTCACTACACCTAGAATGCTGATGATTGCAACAACCGCAAGAATTTCAATCAGAGACAGGCCTCGCTGATTTGAAGTGCCTTTGTACTGCGTATACGAATCCTTCATTTTAGTTTTACTTCGGTAAGTCTGTCGTATTAAAGAATGCTAATTCTTCAACCAGCTGCTGTGTGAGTTGCGTTGACTGTTCCGGGTGCTGCTGTATTTTTGTGGCCAGATATTGAGCATGGTTGATTCTGGTACGTACTGAATTGACGGTTGAATTCAGTTGCATGGCCGTTTCGGGAAATTGGTCAGTGTTGCGTAATTCTAACGCGCCTGTCAGATTTCCGGACTCAACCTCTTTGAGGTATCGCTCAATACTATAGATAGGACCAGCAATTCGGTGACTTGCCACCAGGTTCATCTTGTACAGGATGATAAATCCGACGATCTCCATGACAGCGATGGCGCAGGCGAGGTAGATTTTAAACTGTTGCAGGTCAGAGAACAGGTCTATAGACCAAAAAACTGCCATGACAATCAAATTAATGACTATGAAAGTAAAAAGGATTGTTTGCAGCAACATGGATTGCTGAAACTGCCGTTTTACATACATTTGCTCGCGCTTAACGAAACCATCGGTACTGGCTGGCGCTGTTGTGGTAACAATATTTTCAGTCATAAGTGGGAATGGTTTCGGCGACTTGCCGATTGACTGTAGAGTGCAAAATGTGAATCGCACACCTGCGCTGGAAACCGGGAATCATAATTGACTACTATTTACTGTATATGTTAATTGGCTCACATGTGCTTGCCAACGTGCAGGGATCGATGAAGTTTGCAATGCTGCTTCTACATCGCAATTCGGTTGTGTGGTATGCATTAGTGTCAAACCCGAAAGTGCCTGATTCGCTGCACGCAGCGAGTATTCGCAAAGTCTAAATGGATTATTCATGTTGATTAGTTCCGGAAAGACTTTATGAGTCATGACGCAGTGTTTAGATTTGTCATTTATAATTGACTCATGGGCGCTGTTTGCGGCAATTTTTAATTTGGTTTGCGGGTTATCAGTGGTCTGTTAATTCGACAGAATCAACAGGCAGTCCACTTGGAACAACGGTCGGGATCCTGAAGCGTCTGCTCTTTGCCTGCTTGCCGGTGAGTGACTCCAGAAAAGCTACCAGTGCTTTGACTTCCTGATCATCAATTGTGGGCAGCGATATATCTATTTTTGAATTCTGACGCTGCATTTCGAGCCTGTCCTGCATAATCACGAAGTCTATTTCATCAAGCCAGGTTGCTGCAGGAAGTTTTGCCTGTTCCTTTGTCCAGTGTTTGCGCGATACACGAGGATTTCGATGGTGGTTAATCATTGCTGTAAGGGTAGGGTATGCGCCGTTGTGACCATAGGGTGCTGAGAGGGCTACATTGCGCAGCATCGGTACTCGAAATCGATAGGCATCTTCGATGCGATTACTTTCACCTGCGCGTCCGACATCTCTTGCTATTGGATCCCATAAGCGTGTCCGGCCTGGCCCGAAAGCGGGTAGCGACAGCGCTTTAAAACTATGATCACTGAATAGAGCGCCGCTGTGGCATGTGCTACAGGTTGCTTTACCAAAGAACAGGTCTTTGCCTTGTAGCTGTAGTTTGTTTAAGGCGGATTTGTCACCGCCGAACCATTTATCAAAAGCGCTGTCTGTGCTTTTGAATTCAGTATTGATGTAAGCTGCCAGTGAATTCGCGATGGGGACTATGGTGATTTGTTCTGCATTGTCCAGATTTTCAAATGCCTCTACGAGCCGCTCGGCATACTCCGGAATACTGCGAACTCGTTTGGCGATAATTGGCCAGGCAGTGTCCGGACGGACATTTTTCGCACCAGCCACTTCGTTCTCATTGTTGCTGCCAGCCATTTCAGTTGCAGAGATCATCGGAAACAAGGCCTGAGCTGCAACCACAGAGTTTAGGCCCTGTGGTAACCACTCTTGTGCCGGCGTGTTAAAGCCGTTGTCGTAATCATCGCTTATGCTGATACGACCATCGTGCATAAGTGTGTCAATTTCTCTGGCCCCGAGGTTCCAGAGTGCGGGTGCATTGCGTGGTACCCGGCGCTTGATACGATTGCTGCCAGAACCGGTTGTACGATTCGGACCAATCCCAACGCCACCTTCGCCCACACCGAGCGAGAGCTGGTCCGTGGTGCCGAGTTGCGGGTGGTGACAGGTACTGCAGCTTATATTGCGATTGCCTGACAGGATTTTATCAAAAAACAACAAGCGCCCGACTTCAATCTGTTTGTCATTGAATTGTTGATAGTCTTTTGATGTGAGCAGCGATTCCGAATGCACCAGTGACGAATAGCACGTAAGTACGAGTGTAATCGTCAGGCTGGCTACATAACAGGTACGCTTCATGATTGTATAGGCTATGGTCTATAAAGGTTATTGTCTACAGTGGCTATAGGTTACCGCTGTTATCGGAATGGATAGAGCCAGGCTTTATAGTCATCTATTAGTGTATGCGCTGTATCAATCTGCTGAACGGTCATTTTTTTGATAACTTCCTCAAGACTGATTGCGGCATCCGGGTCTCCACCAATGGCTGACAATGTGTACCACATATAGGCACGAACCAGATCTACCGACGGCAGACCACGCCCCACTTCGTAGTACCAGCCGACGCCTGACTGTGCGCCGGCATGGCCTTTCATGGCAGAACGTAAATACCATTCAAAGGCGCGCTGATCATCCTGTTCGACACCCAGTCCCATCGCATACATAACACCTATTAATTCTTCGGCTTCTGCATTGCCGGATCGCGCAGCAGGCCATAGTTTCTGATACGCGGCAGGATAATTACCTGCGTCCATCAGGTCACGTGCCTGTTCGAGGTCTGCATACGCGGCAGAATACACCAGCAGAAGGCAGCTCGTTCCGATTATGAAAGAGGTTTTGAATTTCATCATAAGTCAGCAATATAAGTGGTGATGTTTATTGCATCACCACATGTGATTAATACACGTCGATCTTAACGTATCGGACTACTTAACATCCGCGTCACGTGCAGCGTTGATTTCAGTCTCGGCGTCTGTAACGGCAGTTGTCAATGCGTCGAAAACCTCATCGCCACGATCGACATTTTCCTTGAACCAGTCATAAACAGGTGACGCGGCTTCCTTGAATGCCGTTTTCTGCTCGGGTGTTGGTACGTAGAGGTCACCGCCTATGGCGACGAAGTCTGAGTAGGCCTGAATGGACTTGCGCTTGGGGGATGCAAATGTAGCCTGTTGCAAGGCGTAAAAGCCATCTACAACGACACGGCGCTGATCCTCTGAAAGGCCTTTGAACGACCCGTTAGACATCCACCAAAGCGCTCCCATATATGCGTGACCATCCAGTGTCAGATATTTAAGGCCGGCATCAGGGAACTTCATACCCATGATGTCTGTGATTCCGTTTTTAGATCCTTCGACTACACCGGTCTGGAAGGAGGTAAACAGTTCAGGCCACGGGATTGGCGTCGGTGCAGCACCCAGCGCTTTTACAAGTTCCTGTGGCAGATCGGCGACTACGGTACGGATCTTAAGACCTTCAAGATCAGCCGGTTCTGCGAGGCGGCGTTCAGTATTGGCAAAGTTACGCCATCCGCCGGTGTTACCGATGGTCATCAGGCGTATCGAATCATCAGAATCCTCCAGTGCCATATCACGCACAGTGCGAGTGAAGTCACCGGACAGGACATGCTCTGCGATACGATCGTCAGCCATCAGATAAGGCAGATCAAGCACCTGAACATAAGGGAAAAGACCCGCTGCACCACCGGATGTTGAAATGTAGATATCGATTGATCCGTCAGCTATACCCTGCAGGCATTCAGCGCCGTTTGAACAAAGTTGTGTGCCGATGAAGAGCTCAACTTCTATAGCACCGTTGGAGGCGCTTTCAACATAGTTTTTGAAGACCACGAGGCCATCGTAGTCTTCATCGTTTTCATTTGAGTTGGCAGTTGCTCGCAATGTAATATCTGCAGCCTGAGCGGAACTGATCGCGCCAAGACCGAGTGCAGCGGCGAGCGCCACAGTAGTAGCCAGTTTTCTAAACATGCTTTTTGATCCTCACTTGTAGAGATAGATTTGACTGCATAGCCCTACTTCAAAAACCCGGTAAGGCGCGGGATAGTCAGTGACAGTGCCGGAATGAAAGTGATAAGTAGTATCACTACCACTTCAACTGCCAGAAATGGCAGAATTGCTCGCGCGATGGTGGAGACGCGTTCGCGGGATACCGAAGCGGCCACAAACAGCACCAGTCCCATGGGTGGTGTTGCCAGCCCCACGGTCAGGTTAACGCACATGATAATTGCAAAGTGTACCGGCTCGACTCCCAGGCTGACAAACACTGGCCCGAGAATTGGCCCGAGTATGATGATTGCCGGTCCGGCGTCGAGAAACATACCAACAACGAACAAAAGCAGGTTAATTAAAAACAGCAGCAGTAACGGGTTTTCAGTTAGCGTAAGTATGAATGCAGCCAGTTGTTCCGGTGCGTGACTCAAACTGACGACGGTCTTGAATGACATCGCAGCGCCAACGAGCAACATCACGACTGAAGATGTTAAGCCTGCACGTGTGAGAACATCAGGCAGATCGCGAAAGCGCAGTGTGCGGATAACGAATAAGCCGATAAACATCGCGTAAGCTACTGCAACGGCTGCGGCTTCGGTGGGTGTGAATACACCCCCCAGGATACCACCCAGAATAATCACCGGCGTCAGCAGAGGAAAAAAAGCTTTTAAGCCTGCCTTGCCACGTTTTTTCCAGCTGTATTTTTTACTGGCAACTGGAAAATCGTAACGATCTGCCATCAGCTTAACCATTAGCATCAAGCCTGTGCCGATCAAAATGCCCGGCACAATACCGGCAAGAAAAAGTGCGGCGACGCTTTCACCCATGACATAAGCGTAGATAATCATGATGCCGGAAGGCGGAATGATCGGTCCGATAACAGAACTTGCGGCGGTGATTGCTGCGGCAAATCGGCGGGTATAGCCTTGTTTCTCCATGGCAGGTACCAACATGGAGCCGAGTGCTGATGTGTCTGCAACCGCTGAACCGGACAGTCCTGCAAAAAGCATGGAAGACAGCACATTAACGTGTGCGAGCCCGCCACGCAGATGGCCCATCAGCGCTTGTGAAAACTCTACCAGTCTGGCGGTAATGCCGCCACGATTCATCAGCTCACCGGCCAGCATGAAAAATGGAATAGCCATTAGCGGGAAGCTGTCCATACCGTTGTAGAGGTTTCTGTACAGCAGTGTGATATCGCGTTCCTGGCCGTTTAGATAGAGCAAGGCGCCCGGTGCGGCAAGCAGTGCGAAAAACACCGGTAGCCCGATCAGTAACAAGACCAGAAATACTGGCAAAAACCAGATCAACATTACTCAGTGCCTCTGATGACCGGGTTGTTGTCAGTTTCTGTCGGGGAAAACAGTGCAACCAATCTTGACAGGATTAATTCGATGTTGACCATGATTAACAACACGATGCCGACGAGCAGTGAAGTCATCATCCAGCTTCTCGGTACCCGATACCATTCATCAAAAGAAAGTGACAAGGGGACATATAGCGATGCCGTGTTAAAACGACCACCTAAACCGGTGACTTCTTTCCAGCCTATTTGTACCGCCACTATCAGTACCGTCAGAGAGACGATCAGTAAAAAAATTTGCAGGATTTTTAAGATGAAGTTGGGCAGGATAGCGTCGATTGTATCGATAGCGACAAAGCCGCCATTTCTGAGTGCAGTCGGCGCCATAAGTCCGGTCATCCACAGCATACAAAAGCGTGCTGCCTCATCAGGCCAGGGTAATGCGTTGCCGAGTATATAGCGATAGTACACCTGCAGCAGAATGACAAACACCATCATGGAGATGGCGAATACGCCAATCCATCTGCCTGCAAGAAGCAGTGGGGTGTTCACCGCTTGCAGGC
>CAYMVV010000145.1:0-12487 GCA_964393885.1 uncultured Granulosicoccaceae bacterium | reverse complement strand
AATAAATAGCGTGTAAGGTGAGCGTGGTCATGCAGATGTTTACAACCTTTATTTTAAATATATTTGATCCGTTGTGTTTTTTGCTGCAGGCAAAATCTATATTGTTAAGATGTGGAGAAAAATCTACAGCTACTATTAAACAATGGCAGTGCCAGGAGGCTTTTTTTTGGGATGGAATTCAGAGTCTGGATATACCACTAACTAGTAGGAGACTGTTTGTGGGTATATCTATATTATTATATACCAGATTAGGTTTTTTATATCATGCCTAATCGATTGTTGAGATACAAATCACTTCCATATCAGGCCAAAAGGACGGTTGTGCGAGCTGTTCCGTTTCTAAGAAATAATGAATACAATCTGACGTTAAGTCATTCTCACAAATTTTTGTGGTTTCGTGTATCTAAAGTTGGGACTCGGACACTACTTCATGAGTTTAATAAAATTGGTGTAGATGTTGACGGAACACACCAACGACTTATTAACTACACAGAAGGTTCGTACCCTGACTATTACAAATTTGCCTTTGTTCGAAATCCCTGGGATCGGCTGGTGTCTGCGTGGACCAATAAAGTAGTGCACAGAAATGCGTTTAGGTTAGAGTATAGACTGCATGTTGAATTGCAATCCTTTGATAAGTTTGTTCGCTATATCAGTAAATTGGATATTTCTAGAAGTGATATTCATATTAGGCCACAGATTCACGCGATAGATCTTCAGAACATCAATTTTGTTGGTCGATACGAGTCTTATGAAGAGAATGTTCGGTATGTTTTTGATGCACTAAAACTGCCATTGGCAGAATTGTCTAAATATAATATTTCGAAAGATAAAAAGCTAGCTTACAGAGAGTATTACACTGATTGCCTTGCGGAGAAAGTTAGTGTTCTCTATCGGGCAGATATTGAACAATTTAATTATGAGTTTTAGTGCGAAAATATCTTATTGATACAAATAGGAGTCGGGCTTGCATCGTACTCCGCCAGCTCACACCAACCCCGGATCCCATTTACAACCACTATTAATTAGTGTGGCAACGTCAGAGGCCACCAACGGACATGAACGTAGGCCGCCGTACGCCGTCGAAGTGGAAGCAACTGCTATGTGTTTGCACTCTCTGCATACCGCTTATCTCCCCACCAGTCAGGAATGAGAGTATCTAATGTAATCGTTTGACCAGTCGAAATATTTTTCGCTATTTCTATGTAGCGATTTTGGGGGTGAAGCTGCATTAAGTACTCTCGGCATGCTCCGCATGGACTACCTACGCTACCATCCGCAACAACGCAAACCAATTTAACTATCTGGCTTTCACCATTGGTAATCATGTTGGCAACCGCATTTCTTTCTGCGCACATACCCAATGTACAGGCAGTATCAATACACACTCCCGTAAAGACATTGCCACTGGCTGTCATAATTGCGGCAGACACTCCGCCAGTAGTTATAAAAGGAGAAATCACACGAGGATTCTGTTTCTCTTTAGCTAGTTCGTATAGCTCTGGGAATTCCACTGTATCTCCTTGAGGCACGCTCAATCGGTACTACATCAATAGCGCACACTACTGCTGCATCAGTATTTTGCCGTGTGAAACCACACGGCAAAAAACCCAAACTCATACACCAACATTTACATATTCGGATAGTTAGGCCCGTCGCCGCCTTGTGGTGTTACCCAGGTAATGTTCTGGCTCGGGTCTTTGATATCACACGTTTTACAATGCACGCAGTTCTGCGAGTTGATTTGAAAGCGCGGGTCGGAACCGTCGTCCTCGCTTAGCACTTCATACACACCGGCCGGGCAATATCGCTGTGCGGGTTCCGCATACTGTGGCAGGTTAACCTCGATTGGTGTGCTGGCGTTGGCCAACTGCAAATGAACGGGTTGTCCTTCTGCATGGTTGGTGGCTGAGAAGCTGACATTGGTCAATCGATCAAAGCTGATCTTGCCGTCGTTCTTTGGATACTCAATCGGTTCGAAGTCTGCTGCATTGCCGGTACTTTCGGCATCGTTCTTACCGTGTTTCATTGTACCCAGTGGATTCCAGCCGGTAAGGCTTGCCACCCACATATCAAAACCACCCAGCGCCAGTGATGCATACAACCCCCACTTTGACCACAGTGGCTTGACGTTGCGCACCGGTTTCAGGTCTTTTCCAATCGCACCGCTGCGCAACTCTTCTTCATAGTCGGTGAGTTCATCAGAGGAACGGTCCGCGGCGATAGCCGCATGCGCCGCCTCTGCGGCTGCCTTGCCTGATAGCATGGCGTTGTGATTGCCCTTGATGCGCGGAACATTCACCAGGCCTGCGGAGCAGCCCAGCAGCGCGCCACCCGGAAACGTCACTTTTGGTATGGACTGCCAGCCGCCTTCGGTTATCGCTCTTGCACCATAGGCGATGCGCTTGCCGCCTTCGAGTAGTGAGGCGATTTGCGGGTGGGCCTTCATGCGCTGGAACTCGGCGTATGGAAACAGGTGCGGGTTTTTGTAGTTCAGGTGTACAACCAGGCCAATAAACACCTGATTGTTCTCTGCGTGGTAGATAAACGAACCACCCCCTGCGTTGTTGCCCAGTGGCCAGCCCATGGTGTGGGTTACGGTGCCTTCTTCATGTTTGGAAGGGTCGACTTCCCAGATTTCTTTCATCCCCAGGCCGTATTTTTGTACGTCGCTGTCCTCGTCGAGATTGTATTTGCTGATAACCTGCTTCGACAGTGAGCCACGCACACCTTCGGATAAAAACACGTACTTGCCGTGCAGCTCCATGCCGGGTTCGTAGTCGTCGCCCTTTGTGCCATCTTCGTCTATGCCAAACTCGCCGGCGACCACGCCGATCACTTCATTGTTTTCACCGTAGACCAATTCGGAGCAGGCCATGCCGGGGAAAATCTCTACCCCCAGACTTTCCGCCTGTTCGGCCATCCATCGGCACACATTGCCCATCGAAACGATGTAGTTGCCGTGATTGTTCATCAGCGGCGGCATCGGAAAATTGGGTAACCTGAAGCCCCCGGTTTCAGACAGCATCAGAAAATTGTCTTTGCTGACCTCGACTTTGAGCGGTGCGCCTTTTTCTTTCCAGTCAGGTATCAGCTCATTGAGACCGACCGGATCAAGTACTGCGCCGGACAGAATATGTGCGCCGACCTCGGAGCCTTTCTCAAGCACCACCACATCGAGCTCTGAATCGAGCTGTTTTAGCCGGATTGCAGCTGACAGTCCCGCAGGCCCGGCCCCGACAATGACGACGTCATACGGCATGGATTCGCGTTCTGTATCACTCATTAGTTTGACTCCTGCAACAAGGCAGCCTCGCGGCCAGTAATTGATAAACCGGACTTTACCCGGAAACTCACTGTAGAAACAATGCCACCGTGAAAGGTAGGCGTGGGAACCGGTGCAGATAATCCGAAAAGGTGGCTGTCCGGGCAATTGGCAGCAGGGTTCCAGATTCGAAGCCCGAGTGCAATTGGCTCGGGTTAACTGGGGTGATTGTCGTATGGAATGCAGTTTGTGCTGGTATAAAAAACGTCGGGGGCTGGCCCGTTGTCAGTGACGAAATTGATGCCGGGTAGGGGTTGGCACGGGTTAACGAGGGCAGGGCAGATGTCGCCAATCTGCCCGGCGATCGATGGCGTAAAATACAGGAAACCCCTGGATGCCCTCGCTCATGAATGAACTGATAATCGCACCTTACGTTGCAGTGCTTGCGCTGATTTTTGTTGTGCTGTCTGTGCGCACATTGAGCCTCAGACGCAAGCTCGGAGCAGGTGTCGGCGATGGTGGCAGCCAAAAGCTGGTTAAGGCGGTTCGTGCCCATGCAAACTTCGCAGAGTACACGCCGTTGTGCATTATTCTGATCTTTCTGATCGAAACCACCACCGACGCCGGCTGGCTTATTCACTTTTACTGTGTCGTGCTCATTGCAGGTCGGTGTGTGCATGCCTATGGCGTGAGTCAGGTAGAGGAAAATTTCAATCTCAGAGTATTCGGCATGGCCTGCACTTTTGTTGTACTGGTAGGTGCTTCTGTGCGCTTGCTGGTGGCAGCTGTTTGAGTGGTGGTTTTTTAACTGATCTCCAAAATGCAATTTCCTCAACCAAAATACTGTCAAGACTAATTTATATTTCTGTTTCCATGCTGAATAGATACGGGCGGGGTTAGAGCAAAGTTCAATACGCTTTTGTTCGCTCTACACCAGCCGACAGAGTACTTGCAAACGCGTCAATATGACTTTTTAGCAGTGTCAGTTTCAAGTCTTTGTGTGTCGGGTTATCCCACAGGTTGTCGAACTCGTCAGGGTCGTTTTTTAAATCATAGAGCTCGCCGATGTCGTGCCCGTGGTATACACACAATTTATAGCGTCCATCAAAGTACATGGTTCCATGTGATGCGTCGAACTCACGCTCTTCGGTATTAACCGTGCCAGCTGCCATGGCATCATGGTATTCGCAGAACACACGATCTTTGTGGTGATCCAGTGCTGTAGCGCCCGAAAGCAATGGTAGAAGCGATTTACCCTGCATGTAGTACGGTATATCGATGTTGGCGGCGTCTAGCAGGGTTGGTGCAATATCAACCAGTTCAACCAGCGCGTCGCTTCGCTTGTTCGCCTGTATATCTGGCCCCGAAACAATCATGGGCACGTGCACCAGTCCTTCAAAGAATCGACAGCCTTTGTACAGCAGACCGTGGTCACCGAGCATTTCACCGTGATCGCTGTGGAAAACGATCACTGTGTCCTGCAGCTGTCCGATTGCTTCGAGGTGGTCGATGATACGGCCAAACTGTTCGTCTACGAGTGTGATTTCTGCGTAATAGCAGGCCTTCATCTCCTGCGCGTCATAGCTGGCCGGTGGCGCGGAGCCCATACGGCCAAGATCCGGGTCTGATGTATCGATGTTTTCTTCCGGTGTTACTGTTGGATCGGTTGCATCGATGGTCTGTTGGTCAATTTGACGAAATTTTTCCTGATGAGTGAGGTCACTGTCTTTGAAAATCGGATACGAGAGTTCACTCGGGTTGTACTGATCCAGAAACTCCCGGGGCGGAAACATTGGCGGGTGAGGAGCGAACGGATTAATGCTGAGCATCCATGGGGCGTCACGCTCTTCATCAATAAACCGAATGGCCATATCGCTACACCAGGTGGTTTGATGTAGCTCGCGATCCAGCCCGGCATCGTAGGCACTGTTAAGAGGCTCGAAGAGTTTGTCAGGATCTTCTCCCTTCTCGTCTCGCAGCCAGTCAACGTATCGATTGCCCTCTATGTTTGGTCGTGGATGATGACTCCATTCGTACAGTCTATAGCCGTCATCCGCGCGCGGTTCGATTGTGTGTTCAGCACCGGCCAGATGCAGCTTGCCAATCAGGCCACAGTCATAGCCCTCATCAGCAAGCATACGGGTAACCAGCTTCTCTGACTGTGGGAAATGTGCATTGCCGTTTCGATGTACCTGTGTCGTTGCCGGGTAACGTCCGGTTAACATACTTGCTCGACTGGGTGTGCAGATGGGGGACTGACAATAAGCCTGATTGAATCCAACACCACTTTGCGCAAATCGATCAAGATTAGGGGTGTGGATTTCATCGTTGCCAAACGCGCGTATTGTATCGGCACGCTGCTGGTCGGTGCAGTACCAAAGTATGTTAGGTCGCTTTTTTTTGGAAGTCATCTTTCGGTCGTTGTTGTGAGTAAATGAATGTAATCTGGCAGCTACCGTTTAGCCTTTGGTGGCCCCGCTGGTTAGCCCCTGAATAAAAAACTTGCTGATGAATACAGCAATTATGATTGCAGGCAAGATTAGTATGATAGCGCCGGCCGCCATTTGCCCCCATTCTGTACCTTCAAATTTTTGCAGATTCCCAATACCGATTTGCGCAGTCACCGCGTGACGTCGCGTCAATACGAGTGCAAAGATAAACTCATTCCAGGCCACTACGAAGGCGATTATGCCTGTGGATGTAATCCCTGGTGTTGCCATTGGTAGTGCAATGGTAAAAAATGTTTTTATAGGTGACGCACCGTCTATCTTCGCAGCGTCATAGACATCCTGAGGGGCGTCCATGAAGAAGGATCGCATAAGCCAGATAACTAATGGTAGATTCAGGGTTGAATAAGTAAGTATGAGTCCAAGGTGTGTATCTATCAGTTTCAATTGAGAGAAAACAATAAAATAGGGGATAACATAGGTCATCGCCGGCGCCATTCGGGAGATCAGCACCCACACCAGTATGCGTTGGTTGGCTTTGGTTTTTGTCCGAGCACTGGCATAGGCCATCGGAATACCCACTACAAGGCAAAGCACAGAACTCGACACCGCGACGACTATGCTATTGAACAAATAGCTGCCAAAACGCTCCTCTGTGAATAATTTGTAGTAGTTGTCGAACGTTGGCTGAAAGATGAACAGCGGAGGGTCAGCAAAAGCCTGAACTTCAGTTTTTACTGACAGCAGTGCTATCCATAAGATCGGGAACAGCAAAAACAGCAAGTAGAGAAATATGACCGCGTACGCTGCCAGATTCAGAGCGTGCGCTGTGTGGGTTTTGTCCTGTACACCAATCACTTGTAGTCTGCCTTTAGGGAGGACAAAATAATGGGTGTGCAAAAAAACATCAGGATAAAAATAAACGCGACAAGGATCGATGCTGCGTAACCGATATCAAGATATTCCAGCCCGGTATGGTAGGCGTACAGGTTGATTGCTTCTGTTGCGCGCGCAGGTCCGCCACCTGTCATCATGAATACCACCGGCAATATCGCCAGGCTTTCGATGATCCGCAGTAGTAATACAACCAGAATGACGGGTTTAAGTAGAGGAATAATTATTTGCGTAATGATGCCAAGCGTGCTCGCACCATCCACAACAGCAGATTCCAGAGGTGCTTTGGGCAGACTGTCCAGCCCTGCCAGTAGCACGACAATCACAAAAGGGGTCCATTCCCAGACTGATGCGATCGTTACAGCGGCCAGCGCGGTACCCGGGTTACCCAGCCAGTCGATCGACGCGATGCCAAGAAATCCAAGGTAGTAGTCGATGCCACCCAGATTCGGGATCAGCATCATTTTCCACATCAGCCCGACAACGGCAGGTGGCACCAGCATCGGGATAACAATAACAGGACGTAAAAACCTGAGTTTGGTATACCTGAATAGCAGAAATGCGATCAGAAAACCCAATGTCATTTGAAAAAATGTGTTGACGACAATGAAGTAGAAAGTGACCTTAATCGACTGGATAAAGCTGTCATCATTGATCATTCTTTCAGCATAGTTGACAATGCTGAATTTAAAGGAACCCGGTACCAGAAGAGACCACGGAGTAAAGCTCAGCAGAAACAACAGAAGGATTGGAACAACCGTTAATGCGGCGAGCAACAAAAGTGCAGGAGCAGACATTAACCTGTAAGTTGACTTTTCCGACAACATGTCGGGATTGCTCCTGAGATTAGCGTAAAGATGTTTATTGTTAGAGAGGCTAACCGGGCTACTCTGACAAAAGCGGTGCAGAAGCGGCCCGGTATTACATCTACCTCACTGTATATAATCCAGACGTTTCAGTACTTCCTCGGCTTTATCCTGTATATCGGCCATTGCCTCTTCGGGTTTCTTTTGTTCAAGCATGATCGACTGAAGCGCTTCGCCATAGGCACGATTAACTTCACCCCAGCCCGAGATGCGGGGTCGGTAATCCGGGTCAGCTGCATTCAGGCTGTCCTGAAAGGACTGTAGAAAGTCACCTCCGGCACCGGGTAGATTCCACTTTTCAATAAACGCCGGGTCTTTCCAGACCGAGTCTCTTGAAACGGCCACATGATTGGATTCAAGCGCTATTTTTAAAGTGACTTCGCGGCTTAGTGCCAGCGCTTTCCTCGAACAAATCCAGATTTACGGTGACGCCAGTCAGCGCTTTAAAGTCATCGAGCTGTTCTTCGAGAGCAGAGCACCAGGTAATGGTCACACAGATCATGTTGACCTCCTGACCGTCGTACTTTTTCCAGTCCACGGCATGACCTGCCGTGAATGGCAACAGCGAGAGTAGCGAAATCTTCAATAGATTTTTCATGGAACTTTCCTCCTGGTAGTGGTGATCGCTGGATGCGATCAGTCGGTACCCAAACGACAATTTCGCTTGCACCAGGCGCAGACTCGAATTTACCTTTGTAGTGCAATGCCCTGGACTGCCCGCGGACTGGCACGGACTCAGCAGTATGCCGTGAATTTATTCTCCAACAATTTCGGGCTTCCCGCAAAGACCAAATTTTTATACCCTATACGAAATTGCTATACCTTTGGAGCAGAGTTGAAAACACTTCGTCAGTTCATAACGGTCGCGGATTGTGGATCGATCTCGCGCGCTGCGGCTCGCTTCAACATCTCTCAGCCAACACTTTCGCGCTCGATAAAAAATCTTGAACTTCGCCAAGGCGTGGCTCTGTTTGATCGGCACGGTGAAGGTGTAACCCTCACAGAATACGGCAAAATACTCTACGCCAGATCACGGGAAATACTGAATCAATACGAGCGGGCAAGCGAGGAGATTGCATGTCTCAAAGGTCGGAGCAAGCCGTCACTGCACATCGCAGCCGGCGACCTGTGGGGTTATGTGCATCTGCCAGCAATAGTCCAGAGTTTTTTACGGGAGGAGCCAAACTATTTGATAGACATTGAGATTGTAGATCACGCAAAGCGGCTTGATGGTTTGCGTAACGGTACCTATGATTTGGTCTTCGGGATAATTGACCCTTCCATAGAAGCCTTTTTTTCCCTGAATTTTATCAAGCTAAAAGCTGAAGGGTTCTGTATATACGGGGATGCACGACACCCACTGGCCGGTCGGCAGAATATCAAGGACTCTGATTTGGCAAAATATTCGTGGGTTAACCATAAATTTGAGTTCGGTCTTTACGACGAAACCACCAAACCCAATAATCGCGACTATACATTGAAGGTTAATACACTACTCAATACAGTGCAGCTGATCCAGGGAACAGAATTATTGATTTCTGCATCCTCTGGCATGCAGCCTTTGTTTGAAAAGTTCTCGCTGACAAGGATTTGTACCGACGAGTCTCGGCCCGTTTTACCGAGCGGCGCAATCCATTGGGAGGAAAAACCTGAACTAAAAAAATTCATAGCGATTGCTGCAGAGCATTTTTCAATTGAGCTCCGCTAGGAGAGTCCGCCCCGGCGAGCGGTGCGCTGTCGCGCCGGAACGTAATACTCTAGATATTTAACTCAATAATTTTTGCAAGTGGTTTGTCATTCGCACGGGTCAGGTGTGCAACGCATACCGGCAGTTTAAATCGGCGGGGGCCTGCAGCACCGGGGTTTAGATAGAGAACGCCATCCGTGTTTGTGATGAGTGGCTTGTGAGAGTGCCCGGAAATTACAACATCATAGTTTTCCTTTGCCGGATCGATGGTCAATTCGTTCAGGTCGTGCAGAATATAGATTTTCAGGCCATTGTTTTCGACAGTGAGCGTGTCTGGCAGATGTTCGGTTTCAGCCTTGTCTATATTGCCCTTTATCGCCACAACCGGTGCGATCAGCTCCAGCGCTTCGAGTATCTGTGTTTTGCCTACATCGCCTGCATGAATAATCAGCTTGCTGCCAGCCAGTGCATCAAGTGCCTCCGGGCGCATAAGGCCATGCGTATCTGAAATAACACCGATTGTTTCTGTTGTGGTCATGTTAACAGTACGGTGCGAGTAGACATGCAATTAACCATGTGCATCAGCAACGGCTGGTCGTCGAGCATGCCATACCCCAATTCTCCACTGGCAGCGATGTTGTTCGGCAGGCGGGCCCGCATGCTATCGCTGCACAATAATCAAGCCTGCGGTTCTGTCTGCCACAGCAATATGCGTGGCCGACGCGGCGATGCCTGTCGGTTGCTGCAGTGGCAGGTCAATTGTCTCGGTTACCGTTTCAGATTCCGGGCTGATGATATCTACAGAGCTGCGTTCCACTGCAACGACAAATAGCTGGTTGCCGTCGGTCGCGATATTAACGGGTTCATAGCCCAGTGGAATCAGTGACAGCGAGTCGTTTGCCGTGCGGTCTATGACCTGGATGCCATTTGCAGCGAAGTGTGCGACATACAGCTTGTCGTCGAGGAACTCGCTTTCTAGCGGGAAATTTGCGGGCCCGACCGGGGGTGCAAAAGTACCGGTAAACTGCCCCGGTGTAAGTACCACGACATCGGGTTGCGCAAGGATGTTGGCACTGGTGTCAAACTCGATTATTTGAATGCCCCAATTGGCAACCGCGCCCAGATCCTGCGAATAGAAAGCAAGCGCCCCGTTAGCTGTCGATGCGACGTGCACATCCGGGTTGCCTGTCTGATTGTCTACCACGGGGATACCGGAAATTTGTCGGGTAAGTGTGTTGGCGCTATAGCTGAATATTTCAGTGTTTGAGTCAGTCGAACCCGCAGATACAGCGAGAATACCGTTGGCGGCGGAAACTCCCGAGAACAATGAAAAATTGGTGTCCAGTGTTGCAATGAGATCGGGTTGCATTGGATCGGTCAGATCAAATTGTAAAAGCGTGTTCCCCGATTGAGTAAACAATACACCGATGTCTGCGTCGCCAGTGATGTCATCTGCCGGTTGCGATATAAAACTGCGTTCCAGCGACTGCAGATCTACCAATTCGATTCCGTCTCCACAGGCAGCATAGGCGAACCCGTTAAGGATGACAGTGTTCTGACAGCCGCTTGTTGCCAGGCTGGCACTGTCTACAGCAACGGGTGCCGCGCCTGTGTCTGGGGCGGTGCCCGGGGTAGTGTCAGGAGCAGGGTCGGTGCTGTCCACAACATCAGGTGCGTCGGAGTTGTCGGAAGCAGAATCACCGCTGCCACCCGAGCACGCGCTGAGTGAGAGTACGGCAAGTAAAGACAGCAGCAGCGGAAATGGAATCGTGGCCATTATTGGTAGTAACCTCAGTGTGTGCAAACAGTTAGTCCTGCAAGTGCGTTAATAGTTGCCAGCGTGTGATTACCGCCGAAGACCAGTAGCGCCACATCAATGATCAGCCAGGATCAACCAGGGAGGCAACCAGCCTTTCCATCATGACCTCGCATCGCTGCATTTGCTCAACCTCTATATATTCATCAGGCTTGTGCCCCTGCGCCATGGACCCGGGGCCGCACACCACTGTCGGAATATTTAACTGCGTGGAAAACAATCCCCCTTCGGTACCGAATGCAACATAAGAGGTATCGTTAGCGCCAACCAGCGACTTGACGAATTCCACCACTTCAGTATCGGTGCCGGTGTTAAGACCCGGATAGGTATTCAGTATTTCAAACTCGATAGCCGCTTCCGATGCCTGTTGTCTGGCCTTTTGTACCAGCGTTGCTGCGGATTGATAGATCTCGTCAAGGATGTCCTGTGGATTGTCGGCTGAATCATTTCTTATTTCGAAATTGACGGTGCACAGGTTGGGCACAATATTGAGTGCCTGCCCTGCGTGTATCCGACCGACATGCACGGTGGTATAGGGAATGTCTGACAGATCTGTCGCGCTACAGCGGTTCCTGATCTCCTCCTGTTTTTCTCGCACAATACTCACCAGATCACAGGCCAGATGTATGGCGTTGAGTGCATTGGGTGCCAGCGCGGAGTGGCCTTCCCTGCCTGTACACGTGGCGAACACGGAGGTCTTTCCCTTGTGTTTGGTGGCAACTGTCAGGCTGGTTGGCTCTCCAACAATACACATCGATGGTTTTACAGGGGCCTGTTGCAGCATGTCGAGGAGAGAGTGCACACCAACGCAGCCTATTTCTTCATCGTACGAAAACGCCAGATGCAATGGCGTTTTCAGTTGCGCTTTACCGTTGCCGTTTTGACCCGCATGTTGTTTGGCGGCATTGATGGCGGCGGTAAGTGCACAGGCAACAAACCCTTTCATATCAGCGGTACCACGGCCATAGTAGCGCTGATCGCTGTGCGTTAATTCAAAGGCGGGTTTTGTCCAGTCCTGTCCGTCCACCGGAACCACATCGGTATGGCCCGATAGCATGATACCGGGTTTATCCGTCGGGCCAATGGTGGCGTAGAGGTTTGCTTTGGTGTTGTCTTCGTTCGGAATCAACACCGACTCTATGCCATGCTCCTGCAGCAGGTTTGCAATGTAGTCAATCAGTGCTCGATTGGGATTGCGGCTGGTGGTGTCGAAGCTGATCAACTTTGCCAGTATGTCGCGAGTGGTTAGCATCTGATTTTTTCATCTGTTGGCTGATGGAGTTAGCTAGTGCCTATCCAGAAACAGGGGCGTAGCGAGAATCACTGAGGTGCGTGAGTTTTCGCCGACTACATGTAGGCGTTTAGTCATTCTAAATAACTACATGTAGTCGGTGAAAGATCGCGTGCATTCAGGGGTTCGCAGTAGCGCATGTTTTTGGATGGGCACTAGCTAGTTCTACTGACGAGTTCTATGGATCACCAGCGACTCCATAGCTGGGTGCTTGCGACGGG
>CAYMVV010000144.1:0-12572 GCA_964393885.1 uncultured Granulosicoccaceae bacterium | reverse complement strand
TAGCGCATCACCGTGATGCAATTTCAGACCATTCGAATCAGTGTTGTACCGACGGACGTCAATATTCCATTAGCCGAAAAGATCAGGATCTTAAGCTCAAACTTGACGTAAACATGGCGAGCGGTTAAAGGAGCTCTGATAAAATCGGATCTGCGCTTTCGACGTGAAAACGGGGCGTAACTAACGATTCTTATCTGAACCAATTCTCCATGGAACTTGTTCCGGGATAAACGCGAACAATAGCCATGACAAACCCAGCATCTTCCGTCGCCTCCTCAGACAAAGTTCTCACTGGTGTCGCGCTGATGCTTGGTTTTTGCCTGACCGCGCCATTGCTGGACGTAGCGGCGAAGCTGGCGTCGTCCAGCGTGCCGGTTGGGCAGATTACAGCGGCGCGTTTTATTGTTCAGTGCGCGCTGATGGCTCCATTGCTTGGGGTCATGCATCTATCCGTGCACGTGGCCCGCGAGCTATGGTTGCCGCTGATTTATCGCGCACTACTTTTGCTTTTTGCAACCTTTTGTTTTATCACTGCGATTCGCGTGATGCCACTTGCTGATGCACTGGCGATTGTGTTCGTGGCACCTTTCATCGTTTTGTTATTCGGTAAATTTTACCTGGACGAAGATGTCGGTCCTCGCCGCATTGGGGCCTGCCTGGTCGGATTTGTCGGCGTTCTATTCGTAATCCAGCCCAGCTTCGCAGCGTTCGGCGCAGTAGCGCTGATCCCGCTGGGTACGGCAGTCGCTTTCGCTTTCTATATTCTGGTGACGCGAGGACTGTCACGCCGAATGCATCCTGTGGTCATGCAATTCCATACCGGCCTGATCGCCAGCGTGTTTTGCATACCCGTGCTGCTTCTGTTCAAGGGCTCCGGCTCTGAATTACTTGACCCGGTTTGGCCAGAGGGAATTGCCTGGCTGTGGCTCTTTGGCGCGGGTTTCTTCGCCACGCTGAGCCACATGATGATGACTTACGCGCTGTCTTTTGCACCCTCGGCCACTCTGGCCCCGCTGCAGTATTTTGAGTTGCCGGTGGCGACCTTGTTCGGATATCTGGTTTTCAACGATTTCCCTAACACTCTGAGCCTAATGGGCATTGCCATTATTATCGGTGCCGGGCTGTATATGATCCACCGAGAGAGAGTAACCTCGAAACAGCTGATCACAGAGCGCGCGGCTCCACCGATCTGATGCGTCAAATGCAGTCCTAGTCGTAATTTGAGGGACATTGCAGGCACAGTGAAAGCAAGCGTGTTGATGATTTGGCCAATCGGGGGGTGATGAGTTGCCGGGGAGGGGATAAATTGATACGCAGCCCCCGATTAGCAAGTCAGCGCTTCGCACCCATAAACCGTCTGCCGTTGAGCAGAATGTGGTCGCCTTTATCGTTGGCATACCCGAATGCGGCGGTGATAGTGTGCCCGTCGTCGTAGGTAATAAGCGCGACATAGCCATCAATTCGGTAACTGCCGCGTGACTTTTCACTGACTCCCATACTGAAATCGCTGGAACTGCCGAACGCTGTACTTGCATTGGTAAATCGACCATCAGGCCAGAAACACCAGGTGCGTGCGACACCGACTATTGTGCTACCGGTGTAATCACCGCCGCTGTTTGAGCTCAAACGACCGAAGCATCCGGACAAGCGATGATCTTCGCCAACAGGTTCGATGCGCCATGAGCCGCTAGTTTCTTCAAAGTCGCTATCGTTGTGATCGCGAAGTTCTATCGTGTCCTTGTGCGCTTGCCAATGTCCCCATTTTTTTGGTTTCTTACGCTTTGAAACCTCGATACTGTCGTTGAACGTATTGGCTAAATCGCTGGTGTAGCTACCATCGTCAAATAGTGCAATGAAATCGTCTCCGACACCAAATGTCCCATCAGCTTGTATGCCCATGACAATGACACCGCGCAGTTCTACCAGACCTTCTGGCACATTGCTTCTGGCTGTGCTGGCCATGGCCATTGTACAAACAGCGGTCGCCAGTAGGCCAAATATAGTTTTTTTTGCAGGCATATGAACCTGAACTCCTGGAATCCTAAAGAAGTGTGCTGATGGTGTACTGGCTTTTGCCAGGCATGAGTTAACGAATGTCTTTCTTGCCTGCAATTTGATTCCACTTAAAACAAGGATCATACAATGCCTGAGATTGACTCTTCAAATTTGTGTTTGACAGGCGTTAGCGCCCTGGGGCCACGTCCCTTGAAGCGTAGTGATCTATGCAGGTGCTCTCAGCAAAGCCTGGTCTGACAAGATCATTGTATTCCACAGACCTACGCCTGGCATTCACCGCCGTCAGCAGACAGGAAATTGCACCAGGGTCTTGAAATTCCACTGACTGTAGTTATATCCTGTTTACGTTAATTTCAGTAATTACTGAAATTACCGATATAACTGGAAATACAAAGAAATGAAAGACCTGGACCCTTCAATTCAAACATTTATCCTGCATTTTGGCGAGATGGGCAGTCGCTGGGGCATAAATCGTACGGTCGGACAGATCTACGCACTGCTCTATGTCGCCGAGGAACCGATGAATGCGGAGCAGATTACCGATCGGCTGAGTTTGTCCCGCTCAAACGTCAGTATGGGTTTAAAAGAGCTGCAGTCCTGGCGGCTGGTGCAATCACAGCATCTGCCGGGCGACAGAAAAGACTATTTCTCTACGCCGGATGATGTGCTCGATATCGCCATGACCCTGTTGCAGGAGAAGCGCAAGAGGGAGCTCGACCCGACACTGACACTGTTGCGTCAAACGTTGATCGACTCGTCGGAAAAACCCGAGCTCGATCATGTACAGCATCGGCTAAAAGAGATGTGCGACCTGATGGAACAGGTGTCGGACTGGTCGGATGATTTGTTAAAGCTGAGCCGATCTGACCTTCAATTGTTACTGAGATTTGGCAACAAGGTACCAAGGCTGCTGGAAATGAAAGACAAACTAAACATTCTGCCTAAAAAAAGGAGTTAGCCTGCAATTATGGACGCGTTGATACTTGCACGGATACAGTTCGCTGCCAATATATCATTCCATATATTGTTCCCGACTATCACCATCGCGCTTTGTTGGATACTGCTGTATTTCAAACTTCAGTTTCATCGCTCACGCGATCAATCATGGATGACAGCCTACGCATTCTGGGTGAAAATTTTTGCACTGTCGTTTGCACTCGGGGTGGTAAGCGGTATCACCATGTCCTTTCAATTCGGTACCAACTGGCCGGGCTTTATGGAGACGGTAGGCAATGTAGCAGGCCCGTTGCTCGCCTACGAGGTGCTGACAGCATTTTTTCTTGAAGCCACTTTCCTCGGCATCATGTTATTTGGCAGCAAACGTGTGCCGCCATGGCTACATACCTTGTCTACTGCATTGGTCGCTTTCGGCACCAGCCTGTCTGCATTCTGGATAATTGTACTCAATTCATGGATGCATACCCCTGCAGGGTTCGAAATGATTGATGGACAGGCCCATGTGACCAACTGGATGGAAGTCATCTTTAACCCCTCTATGCCGTATCGCTTCACGCATATGATGATTGCCTCAGGACTTACCGCCTGTTTCCTGGTCGCCGGCCTGTCCGCCTACCGGCTGCTTCGCAATGACAAAACTGCCGGTGTCAGAAAGGCAATGAAAACAGCCGTGTATGGGGCCGCATTACTTATACCGATACAGATTTTCGTGGGCGATCTTCATGGACTCAATACATTCGAACACCAGCCGCAAAAGATCGCTGCCATGGAAGGCGTGTGGGAAACAGAGCAGGGTGCGCCACTGCTGCTTTTTGCAATACCGGATACAGAGACGCAAAAAAATCACTACGAGATCGGCATTCCAAAACTTGCCAGTTTGATACTCACACATGATTTAAACGGTGAGATTCAAGGTATAAATTCCTTTGCAAACAGTCCGCCCGTGGCACCGCTTTTCTATGGTTTCAGGATCATGGTGGGTATCGGCATTTTAATGTTACTGGTTGCATGGTACACAGCGTTTAAGTTGGTGCGTTACAACGTGCTGCCACGTCTCACACTGCGTGTGTTGGTCGCCATGACTTTCTCTGGCTGGATTGCAACCCTTGCTGGCTGGTATGTCACCGAGATCGGCAGACAGCCGTGGCTAGTTCAGGGGGTACTCGCCACCAGCAATGCGGCGGGCGGTGCACCTGCATCTAATATTGCAGCATCACTGACCCTGTATTTGTCTTTATACGCTGTGCTCCTGATGGCCTACATTTCAACGCTCTTTTATCTGGCAAGAGTCGCCTCTACACCGCCGGTTTACGACAGTACCGACAAATACATAAATTTCAGGCCTGTAAACCAGTCATTAGATGCAACAACAGGTGGCACGCTATGAGTGCGATACCAGATCACTACCTGCCGGTTATTTTTCTTGGCCTGATGGGATTCGCCATGTTGTTGTATACCTTGCTCGACGGCTTTGACCTTGGCACCGGACTGCTCATGGCCGGAAAACCTGAACAGCATCGCGACAAGATGATCGCCTCAATTGGTCCGTTTTGGGATGCCAATGAGACCTGGCTTGTACTGGGTGTCGGGGTAATGTTGGTGGCTTTCCCAGTCGCACACGGCGTCATACTGGGTAAGTTGTATATACCGGTGACACTCATGCTTGTGGGTCTGATTCTTCGTGGTGTGTCTTTTGATTTTCGGGCTAAAGCGAAGGCAAAACAGAAAAATCTCTGGGATCATTGTTTTGTCGCAGGCTCCTTACTCGCAACCCTGACACAGGGATATATGCTCGGCATTTATATCACCGGTTTTTCACAAACCATTCCGGCAACGTTATTTGCAATACTGAGTGCACTGTGCGTGACCAGTGCCTACATGCTGATGGGCGCCAGTTGGCTGATACTCAAAACTACCGGCGATCTACAAAAATCAGCCATTCGAAGTGCACGCAGCTCATTGCTGGCTACAGCACTGGGATTGCTGGTGGTGTCCATTGTCAATCCACTGGTAAGCCCGGAACTGTTCGACAAATGGTTAAGTGTGCCGCAGCTTTTCCTGCTGGCACCCTTGCCAATAGCGACAGCCGCGCTGCTTACGGGTTTGTACCGTGTGTTAAATCAGTATACCGAAAACCCCGACACATCAGAGTTGCTGCCGCTACTGATGACAACCGGTGTATTCATACTGGCATTTGCAGGCCTCGCATATTCGTTTTATCCGATGATCGTTCCAGGCCAATTAACCGTGTGGGAAGCGGCCGCATCACCGCAAGCGCTACGAGTTATTCTTTGGGGCTGCGTTATAACGCTACCGGCAATCCTTTGTTACACCGTGCTGTCCTATTATCTTTTTCGCGGTAAGACGACCGAATTGACCTACACGTAAGAATGACGTTACTCGAAACAGCTGATCACAGAGTGCGCAACTCCACCGATCTGATGCTTTTTTACGAGGCATATTTTAATGTGCGAGCGAGTCTGGTTATCCAATAACGACAGGGCTGTCCACGCCGCTTTGTTCGATCAATTGGTTAAGCGAAGGCATAATTTCTTCATGCAGCAAAACACCCTTTTCCAGCTGTTCCCGTTTATAGGCAAGCCCTCTGTGGCCTGGTAACCGAACGGGTATTGACGGATTTGCCGGCTTATTATTCAGGCACTGGTCAACCAGATAATCTGTTTGCTTTAGAAATGACTCTTTCTGACCAAATGCTTCTACATCAGTTATTTGAACTGAAACATTAGCACCCCAGGTATCGATATCATCTGCACGGCCAAAACCTGCTAGTCCAGAGGTGAGTGCTTCAACGAATAAAGCGAGACCGAAACCTTTGTGGCCTGCATTTAATCCACCTAATGGCAGCAGGCTGCCCGGTGGACTTTGAAAAATAACCGATGGGTTGTCGCAGGGCTTCCCATCAGAATCTAACCACCACTCGTGGTCGATCTTTTGTCCAGCCTGATGAAGTCGCGAGCTCATGCCAACCGTGGTGGTGGATGCAGAGATGTCGATCAAAATTGGATCGTTGGATGTTGGTATGCCCCACGCCATCGGGTTAGGAGTAAGCAATGGCTCGGTTCCTCCAAACGGAGCAACATTTGCCACTGAGGGGTCGCTGCAGACTACCTGAACGAGCAACCCTTGCCTTGCCGGTTTCTCTAAATACGCGGCAAGTGCTCCAATGTGGCAGCTTCGGCGGATGACCACATGGCCGGTTCCATATGTTTTTGCCATGCTTGTGGCGGTTTCGACTGCGCGCAATGTTAAGTGCGGGCCAGGCAGCCAGTTCCCGTCCCAACAGGCAACTGCTGGTCTTGCGGATAGGTTTTTGATATCACCATCGCCGAGCATGTCGCCACGTTTGAGTGCCTCCAGATAGGGCTTAAGCTGCATCAAACCATGGGTATCGTGTCCAAGTAAATCGCCTTCCGTCAGCACTGTTGCCACATCATGAGCACACTGATCACTCATGCCCGCCTTTAGACACAGTGACGTTGCACAGCTTATAAGTGATTCGGCGTCATAGCGAGGTGACATAAGCGGACATTCTCAATGTATGTGGCCTGGATTTCAGTATATCAAACTGATGGGAATATCCCGCGAACTCACAGAGTGTGCCGGGCTGTATATGATCCACCGAGAGAGAGAGAGGCTGCCGGACAACTGATCACAGCGCGTGCGGCTTCACCTATTTGAGGCGTCAAATGCAGTCCTAATTGGAGCTGAATATATTATCCGCATTAACCTCGGGAAGAGGTTCGGAGCATAGGGGCCTTACTATCACGGGAGTCTGGATAAGTAATTCAAACTCCGCTTGCCTTGATCACCAACGGATCTGTTGCATGAACATGTGACCAGTTTGCTTGTGATTTGACTTTATTGCCAAAAATTAATCCTATGAATGATGCTCACTTCAACACTATTTGGAATTATATTATCTCTATTTATCAATAGCTTATATGGATTTTATGTGGTAATACTGTAAATATATACAAAACTTGAGTTTTTTAGTTGGTTTTAGGAAAATTCAAAGCTTATCTATTTACGACACCTGCTTGCGAGTGCAAGTGACCGCAGGTGGTATGGATTACACCGCTTAAACCCCTAACGCACCCATAACCAGAGAAGAATTAAAAGTAATGTCTGACAGCAACTGCAACAAAGAAATGAAAAATTTTCATTCGGAAAAAGTCACATTAAGTAAGCCTGATCAAACGGAGATGCGAGATCGCAGAGACAATGGTCGTATCCGATTGGAGAACGGCCTGGAAAGAAACGGTCATGCGAAACCGGTAGATATGCAAAGCCAAGGATCCTACGCAATGCATACAATGCATCAGGATGATGCCAATGACTACGATATTGATGATGGAGTCTACTTCAACGAGTCAGATCTTGTAGACGGCATTGGCAACAGGTTGAGCCCTTATCACGCTCGATTAAGAATAGCAACTGCACTAGAGGATAAACGCTTAAGCGAAGACGCTACCGTTAAAACCAATTGTGTAAGGCAGAACTATCCACAGGGGTATCACATCGATATACCGGTATATCGAGTTGTTACCAGCACTGACGAACATGGCCAGAGTGGTGAATTTTTCGAACTAGCCAGTGGAGACGATTGGGTAGTATCCGATTCGAGAGAGGTAACTCGTTGGTATGACAGCGAACGAAGTCAGCTGAACAGTAATATCCCAGAGTCTGGTGCAGATATGGCTAAAGTTACCCGAATGACAAAATTTCACGGCCGCAGTCGAGATGACTGGAAAAAGTCTACCACCAGTGGCATCTGCATTACCCGATTAGTAGTAGACCACTTCCAATGGTGTGAAAACCGATTGGACTCTTCGCTGCGAAAAACATGGCAGGAAATCAGTAATCAATTACATCAATCGCTGGAAATTGCTCACCCGGTATACGATGGTAAAAACCTAGCTGAAGAATACGATGTGGAAGTAATGTTTTTTCGGGATAGGTTAGATGAAGCACTGAGTGAACTGAAAGTTCTTGATGATCCAAATTGCACTCGTACAAAAGCTCGCAACGCTTGGGACAAGGTGTTTGATGTTACGTTCTTTGCCAATCAGACCGAACCTACAAAAGAGAGTAAGGGTGTCTCATCTTCCGCGTTCGTAGTGACAACCAACGATACTGCGAAGAGATCTGAAGGAGATCGATTTGGGTAAATGGCGGTGGCATTAAGCGACCGAGACAAAGCCGCTGTTGATGCAGCTCTAACACAGCAGCGTGGAGCAGGTGGATGGCGACCAACGCCTGCATCGCAGTACCAAACTGGTTGCACCCCACCAATAGTTGCTTCGTGGACGATTGATGTACCTACTGGTTGTGTGAAGTGTGCCAGCATAGATCATATCGTGGTATCGCTTGATGAGAGATGGCCAGCATCCCAATTGCTAGTATCCGCACCTCAGGCACCTACTGACTATAGTTGGCCGCATGTTGAACCGGATGGTAAACTTTGCTTGCGATCTACGCGCATTGAATGCGACACGGTCTCCCGGGTATTGGACTCAGTCAACTGGGCAATAGATGTTCTCAACTTAGATGAGTTGCAACGTCGAGAAGAATTTCATAGAGAGTTCCTCACCTACTGGGCAAGATGTTCTTCCTCAACACTTACATATAGAAGCCTTGTAAAGCCAACAGGTCCCTCCCGCATGGTTAGCGCCTGCCATGAAGACAATGGGATTGTTATCGCCGAAACAAAATTAGGACTGGAGCGCTGGCTTACGAATCGCTTTGCGCAGACGCCAAAACACGAAATTTTTAAAATTCCTTTTATTTGGCTTGATTGTCCATGGATACCCCAAGAGTTCCCGAAGATTACGAACGACATATATAACCTGCTACCAAAGGAATTCCTGAGTGCTGTGTGCTTCAAAACCCCTGACATACCGATATTATTGGGATCTAGAACTGAGACGGGGCCGTCGCTTGTTGGGGTTAGGGTCTCACAGGTTCTACCCCCCAATATTCTTCGTAAATTTAGGGATTTCGACAAAATACCGGCTAAAGTTCGCCGTACGAGTGCAGCCAAAAAACCAATCGAGAGGTGTACCGTCTCCCGCATCGACGGTGAGTGGATTCATGGGCGCGATCAGGACAGTGGGTATAAGACCCTGAAGCATACTCGTCTCGCATTTGTCGGCTGCGGTGCTTTAGGTTCAAACTTAGCTCGATTAGTAATACAGGCTGGCGTCGGCGAGTGTCTTTTCATTGATAATGACACCTATGGATCTCACAATATCTACCGGCATGTACTTGATCATAGTTGGATCGGGTGCAACAAGGCAACCGCTCTGGCGAAACAAATGGCAGTAGAATACCCACACTGTATTGCCATGACTGACATACCCGCTCGCTTTGAAGAATTGACTGTTGAGCAACTTGATCATCTGTCTGGATTCGACTTGGTAATAACCGCAGGACTACCTCTTGAAACTGAGGTGGTAATGTCAGAGTGGCGTGCATTATCCGACAATCCTATTCCGCAAGTATCTACATGGATTGAACCCTACGGCATTGCTGGTCATTCTGTTGCAATATTGGATGGTGATTCGTTACTGGAAAAATACTCTCCAGAATACAAATACAATTACCAGATCTCAAATTGGCCGGACAGCATTCGTACGGTAGTTCCGGAGGCGGGATGCGGTAGCTTTTTTCAACCACACACAGCGGCTGAATTACAACTCGCAGTGAATCTCGCTTATAGACAAGTAATGGCTCTAGTAAACGGACGCATTACATCCTCTATTTGTGAAGTTTCGATTGGTGACCTTGATCGTATGGCGGAGCTTGGTGGAACTACTCAATTATTGCAGGCTGACAAATTTTGTACAAGGCAGTTCCAATGGAGCGAGTAAGCGCGCACTTTAATCTCATGCGTGAAAAATTTTGGCGATCGACAGGCCAGCACGTCGTTGCGAGGCGGCCCGTACCAAAAAGTAGTGTTATAAACATAGATGGTGGTGTGGTTAGGTATCTAAAGAAGCGTGTCCAGAAAAGTACCAATCAGCTAGAAGCTGGCGGCCAATTGTTTGGCAATGTTTACAGTGGGGATCTTAAGGTAGAGCAAGCTACTGGACCTTATAAAAGTGATCAACGCGGCCGTGGATATTATTGCTCATGCCCAGTAACTGCCCAGAAAAAAATCACATTAATGGCCGAGAAAGGATTCCTGTATGTCGGTGAATGGCATTCGCATGCCGAGTCAAAACCGCAGATATCTTACGAAGATCGAAATGCGATAAAGAAAATCTGGTCAGAATCAACTTTAAACACGAATCAACTGATACTGCTGATTATAGGTAACAATTCAGTTTTTGATTGGCACATAGCATCCGTAAGCCAAAATATTGTAACGGATTGGTATATCACTAAGTAAAGCCTTAATTAACATGATTAAGAATAGATGAATGGAAGTAACGTTAAGCCAATGGATAGTAAAATATTTCGAATACTGTCACTAGATGGTGGCGGTTCGAAGGGTTGCTATACCATCGGCGTACTAGAATCAGTTGAAGCTATGCTCGGATCTCCTTTGCATGAGCATTTCGATTTGATTTATGGCACAAGCACTGGCTCGATAATAGGAAGTTTGATCGCGATTGGTAAAGACATGTCTGAGATAAAAGATCTGTATAAATCCAATATTCCAGTTGTAATGGCTCATAGTGATCCAGGTACGCGCTCAAAGTCGCTAAATGATCTTGCTAATCGTTGCTTTGAAGAGCGCACTTTTAAAGATACCCTTGTCCCGTTGGGGGTGGTAACAACAGACTGGTCGACAGAGAAGCCTCGTATTTTTAAGTCATATGTAGGCCAGGCGCATGGGTCTATAGATAGCTTCCGCCCAGGATTTGGCGCTTTACTTTCCGAAGTAGTTGAGTCTTCTTGCTCTGCCACCCCATTTTTTCTCCCTAAAACTATTCAAAGTGATATATTAGGCACAATAACGCTTATTGATGGTGGGTTTTGTGCTAACAACCCTACCTTATTTGCAATTATAGATGCACTAAGCGCCATGAATGTTGTTAGCTCTGAGCTCAAGGTTTTAAGTGTTGGAGTTGGTCAATACCCATTGCCAAAAAGCATAAAGAATATATTGCTAGTTACTTGGGCAAACTGGAATTCAAAAGGGTCCGTTGATTTGTTGCAAAGAACCTTAAGCACTAACGCAAACACTATGGAACAAATCTGCGCTATTCACTATAAAGATACTGATATTTTCCGAATTAATGATGCATATTTAAGTGATCATCACTCTACAGATTTACTTGAATCAAATCCTGTTAAACTGGACATGATGTTTCGTTTTGGTGGCCAATCATTCAATAAATACGAAAATGAAATTCGGAAACTTCTGTTGACTAAATAGATTAGCCGGAACATCAATAAAGGCTGTCTGAGTTCAGATGCGCTACGTGAAATTCAAAAGAAAATAAGGGGTCGTTCCTGTTACAAAATGTAAGATAGAGGCCAGTATCCTGAAACACCCAACTTGTATATTATCTACCGAGAGAGAGTGATTGCCGGACAACTGATCACGGCGCTCGCGGCTTCACCTATTTGATGCGTCAAATGCGGTCCTGAGCGAAGCTGAATATATTATCCGGATTAACCACGGGAAGAAGTTCGGAGCATAGGGGCTTACTAACATGGGTGTCTCGATAAGAACTTGTCTATGTTAGATTATTGGAGGTTATTTTTTAAACCAGGAGAGCGCATATGGTTATGATTCCAGACATGCCTGATGTCGGGCGCAGTTTCATTGAAGATTTAACGATTCCTCCAGTCAGTAAAACTTACTGGACTGCTCCTGTGCCATCCACTGAACGGCGGGTTTCAGTGGTATCAAGTGCGGCAGTCTCCCGACGCGGTGACAAGCCGTTTTCATGGCTGGCTCGTGATTGTCGCGTGCTTAACAAGAATGATCGTGACCTGGTGATGACTCATGTGGCAGTAGAGTATGACCGCATAGCCTGGCAGCTGGATCTCAATACAATTATCCCGCTTGATCGCCTTGAAGAGATGGCAGAAGACGGCGAAATTGGCTCTGTTGCCGATGAGCACTTCACGTTTATGGGGGCGGCAGATCCTGTTGATATGGAAGAATCTGCCCGCGCGTCTGCCGAACGCATGAAACAAGACAACGTTAACACCGTCTTTCTGATTCCGGTTTGACCTTTCTGTACGCGCGCCGTGAGCGGGCTTGCAAGGTATTTTGAAGAAGAAGGACTATCCACTGTGTTAGTTGGATTTGTAAGGGAACATATAGAAACGTATAAACCGCCGCGTGCCTTGTGGCTCGACTTCCCGATGGGCCGTCCGTTGGGCAAGCCCAATGACCCGGAATACCAGAAAAAAGTGATTCGATCAGCGTTTGCGCTCTTTGATCGTTCCACTGGTCCTGTACTCGAAGATTTTTCAGAGGTAATACCGGTGCGGGAAGGGCGTATGGGTTATGCAATACCTCCTGCGTATGTCTTTTCACTGAGTGACGTGGGTGATGTTGAGGCTGCGTATTCCGGCGAAGCTGATCACCTGTTCCGGCCCATGGTGATCACCGCACA
>CAYMVV010000143.1:0-12767 GCA_964393885.1 uncultured Granulosicoccaceae bacterium | reverse complement strand
ATGGTGGAGGGAGGAGGATTCGAACCTCCGAAGCATATGCAGCAGATTTACAGTCTGCCCCCTTTGACCGCTCGGGAATCCCTCCACACAAGAGCGGAATTATGGTTGCTTACTTTCCTGCTGTCAACACCAAGTGGGGTTTGCACTGGACCTATAAAGTCCCACTAACACTAACATAGCTTTGTTTGTTGCAATTGCAAGTCACCATCCGCTGCAGGGACGGTCGCAGGGATCGTTGAAGGGACAGTCGCAGGGATCGTTGCAGGAATATGAAGCATTGCGACTATAAGCACCCTGAAAAACAAGCCCGGTATCGGCAGGGCAAACAACCGGTAAGACAGAGTCTGGCGTCAGTGCAGTAGTATTTGACTCAAAAATTCCTGAGTTCTGGGTGATTGCGGGTTGTTGAAAAACTCCTCCGGCTCATTCTGCTCGATGATCTCCCCGCCATCCATAAATATAACCCGGTTGGCCACCGTCTTTGCAAAGCCCATTTCGTGTGTCACACAAATCATGGTCATTCCATCGCGCGCCAGCTCAATCATGACGTCCAGCACTTCCTTGATCATTTCAGGATCAAGCGCCGAGGTGGGTTCATCAAACAGCATTATTTTCGGACTCATACACAAACTGCGAGCGATGGCCACTCGTTGTTGCTGGCCACCTGACAGCTGGCCAGGATACTTGTCTGCCTGCTCGGGGATCTTGACACGCTCTAGATAACGGCGAGCCACCTGCTCGGCATCGGCCTTGGGCATCTTCCTGACCCAGATAGGCGCCAGTGTGCAGTTTTCAAGCACGGTCAGATGAGGAAACAGATTGAAGTGCTGGAAAACCATGCCCACCTCGCGACGGATTTGCTCAATCTGCTTCAGGTCACTGGTAAGCTCAATCCCATCGACCCGGATTTCGCCTTTCTGATGCTCTTCCAGTCTGTTAATGCAGCGAATCAGCGTCGACTTACCGGACCCTGATGGTCCACAGACGACAATTCTTTCCCCGGCATTGACCGTCAAATTTATATTTTTCAGCACATGGAACTGACCGTACCACTTGTGCATTTGATCGATGTGAATCATCTGCTCGTCGGAAACAGTCAGTTTTGCGGCCAATTCAGTTTCATCATTCATAATAAGGAGCCCTAGTCTTCGCGATGGCCGGTATGAAGTTTCTTTTCCAGATAAATCGAGTATCGCGACATGCTGAAACAACAGATAAAGAAAAATATCGCAATGAATACGTAAACTTCGGTAGACAGGCCCTGCCACTTGGTATCTGACAGAGAGGCCCGACTGATACCCAGTGGATCAAGCAGCCCGATAATCACCACCAGCGTGGTGTCTTTAAACAAGCCGATAAAGGTATTGACGATTCCAGGAATAGATATTTTCAGCGCCTGCGGCAAAACAATCAGCCTCATTGACTGCCAGTACTTCAACCCCATTGCATCTGCTGCTTCCGTCTGGCCTTTCGGGATGGCCTGCAATCCACCACGCACCACCTCCGCAAGATAGGCTGCCGAAAACAGCACTACCATAATCAGTACCCGCAACAAAAGATCGAAGTTCGAACCGGGCGGAAGAAAGTAATTCAGCATGGTTGAGGCAACAAACAGCAACGCTATCAGGGGCACACCACGGATAAATTCGATAAAACCGGTACACACCCAACGAATGATGTGCAGATCTGACTGACGCCCGAGCGCCAGTAGAATACCAAGCGGCAGAGACACCACAATACCGGTCACACCAATCACCATGGTCAGCATAAAGCCACCAAATTGATCGGTATCGACAATTGACAGCAGGTGATCGGACGCAAAACCGAAGTTAGTGCCTCCGAGAAAATGCCACAACGCCGCCAGCGCGAAGAAGCCTGTCACCCACTGACGCTTTAGCTTATTGGCCATTCCCCGATAAAACAACGGCACCGTTGTCAGCGCAATCAGCAACAGCGTTATAACCGTACGCGCGGTATTGCCAAGCGCGCCTATGCCAACATCGACATCAAACGAGAAAAAAATACCCTGCAATCCAATCAGCAGGAACAGCCATACAAACAACAGCACACGGGTAAGCCATGGTGATGCACCATCGTCTAGATCACCAGATGGCAAAAAATACATCACTGGCACAACCACCAGCGCAAACAAAATACCGTAGGCGGCAATGCTGCCATTGCCACCGATGAGCAACCAAAAGGCGATAAACGGAAATGCCGCTGAAAAAAACAGCCACTGGCGCCGGGCCGGTGCGCGATCCCATAGAATTGGAATGATCGCGACTATAAACAACAGGAAACACAGGACCACACGCCATCGTTCGTCCTGCGGATAGAATCCGTAGGTAAATTGCCCGAATCGCTTCTCGATAAAACCCCAGCAGGCACCGGTGCCCAGTTCACGACAATGCAATCGTGAATCAGCAACAAACACAGCATCAACCATCATCCAGCCAAAAAGCGGCGGCAACAGCAGGTAGAGAAAATAGGCGGTCAGCAATGTCAAAATGACATTAAAAGGCGATGAAAACAGATTCTTGTGTAACCAGTACAACAAGCCGCTCTGGCCTATTGGCGGCTTTTGATCGGGATGCTCTCCCGGTGCATAGGCGGGTGTGGTTGATTCCATCTTATCTCTCCACCAGCGCCAGACGGCTGTTGTACCAGTTCATCACTGAAGAAATGATCAATGAAAAGGTCAGATACAGTCCGAGCACGATCAACATGCACTCCATCTCACGACCTGTCTGGTTCAGCGAGATCCCGCCAATGGTCGCGACAATATCCATGTAACCGATTGCGATAGCCAGCGAGGAGTTTTTCGTGATGTTCAGATACTGGCTGTTCAGCGGCGGAATAATCACACGCATCGCTTGCGGGATAACCACCAGATTCAGTGTTTTCTTGCGTGGCAAACCAAGTGCCAGCGCCGCTTCAGTTTGCCCTTTATTCACCGCCTCAATGCCGGATCTGACGTTCTCGGCAATAAACGCTGACGTGTACAACGACAAGGCCAGCCACAGCGACAGGAATTCCGGCCTCAGGGCCATTCCTCCGGTGAAGTTAAAGCCCTTCAAGACAGGGATATCCCACGCCAGCGGCATACCGGTGAGTAAAAATGCCAATATCGGTGCGCCAACAATGGACCCTAACATGACCCAGAATACGGGTGATTGCTCTCCTGTCGCCGCCTGTTTTATGCGCGCCATACGCTTGTACCAAAAGGCGTAAACCACACCAATCGCAAAAGCTGCCAGCACCAGCCAGAACAAAGGCTCCATCACCGGTTTCGGCACAAAAAAACCGCGGTTGGTGAAGAAAAAGCTGTCCGCTATATCAATTGCCTGCTTGGTTCTTGGTAACGAGTGCACCAGGATTCCATGAACCAGCAAAATATGCACAAGTACCGGCACATTGCGCACAAACTCGATGTAACAGTAGGCGAGCCGGTTAACAATCCAGTTTGGAGACAGCCTCAGTACGCCCAGAATAAAGCCGAGGATGCTGGCGAGTATAATTCCACAGACTGCGACCAGCAGGGTATTCAAAATACCCACGACAGCGGCCCGCAAATGAGTGCTGCGAGAACTGTATTCAATCAGAGTTTGGTTGATATCGTAGTTCGACTCCTGCTGCAGGAAGCCAAACCCGAAAGGCTTGCCGAGATTCTGGAAATTCTGCACCACATTGCCGGCCAGATACAGAATGAACGCGCAGATCGCGATTGTTGCGAGCAACTGGATAACCAGCCCTCGGGTACGCTTGTCCGTCCAGATTTTACCGATAGAGAAGCTCTGCCGGGGAGGCGCCTGATAGTCTATTGATTGCGACAAATATGTGGCCTGCGCGAGATGTAGTGAAAGTTAAGCACCTCAATGTACATGAAGCGCTTCAGTCATCAAGGCTAGTTGCAACCAGAGCAAGTTGCAATAAAGCCGGACTGCAACTGGTAATAAAAACAAGGGCGCATATAGCGCCCTTGTCGTCTAAGCATCCGCCCTAGCGAAAAGGAGGCGAGTACAAGATGCCGCCTTGGGTCCAGAGGTTGTTGATACCTCGGTCCAGACCGATTGGCGTATCTTTACCGATATACTGCTCAAACACCTCACCGTAGTTACCGACCATCTTGATCGCGCGCCATGCCCAGGCTTTATCGAGACCGATCATCGCACCGAGATCACCCTCGCTACCGAGCAGACGATTGATTTCAGGGTTGTCGGTGCCAGTGGCCATCTCGTCGACGTTTGCAGAGGTTACACCAAGCTCTTCAGCAGTAATCATCGCATTCAGAGTCCAGCGGACGATATCAGCCCATTCACTGTCACCATGACGCACCAATGGTCCAAGCGGTTCTTTTGAAATGATTTCAGGCATCAGAACGTGAGCTGAAGGATCTTCGAGCGAAGAGCGAGTAGCCGCCAGACCAGACGCGTCTGTCGTGTATACGTCGCAACGGCCCGCTACGTAGTTGGTACGCGCTTCATCGTTGGTTTCAATTGGCACCGCTTCATATGAAATGTTGTTGGTGCGGAAAAAATCAGCCAGATTCAATTCTGTGGTTGTACCTGTCTGGATGCAAACTGACGCACCGTCCAGATCTTTGGCGCTGGACACACCCAACTCGGAAGGAATCATGAATCCCTGACCGTCGTAATAGTTAACGCCGACGAAGTCCAGCTTCAGATCGGTATCGCGACTGAATGTCCAGGTGGTATTTCTGGCCAGCAAATCTACTTCACCCGAAGCAAGTGCCGTGAAGCGGGTTTTACCGGTTGTTGTGGTAAATTTGACGCTTTCGGTATCGCCAAAAACAGCCGCGGCTACTGCTTTACAAACTGCAGGATCAAAACCCTGCCACTTGCCATCATCGTCGGTGAACGCAAAACCGGGTACACCCGTTGAGATACCACACTGTATAAAACCTTTTGACTTGACATCATCGAGGGTTGCTGCCGATGCGCCAGTGCTTGCGATGAGCCCGACTGCCGCTGCAGACAGAGCAAATTTGGATAGAGTCTTCAAAGATCCATTCTCCATTAAAGTTTTTCAGTTAGTGCTGTCACCTCGCTGTTGCTTCCTGCTGGCGTTGGGCATGCACGATCGTGTCTAGTTGACTGCAAAACCGTAACATACCTGACACCCTCGTCCAAGCAGCATTGACATCCAAATACAAATCAGTGGCGACATGAGGCAAACCGGGCGCGAACTGTGTCGGATTGTTACGAAACATGGAAACATTCTGAAACACTGGCGCAGTATTTGAACAGTTAGTACCATTCAGACATGGATCTGTCACTGAATCAGTCTCAAGGTAGATGAAAAGATTTATCCCCCCTTTTATTTTCTGCGCGGTGCTCTGGGTATTGTGGAGCGGTATGTTTCAGCCGCTGATGCTCGCCTTTGGACTGTCATCCTGTCTGCTTGTGGCCTGGATCGTCTCCCGTCTGCAGGTTACCGATCGCAAAGAGCCCAAGTTAGCCATACTCGCGCGCCTTATTACCTACATCCCCTGGCTGGTGAAGGAAATCGTCGTATCGAACCTTGATGTGGCGAAACGAATCTGGCAAAAGGACATGCCGATTTCGCCAACGATCGCCACGGTTCAGGCATCGCAAAAGACTGCACTGGGACTGGTGCTGCACGCCAACTCGATAACCCTGACACCGGGCACGCTCTCGATTGACGTCGATGATGGAGCGATTGAAGTCCATGCACTGGCGGCAGAATCTCTGGGGTCACTACACGAGGGCGAGATGGATCGTCGCGTGGCAAAACTGGAGGGGCGCGGCTGATGTTCACTATCGCAATGATTGCGGTGCTGGTCACCATGCTCATGGCTCTGATCCGCGCCTTCCTCGGCCCCACCATCTATGACCGGATTCTGGCGATCAATTTCGCCGGCACCACCACCGTATTGTTCATAGCGGTACTCGGCTTTTTGATGGGTCGACCAGAGTTTCTCGACATCGCACTCGCCTATGCGCTGATCAATTTCATCGGCACCATAGCGATTCTCAAATTTTTTAAGTACGGCAACCTGGGCGTGGATATTCCAGACGATCAAGCTTCCGGATCGCAGCAATGAGTATCGTTCTCGACATACTCAGCCTGATCCTGTTGTGTGCGGGTAGCTTTTTCTGCATCACCGCCGGTGTTGGCCTGATACGCATGCCCGACTTTTACACACGAGCCCATGCCGCAAGCATCCTCGACAGCATGGGCGCGGGATTAATCATTTTGGGGCTGACACTGCAGGCACCTGACTACCTGGTTGCACTCAAGTTGCTGTTTACTTTTTTCTTTCTAATGATTACGAGCCTGGCCGCCATCCATGCACTTGCGCAGAGTGTAAATGTTGCCGGCGTGAATCCAAAACTTGCCAACATAGTGAAGCGACTGGATAAGAACCTGTCCGATGGAGGAACCCAATCGAGCACGGATGCCAGGACCGACGACGGCGACTCTGCTGGTAGCGACAATACCGAAGATGGCACGCAAAGAGGAGACGGAAAATAATGGAATTTCTGATCAACTCAACGTTGCTCATGATGCTGGTTGCCACAGTCTTCGCCATCGTACGTCTGAAGCGCCTGATGACTGCCGTAATGCTGATGGGGTTTTTTAGTCTGCTCAGCGCCAGCATTTTTATGGTTCTGGATGCTGTCGATGTTGCATTCACAGAAGCAGCTGTAGGCGCTGGTGTGTCGACCATATTCTTTTTGGCAGCACTGGCAATCGTCGGTCGGACCAGTAAACCACAGAACGCAACCCGTACCTTTGTGCCACTGGCTGCAGTGATCATCACAGGGGCGCTACTTGTTTATGCATCGTTTGATATGCCTTACTTCGGCAGTCCCGACGCACCGGTTCACACCCATGTAGCACCACGCTATCTCAATGTATCTCCCGACGAGGTTGGCCCTCCGAATATCGTTACGTCTGTGCTGGCCAGTTACCGTGGTTACGATACACTGGGCGAAGTCGGTGTGGTATTTACCGCGTTTATCGGCGTGTTTATGTTACTCGGGGGAGGCACGCGCAAGTCGGGCGTCGAGCGCCCTGCACCACCCTATGTTCGGGCTGAATCCATGCGACAAAAAATCGTGCTGCGAGAAGTCTCCGACCTGCTTATTGCTCCCGTTTTAATATTCGCACTATACGTGCAATGGCATGGCGACTTTGGCCCTGGCGGTGGCTTTCAGGCCGGCGTTATTTTCGCAAGTGGCGTCATTCTCTATGCTTTAATCTACGGTATCGTACCCGCACAAAAAGTTTTCCCGCCACGTAAGCTCGCTTACTTTCCGGCCATTGGTTTTTTGCTCTATGCACTGGTCGGTGTGGTCAGTATGATGCGAGGTGGAAATTTTCTGGATTATGGGGTTCTCGTACATGATCCACTACACGGCCAACACTACGGCATCCTGATAATCGAACTCGGGGTTGGCATTACCGTAGCTGCCGTCATGATTAACATCTTTTTCTCACTCTCTGAGCGCTCCCTCTAGATCCGTCTTTCAGTACGGTCTACTAAATCAAGCACACCGAACCGGCCCGTAAAGCCGGGTTCAGAACTCAGAGTTCGCACACAGGCACAGGAAATAGACACTTGTGATTGCCGGATTATTTAACTACTGGATAGTGATAGTGCTGATGATGGCCGGATTGTACATCGTCATGTCCAGCGGACATTTGGTTAAAAAAATTGTGGGACTGAATATATTTCAGACAGCTGTTTTTATCCTGTTTATATCAATGGGTAAAGTGGCTGGTGGGACTGCACCAATCATTGATTCTGCAATTTCTGTTTACAGTAACCCGCTCCCGCACGTTCTGATACTGACAGCAATCGTTGTCGGGGTAGCAACCACTGCACTGGGACTGGCCATCGCTGTTCGTGTACACGAAGCCTACGACACTGTAGAAGAAGACGAAATAACAGAAATAGATGCGCAAAGTCTCCACGAAGAGAACACCGCAAGCCTTGCGGCAGAATCTGACAAATGATTGAACAGTTACCCGCCCTACAATTATTGCTGACACTACTGGCAGCGCCGATTTGCTCAATGATGCGCAATGGCGACCACGCCTGGCGCCTTGCTACCGCCGCGACCTGGATGTCCGTGGTCGTCGCTGTTTTGCTATTGATTCAGGTTTGGGATGGTGGCGTACTTAGCTATCAGATGGGCGGCTGGCCTCCACCCTGGGGAATCGAGGTACGCATTGATGAACTCAACGCCCTCGTCCTCCTGTTGGTTACGCTGTTCGGCAGTCTGGTTATCACTGCACTGAGAGAGTCGTTGCAAGGTGTTATGAGACACCAGCGACAAAGCCTCTATTACACAACATTTCTTTTATGCTTCACTGCCCTGATCGGCATCACCATTACCGCCGACGCCTTTAACGTATTTGTCTTTCTTGAAGTATCGTCCCTGTCGACCTACGCATTGATCGCTCGTGGCCGTGATCGCAGAGCGCTGACCGCATCGTTTCGCTACCTGATCATGGGCACTATCGGCGCCACCTTTATTTTGATCGCCATTGGCTTTTTATATATGGTCACCGGCACGCTGAATATGCAGGATCTATCAGAGAGAATACCGGCTCATTGGGACAATCGAGTCGTACAGGCTTCCCTGGCATTTTTCACAGTGGGCATTGCACTAAAAGTCGCGGTCTTTCCGCTACACTACTGGTTACCTAACGCTTACACCTATGCACCAAAAGCGACCACCGCATTTCTTGCGGCAACCGCAACCAAAGTATCTTTGTATGTGATGATTCGATTTCTATTCGATGTTTACGGTATCGAGTTCGCTTTTGAAAAAATGCAGCTAAGCACAATTCTGGTACCGCTGAGTATTGCGGGTATTCTGGTAGCCTCGCTCATTGCAATTTTTCAGCACGACGCCAAGCGCCTGCTGGCGTGGTCGAGTGTTGCACAACTGAGCTATATGGTACTGGGCCTTGCGCTGTTAAACGTTGCCGGTATAACTGCGACGATTACACACATGTTTAATCACGCCATGATGAAAGCCGGATTGTTTCTGGCTCTGGCGGCGATGATCTACCGCGTAAACTCCAGTAAATTACATGACCTCGCCGGTATTGGACGCACCATGCCACTGACCACTGCCGCTTTTGCAGTAATGGGAATCGGATTAATCGGTGTCCCTATGACTGCAGGTTTTGTAAGCAAGTGGTATTTAATCACCGGCACACTCGACAAGGACTGGCTGGCAGTAGCGGCACTACTCATCGTCTCCTCATTGATGGCCGTGGTGTACATCGGAAAGATCATTGATGTCGCTTATTTCAAGCCCGCCCCTGCGCAACATGCCAATGTAGAGGAAGCACCACTGTCCATGTTAATACCGTGCTGGATCTTTGCACTCTTAACCATTTATTTTGGACTGGACACCCGCATCACCGCAGGACTTGCGGAGCGGGTAGCACAATCCTATCTGGGTGTTGGTTAATGGCTTTTCACCCCAGGGATCTTTTGTACTCTGAATCCACAATTATCGGATGGAAGCACCAATAGTGGCTGATTCAACCCTATTACTACTGGCACTGCTCGTCCCGTTGGCGGGCGGTGTGTTACTTACGCTACAGTCTGACTCGCCGAACACTCGCGATGTAATAAGCCTGGTCACCGGCACACTGCTGTTCGTTATCGTGCTGGCGTTGTATCCAGCAGTCCTGAGTGGTGACACACCATCGATAACACTTGCCGAACCTATCAAGGGTTTATCATTTACGCTGGAGGCTGAACCACTCGGTTTATTGTTCGCCACCATCGCCTCGGGCTTGTGGATACTCACAACGCTCTACGGCATGGGCTATATGCGCGGTAACAACGAAACCAGCCAGACCCGGTTTTTCTTTTGCTTCGCTATTTCTATATCCGCAGCGATGGGTATTGCGTTTGCCGGCAACCTGATGACGTTGTTTGTGTTCTATGAAATGTTAACGCTGGCAACCTATCCACTGGTGACGCACAAAGGCAATGAAGACGCCAGACGCGGGGGCCGTATCTATCTCGGCATATTGATGTTTACATCAATCGGATTTCTGCTATTCGCCACGCTTTGGACATTCAATATCGCAGGTACACTGGACTTTCGGGCGGGTGGCATATTAAGCGAGCATGTCGGCCCGGGCACAGCAATGATTCTGCTGACACTATTTGCATTTGGTACCGGTAAAGCGGCACTGATGCCGTTTCATCGCTGGCTGCCCGCAGCGATGGTTGCTCCGACGCCGGTCAGTGCTCTGCTACATGCAGTCGCGGTCGTCAAGGCCGGCGTTTTCACCATTCTGAAAATCACCATATATATCTTTGGCATCGATCTGATTGGAGACACAGGCGCTGGCACCATCGTGATGTGGGTTGCAACTTTCACCCTGGTAGTGGCTTCAATTGTCGCTCTCACCAAGGACAACCTGAAAGCACGCCTTGCTTACTCGACCGTGGGTCAATTGAGTTATGTCATTGTCGGCGCCATGCTCGCGAACGCGGCCGGCATCATTGGTGCGACCATGCAGATAGCAATGCATGCCATGGGAAAGATCACTCTGTTCTTTTGTGCCGGTGCAATTTATGTTGCCACCCACAAAACCGAGATCAGCGACATGCGCGGTCTCGGCTATCGAATGCCATTTACCTTTGCGGCCTTTTTTATTGGATCGCTTAGTATCATCGGCTTGCCACCACTTGGTGGTTCATGGGCCAAATGGCACTTGCTGTTGGGATCAATCGAAGCGACACAGTGGATAATTGTCGCAGCACTACTGGTGAGTTCGCTACTCAATATCGCCTACCTGATTCCAGTCGCGGCGCGTGCTTTTTATATGGCACCTGAGGCAACCGATGGATCCAAAAATGGCCCGACAGCCATTGCAGAGGCACCACTATTATGTGTGGTGCCACTGTGTATCACCGCTGTCGGATCGGTATTGCTGTTCATTTTTGGAGACTCACTCAATCAGCTAATTAGCCTGATTCCACTTAGAGCGACACAACCATGAGTCAACCCGGATCTGACAACCCGACCGACCAGCACCGTGCTAAAGAATCCAGTGCTAAAGAATCCAGCGCTGAAAAAACCCGCGACGAAAAGAAATGGTGGCTGGACAATCCAGCCAACGTCAAGCTTATCGTCCTGGCGTTGGTAATTATCTGTGTACTGCTGTTTCTTGCTGATTTCTTTTATCACCCGCACGGTCATTTCGACTTTGAACAGTGGCCTGGTTTTTATGCATGGTACGGATTTCTGAGTTACTGCACCATTGTGTTAACCGCCAAACAAATCCGCAAGCTGATCGGTCGCGATGAATCCTTCTACGAAAAAGAAGACTCTGACACCAACAACGAAATAGACAATGAGTAGTCTCAATCCTGCAATTCTATTTGTCATTGGTGCACTGCTGCTACCGCTGACGCCCGCCAATGCCCGCCGCTACGTGGCGTTGCTGATTCCCTTAATCGGTATGGCTCTGGTACTGCTGACTCCCAATGGCAGCTATGGAGCCGTCACAATTTTTGGCCTTGAGCTGAGCACGTACCGACTGGACAAGCTCGCGTTTGTATGGGCGCTGATATTTCACATCGCAGCATTCATCGGAGCGCTCTACGCGTTTCATTTAAAGGATACAGTCCAGCAAACCGCCGCACTGTTGTATCAGGGCGCAGCCATTGGTGCTGTGCTCGCAGGTGACCTGCTCACATTATTTATATGGTGGGAGCTCACAGCGATCGCCTCGGTATTTCTGATCTGGGCCAGGCGCACAGACAGGGCATATCGCGTTGGCATGCGTTACCTTATGATTCAGGTAGGCTCCGGTGTGATACTGCTTACCGGTGTATTGATTTATTACCACGACACCAATTCACTGGCATTTGGTCACCTGGGGCTGGGTACTACCGCCACTCTGCTGATTTTTATCGCATTCGGCATTAAGTGCGCATTTCCGCTGTTACACAACTGGCTACAGGATGCCTACCCGGAAGCAACGGTGACAGGTACCGTCATCCTGTCTGCCTTTACAACCAAGCTGGCAGTCTATGCGCTTGCTCGTGGTTATGCAGGCACGGAAGTACTGATCTGGATCGGCGCTATCATGACCGCATTCCCGATTTTCTTTGCGGTTATTGAAAACGATCTGCGCAAGGTGCTTTCATACAGCCTCAACAACCAGCTGGGCTTTATGGTGGTGGGTGTCGGTATTGGCACCGAGCTGGCTTTAAATGGAACCGCCGCTCACGCCTTCAGCCACATACTGTACAAAGCCTTGCTGTTTATGGCGATGGGCGCGGTGCTGTACCGTGTTAAAACCATCAAGGCATCCGAGCTCGGTGGACTCTATAAGTCGATGCCATGGACAACTGTTTTTTGCATCATCGGCTCAATGTCAATCTCCGCCTTCCCCCTGTTCTCCGGTTTTATTTCGAAGTCCATGATTCTGACTGCGGCGGCCGCCGAACACTACACCCTGGTCTGGCTGGTATTGTTACTGGCGTCAGCCGGGGTGATGGATCACTCGGGTATCAAAATTCCGTTTTTTGCATTCTTTGCCCATGACAGTGGCAAGCGTTGCGAAGAAGCACCGAAGCATATGCTCTGGGCCATGGGTATAACCGCGTTTCTCTGTATCGCCATTGGCGTATACCCGGATGCACTGTATTCGATACTGCCGTATCCGGTTGACTACAGTCCGTACACAGCCACCCACGTAATCACACAGTTGCAACTGTTGATGTTCTCCGC
>CAYMVV010000142.1:0-12826 GCA_964393885.1 uncultured Granulosicoccaceae bacterium | reverse complement strand
ACGTCATTGGCTTTGAAATCGGAAACCACAAAAGGACCAGTGCCTATCGGTCCGAAGTTCTGATCAGTACACTCTGGCGCTTTGGCACCCAAACAGTCTTCAAACTGCGCTTTTTGCAGTACCGGTACCTGCGAGCCCACGAAGGGACCATACGGGAACGGTTTAGCTGCCGAAAAAGTGATCTTTACGGTTTGATCGTCAACGGCTTCGACACTCTCAACATCCGTAAAATTGGAGCTCTGCTGGCAACCGCCTTCGGGGTGCAGGCAATACTCGGCTGTGAACGCGACATCGGCAGCGGTAAAAGGCGTCCCGTCTGACCAGACAATACCTTCCGAAATTTTCCAGGTGATGGTTTTCAGATCCTCCGAGATACCACCGTTATCAACGGTTGGTATCTCATCAACCAGCAAAGGCACCATATTGCCTTTTTCGTTGTAGCGCGCCAGCGGCTCAATCACCATTGATGCGGATTCAATGTCCTTGGTGCCACTCGACAGATAGGGATTGAGTATGGATGCAGCCTGCCAGTAGATGATATTGAGCTGTCCATCGCTACCGCGTTCGGCGTTTGCGGCGCCGCTAACAATGCCGGCTGCAATAGCCCCTGCCAGTACTATTTTTCTATTCATATTTTAGCTCCTCATTACGTGAGTTAAATTTAAAGTTCACTGTTACTGCTTTACCTTACCACTGTTGGTCCCTGTATCTCACAAGCCGTCTCTAAAAGATGCAGATAACCTGAATACCGGCCTGTAGCAACTTCTCCCTGCGTGCTTATTACATAATCCACAATCGACTAAACCAAATGGCAGGCGACAAAGCGCCCACCCTGTAACTCACGCCACTCGGGTTCTTCAATTCGGCATTTTTCCGTTGCCAGTGGACAACGTGTTGAAAAATTACAACCGCTCGGAGGATTGGCCGGACTCGGTACATCACCTTGCAAAATAATGCGCTCGCGTTTTGCCTCGGCAACCGGATCAGGCACTGGTACAGCCGAAAGCAGCGCCTGCGTATAGGGGTGCTGCGGGCTTGTGTACAGTTCATCGCGGGAAGCCAGTTCAACTATTTTGCCGAGGTACATCACTGCAATTCGATCTGCGATATGGCGCACCATTGACAGATCGTGGCTTATAAACAGAAAGGTCAGGTTGCGTTCGTTTTGTATGTCCTCGAGCAAATTGACAACCTGAGCCTGAATCGATACATCGAGTGCTGCTATGGGTTCATCACACACAATAAGCTCCGGCTCCAGCGCCAGAGCGCGAGCTATTCCAATACGCTGGCGCTGTCCACCAGAAAATTCATGTGGATATCGATTGGCAAAATCTGCTCGCATACCTACCGCTTCCAGTAACTCCGCCACGTGCATTCTTTTTTGCTTGCGTGATAGTTTACTGTGCTCATCAAGTGGCTCGGCGATAATCGAGCCGACGGTCATTCGGGGGTTTAAACAGGCTTGCGGATCCTGAAAAATCATTTGCAGTTTCGGTCGCAGAGCGCGCATGTCCCTGCCCCGCAAATGCGTAATGTCCTGGCCGTCCAGCTCAACGCTGCCGGCAGTGGGCTGGTACAGTTTCAGGATCGCTCGACCCGTTGTTGATTTGCCGCAACCGCTTTCGCCGACCAGACCCAGAGTTTCGCCACGCTTCGCCTCAAAGCTGACCTCGTCTACCGCCTTGATAACGCCTACCTGTTTACGCATCAGCCCCTTGTATACCGGGAAATGCATGCTGAGTCCTTTCACCTTTAACATGGTGTCATCGGCGGTACTCATTGACGATGATCCTCAACCAGCCAGCAGGCGACCTCATGGCCATTGCCTATGTCTCTGATGGGCGGGTTTTGTTGACGACAACGATCAACCGCCTGATCACAACGCGGTGCAAATGAGCAGCTCGAGGGATGCGCAGACAGATTGGGAGGCTGCCCGGAGATCGACAACAGCCGCTCGGAACGGCTGCCATCCAGACTCGGCATGGTCGCGAGCAGCGCCTTTGTATAGGGGTGGCCCGGGCGTTCATAGAGATCCAGCACTGGTGCGTGCTCGACAATTTCGCCGCCGTACATGACGATAACACGGTCTGCAATACCCGCCACCACACCGAGATCGTGCGTAATCCAGATAATACCCATGCCGAGCTCGCGTCTCAGCTTGCGAACCAACTCCAGAATTTGCGCCTGAATGGTGACATCAAGGGCCGTGGTCGGCTCATCGGCAATAAGTACCTTAGGCTCACAGGCCAGCGCCATTGCGATCATCACGCGTTGTCGCATACCCCCTGAAAACTGGTGTGGATAGTCATCCAGACGCTGATCCGGAGAGGGGATACCGACCAGCTCAAGTAACTCGGCTGCGCGCACCCGTGCCTTTTTCCGGGACAGATGCAGGTGCTCTCGCAACACTTCAATGAGCTGAAAGCCGACGGTAAAGACCGGGTTCAGGGAGGTCATTGGATCCTGAAAGATAAAGCCCATATCACCACCTCGAAGCGCACGCATCTCGTCGTCAGACATGGCCAGCACGTCTTTACCTTCGAAGTGTATTGAGCCGGACACCAGCTCTGCCGGTGGGCTGGGCAACAGCTTCAACAGCGACATCATGGTGACACTCTTGCCCGAACCGCTCTCGCCAACGACGCCAAGCAGCTCGCCTGTGGCAAGCGAAAAGCTGACACCATTAACGGCGTGTACCTCACCGTCGCGAGTGTTGAATATTGTCTTGAGATTGTCCACCTCAAGTACGGTTGTCGTGCTGCCCGAGTCAGACATCAGTGATGTATTTTGCTCATTGCCCACAACTAAAACACTAACCCGCTGACAGCGCAAGGTTTTGAACCGAAATTCACCGTAATTCTGACAATCGACAGGGCTTCTATTTCTGCTCAGCGCGCTCTCACCAGGAAAAGCAGACCGGGTCTGCGCGTTGACCTATAATGACCAGCGCCTGTCTGCTCGCATAGAGGGCCGCCACACCAGCCTCTTGCAAAACTGAACAACCGAGATCAACCATGCCAGTTATCAATCGATTTGCCGATTTGTTACCCGAAATCACCGAGTGGCGTCGCGACATTCACACCCATCCCGAACTGCAGTTTGACGTACAGCGCACTGCGGGTATTGCGGCTGCCAAATTACGCGAGTTCGGCGCTGACGATGTGACCGAAGGAATAGGTCAAACCGGTGTAGTTGGCATAATTAAGGGCAAAAAGACGGACTCTGGAAAAGTGATTGGCTTACGTGCAGATATGGATGCGCTGCCAATTCTCGAAGCGACAGACTTGCCGCACGCATCAGTCACCAGCGGAAAAATGCACGCCTGCGGGCACGACGGCCACACCGCCATGCTGCTCGGTGCTGCAAAGTACCTTTGCGAGACACGCAATTTCAACGGTACAGTTGCCGTCATCTTTCAGCCCGCCGAGGAAGGCGGTGGTGGTGGACGTGAAATGGTTAACGACGGCATGATGGACACATTCGGCATCCAGGAAGTGTACGGTATGCACAATATGCCGGGGCTGCCGGTCGGGCAGTTTGCACTGAAACCCGGCCCGCTAATGGCTGCCGCCGATTTGATCAGTGTTGAAATAGAGGGTCTCGGTGGACATGCAGCAATGCCGCATACCTGTGTTGATCCAACCGTAGCTGCGGCCCATATGATGCTGGCCATACAGAGTATTGCCTCGCGCAACGTTGATCCGCTGCAGAGCCTGGTAATTTCGGTTACCTCTTTTCAAACTGATACTGATGCGTTTAATGTTATTCCGCAAAAAGTACAGCTAAAGGGCACGGTAAGAACATTGTCCGAAGAGGTTCAGGATCTGGCTGAAAAGCGCCTGGGGGAAATAGTAGAGCACACAGCGACCGCCATGGGTTGTAAAGCTACCCTGAACTATGAACGCAACTATCCTGTCACCATCAACACCGAACAACAAACATCGAATGCAGTGGCCGTGGCTAAAAGTGTTGCCGGTGAAGCCAATGTCAACGCTGCAGTGGCACCGGTTATGGGCGCAGAAGATTTTTCCTTTATGCTAAATGCCAGACCCGGTGCGTTTATCTTCACAGGCAATGGCGACAGCGCCACCCTGCACCACCCGGAGTACGACTTTAACGACGAAGTCATACCGCACGGATGTTCCTACTGGGTGCAGCTGGTTGAACAATCCATGCCCGTCTGACCATGCCCTTCTTTCATTGCTCGCCTGACTGCGCGCCTGACATGTGGTGGCAGCTCACCTGCAGCTATGCCACAGGGTTAAACCTACCAGAATAACAAACTGGCTATAGCAATCGCCGCCGGTACCGCCTGTACAAATAATATTTTCCTTGACGCAGTTGCTGCGCCATACACACCCGCTACAAGCACAAACAGCAGAAAACACAGTGCTATATTTTTCTGCCACATTGCGTCACTGATAAACAATGACCACAGCAAACCTGCAGCCAGAAACCCGTTGTACAACCCCTGATTCGCCGCCATTGCTTTGGTAGGTTCAAACAGATCTTTGGGAAACCCGGAAAAAACCTTTGGTCCTTTTGTAGTCCATGCAAACATCTCAAACCAAAGGATATACAGGTGCAGCAAAGCAATCAGCGCTACCAGCACTAACGTTATTATTGACATGGTTATTCCCTGTTACACGTTATTCGTTATTGTACACGCCACCAAAACATGCATCCTTCGGATTGGTCACCTGTTACCACCCAGCTATAACCCACCCGGGGCCAGCTTCAGTACCTCTCGCTCCAGTGTAAAAACATGCTCGTCATGAAGATCATGGTCGCGCAGCGCACGCGCCAATTGCAACAGATAATCGCGATTGCTGCCACTGGGCCCAGCTGACACGTTAATTTGTTGCGCAATATCAACCACGGGTGCTGGCCCCAAAAAGGCCGGATTGGACTCGGTGGCGATATAGAAAATACACTCGACTGTGCGTTTTTCTTCCATCAGCAAACACGGAGCTGTATGGCGTTCGTAGCCGTTTTTTTCGCGATAGTCGAGCGCTTTGAATATCTCCAGCGCCTCCTGCTGTGCAATTTGAAACGCAATGCCTGCACACCGCTGATTCGCCGCAGGCAAAAGCGTGACCACTCTACCGGGAGCATCCGGCATACCTCGATGATCATGCGAACCCTGCCAGAACTTTCGTACCCAGCCATCCACCACAGCCACGCGCTTTTTCACAAACGGAAAGTCCGGGCGCCAAATCAGAGAACCATAGCCGAACAGCCAGATCTCCCCGGCGGCGGTAGTATTGCCACCCCCGGAGTCGCCCGCAGATAAGCCGGGCCCGGCACCGGTTTCAATGTCTGGATCGCTCATGGGTCAGTTGCCGCCTCTCGTTTTGCCAATGAAGAGCGAACATCTCGTCTTCGTTCCCCATGGGGCCGAATTCAGTTAGACTGAGCGGCCACCAAACACACAATGATAACCAACTAGCGAGGCTCGAAAATGGCTTTCGAACTACCTGATTTACCCTATGCTCACGATGCACTTGCCGCCGGCGGAATGTCAAAGGAGACTTTGGAATTCCATCATGACCTGCACCACAAGGCATACGTTGATAATGGCAACAAGCTGATAGCCGGCACAGAGTGGGAAAATAAATCTCTGGAAGAAATCGTCAAGGGCACCTACGCCGCTGGCGACGTGGCACAAAACGGTATATTCAACAATGCGTCGCAGCACTGGAACCACACACAGTTCTGGGAAATGATGGGGCCCAACAGTGGCGCCATGCCTTCAGAGCTGGAAAAGCGCATCAAGGAGTCATTCGGCTCGGTAGACAAGTTCAAGGAAGAATTCGCCGCCGCCGGTGCCGGGCAATTTGGCTCGGGATGGTGCTGGCTGGTTGCCGACACAGACGGCTCACTGAAGGTCACTAAAACCGAAAATGGCGTTAATCCACTGTGCTTTAACCAGACTGCACTGCTGGGTTGCGATGTCTGGGAACATTCCTACTACATCGATTTCCGCAACAAACGTCCGGTATATCTGACCAACTTCCTCGATAAACTGGTGAACTGGGAAAATGTCGCGTCACGACTGAGCCAGAGCTAGCGCTAATATGCCGGCGCAGTAGCTGATACTGCGCTGGTATCTTGATATACATCATTCCACCAACCCTGGCTGCATCAGCCATAGCTGTACGGCCATAGCCGTATCGGCATACTGTATCGGCATAGCTGTATCGGCATAGCTGCGCTATACACAGTGTCGCCAGCTACCGGCGACTTCTGCCTAATCGATCCGGCTTCATCAGGTGAATACTCTGCGCCAACAGTGAAAAATCGACGGCAGCACCCTGTCTTATTTGATTGCGCTGTACCACATGCAGCTGCACCGACAGAAACACCGGCGGCCGATCTGATCTGCCCACTTCTATCGATAGCAGTACGTTATCGCCAAAAGGGAGCATGTCTGCAACCCGGCCGGTAATCGGGTTTTCTCTTTCACCACGCGATGGTCGATCTCGACGATGCAGAATCAAATGCGATTGCGGGATACACCAATGCACCAGCTGGCCGGGTTTAAAATTGTTGTGCAACTGCACCTCCAGGCGATTGCCACGCCACTCAATGATCGCACCACCATCGGCTGTCTGTTCAAGTACGGTCGCTCTGAACACGTTCCTTATTCCAACGAGTCTGGCAACCAGAACAGATGACGGTCGGCTTGTAACCTCTGCCACTGGTCCACTTTGCAGGGTCACTCCCTGCGACAACATACACAGTTGATCAGACAGCACCATGGCTTCATCGAGATCGTGCGTGACCAGTACCACCGGTATGCTCAGCTCGCGTCTCAGTTGTGCAAGCTCCCGATACAATCGATCGCGTGTGGCGCGGTCAACCGCCGAAAAAGGTTCGTCCAGCAGCAGTATGTTGGGTTCACGCGCCAGCGCCCGTGCCAAACCGACGCGTTGCTGTTGGCCACCGGAGAGCTGGTCAGGGCGGCGGCCTTCCAGTCCGGCAAGATTGACCTTGCCAAGCCAGTGCCGAGCCCGTTGCCGGCGATCTGACGTGCGCAAATGTCGACAGGATTGCTCGACATTTTGTTGAGCAGTCAAATGAGGGAACAGTGCATACTGCTGAAATACAAAGCCGATACGACGATCTCTGACAGCCACATTGTGTTGTCGTGCCGTATCCAGCCAGGTTTGCCCCGCGCAATAAATCTGCCCGTCTGTCGGGGTGGAGAGCCCGGCAATCATGCGCAGCAGAGTAGTTTTGCCAGCACCCGACGGACCAACCAGTGCGAGCATTTTTCCGCTGTCGCATGCAATACTGGCCTGCAACGGGATAGGCGTATCCTGCGCAATCCGCAACCTCAGCCCGTCGCTCACAGGTGCAGTCACGGGCACGGTCACAGGCGCGGTCACAAAGCAGGCAGGTTCAGATTACAGGGTCCGCAGTAGATCATTCATTCTCGAACTGCCTAACTGGCCATTTTGGCTACGGCCCGACGCGCCATTACACCCACCAGGTGCGCGCGATACTCGGCACTTGCATGGATGTCCTCGTTAAAGTCATCAGCGTCTATGGCAATACCCTCGATGGCGTCAGCCGTTAAACTTTTACCCAGCGCCGCTTCCATTTCGGTCTGTCGAAATACACTGCCCCCGGCACCTGTCACTGCGACTCGAACGCTGTTATCCGCGAGCAACGCGACAAAGGTACCGACCACCGCATACCTCGACGCCGGATTTGGAAACTTCATATACGCCGCACGTTTGGCAAGCGGGAAGCTGACACTGGTGATGATCTCGGCTTCATCCAGCGCCGTCTCGAACAAATCGACAAAGAAGTCATCCGCGCCAATACGGCGCTGGTTAGTGGTGACTGTGGCATTCAGACCCACAAGCGCTGCCGGATAGTCAGCCGAGGGATCAGCGTTAGCTACTGAACCGCCAATAGTGCCCCGGTTTCGAACCTGCGGATCACCGATCAAGCCTGCCAGTTCTGCGAGTGCCGGAATTTCCTTTTGCACCAATGCCGACAGATTGACTTCAGCATGAGTTGTCATAGCACCAACGACGATCTGGTCACCTTCTTTTCGTATTCCTTTCATGCCATCAATACCAGCCAGATCAACGAGTACATCGGGAGATGCCAGCCGCTGCTTCATGGTAGGCAACAGGGTCATGCCGCCAGCGAGCAGCTTGCCGTCTGTGGCATCAGTCAGAGATTTCAAAGCGTCGTCGACGGACGTGGCCTTGTGATAATCAAATTCGTACATGGCGTTTTATCTCAATCAGTGCGGATAACCGCGGTCTTTCCGAGGAGTCTGAAAAAGCGGGTTCGCAGCGTTTTCGCAATCTGCCTCTGGCGTCTGCCCTGGTTGCTGCCCTACTTGTTTGCCGCTGTCATGGTTGTGGCGGCGGCCTGTATAGACTTGACTATATTGTGATAGCCGGTGCAACGGCAAATGTTGCCTTCAAGCCACTCTCGAATCTCCGGTTCTGTCGGGTTCGGGTTTTGATCAAGCAAGCCCAGAGCACTCATTACCATACCGGGGGTACAAAAGCCGCATTGCAGACCATGATTCTGTCTAAAAGCCTCTTGCATCGGGTGTAGCTCTTCATCCGCGGCTGCCAGGCCTTCAATAGTGGTGACCTCAGCACCGTCAAGCTGCACCACCAACACAGTGCAACTCTTCACCGGCTTGCCGTCAACATGCACAACGCAGGCGCCGCATTGACTGGTATCGCAACCGACATGGGTGCCGGTCAGACGCATTTCCTCACGTAAAAAATCGACCAGCAACTGGCGAGGTTCCACACTGCGCGACACAGCTTTCCCGTTGATGGTTAATTCGACATTTTTCATTGTGGCTCTCTTCGGCAAGTCTCTTGAGTAACCCGCATAGTCGGACTGGCTCGACACCAGCTTTACGGAAACAGGCACTTGCCGATTCTAACTGAAGCCGCCATGAAAAGGCAGCGGTGCCGACAGGGCATTCGACCGGAAAAACCGCCCCGCCGCAGATCATCTATTTCCCGACAGGCTCGCGGTTGCGATTGGCGGTATGATTGCCTTATCTGCCTTGGGACTGATTATGCTCGACCTGGATGGAATTACTGTTGTTGCGATGGAACAAGCCGTCGCCGCCCCTTATGCATCAGGGAAACTGGCACAGGCTGGTGCCAGGGTAATTAAAATCGAACGACCGGAAGGCGACTTTGCACGTCGCTACGACACACTCGTCAATGGTGAAAGTGCCTATTTCGTTTGGCTGAATCATGGCAAACAATCGATCTGTCTGGATGTTCGTGATAGCGGCGACAGCGAGTTGATGTGGCAGATGCTGGAGCAAGCGGACGTTTTTATTCAAAACCTGTCCCCGAGCGCTGCTGAAAAGCTGAAACTCGATGTACACAGCGTACATCGGAGATTTCCGTCGCTGATTGCCTGTGCTATTTCGGGCTATGGCCAAACGGGTCCGTACCGCAAGCAAAAAGCCTACGATTTACTGGTACAGGCAGAAACCGGTCTTTGCGAGATCAACGGCAGCGAGGACAACCCCGCCAGAGTCGGCTTGTCAGTGTGCGATATTGCCGCCGGACAGGCAGCACATCAATCGATCCTGCAGGCATTGTTTGCTCGCGAGCGTTATAACAATAAATCTGGCGACACAATGCCGTACCCGGGGCGGGTGATAGAAATATCGCTTTACCATGCACTGGCAGAATGGATGAATGTGCCCTATCTACAGTACCGTTATGGAGACAGACACCCTGGCAGACACGGTTTAAACCACCCGAGCATCGCACCCTATGGTGCCTACCCTTGCAAGGAAGGGAAATTTTTATTGATCTCAATTCAAAACGAACGCGAGTGGGAGAGTCTGTGTACGCGCGTTCTGCAGCAACCGGAACTCATCGGTCAACCCGGGTTTGAAAACCCCGGTTCCAGAGTTGAAAACCGTAGCGTGGTTGATCAAAAAGTTGCCAACGTTTTTGTACAGTACACACGCGAAGAAATTATTACATTGCTTGATGAGGCTAACATTGCCTACGGACGCTTATCTGATTTAGATGATCTGCTGCAGCATCCACAAAATCGCTATGCCAATATTGAAGGCGAAAACGGCGCTATTGATCTTTTGGCACCCGCTACACTGGTTGATGGTGTAGCACCGTTACAGGGTAAAGTACCAGCATTGAACGAGCACGGTGAACTGATCAGAAAGGAATTCAGTGGGCGCTAAAGCCTGACGAGTAATCATGCTGAACCCATGCCATTGAAAAACCCGGAGCGCGCAATCTAGTGGACTGGCCAGCACTGATACTTTCGCTGCAACTGGCACTGGCCACACTGCTGGTCCTGATGCCACTGGGCTTGTTTGTCGGTCGCTGGCTTGCCTGGCACCAGTTCAAAGGCAAGCCATGGGTGCAGGCTCTATTTGCACTGCCTTTGGTACTGCCGCCAACGGTGCTGGGCTTTTTTCTGTTGTACCTTTTTAGTAACTCATCTGCCGCGGGTCAGCTGTATCAATCAGTATTTGGCCAGTCACTGGCGTTCAGTTTTGAGGGACTGTTAATAGCTTCGGTTATTTTTAATTTGCCTTTCGCCATTCAGCCGGTACAGCGCGCTTTCGAGTCACTGTCTGTCGATATACGCGACGCCGCCAAATGCAGCGGGCTGACAGCCATGCAGCAGTTTTTTATTATTGAACTGCCACTGGTGTGGCCCGGTATTCTGGGAGCTTGTGTACTGGTGTTTGCGCACACACTTGGTGAGTTCGGCGTGGTACTGATGGTCGGTGGTAACATCCCCGAAGAAACCAGAACCATTGCCATTTCTATTTACGACTCGGTACAGGCATTTGACAACCGGTCGGCAGCAATCATGTCCTTTGCGCTACTGGCACTGTCGACCATCGCTATTGCACTGGTGTATTCACTGTCGGGTCGGTCCTCGGCTGCGAAGCCGGGGTTTTAAGGTCTTGTGAAGACAATCAGAGCGTTACCCGGCCAATGTCTTTATTTTACAATAATGCCGTTCTAATACCTATTGACGCCACAAATTCTACGTCAGCCAACCGCCAACGATACGGAAGACAGAGGAGAAATGCAGCCGACCGAACGACCGTCAACTACGTGACCGTAACAGGATCACCTATGGATTGAGTGGTACATGCTCCGTTGGCTTATGGCCCCTAAGGCCTTGCAGCGACTCGTAGATTTATTTCGATTCACCAACGGACATAATTTCAGAGTAACGCATAGGGGGTATAAGCGCCAAGCGCATCCACCATAAAACACCAAAATATCTTGCCTGGTTAGGAACCGATTGGCGGGCAGCTTAGTGCCCGGAACAGACTACAGAAGACAAAAATCAGAGGACAGTATTACCGGCGGCTTTGTGCCCAAACCTGACGGTCAAAATCGTACCCGCCGTTCCGATCTGCTAACAAACTCCTGAATGTTTTCGGAGAACAGTACTAATGTCAAAATCTAGGCTAACCCCTGCAAGAGGAGCAATTCTCCGGACAAAATCACCAACATGGGGGTCTATTTTTTCTTCTCCCACTTGTTGTTATCGTTGCAAACGTAGTCGCCAACCTCATCTCCCTTAGAGTACTCTTTATTATTGTAAAAACACTTAGCGTGTGTCATTGGGGAAAAAAAGAGGAGCACAAACAAAACATAGATAGTGATAATCTTATTCATTCGATTGTTCGTTATGTTCCGGGCAAGCAAATCTAGAAACTGTGGCTTGTACAGGGTACAATTTATCAAATCTTCCGTATCCCCATGGCATGCCTTCCTCCCAAACTTCCATGTCTATATTGTCTGGGCTTATTTGTATTGGTGTAGTTTGGTTGGCGCAATTTGCAGAAAAGGAATCAATTGTCTCAAAACACTGCAGCACCTCGCTGTTTTCGAACTCCAGTGTTAGCGACCTTCCGTTTCTATTCAATTCACTGGATTCGCAAACTGCTACGGTGCCAGTTTCCATATCTGCCATGAATTTAACCTGAACATCCCAGGTAAGCGAGAACGCACCTTGGTTTTTTTCAACCATGTCTCGAATAGCTTTCACAACCACCTGGTCTTTTTCTCTATCGAGTGATTGCAATTGATCGAGTATCTGAAAGCTTGCTACAACCTGTGTGGCCTCGACGCAACTTCCGAAATCGCGATCATTTATTTTTATGCAATTTCCCACTATTACTACCCATCCGAACAATAGCAATAGAATCGCAACAACTATGACTACGAACCAGAGCATTTTTCTAGTGAGAAGCGCTGCTACTCTTTTTCTAAGCGGATCATTGTTGATGGTTGTATTGTCAGTCATATTTACCGAGCAAGCGATAGTTTTTTAGCCCTCGACTCGAATTCAACCGCGATTGATGCATGGACGTCTCTGTTTGATTTCTTACGGGTTAGTTCGGAACCTGACGTTTACCACTTAACTCCAAAGAGTCATCATCTGCAAATTCCCAATGAGGTAAATTGAGGAGGTAGCACATGTACGACAACTATCCCTTCTGTCCGATAGCGCGCGAGTCTGCATTGGCTAAAGAATCCCTTTTTCAATACCTAACGTCAATCACCCATTTAGCATATTTCTGGCTTGATTAGCTAAATCATTTCAATGGTTGCACTTAGCCGAATATTGCCGGAGTCCGTGTGTTATTTCCAGTGACCTGTATAGTCGAGAATTTCCCTGGATTTTAGAAACCTTTCCAACGGCCCGGTAATGGTAAGTGTTTGATGACATCTGCCCACAGAATAACCCAGTGACGGTAAATAAGTTGATTGCGGGCAGATGTTGTCAAACATCCAATGGAGGAAACCGCGGATTC
>CAYMVV010000141.1:0-12858 GCA_964393885.1 uncultured Granulosicoccaceae bacterium | reverse complement strand
AGCGAGAACAACCCTGTGACAGATAATCCAGATTCCCTCAGTACTGTTGATGTTCTGATCGTAGGCGCGGGCATATCCGGAATTGATGCCGCCTATCATCTGCAACAGGAGTTTCCGGAAAAGACGTTCAGTCTGGTTGACCGACAAGCATCCTTTGGAGGAACCTGGCGCACGCATAAATACCCCGGCATTCGCTCCGACAGCGATCTCTACACGTTTGGCTTCAGCTGGAAACCCTGGACCGGCGTACCTATTGCCACCGCTGAAGAGATTCTGTCGTATCTCGAAGAGGCGCTGGACGAGCAGAATATTAAAAAGCATATTCGCTATCGTCAGAGCGTTCAGACTGCCGACTGGAATAGCACAGATAAACAATGGACCGTCACCATGGAAGATCTGGACACTGCAGAAACCAAATCAGTGCGCTGCAATTTTTTATGGATGTGCCAGGGTTACTATCGACATGAGAAAGGCTACACACCGGACTTTCCGGGAATGGACAGTTTCACCGGAGAGATAGTGCATCCGCAACAGTGGCCGGAAGATCTCGACTACCACCGCAAACGCGTTGTGGTTATTGGATCCGGTGCTACCGCGGCAACACTGATACCGGCAATGGCAGACGACTGCGAGCACATCACCATGCTGCAACGCTCTCCCACCTACTTCTATGCGCGCCCCGTCAACAATGAACTGGCAGAAACACTCGGATCACTTGATTTGCCAGAAGAATGGATTCACGAAATCATGCGACGCAAATACCTGCATGACCAAAAAACCACCACGCAACGGTCATTTACAGAACCCGATCAACTACGAGCAGATCTACTCGCCACAGCCAGGGAATATTTGGGTGACGACTATCCGCTTGACCCTCATTTTACCCCACACTATCGACCCTGGAGACAACGACTGGCAGTCGTACCCGATGGAGATTTATTCAAGTGTATTCGCGCAGGTCAGGCGTCAGTTATAACGGATCATATTGACACCTTTACGAGCAGCGGCATCACTTTAAAATCCGGCGAGACATTGCGTGCAGATATCATAATCACAGCAACCGGGCTGGAACTGTGCCCGCTCGGTGACATCGAATTCATCATCGACGGTGAGCAACTGGATTTCGCAAAATGCATTGGCCATCGCGGCATCATGTTCACCGGTGTGCCCAACCTTGCGTGGATGTTTGGTTATTTGCGTACCAGCTGGACGATGCGAGCAGATTTGATTGCCGGCTTCATCTGCAAAGTGTTTAGCCATATGGATGAAAATGGCCACACGGTCGTCACACCGCAACTGCGACCCTGCGATGCCGACATGCCATTGTTACCCTTTGTCGACGAAGAGAATTTCAACGCGGGTTACCTGATGCGCAGCATGCACCTGATGCCAAAACAGGGAGACCGACAACCCTGGATTTTCAGTCAGGACTACCACACAGAGAAGGATATTATTCCGGCAACTGATCTACTGGACGATTCATTGCGGTTTCAGTAACACAAGAGGATCGTGTTACGAGATCTGCCTTGCTGATTGCAGCACGTATGGTCACAAGAACAATAGTTGTTGCGAGGACGCCCCGACTACTGACACTGACTCCTTACACCTGATTCTTGCACCCGCTCTTGTGCAACTGGTTCTTGAAAAGCCTGGTTATTCGCTTGCGCTACAACTTAAACAGCGGCAGTCGCACCTGAGCGGAATGCACTCGGATGATCCCACGCCGCATAGGAAAACAATGACACACCTCTGGCAAAAAAGTACAGATTGAGTAAAAAGTACACACCCAACACCAATTTAACCGACCGCTGCCCCCTGCTTTTCTTAAGACCGAGCCACAGTAAGGGCAATTGCCACAGGCACAGAACAGCTAACACAACATAAAATGGAATGACCTTAAACGCAGCCAGCACACCTGCCAGGCCGACGACAAACAAAAGCACCAAATGAACGACCGGTAGCAGAGCACTGGGTAACTCGGACTTATCAAAATTGTGCTTGCGCAGACTCTGCCAGTTACTTGTGCCGCGCCAGCGCTCTTTTTTATAAAATTGCCTGAGTGTTTCAGCCTCTCCATGATGGATCGCTTCTATCCCATTGTCGCAGACGATGGGGCTGCGCTGCGAAAGCCGGTTACACAAATCGACATCTTCACAAGTAATCATCTGTTCATCAAAACCGGAAACACTGATAAATTCTGACCGCTTAACAAAAATATTCATCGATTCGAGCCATTCCACCTCGAATACTTTACGACCAAAAAATCGTTTTTTTCTAATTTGATACCAGCAAGTCTGTACCCATGTTGCATTATCTGGAACACATGGCGGACTGCCGAAGCAGGCGGCACCTGCATCCTCACCGTTAACGTACTTTGCAACACTGGCAAACCAGTTTTCACTCACACTGCAGTCCGCATCCAAAAATGCCAGGTACTCACCCACAGCCTCTTTCGCACCCAGATTCCTCAACGCTGCTACGGTGAGATCAGGGGCTACGATGATTTTGGCCCCACAGTTTTTTGCGACAGCCACCGTGTTATCGGTTGAGCCATTGTCAACTACGATCACCTCGTGCGTTATACCGTGGCTGATCGACGCATGCGCTGCAGCCTTAATCGACGCCAGGCATCTCTCCACGCCAGCAGCATCGTTTTTCACAGGTATAACAATTGATAACATCATAGAAACGGACCTTGCCAACAAAAGGTGTAGTAACGCGAAACCTCAAAACCTGCAGAGCACTTGCTGCAGCGCTAACCGTAAACTGTGTCGGGATGTTCCATCACTGTTTGAGATGGAATCGGGTTTGGAGTGAGTTGCCGAGCGACTAAGCACCACAAAAACCGGGGCATCATACTGGATCTCCGGCACCGGCACTGTGACTCCATTCGAAAAAACGGAATTAATTCCCAATTCTACCGTTCACAGAGCTGTGAAGCAAGACACTCACGCATCACACATTGGCAGATCAGACCTTGTCCACCCCTGAGTTATCCAAAGCTGCACCAATCGCAGAAGGTGTGGCGAGTACTTCCACGCCAGCCTTCTCCAGTGCAATTTTCTTCGACTGATAAGTACCCTTATCACCCATTACAATTGCACCGGCATGGCCCATTTTTTTACCCGGCGGTGAAGATCCGCCAGCAATGTATGCCGCAACCAGCGGCTTTTGCATCGTTTGCGCGTATTCAGCAGCTGCCTCTTCCATTGAGCCACCGATTTCACCAACCAGAACCACTGCTTCTGTACGATCATCTTCGTCCAGTGCCACCAGTGCATCGCGTGTGGTTGTACCGATTATCGGATCACCGCCAATGCCACTGAATGCACTTTGGCCATAACCTGCCTGCACGATGTTCAGGCACATTAGTGTGCCCAATGATCCGCTGCGTGAGATAACACCGATGTTACCGGGCTTGAATATTGTTGAGTCAAACGCTGGCATAAAGCCGACAAAACACTCGCCGGGTGTCACCAACCCTGCCGTGTTGGGTCCGACTATCTGCACCCCGCGCTCTCTGGCCTCTGCCATCATAAACATGACATCACGAACGGGTATGTGTTCGGTCAGGCAAACCAGCTTTTTACAACCGGCCTGCATCGCATCTCGTGCTGCGGCCAGTACACCCAGTGGCGGAATAAACAAAATAGACACATCGAAGCTGGCGCCACTTTTTGCCGCATCGACAGCAGATGCATACACCGGCACACCGCAGCATTCGGTGCCTGCCTTTTTCGGGTTCACACCGCCAACTACCCGAGTGCCATACTCCTGCATTCTGGCAGTCCAGAAACTGCCCTGCTTGCCGGTGATACCCTGAACCAATAGCGTTTCATCGCCCCTGACAATCATGAGCCTGATCCTCCAGTGCTATTTGCAGCAGCTATCGCTGCCTGTATCGCTTCATCCATTGTTTCAAACGATGTCATGCCCAGTTTTTCCTTCAACATACTGCGTGCCTCGACCGAGCCGGTACCGTGAATTGAAAAATAGACCGGTATATCCGGATTTAACTCCTGCCATGCGTTGATAACACCCTCGGTCATCACATCGGTACGGGCAAACGCCCCGCAAAAATTGACCACCAGGCTTTTGATCCTGTCATTATCGATCATCAGCTTAAGTGCTTCGGTCGCCTTGGTATAGGCCTCACCACCAATCTCCAGAAAGTTGGCGGGCGCTCCGTCATAGTGTGTTATTACATCCATGGTGGTCATGGTCAATCCTGCACCATTGGCCAACAAACCTACGCTGCCATCGAGATCGATATACTTAAGATCGAGCTCCTGAGCTGCCAGTTCGCGACCGGTCAGCTTTTCAGGGGTGCCGCTGCTGGCCAGTTCCTGCTGTCGTTTGATGGCGGAGTCATCGAGTACAAATTTACAGTCGAGTGCCATCAGGCTGTGATCGTCAAGCAGTGCCAGTGGATTGATTTCCATCAGCTCGGCATCGTTGTCGGCGTAGGCCTGATACAACTTTGACAGCAACTCGCCAAGGCCCTGTGCTATGTCAGCAGCAACCAGCTTCGACACCAGCTGTTGAGCATCGTCGGCGGCCAGGCCTTCGCGTACATCTATTGCATGGTGCAACAACTTTGCAGGTTGTGATTGCGCTATCTCTTCGATATCCATACCGCCCTGATCGGAGAACATTAACAGTGGCCCCTTGCTGTCTGCGTCGTTCAGGATGGCGGCATAATATTCCTGCTTGATGGGTGCACGCTGTTCTATTAATACCTTTTCAACCACCGACCCGCCGATCGTCATTCCTAATATTGCGCCAGCGGCCTCGGCGGCTTGCGCTGCACTGTCTGCTGTTTTAATTCCTCCGGCCTTGCCGCGCTTGCCAGTCGGCACCTGCGCTTTCACAACAACCTGACCCAGCGCCTCTGCTGCAGCTGATGCTTCCTCAACAGTGGTGGCAACCCTGCCGTCGGGAATGGCTATACCGGCTTTAGCAAGCAACGGTTTGGCAGCGTATTCTTCAAAATTCATCGTAAACCTGTAGGTGTGGTGACGTCTTTGTTGCTTAAGCCGTGAAGATTAATAGATCTGTCTTAACAGTATAAGCGCCATGCATACAGAAACTAGCGCGTTGCAGGTGTCATGATCTGTTATACGCAGGCCGCAGCGTCGATAATTTTCACGTTGCGGTTTAAAAAGTCATACCTGAGTGCATAACCGACAGCTCAGCGTCTGCTCAGCCGGTGCCATACTTTTGCCAGTGAGAGCCAAACATCGATTCTTCCGACGGTTTGTCTTCGGGGATCTCGGTGGATAAGTGCGTAATATTGATGAAGTGTTTGTAGTTCAGGTTTTCACTGATGCTGTTGCCCGCCCAGGACCCACAGCCCATGCTCAGGGTAAACTCAAATCCATTGGTGAAACTGCCGCCATTACCGAAGGTGTGCGCCTGATTAACTAAAACCCTGACAACGTTTAAATCCTCTGCAAGCTCCTGCGCCTGCGCGTGGTCGTTGGTGTGGATACCAACTGAATGGCCCATACCGGCATAGTCAAGTAACTCGCCAAGTCGAGCCTTTGCAGCAGCAAAATCAGCCGCTCGATAGACGGTTAACACCAGCGATAGTTTTTCATTAGACAGAGGATAATCAGCACCGACACCGGTTTCCTCTACCATAAAAAATTTCGCGTTCTTTGCTTCTTCTGGCAACCCGACCACCTCGGCCAGTACGTCCGGGTCTTTGGCAATCACCTTGCGGTTGAGGTTACCTTTCACCCACAAGGTATCAATTATTTTTTGTCGTTCCTCGTCGCTGCACATATAACCACCGGCGCGTTGCAAAGCGGCGATTGCGTCATCGTAGACAGAGTCGACAATAGTGACCGAGTTTTCTGATGAACAGGATGTCGAGTTATCGAATATTTTAGAGGCACAGATTTTCTCTGCGGCTGAATCGAGATCGGCGCTTTCTGCAATCATCACCGCAACGTTACCTGCTCCGACGCCAATCGCCGGTGTGCCACTGGAATAGGCGCGCTTTACATTGTTTTGAGATCCGGTCACAACGACAAGATCGCACTGCTCCATCAGTTCCTGAGTCATCGCCTTATTCACCGGTGGTGGCAACATTTGCACGAGATCTGCAGGTAGGCCAATCAACTCCAGTTGCTCTCGCATATAGTTAACCGTTTTCAGTGTGGTCTGAAAACCGGCAGGCGAACCGGCAATAACAACCGCATTGCGGCCCTTCACTGCCATCATTGCCTTATTGACCGGTGTCGCTGCGGGATTGGTTGACGGAGTTACCGCACCGACTACACCAACAGGCTTGGCATACTTGACCATGCCGCGTGCTTCATCGCGCTCGATAACGCCGACGGTTTTTGCGCGCATCAGATCACGCAGGGTGCCAAACGTCTTGCGCGTGTTCTTGATAATTTTGCTGTCGACATTGCCCATGCCGGTATCTTCAACCGCCAGCTCCGCCAGTTCTTTCGCCCGCTTCGGCTCGTATACAGCCCAGGCAAGAGCTGTTACCGCTTCATCGACACGCACCTGATCGACACTGGCCAGGGACTCCATCGCACGACGGCCATTGGCAATAATTACCGCAACCGCTGAACTGGCATCGTTTTCGGTGGCAAGTGCTTCGGACATTTTCAATGCGCTCCGTTGGTAGGCTAGCTGTTTTACTGGTGGCATACGTCTGCCGCTGGACAACCCGGAGTATAGACATCCGCCAGCTCAACGGGCTGCGCCACACCACGGGTCCTGGCAACAGCATACGTCATGAAAATAAAAATGCAAACGTTTTCATTGGCGAAACAGGGTGCTATTCTGTGGTGGTGAAATCTATACCCACAGCGACAGTTCTAGCGTGAACTCCAGACACAGAACCCGCAAAGGCGCACCCGGTATTGTCGAGGTCGCGCAGCGGGCGGGCGTATCGGCTGCAACCGTTTCGCGTTATTTTAATTCACCGGATGTGGTCAGGCCCCCTACCCGACAATCTATCCGCAAGGCGGCAGAGGAACTGGGTTATATTCGCGATCGTACAGCCGGTGCCATGCACAGTCGTTTCTCGGGCACTTTCGGCCTGGTCGTACCGACGATCAATCACGCCATTTTCAGCGAAATGATTGAGGCATTTGCCAACCGATTACTGGTCCATGACCGAACCATGCTGATCGCCAGTCACAACTATGATTTAAAACTGGAGCTGTCGATTATTCGATCTTTGCTGGAGCGGCGTATCGATGGTGTCGCTCTGGTTGGCCACGAACACACAGACGCATCTATCGACATGCTGAAAGTTCGAGAGGTACCAGTCATAGCATTATGGGGTAATCAGAACAGCGACGGCTTGCCTTTTATTGGCGCAGACAATCAGCTGGCAGCAGAGATGGTGACCCGTCACCTGATTGAGCTGGGCCATACCGACATTGCGTTTTTGTTTCCGGATACCACCCACAATGACCGCGCTCGCGACAGAAAAGCCGGCGCGCTGCAACTGATGCAGGATCATCAATTGATCGTGCCACCGACACGCCTGGTGAACTGCCCCTACGATATCGCCAGTGCCAAATCGATCGGTATGCATTTGCTTTCCAATGACAGACCGACAGCAATTGTCTGCGGCAATGACATTATCGCTCATGGCGTCATCTACGCCGCACACCAGTACAAGCTGTCGTTGCCAGCCGATCTTTCGGTTGTCGGTATTGGAGATTTCGCAGGCTCTGCAGAGATTTATCCCGGTCTTACAACGGTCAGAATACCCGCCAATCGAATTGGTCAGATGGCAGCGGACACACTGGTGGCAATGAGCACTGACCGTGACTCTCAACCCTTTGCCAATCAAACCGTGCCAACGCAACTGATTATCAGAGAATCGACAACAGCGCCGGCACGTCTCAGTTAGGACCACAGATCTGCTCTCATCGAGCTGAGCGACAGTGCTCATAAACGGCAGGGCCTGTAGACAGCAGATAGTTGAGAAGGCTTCGCTTGTAGTTAGCGACTGCAGAAGTAATGAACGTGTATTAGTACATCAGGTTGAGCACACCGATACTCACGGCAAGATACAACACTGACATCACACTGCCCGCGCGTAGAAAGTCGAGCACACGATAGCCACCCGGTCCCATGATCAATGCATTGACCTGATGGGTCGGCAATAAAAACGAATTTGATGTCGCTATCGCCACGGTCAGTGCAAACATGGCGGGATCCGCACCGGTTGCAACAGCAATGTTTATGGCCAGTGGCACCAGTAATACGGTTGCACCAACGTTTGACATAAACAATGAAAACACGGTGGCCAGCACCGCCACCACCACTTGTATCTCCCAAATCGCCACACCGTCAAGCCATTGCAATGCCATAGCCGCGATCCAGGTGGCAGCACCGGACAGTTCCATGGCATGTCCAAGCGGGATCAGACTACCCAGTAGAAAAACCGTCTTCCAGCTCACAGCATGATAGGCCTCATCCATGGAGATAACGCCGCTCACCACCATACCTACAGCTCCGAACAGCAGTGAAACCGCAATGGGAAAGCTGGAAAACAAAACCAGACACATTGACGCGATGAAGAAAAACAGTGCCTGGCCGATCTTGCCAGAGCGCAATTCGTCATCCAGCTGATCGGTAACCACCGCATAGTCGCGATTGTTGCGCAGCTTTTTTAAATCCTTCCATGACGTGTGTACAACCAGTGTGTCCCCGCCCTGCAACGGTGCTTCACGAAAACCATCGTCAAGAACATTCCCTGCCCGATAAACACGCAACACACTCAAACCGTCATCGCGTTGCAGGCGCTTTTGTGTCAGCGTTTGACCGACCAGCGCTGAACCGGGTGGCACAACAATTTCTGCGATACCGGTTTCCTGTGCATTCATAACACTGGCAAAAATATTTTCGTTCTTAACGACGCGCAGCTTGTACTTGCGCGCAAACCGAATCAACTCGCGCTTGCTGCACATGACACCCAGATAGCTGTCTACCCAAATTGCCTGTTTGCCACTGGGCACAACGGTAATCTTGTCATCGATTTTAACAGCCAGGATTGAAGGTACAGCATCAAGTGAACGCTCGATCTGTAGAATGGTCATGCCGACCAGGGGACTGTCAATAGTGGCCTGCAACGCATACAGCTCACCGGACAATCCATAAACCTGCTTGAAGTATTCGTTAGTGCGAGTGCTGCGACGCTCGTCGGCATCGCGGTTAGATGGCAACACATAACGCCCGAAGACGATAAAAAACAACAGGCCACTGAGGGTTAATGCAATACCCACCGGCGCCACTTCGAACAAATGATAGGGCGCTATCTGCTGATCGGATGACAGCGATGCATTGGAAGACTTAACCAGATCATTGAGCATGATCAGTGAACTGGAACCCACCAGTGTGATCGACCCGCCCATCATGATACAAAAACCCATTGGCATCAGGATTCGAGATACCGGCAGCCCGCTCAAACGCGCTACCCGGTTAGCTACCGGCAGAAACAATGCTGCCGCACCAATGTTTTGCACAAAGCCCGATAAAATGGCAGCTGAGCCCGCAAGCATACCGACAATCCTGCGCTCGTTGTTACCACCTCTGGCAAGTATCCAGCTGGCCACGTAACTCATGATTCCGGTACGGTCCAGACCCGTACCAATAATCATGGTCGCAATGATAGACATGACCGCATTACTGGAGAATCCATCAAACAGCATTGCCGACGGCAGGATCGGATCAACACCGGGGATAGCGCTCGAGAAGCCCAGTGCCACCAGCACAACCAAAGCCGCCACATCCAACCGCAGTACCTCTGTCACCAGCAGCACCACCGTCAACAACAGCAGGCCGAGGGCGACAACAATTTCCGGGGTTAGCGCGATGCTCAAGATTCAAACCAGGTCATGGGGCAAAAGAGGGAAAGCGTCGCCAGCCCCACATCAGATTTACAACTGTGGCAGCACGAGCGAGACAGATAAAAGCGAAGCAATAAAAAAATAGTTAACCGAACACGCTCACAACAACCGTTGTTGTGGAGCTGATAGTCTGATTGATAAACATCACATCATTGTAGTGCGGTCGTTATCGGGCAGCCGTTATAAACCCGCAATACAGTGCCGACAAAGCAATCGCACCATGACTGCACAGCTTCTTCAAACCGCAGGCACATGCAGACACAGCGCACAATGGCCAGTCATCCACAAATGACATGAATGTGGCTGATGTGAACTATCGATACAAGAAATTACTGGACTGGGAGTTATCCCGAGGCTGCCAGGCACTTGCTGCGGACGGGAGAGTAAGCATGCAATTCTCGCGCAGTAAGTTAGTTTTCAGGTAGCATTTTTTTGTCAACAATTATAAGACCTGATTATTGGCGCGCGAAACGTCTTGTGCAGTCGATCCTAGTCACAGGTCTATAATGGGTTAGAATAGTTTTTCGTCGTATCAACAACTGGAACTGTCATGTCTGTCACTAATACAGCTCACACCACTCTTGATTCACTGGCGGCTCGAATAACAGATGGCGCCAGTATCGCCATTGCGACGACACGCCATGGTGTTGCAATGCGGGCCACACATGCGCTCATCGACAGACAGGTTCGCGACCTGCACCTCATTGCAGTGCCAACGTCCGGCATGCAGGCAGATCTATTAATTGGCGCAGGCTGTGTGGCAACGATGGAAAGCGCTGGTGTCACCATGGACGAACAGGGTCAGGCACCGCGCTTTGTAGCGGCAGTGAAAGCCGGCTCTATTAAGCTGAAAGACACCACCTGCCCGGCCCTGATCTCAGCGGTGCAGGCGGGCGAAAAAGGTATCCCGTTTATTCCCATGCGTGGTCTGATTGGATCCGACTTGCTGGCTAATCGAGACGATTATCAAACCATCGACAACCCGCTCACCGACCACTCTGACCCGATCGTGTTGCTGCCTGCTATCACACCGGACTTTGCACTGTTCCACGCGCCGATGGCAGACCGGCACGGCAATGTATGGATCGGTAAAGCGCGCGAGCTAATGACAATGGCGCACGCCGCAAAAAATACACTGATCACTGTCGAGGAAGTTGTCGATTTTGATCTGATGCAAAACGAACTCTACGCGCCGGCAACGATTCCCGCGCATTACATCAGCGCCTGTAGTGTTGCCAAAAACGGCGCCTGGCCATTGCCACTTCCGGAACGCTACAAGGCAGATGCTGTTGAACAATCCCGTTACGTTGGTCTGGCAAAAACACAACAGGGCTTCGACTCGTATTTACACAGCCAGCATGACCACTACCAGCGCACCCTGAGCCACGACGTGGATGGCCATGACGTGCAAATTCAGGCGACAGCGGCCGGGCAATGAACAAGAACATCTCCGGCTCTTCGAACAGGGGCCATTCCGACCCGGACCGCTCTATAGAATACAGCAGCGAAGAATTACTCATCTGCGTTATCGCTCGACTATTGCAGGGTATCGAGTCGGTGGCTGTCGGCGTATCCTCGCCAATTCCAGGTTCTGCCGCTCTGTTGCAACAAGCGCTCGAACCGGATACCACCCGGGTCACCGTACTCAACAGTCGCCAGTTGCAGGCACTGAATGACGGGGTGAGCGAGCTGTTTGACATGGCCGCGCAGGGTCGCGTCGGGGCGTTTTTTTTAAGCGGCGGACAAATCGACGGCGCTGGCAATATCAACCTGATAGGCGTCGGAGACTACCCGCAGATGAAGGTCCGATGGTCAGGCTCTTTCGGGTCGGCAATGCTTTACTACCTGGTCCCCCGGGTTATTCTGTTTCGCGAGGAACATACGCGTCGTACCATGGTCGACAAGGTCGACTTTATAAGCGCACCCGGCAGCAGTGAAAAAGACGTGTATCGACCAGGCGGACCACACGCGCTGATCACCAATCTCTGTGCATTCAGCTACCAAAAAGCGACAGCGTGTTTTCGACTGGAGTCGATACACCCGGGCCATACGCTGGAAGAAGTGCAGGACCAGACCGGCTTTCGCTTCGAGCTACCCGACGATGTACCGGTAACGCCCGCGCCGGAGCCAGATCGTCTCAAGTTGCTACGCAGCCGGCTGGCCCATGAAATCGCCGATCCCTACCCTGCGTTTGCTGCAAGGGTTTGGCAAATTGAGGCAGCAGCGAGCTAGTGTTGAGGCATCTCCCGGATTCATATAACCCGGAATAATAGTTTTAATGCAGGCCACTCATTCCCCGCGCCGAATCACTTGATACCCAACGACATTGCCCTCATCTCTCAGCTTGCAATACAGTCAACACCTCTACTGCGATATAATAGAATTCAGGAGCATGTGTTCTCACGTACATGACCATTGCTTTGCACGTGCTTTGAACGTCAGGAACCATTTTGAGCGAAAATAACGATACAGACAACGAGCCCACCGGTAGCGAAAAACAACCGCGCGAGCTCATCGATCCCGGTTTTCCGCGCAAGTTGCTCGGCGGCTATGCCCACTTTCGCAAAAGCCGCTTGTCACGCGAGCGCGAGCGATACGAGCAGTTAGCCGAGCAAGGTCAAAAGCCGGACACGATGATCATAGCCTGTTGCGACTCGCGCTCGGCCCCCGAGATCATATTCGACACAGCACCGGGGGAGATATTTGTTGTGCGCAATGTCGCCAACATTATGCCTCCCTATGAAAGTGACGGCGACTACCACGGCACCTCCGCCGCACTTGAGTTCGCCGTACAGGCACTGCGCGTCAAGCACATAGTAATAATGGGTCACGGTCGCTGCGGTGGTATCGATGCATTCCGTCGGCAGTTGACCGGAGAAACAGCAGAGCCGCTGTCACCGGGGGATTTCATCGGCAAATGGATATCATTGCTGGGCCCGGTTGCCGACAGCATCGAACGCAGCGGCGA
>CAYMVV010000140.1:7546-13115 GCA_964393885.1 uncultured Granulosicoccaceae bacterium | reverse complement strand
ACTCGACTGCGGACACAATAGAGCTAACCGGGCAATTCACATCGTAAAGGGGACGTTTTCGTCTGCGGATACACGCAGCCAGCAGAATCGCCAGAACCGGACATTCTGCTAACACCGGCTGTTTTGAGGCGCCAATTCGTCGCCCATCGAAAACAGAGTGCCGCAGCATCTGCGACTACAATTTCACAGCAGGTTATAGTGTGTTGATCAGATAATACGAGCACAGCGTTATGGCAAGTTTTCCAGAAAGCGCAAAGGTAGTCATCATCGGTCAGGGAGGCATTGTAGGTGCATCCGTAGCGCACCATTTGATCGACAGAGGCTGGGACAATATTGTCGGTATCGACAAGTCAGCTATCCCCACGGATATCGGATCAACTGCGCATGCATCAGACTTTTGCTATGCGACAGCGCATGACCACATGACCTGCCACACCACCATGTACAGCATCGACTTTTACGAAAAGATGGGGCGTTACGCCAGGGTTGGCGGTCTTGAAGTCGCCCGAAAAGGCGACGATGACAGAATGGGTGAGCTAAAACGCAAGGTCGCGTCTGGCAAGGCATTTGGCACCAACGCGCGCATGATCAGCGCTGCAGAAGCTAAAGAAAAAATGCCATTACTCGAAGAGGACATGATTCAGGGTGCGCTGTGGGACCCTGACGCAGGCCTTGTAACGCCGCGCTCACAAGTGGTCACAGGCGAACTGGTAGACCTGGCGGAAAAAACCGGCAAGCTGAAGGCCTTTGCCAACACCTCTGCAACGGGTCTGGATATCAAAAACGGTCGCATCGTTGGTGTTGAAACTACCCGTGGTTATATCGCAGCGGAGTATGTTGTTGTCTGTGCCGGCTTGTGGGGAAGACTGATAGCGCAAATGGCCGGCGAAGACCTGCCGGTCATGCCGGTCGATCATCCGCTGTTATGGTTTGGACCTTATAAAGAGTTTGCAGGCACTGGTAAAGATATCGGCTACCCTTTGCTGCGAGATCAGGGCAACTCGGCTTACCTGCGAGACACCGGTGACCCGACCACCACCGAAGGGGGTATGATCGAATGGGGTTACTACGAGGAGAAAGATCCTCGAATGTGTCACCCCCGTGACCTGCTGGAAAAGGAACAGGCGCGTTTATCGCCCTCGCAACGCGATCTGGAAATGGACCAGATCATGGAACCGCTGGAACGCGCAATTGAACTGACTCCAATTCTCGGTGAACTCGGCTTTGATGAAAAGCGATCGTTCAACGGACTGCTTCAGGTTACTGCAGATGGAGGCCCGTCACTGGGTGAGTCCGCCAATGCGCGTGGCTTGTGGTACGCCGTATCGGTCTGGGTAAAAGATGGGCCCGGCACCGGTAAATTGATTGCGGACTGGATGACCGATGGTTGCACTGAACTCGACCACAGCAGTGTCGATGTAGCGCGTTACTATCCGTTTCAGCAACAGGAACAGTACATCCATGATCGCTGTTATGAAACTGCGTTTAAAATTTACAACCCTGCGGTGCACAACAGAGAGCCCTATACCAAAGGTCGGGGCCTCAGACAAAGCCCGTTCTATGAACGCGAAAAAGCGCTGGGCGCCTATTTCATGGAAGCTGCCGGCTGGGAACGTGCGCACGGCTATGCAAGCAATGAACATTTGCTCGAGAAATTTGCCGACAGGGTACCGGTACGTGAATCCGAATGGGACAACCGTCACTTTTGGCGTGTTTCCAATGCGGAGCACCTGCAGCTAACACAAGACGTCGGCATGGTTAATCTGTCCCACTTTGCCATCATCGATGTCCACGGAACTGACGCCGAGGCATTGCTGGAGTATGTCTGTGTCGCCAAAGTTGGTGGTGACACGCCGATAGGAAAAGGAATCTATACGCATTTTCTGGATCACAATGGTGGAGTCCGTGCTGACCTGACTATCGTGCGCATGGCAGACGATCACTATCGCGTCATGGATGGGGGAGATTCCGGAGCCCGTGATCTGGTTTGGCTAAAGCGGATGGCCGAAGACCATGGCTTTCAGAACGTAACAATAGAGGACCGCACTACTGATTTCGCCTGTCTAGGACTGTGGGGGCCCAATGCTCGTGCAACGCTTGCAAAGGTTGTTAAAGATGCAGACGCCCTCAGCAACGAGAACTTTCCTTTTGTTACTGTAAAAACTATTCAGATAAACGGTGTGGAAGTAGCGGCTTTTAGAATTTCCTATGTAGGTGAACAAGGCTGGGAACTACACTTCAACTACGATGATGGCCTGGCGGTTTGGGACGCATTGGCTAACGAAGGTGTCACACCGATTGGTGTTGAAACCTATGCCAATAGCAGAAGGCTCGAAAAGAGTCTACGATTGCAAAACGCTGACTTGTTAACCGAATACAATTTACTTGAAGCAGACCTTGCACGGCCCAAAGTTAAAGCAGCTGACTTTCATGGTAAGACTGCACATATGGCACACCGTGAGAAACCACACCAGTCAGCGTACCTTTGCACCATGACAATGAAGACCAATGTCGACTCCAACGGTATTGCACGCTACCCGGTAGGTACCTGTCCTGTTCTGCATCCGGATACCGGGAAAACCCTGGTAGACGAAAAAGGCAGACCATCTTACACAACAAGTATCGCTTTCGGACCAACCATAGGAAAAAACATAGCACTCGGCTATCTGCCGTATGAATATTGTCAGGAAGGACGAGAACTTATGATTGAGTATTTTGGTGAACAGTACCCTGTTGTGGTTGAATCTGTCGGCTACAAACCACTGTACGATCCCAACAACGAAAAACCAAATTCCTGATCATCTAAGATCTAGCAAATATTACATTGTAGTCCTTACACAAATGAAAGCCAGGCGCATCCGCCGCTGTGAGCGGTGAGTTACCGCATCTATAACAATGTCCGTATTTTGGCAGATCGACATAGGTTGGACGGCGCAGGATCATATCGCAAAGTTTCTTATAGTTCCGCAACTGTCGCAACTGTCGCAACGCTGTAGTATCACTGATCATATCTGGTAACGCTATAGCCTGTAGCCACACTTTGACATGAAGCTGCACACACAGAGCGCTTTGGAAAACTGGCGTGTGCATGATGCATTATGAAACCGCACGAACCCCTGATCTATAGAAACGAACACCAAAACAAGATCAACTACAAACAAAGCCAGGCAAGCATACAGCAACATATAACTCAAAATAAATGTGATGCACTGCCGCTTCGAGTGTGACGTCCAGATTTCAAACAGAATATATGATTAGAAAATAGTTCTATATAGTTAGAATATTGGTATCATATTTTTTCAATTTCTCCAACGACTTGCATTTAAATACCAACTATATAGATCTCCAAACTCCAACATATCTATATAAGCCAAAACAAAAAATGTCGATTGATCGAGTTTATCAACCCAAACTCTCTGAACCCAACTCTCACTTTCCTTCATTTACCCCTTGTGGGGGATACACAAACCGCTGTTCAATTTTGTATCTTCGGCGCTGGTTTTTGGTATCGACCAACCACTACTTTTATTGTAGAAAAAACATCAGGAAAAGCGGCACAAAAAAGCAAAGGAAAAGAGGTATTAGCATGTTTATAAAACGTGAATTGCTCCCGGCACTTATATTTTCAACCATATCGACGATGGTTATTATTCCATCACATGCAAATAGCCAGGCTCTACAAGCAACGGATAACCGACAAATTCCACAGATTGACGCCTGTGTGGACACCAATGGTGATGGTTTGGGCTGGTACCAGGGGGGAAGATGCCGGACTATCATTGCACCGCTCACAACACCCGCTATATCAGCTGTCGAAACACCCGCTGCCGAGGAATTCCCCATGTCAGCAAGGCATTGCATAGACCCGGATGGTGATGGCTGGGGATGGGATGGACAGCAATCCTGTCAAATAACAGATGCACCAACAAATATTCCACCCACACCGGTCATCACAAGCCAGGTTGGTAGCTGCATAGACTCAGACGGTGATGGCTGGGGATGGGATGGCGAGAGTTCCTGCCAAATTACGGCTACATCGACAGACTTTCGATCTACTCCGGCCATAATGCGTCGAGTTGATCGATCTGGTTCCTCTATACCCGGAAATTGCGACAGGATAAATTCTGGCGATTATCATATCACCGAATTAGTGACCGATATATTTCTAACAGCTGGCCAATCCAACGCCACTGGCAATGAGACAGACTATAATCCCGCCCGCTACGCTGATGACGCAAGAAATAGCAGAATCATAGCCTGGACAGAACAGAATCGTTGGGAAGTAGCTGACCCAACGACACAGTCATGGCACAACGGCAGGCACCCAAGCGGGCATGGACGATTTCACAATCACCCTGCATTTCAGATTGCACGAGGCATCACTGATAACGATAGCTGCAGAGTGGTTGCATTTATTGCAACCGCTGCATCGGGAATGCCAATAAACCATTGGCTCAATGATGTAGACAACCACTATAGCTACATCCTTCACAAAGTAACCAATGCATTAAACGCTCTGCCCGGGCAACACAAAATCGACATGATTTGGTGGATGCAGGGTGAAGCAGACGACGATGAGATTGTTGATCGATATTTCTTCAGGCTAACAGATTTGATAAGCCGTTTTCGAAGCCAAAGCTGGTTCAATTATGATGGCTTGTTTGTCGCCAACGAAACACGCTTGCACACCCACGCCAATGAGGCAATAAGACGGCTTGCAACTGATGGAGACAGTTTCTCTAATTTTAGTCCGGGTGCAGACTCTACCAGCCGCCGCTTTCCCTCGATACTGCCAGCAGGCGTTCATTTTAATGCGCAGAGCTTACGACAGATAGGTGACCTGGTGGCTGATCAATACCTCTACGACTACCTGCCACGCGTTAACAGGTAAGTTCCACCACAACGCGATGTAAGCGGGTATCCCACGCGTAACGGCAACATCCAACATTTTCAACATCGGCCAGCACGCGGGGAGAGTAACAGCATCGCAGAATTTTTTGTGATGCTGACTCTCGCGTCAAATGTAGCAGCACTTGTGCTGTCCAACTTTTTCAAGCTAAGCACTGGAGGCATACTTTGTCTACTCTCTCTGTAAAGCATTTAGTAACAGTTTTGGTAGTCCTTTCACCGTTGCAGATAAGTGTCGCACAAACCCAGAGCTTCCCTGCATGCGCCAGTCAAAGCTCGGACCCGGATGGCGATGGCTACGGATGGGAAAACGGGACCTGTCTCGTGGCACATGGACCTCATGCCAATGTCGACTGTAGTACAGATCGCACGGGCACCCCGGAGGTCGATAGCGTTACTCACACACACTGCGAAGTTCTTGCAGGCAACCTGGATTCCCTTGACACAGATCAAGCGGACAATTGCATTGACACCGAACCACTGCATGACGGATGGGGATGGAATGGATATAGCGCCTGCAGGGTTGCGAGCACACAGGAGCCATCGTCAGAAAATACACCAGCAGCGACACAGACCGGTACTACCATACCTATTACACCAACCTGTATTGACACCGAACCACTGCATGACGGATGGGGATGGAATGGATATAGCGCCTGCA
>CAYMVV010000140.1:0-7446 GCA_964393885.1 uncultured Granulosicoccaceae bacterium | reverse complement strand
AGGAGCCATCGTCAGAAAATACACCAGCAGCGACACAGACCGGTACTACCATACCTATTACACCAACCTGTATTGACACCGAGCCACTACATGATGGATGGGGATGGAATGGATATAGCTCCTGCAGGATCGCTAGCACAGTGCAGCTATCATCTGAAAATACCACTTCGGCTACACAGACCGGTGCAACTGAAACTACGTCACTGGCCTGCATTGATACCACTACTCTGAGTGATGTTCCTCTGAGCGATGAGCAGGATTCGATCGGCTCTGACAGATGCAGTGTTTCCAGTATCAAAACGCAAAATCGCAGAACTCCATTTCAGCAACACGGAAAACTGACCGTGTGTAAAAGAGATAACTACTCTCTTTGCGACCAATATGGTCAGCCAGTTCAGCTTACCGGTATGAGTTCGCACGGCATTCACTGGTCAGGCTGGCACACTTATAACCGAGGCGGCTGTCTGACAGAAGACTCAATGGATCTGCTATCGCAAACATGGAACATCGATATTTTTAGAATTGCAATGTACGTTAAATACGGTGGCTATGAGTCCAGCCCGGAAGAGACGATTCGCCACGTCAATACGGTAATTGCCGAGCTGTCCGATCGCGGTTTGTATGTCATTGTCGATTTCCATATCCTTGCTGGCACCGGTGTTTCAGGCAATCCACTAAACTACACAAACACAGCGGAAACTTTCTTCCGTCGAATAGTACAGGACAACAAGCATCGTCAGAACGTACTCTACGAAATTGCCAATGAGCCGCAGGCGTCCGACCTCATCTGGGATCACATTAAGCAATATGGAGATAGTATTACCAAAGCTATCCGCGAGGAGGAAAACAATGACAACCACGCGGTAATAGTAGTTGGCACCAATTCCTGGTCCAGCTTCGGCCTGGCGTCCAATGGCAATTTTTTTGAAATTGTTAATAACCCCGTTGATGATTCAGCAGGTAATTTGATGTATGCATTTCACTTCTACGCGAATGACCCGAGACATATCTCCAGGGGGTACATTGATGCATTGAGTCAGGCAGTTCACCATATCCCGGTTTTTGTTACCGAGTGGGGAACACAGGACGCATCCGGCGGAGGCACAAACGATTTTGGGCGCGCCCGTGAGTATGTAAGACTGATGCAACAAAAGAACATAAGCTGGACCATGTGGAATTTCTCAGATGCCGAGGAATCCAGTGCGATATGGAATGACACTTCGTTTTGTAGTCAGAATAAGGACTGGCGTGATACCAGCAATCTCAGCGAAACAGGTCACTTCATTAAGGGTATTTTTGATGAATACTGAGTGACTACATACGCTGCCCTCGACGCGGACAACAGTTGCCGCGACCTGGCTGGCATGAGATATTGACCCAGGTCTTCAAATACTCATACTCAACCTTAGCGAATATACCATGCATATAGACATGTCTACACTGTCCCCGATCCAGGCTTACGCCTTGATGACTCAAACCGTGATTCCACGGCCAGTCGCATGGGTACTCACTGAAAATGAAGACAAGAGCCACAACCTCGCTCCGTTTTCCTATTTTAACGGCCTGGCCAGCGACCCACCGATGATCATGCTGTCGATAGGGCTCGCGCCAGATGGTTCCATCAAGGATACACGGGTTAATATTGAAGCCAGAAAAGAGTTTATCGTCCATATAGCGCATCGTGAAATGGCGGAGCCAATGACCAAATCATCAGCAACGATGCCCCGCAACGAATCAGAGGTAGACATGCTGGGTCTGAAATTGACAGACATGCCTGGTTCCAGCCTGCCACGACTCGCCGACTGCCGTATAGCCTACGCCTGTGAGTTTGATTCAATCCATATGATCAAAGAACAAGCTATTGTGTATGCCACACTTAAACACCTGTATGCCGACGACACAGTCACCGGCAAGGATGCGAAAGGACGCCTGCGTGTAAACGCCGTCGATGTCGATCCGATCGGCAGACTGGGTGGTGGTGAATATTTTGGAGCCGGTGAACTTATCTATGTCGAAAGACCGGCATAGGCCGAAAGACCAGCATAGGTCAAGAGACCGGCATAAGCCGAAAGAGCAGTATAGGTCGAAAGACCAGCATTGCCGAAAGACACACCTGGCGGATGGTGTGTAATTCTGGACAGCAGTAATGATCAGTATAATCCTGCACAACAGTAGCAGTTAAAAAATTAATCCTGAGCCAAGTGACAGAAACAAACCACAGCTACAATATAGGGCTTCCAGCATGGGCATTCCCTGGCTGGAACAGCCGGTACTTCAATAACAAGCCTTCCGCCCTTGCAAGCTATGCCCGGGTATTTAACACCGTAGAAGGCAATACCACTTTTTACAGCATACCCGACAAAAAAACCGTAGCGCTCTGGCATGAAGCCGTGGCGGATAGCGACTTCAGGTTTTGCTTCAAGCTACCCAAAACCGTTACCCACACACTAAGGCCTAACCTCACCGATCTCACACAATTTCTTGATCGTATCGAGCCTTTAGCCGATCATATCGGGCCACTGCTGTTGCAGTTTCCCGCCACTTCCGGTCCGTCCAACCTGTCAACACTGGAATCTATTATCAGTCGACTGCCGACACAGTATCGCTACGTACTGGAAGTCAGGCATCCGGAGTTCTTTAAGCAACCCGAATTACTGGAACCATTGCTCAACAAGTATCAGCTTGGGCGCGTCATTATGGATACCAGAGCAATATTTCGAGGTAATAAAAAGCACCCCGAAGTATTAGCCGCGCTGCACGACAAACCCGATGTTCCTGTACTGGGGAAAATCTACAACATGCTGGTTTTCGTGCGCCTTATGCTACACCCTGATCTAATCAGCAACGACTTATACATCGATCAATGGACCAACAGAATAAGCCAGGCACTCAATGCCGGTTGTGATTGCTATATGATGATCCACTGCCCCAATAATCTGCACTGCCCACCAATGGCACTTGATTTTCACGAACGACTAAGACAAAAGGATCAGCAACTCTCAGCGCTGCCAGCGTGGCCCGTGCCACAGCAAGCCTCGTTGTTGTAATGCTATGTCCTCCGTCCTCTGCCTTCTGTCCTCCGTCCTCTGTACTCTGACTTATAACCCCAATACCGGCCGCACCTTCTCAGAACCATAACCGGATTCAGTGGCCACCAATGTAAACTCCACTTGCTGACCTTCTGTTAAACCCTGACACTTCGGTATAAAGATATCGCCGTCAACCTTCGGGCTGCTTATAAACCCGATACCGGAGAAGGTATCGAGCCAGTTGATTGTGCCAGTCAGACGGTCACCACTTTGCGCTTGCATCGTTTGATTCATGCCTATTCACTGAAACTGAACGGACATAGATAGTAGCGACGGGATTCGCCATAATGCTTGATCTGCATCACATTAGCCCGTATCCGGCGACACTCTGTTTTCGCAACAACAGACGCAACGAAGCCATTGTGCGTGATACACCCCGCAGTCTTGCAATATCACAAGTACTATCTGCCGGGTTTCGCGCAGATTCCCTGGCGGGTTAATTCTCTTTATCAAATACCAGCTGTTGCCCCGACACGACCTCGAAAGCCTGCGGCTCTGTCGTGCCTGTACTGCTAACCCAGTAATACACACCATCGACTAAAGTGATGCTGTATCCGGCGCCCCAACCTGACTGCTCCCACCAACTCTCGTAATGATTTCTTTTAGCGTTGGTGCGCCATCTGCCGGTGGACGATCGTGCATTTTCCTGCGCATACACCGTTGACCCGTCCGCTGCGAAATACTGACGGTAGTTGTGATCGATCCAGCGGCCAATGGCCGTATTGCCCGACAACAGCGCCTTGATCTCCATCGCCGTCAGCGTCTTTTTATTCGCCTGTGCCTGACTGACAATCGCCAGACAAAACGCCAGGCAACACAACAGCCTTACGATTTTTGATGTCGACTGCATTGCAAGTCAAACCTTGTTGGTCCGAATGGATAAATTTCCGGTTAATGTTTTATGCACAGGACATTTATCTGCTATCTCCATCAGTCTGTCTCGTTGTGCATCGTCCAGACTACCGATCAGCTCTATATCTCGTTCCAGCACATCCAGTTGAGTGGGCTTTTCTTCGCAATCGATACAGTCTTTATGGTACTCGCGGCTATGTCGCAATGTGATTTTCACATCCTGCAAGGGCCATTTTTTGCGTTCCGCATACATTCTTACCGTCATTGCTGTGCAGGTTCCAACCGAGGCCAGCAGATGCTCGTACGGGTCCGGCCCCGCATTGCTGCCACCTACGGTTGTGGGCTCGTCTGCACGCCACTGATGCGAGTCTGTACTGACGTCCAGTAAAAACTTGTGGTCTCGCTCGACGACGCTGACTTCCCCTTTTTGCACAGCCTGTTTCGCAGCTTTTGACTCATTGGCAGGCGCATCCGACTCAAGAAATCGACCGGCCCAGGACGATACCAGCCCGGCAACGTACTCTGCATCGTTCTTGTCTGTTAACAGGTGATTGGCCTTATCGAGGCTGACAAAACTCTTCGGATGGTTGGCGGCTTTGTAGATACGCTCGGCCTCTGCAATAGCAACAGTACGATCCAGCGGAGAGTGCAAAATCAGCAAGGGCTTCTTCATTTTCTGTATGACTTCAGTGGAGGTGGCGCTGATGTCATCCAGAAACTGTTTTTTTATTGTGAACGCTCGCCCCGCCAGGCTCACCTCCGCCTCGCCCTGCTGGTTTATTTTATCGACATCGCAGGTGAACTGCTTCGCGACATGCTGCGCATCAGCGGGTGATCCAATGGTGACAACACCAACGGTTTCCGGAATTTCAGAGGCAGCGTTAAGTACGGCTGTGCCACCGAGGCTGTGCCCGATCAATATTGAGGGCGCCATATCACGAGACCGCATCACCGAAGCTGCTGCCACCAGATCCTGTACGTTAGAGGAGAAATTCGTGTTGGCAAAATCACCATCGCTACTGCCCAACCCGGTAAAGTCGAAGCGCAGCACCGCGTACCCCAGTTTCACCAGCGACCGGGCGATTCGACTGGCGGCCACACTGTCTTTGCCGCAGGTAAAGCAATGAGCGATCAACGCTGTAGCAAGTGGCGGAGTATCAGGCAACTCAAGTGAGCCCATCAGCAAATCACCGCTGTGGCCTGGAAACTCGATTTTTTGACGAGATGACATTAGGGGCTTCCATCAACAAAAAGGTAGAACAATTGTATATGAAAACCAAAGCTCCCTGACAGACTAACCAACCGGTCGACAACCCTGCAGTGCTTGCTGATTGCGAACCGGGTCACTTGATCAGGGCTAATAACCAATGGGCCAGGCTGATGTGGGCAGGGCTGCAGCGGCCCCGGTCGAAACCGCTCTGTCAGTTACTCACATCGACCATCAAGCGTCATCAACGCACCGTAGTGACGGGGCCGTCGATCACGGTAGACCCCCCACACCTCACGGTGATGAGCTATTGCGTCAAGATCAAACTCGTGTACCAATGCGCACTCATCTGTTTTGTTGGCCACAACGACTATTTCCCCGGTATGGTCAGCTATAAAGGATGAACCATAGAAATCGATGCCATAGTCTGCATTTTCTGTTGCCACTTCCCTGCCGGTTCTATTGGACGCTATCACCGGCATAATGTTCGCTGCAGCATGTCCACACATCGCATTTTGCCAGTGAGCGGAGGAATCAAACTCACCATCGTACTGCTCTGGTTCAGAACCAATCGCCGTCGGGTACAGCAACATCTCGGCACCCGCCAAGGCCATACAACGCGCCGCCTCGGGGAACCACTGATCCCAACAAATTCCAACACCGATCTTGCCGACACGTGTATCCCACACTTTGAAGCCGGTATCTCCCGGACTAAAATAGCTCTTTTCCTGATACCCGGTATCATTGGGAATGTGCGTTTTTCGGTAGATGCCCATAACCGTGCCGTCTGCATCGATCATCGCTACCGTGTTAAAGAAACAAGGCCCGCTGCGCTCAAAAAAACTGACCGGCAATACCACACCCAGTTCAGTCGAAAGCGCCTGCATACGCTGCACGACCGCACTGTCTTCCAGGGACCGGGCAAGCGCCAGATGAGCATGGTTTTGTTCAATGCAGAAATACGGTGTTTCAAAGAGTTCCTGCAACAACACAACCTTCGCACCCTGTGATGCTGCCTGTCTTACCAGCTGTTCAGCACGGTTTATATTGTCTTCGATATCCCAACTGCAGGGCATTTGGGTGGTCGCAACTTTTAGCTGTCTCATAGATTAAAATACTGTTGGAAGTTCTGATCGATAGGTTGCGGGAGCCCGCGCAGCAAAAAGTTCTGCAGCAGCCAGCACTTGCACCTGCCACTATAAATTATAATTGATCGATCGGGGCGAATAGCCCCTCGGCGACCTCCATTCCACAACGAACGATCTGTCAGACCTGCAATTGACAATCAGGTTTGTTCTCATAAGACTCGATGTAACTCTTGAATCAGCCACATCTCTCCCCATACATTTGAAGAGACACGGCCCGCCTGCAACAACAGCGGTAATGAAAAAAAAACGATAAAGGCTGGTTTCAGATACGCGAGCAACGGTCAACGACCTGCAGCAGCGCCGGTAACGGCGGGCAACAAGACATTAGAGGAGCAAACTTGGCTATACGGGCAAATATATTTAGTGATTAAACGAACTATCGAAACGCTTAAAGCATGGGCAAAGCGTCTTAAGTCGGAGATCTACACGCTCTATGTCGCAATGCGTGACCCTCGCACTCCAGCCCACGCCCGATACCTGGCAATTATTATTATCGGTTATGCGTTAAGCCCAATAGATCTGATACCAGATTTTATTCCGGTACTTGGTCTGCTGGACGACCTGATACTGTTACCGTTGGGCATTGCCCTGTTGCGAAAAATGATCCCGCCCATTGTGATGGCGGCGTCACGCCGACAGGCAGAAGCATTGATTCGATCGGGTCTGCCCGCCAGTCGCAATGCAGCGATGATCGTAATGGCCATATGGGCGTTGTTTTTAACAGCCTGCATATGGTGGATCGCCAACCAACTGGTTTATCCCCGCTCGGCAGACAGATCAGCAAACCGATCAACAGACATTATAGAGCCAGGTAATTTATCAACAGAAGAAACCACGCAACAGCCACCGGGGAGCAACCCGACAATAAACAGAGATACAGACCGGGGGCGCAGTCGGGACCGATAGTTTGAAATCTTCTTCGAATACCTACTGATATTTGCAAAAGAAAATGCTTTACAAACCACGAGCAAAAGACCCCGGTCAGAGTCGAACCCTTACCCTTTGGTAGCACCGAGGGTAAGCCCGGCAATAAAGTGCTTCTGCATAATAAAAAACATCAGCACGGGTGGTACGGCTGCCAGTAACGACGCTGCCGACACCAAATGCCACTGCTGTACAAACTCGCCATTCAGTGTGCGAACACCAACGG
>CAYMVV010000139.1:11833-13160 GCA_964393885.1 uncultured Granulosicoccaceae bacterium | reverse complement strand
GGAGACGAGTGAACTAGATCGCTATTACGATGAATGTAAATCGAACCTGCAATCTCAAACGCAGGGCTCGCACGAGGCAGATATCTAGCGCGTAATCTCCCGGTTGATGTCGATATTAAATTCTATCGGTGGATGCCTCACTGATTCACAGATTGATGCGGCGTTGACTGAAACACGCCCGTCAGGCTGGGTAACCATTCCGTGGCCTTCATGAATATGACCAAACACATGCAACTTCAGCGCAGGCAAACGCTTCACCGCTGCAAGGAGAGAAGGGCAGCCGGCATGGGTCTGTTTGCCTAGTTGATCGGGACACTGATCCATAATGCCGTGGGGCGGGCCGTGTGAAATCAGCACATCTGTGTTTGTCGGTATTGTCGACCAGATATCATCGGCGTCAGATGGGTCATACATAAAATCCCAGTCGAAAAAACGGGGCGTATAGGGAGATCCATAGAAATTTACCCCGTTGATGCAAACGCTGCTGTTATGCAGGTAATGCAGCATGGTTCCGTTTGACATTCGTACGCAGGGGGCAGAGGTATAGCCGATATCGTGGTTGCCAGCGATATAAATAATATCTTTAAACTGCGTTAGCACATCCAGCCATTGTAAAAAATCGTGAACTTCGTCGGTGGCTCCGTAATTCGTGAAATCACCCGCATGAATTAGCAAGTCGTACTTTTTGGTTGTCTGAAACACAGCTTGACGATGATGGCCGTGTGTATCGCTAAGTAGTAAGGCTGTCAGTTTTGCCATCGGTCAAGTATAGCAAATAGTTGATCAGCTGGATTGCTACGTTGGAAATCGACAACAGACTATTTCTAATTCAAATTATAAAGTGCATTATTAACATTGAGCACGCAAACTGATAACAAATAACACAAAGCTGTCTATTAGGCTGGGGAAGAAATGAGTAGGCTGGGGAAGAAATGAGGAGCAATTCTGATCGCGGTACTCACTGGGTTTTATGGATCATAGGACTGTTTGGGTTACTCTGGAATGTAATGGGAGTTATGAATTTCCTCTGGCAAATGAGTCTGTCTGCGGATGGGTTGGCGACGTTGTCTGAGGCGCAAAGGGCCATTATTGAAGGTCGTCCACTGTGGGTGACAGTTGCATTTGCGGTGGCTGTCTTTGCAGGTGCGGTCGGGTGTTTGTTACTCTTGTTGAGAAAGTCGTTGGCGCTGGCGCTGCTGGCCCTGTCACTGGTGGCCGTGCTGGTATCTATGATTCCGGTATTTGGTATGATCGGAAAAGTGAATTTCAGTACATTTGAACGTGTGATGTATCTGGCTGCAACACCAGCGGTTGCTGCTTTTCTGGT
>CAYMVV010000139.1:0-11733 GCA_964393885.1 uncultured Granulosicoccaceae bacterium | reverse complement strand
CATTTGAACGTGTGATGTATCTGGCTGCAACACCAGCGGTTGCTGCTTTTCTGGTCTGGTATACGCGACGTCTGATTGCGGGTGGTCGGTTGACCTGATGCGGGCATATAGCTCCTGGCCACTAGCCTGCATTATTCATGAGTCAACCGGACAATGTTCTGATGCAAGGTTACTGAAAGGCAGTTTCAAAAAAACTGCGCAGTTTTCTTGAGTGCAGTCTTTCCGGTTCCATTGAAGCGAGCTTTCTGAGTGCCAGCATTCCGATTTCAAGATGTTGTTGGACCTGATCCTGATAGAATTTTGATGCCATACCGGGTAACTTTAGCTCCCCCTGTAGTGGCTTATCTGACACGCACAACAAAGTACCGTATGGCACTCTAAGTCTGAATCCGTTAGCGGCGATGGTAGCTGATTCCATATCCAGTGCGATTGCGCGTGACTGAGACAGTCGGCGCACTGGTTCTCGATGGTCTTGCAGTTCCCAGTTACGGTTGTCGATAGAGGCAACCGTGCCGGTGCGCATGATGCGCTTTAACTCCATTCCATCCAGTCCGGTAACCTCGGCCACAGCTATTTCGAGTGCTTGTTGTATCTCTGCAAGTGCGGGGATAGGTACCCAAACGGGTATGTCGTTGTCGAGCACTTTGTCCTCCCTGACATAGGCGTGTGCGAGTACGTAATCGCCAAGCGCCTGAGAGCTTCGCAGGCCAGCACAATGACCAAGCATCAGCCAGGCGTGGGGGCGAAGAACAGCAACGTGATCTGTTATCGTTTTGGCGTTCGATGGACCGACACCAATGTTGATTAACGAGATGCCGCTGCCTTTTTTCCCGACCAGATGGTACGCAGGCATTTGCGGTTGTGTGTCGAGTGTTGTGTCAGAGGGGCGGGCCGATCCGGACTTTGTAATAATATTACCCGGCTCAACAAATGCGGTATAGGCCGAGTCACCATCTTGCATCATTTTCTGTGCAAGTCGACAGAATTCATCAATATAGAATTGATAGTTAGTGAAAAGCACGTAGTTCTGAAAATGTGCAGGGTCAGTCGCGCAGTAGTGCACCAGTCGATGCAGTGAATAATCAATTCGCTGTGCTGGAAATGGCGCCAGTGGACTGGCATCGCCCTGAACAGGTTCGTGGGTTCCATTAACGATGAAGTCGTTAACGTGTTCTATGTCGGGCACGTCGAAAGTGTCACGCAGTGCGGCGCTGATATCTGCCGGATTTTCACTGCTGACCGATGTGCCTGCCTCAAGGGCAAAGTGCAACGGGATAGACACGTTTGATTCCACGATTTCAACAGGCATTGTGTGGTTACTTATCAGTAAATCCAGTTGATGACGCAAATAGCCCTTGAACAGTGTTGGTTGAGTTATAGTGCTGGAATAGAGTCCGGGCTGGCTGACGTGCCCGTAAGATAACCTGGATGTAACTCTGGCATAGGTATCGTTGCGGAATCGAATTTCCGGGTAGTAAGCACGATGCTTGTTGCCGGGTAATTCTCCCGCCAGGTAGAGACTGAATGAGTCGCGCAGGAAACTGGTGTTCCTGTCGTATATCTCGATCAGGCGATCAACCGCAGCTGCCGGCTCGTGGTAGGTCTTTGGCTCAAAAGCGGGTGGAGATGTGATTTCGTCGTTCATGAGTTCAATCGCTTTCTCCGGCATTGTATCCTGCAATTGCGCTGATGTATCAGTCAGCAGGCTATTTTTTCCTTTGTTGTCAAAAATTTAATCTGTGAAAAACAGGTCTCCGGCGCAATGGTAGAACGGTGGTCTAAAGGTATACAGTCTGATTTGGGCATCCAGTAGTACCGATAACAGGTAGCGCTCCGTCCTTACAGTTTCAGTCCTCACAATTTCCGTCCTAATGATCAAAGTAGGCTATGTGAGCTGGTACAATGTCAGTGGCTTAAAAAATAAAATCTACCCGAGCTATTGAAACTCGAACAGGAATCTATGACCGCCACGGAATTGCTCAACCAGATACAATCGATATTTGCCTTGAATGCGCAGGAGATGTCGCGCATCTGCGGACTTGGTGGTGCGCAGGTAGCCGAGAGTCAGTTCAGTTCTGCGGGTACGCTGACAGATGCGCGCTGGTGTACCGACTCGGTAGCAATACAATTTTTAAACGGATTTATTACCGAGTGTCGCGGACCAAGCGACAAGTCTCCACCGCTTGAAGACCAATTAACGAACAATTTGATTTTTCGAAAATTAAAGATAGCGCTTGGTTTAGAAGCGGATGATTTACTGCAAATGCTGGCCGATGTCGAGGTGGTTCTGAGTAAGCATGAGCTAAGTGCACTGTTCAGGAAAGCAGATAACAAACACTACCGTGCGTGCAGTGACAAGCTGCTCATGGCGTTTCTGGCCTCTGTAAAAGCAAATCACTATGGCTGATTGATATCTGCTTGATCGAGCCATACCGGCCGACAGTTTGAAGCTGTTTTCAGATAACACTGAACCCCGGTTGACGTGTTTCATGTAATTTGAATCAGACTGGCCAATCTCCAATTTGTTTGCACATTGTGGTGCGCTACGCTGGATATACTTAGGATGAACAGGGAGTATGCTGCTCGCCAATGCGTTTGAAATATCAGCTTTTTTTAATCCTGCTTGCTGCCAGCACTATTCTGATTTCGTTAATGTTTGTAATCAGCAGCTGGAGTTTTAGCCGCGGGTTTCTCGGCTATATCAACAGCGCTGAACAGCAACAGTTGCAGCCGTTGCTCGACAACATCATAGAGCGATACGAGCGCAGCAACGGATGGGATTGGGCAAAAGGCAACACCCGAGAATGGAGGCGGTTGCTTGCGGACTACGCAAGGCTTCGTCGCGGCCAGCAACAAAACGGCGCCAACGCTCAGGAATCGATCCCTGATAACGTTGAAACTGACAACGTCGATGGCAGCTCCTTTTCCAACCGGATTCGCAAGTCCAGGCGGGAGTCGCGAGAATCGGCTCGACATCTTGCGCAAAATGCGCCGTCTCAGCCACGCAAACGAGGCGAACGCGTTCGGCGCGCCAGAGGCATGCCCGTACATCTGTTGGCTGATAGCAAAAAACGTGTAATCGCCGGTTCGGCCAAATCTCTCGACAATGTGTCCTGGTTATCGTTAGTCAGTAAAGATCAGGTAGTTGGTTATTTAGGTGTAAGAAAAATAGCTCGACTGAATACAAGCCTGGATCGGGCATTTGAATTCCAGCAACGCAACAGTTTTGCCTGGGGTGCATTGGCGATGGTCCTGTTATCAGCAATCCTGTCGATTCCATTGGCAAGCTGGCTGGTGAAACCCCTGCTGACTCTAAACGGGGCTATTTCCGAGGTTAGCCACGGGAATTACTCACACCGGGTTGAATTAAAACGTAAAGATGAAATCGCAGATTTGGCCGGAGGTATTAACACGCTTGCCAGTACGCTTGAGGTCAATCGAGACGCACGACGTCGTTGGATCGCCGAGATATCACATGAACTGAGAACACCTGTGGCAGTCCTGCAGGGAGAGCTTGAAGCCATGCAGGATGGCGTGCGTAAAATGGATGGTGATGCGGTTGACTCTATACATACGGAAGTATGCAAACTGACGCATTTAATAGATGATCTGCACCAACTATCGTTGTCAGACGTCGGGGCTTTGGAATATCGCATGGCACCCCTTTGCCTTGGTGATCTGCTCGAATCACAAATTCAGTGTGCCGAAGCATTGCTCGGTGATGCACAGTTGACTTTGTCGCTTGAGGTAAGCGGCAAACCATACCTTATTAGCGGCGATGAACAGCGTCTGGGCCAGTTGGTCTCTAATCTGTTACAAAACTCGGTACGCTACACCAACACACCCGGCGCCGTTCGCGTTGCATTGTCTGCCGGATCGGGGCGCGTAAGGCTCATCTGGGAAGACTCATCCCCCGGCGTAGCAAAAGACGAACTGACACGGTTGTTTGAGCCACTGTTTCGTGCCGAGCAATCGCGAAGCCGCGAGTTTGGTGGAGCCGGGCTCGGCCTGTCAATTGTGGCCAGAATTGTTCAGGCGCACGAGGGATCTATCGAGGCATCTCTTTCTTCGTTAGGCGGGCTGAAGCTTACAATAGATTTTCCGGCTACCGTAAAGGCTTGAGGACACTGACACGATGAGTATGGAAATTGCGATTGTAGAGGACGAGCCCAAGCTGGTTGCGTTGTTGAACGACTACCTGGTGAATGAAGGCTACCTTACTCGGCACTACAGTGATGGTTCCGAGGCACTTCAGCAGCTGCAATCTTCGTTGCCTGATCTTATTTTGCTCGATCTAATGTTGCCTGGTACGGACGGTTTGACGATTTGCAGGGAAATAAGAAAAACCTCGCAGGTACCTATTATCATCTTAACCGCGCGAGTAGATGAGATAGACAGGCTGCTCGGGCTTGAGATTGGTGCCGATGATTATATATGCAAACCCTTTAGTCCCAGAGAAGTAATCGCTCGGGTTAAAGCGGTGTTACGCAGAGCAGCGCCGGAAACCCAAAATGGCTTCGCGGCAGATACCGGCAACCTTAAGATTTCTGAACACACAGCACAAATGATGTATGGCGAAAAATCCTGTTCTCTAACGGCCGTAGAGTTAAAGTTATTAAAAACCCTGATGGGACAAGCTGGCAGAATTTTCGGTCGTAGTCAATTGATGAGCATGATCTATCCGGATAACCGCATAGTCAGTGACCGCACAATTGACAGCCACGTAAAGAAACTACGGCAAAAGATTCAGTCCCTGGACATAGAAAACGAATATATTCATTCGGTTTATGGCATTGGTTACAAGTATCAGGTAGAGCAATTTGATCAGGCGTGATAGAGGGCATTGCCAGCTCTAACCTGGTTCGAACCAGGTTCGAACATCGACGACCGGTGCGTATCTGCGCAATTGTTGCCCGTTGCGTACACAGTAGTTGCACACTTGCGCCCGATAATTTTATTGTCTGCCTGGTGAAACCATTTGACCGCCTGGCAGTTCTAATATCAAAATTCAGGAAACAAGAGACATGAAAAGTATTCTCACCAGACGCTCAGCGATAGTAACTGGTTTTGTTGCTACTGTTTTCTCATCGTCTGTTTTGGCACTAACGCCACCAACGTACGTTGATATGAATGGCGATGGCGTCATATCAGTAAGCGAAGTAACTGAAATTAGAGACCGGCATCGGGCGGCCATGCTCAACGAATATGACGCGAATGGAGATGGCGAGCTTTCACGTATGGAGCGTAGAAAAGTCAAAGACGCTCGTTATGGACAATTGGTTTTGCAGTTTGATGCTGATGGAGATGGCGAACTGTCTCGTGAAGAGCGCAGAATGGCACGCGATCAGCGCCGCGCCGTATTAGAGGCTCAGTTTGATGTCAATCAGGATGGAACCTTGTCCGATCAGGAGCGTGCCGGACTGGATTTCGTTGAAAAACAGCGTGGGCGCGGTGGTAGAAAAGACCGCAGGGCGGGCCATAAGCACAAGGGTAAGCGCTACAACAATGATGCCGCAGTCCAGAGTACGGAATAGGGAAGCACAATGACTGCCGATAGCGAACCCCGATTGCCGGGATCGCGCAACCGGGGGAGAACTATTGGCAAGGTTATCCTGTTCATTGGTCGTCAAGCCAGTTTGCCACGCCCGCTGGCTCAGTTGACAAGGTAGTTGCCAGGCTGTCGTCATATGGTGACTGATAGGTTCGGGGTAGTGTCTGCGGAATTCCCTTGATGCATTTATTGTGGCTGTTACTGGTTGGAGTTGTCGGTCCGGCCGGCAACCTGAAGTGATAGTATGTCGAGGGAAATTGCGTGTAGCTGATGCGAAAGTGCGAGGTTCTACCTGTGCTGCTGCATTTCTACAAGGCCTTTACTAAATCTCCACTCAATCTCCAAAAAGAGGAGTCTCCGGACAGCTACCATGGTTGAAATCGGGAAAGTCGGTACGCTCGAAGTTGCTCGAATTGGACCTTACGGAGTCTATCTGGATGGCGAGGAGCACGGCGAGGTACTGCTACTGCGTGCAGGCGCACCAAAACAGGTTGAGATAGGCGAACAACTGAAAGTCTTTATCTATATTGATTCTGACGATACGTTAGTTGCCAGTGCTATTCATCCAACGATCGAAGTCGGTCAGTGCGCTGCATTAAAGGTGGTATCTTTGACTGACCATGGTGCATTTCTCGACTGGGGATTAAACGCTGATTTGTTCGTGCCGCGTTCTGAGCAAATGGGTGATATGGGTATCGGAAGTCTGTGTGTGGTCATGGCGATGCTGGATGAGTCGAGTCATCGTATGATTGCCAGTGCCAAACTGTACCAGTATCTGACCGATGAAGACGATGGTGTATTCAAAGCCGGTCAGTCTGTCGAACTACTTGTTTGCCAGCGCACGGATCTGGGTTACAAGGCTGTGGTTGACGGGACGCATCTGGGAATGATCTTTCACAATGAGATTTTTACAGACATCTGTGTTGGTGACAAGCGAGAAGGTTTTATCAAAGCCATCAGAGAAGACGGCAAAATTGATCTGCTGTTACAAAAATCCGGTGCTGCCGGTCGAGGGGACCTGGAAACGCGTATTCTGGAATTTTTGAAAGTTAATGGCGGTATTTCCGAGCTGACAGATAAAAGCCCGCCCGAGAAGATTTACGCAGCGTTTGGTGTAAGTAAAAAGGCTTATAAAAAGGCGTTAGGTGGTTTGTATCGCAGCCGTTTGATCGTTGTCAGTAAGGAGAAGATCGAGCTGATCGGCTCGAACAAATCGTCCGGATAAAAACAGTGATTGCCCCGAGCGGGTGAGTGTATTACCCACCCCGCAGGCTGTTTTACCTGAATTAACTCTGTCATGCACTTAACTATGCTTTGAAGAAAAGCAGGCGTGGTTATAAGGCTTTGTACGTGCAGAATTCCCTGTCAAGGTCCAGTTCCAAGGTCCAGTTCCAAGGTCCAGGATCAAGGTCCAGGATCAAGGTCCTTGATCAAGGCGCGGAGACTTGCTTCATGAATCGATCGCGTATCACCACCGGGTCCATGGTGATAACCGGTACTTTGACATTACCGCTTTCGCACTTGCAAACAATAATAGTCTTCCTGGAACCTGCAATTGCTTTTTCCAGTTCCTGTTTTGTATCGGCTGCGGCGCACTCGACAACGTTGTCGCAACCGCACGATTTGGCTACTTCTGTCAGGGAGGTTTGCATGCCGGCATAGGTGGGTTGATCACCTGTGCTGCCATAGCTGCCGTTGTCGATTATTAATAGAATAAAATTATCGGCTTTATTGTTGGCAATGGTCGGTAGCGTGCCCAGATTGGTTAATATCGAGCCATCGCCGTCGATCGCAATGACTTTCTTCTGCTGCACCATGGCAAGTCCAAAGCCAATAGAAGAGGCAAGCCCCATGGTCCCCAGCATGTAGAAATTACTCGGCTGATCATCGATCATATGCAATTCTTGGCTTGGAATGCCGATGTTGCAAATAACCAGTTGATCGGACAGGACCGGTGCGATTTCTTTTAGCACTTCAGAGCGAATCATAACTAGTACCCCTTCCAGAATGTTGCGTCGGTTAGTATGGCTACCGGCTTGTTGCACATGAATGTGTGTTTAAGAATAGCATCCAGTTCTGCAGCGTCATCTTCGTGATGGAAGTGATATGTCGGAATGTTTAGCTGAGCCAGCAAGGCTTTGGTATGCACTGCCATTTCAACCTGGCAGGCGACTGGCTCGCCCAGTTCACCGCGGTATGAAATCAACATGGGAAGTGGCATACGATAGTACTGGATCAATGTAACCAGTGTATTGATGGTGACGCCGATAGCTGTGTTTTGCATGATAATTGCCGGTCGGGTACCGCCCATAAAAGCACCTGCACATAAACCCATGCCTTCGTCTTCCTTATTAGAAGGTACGTGTAGTATATCGGGGCTCTTATCAATGGCATCGATAACACCTGCCAGTTGTTTACAGGGAACAGTCGTAACGAACCCCACGTCATTAGCTACCAGGTCAGCTACGATTTTATTGTCTATTGACACAGTCAGTTGGTTCCTTGGTCGATACGTATCAGAAGAAGAACGGATACAGTTTGTTGATCTAGATTTCTATTCGATACCCGCCGTCAGGAACAATTTGGATTATTCATTGCCAGTCAGGTCGAAGGATTCGTTTGGAAAGTATTTTTTTAGTCTGATATCCGCGGTGCGGGCATGGCCCTCCATGCCTTCCAGTCTGGAGATGCGTGCGGTAGCCTCGGCAATTGGCTTTGATCCCTCTTTGGTCGCACGCTGCCAGGTAACGATCTTCATGAACTTGTGCACCGACAAGCCACCGGTGTATTTGGCGGAACTGGAAGTAGGCAATACGTGGTTGGTTCCGGATGCCTTGTCTCCGAACGCGACAGTGGTCTCTTCACCGAGGAAAAGAGAACCGTAGCAACGCAAACGATCCAGCCACCAGGGCAGATCCTGAGCCTGCACGGTCAGGTGCTCCGGAGCATAGTCGTCTGACACTGAAGCCATCTCCTCGCGGTTATCGCACAGGATAACTTCAGCGTAGTCGCGCCATGCGGCCTCTGCGTTTACCCTGTTGGTCTCCGGCAGATCGGCGATCAGGTCCGGGACAATAGTCATTACACTTTCGGCCAGTGGCCTGTCGTTCGTAACCAGCCAGACGGGCGAGTTGTAACCGTGCTCTGCCTGGCCTACAAGATCAGTAGCTACGACCATCGGGTCTGCTGAATCGTCGGCCAGAATCAGGCTGTCAGTCGGACCTGCGAACATATCAATACCCACCCGTCCAAACAGGATGCGCTTTGCTTCGGCTACAAACTGATTACCCGGGCCAACCAGAATGTCGGCTTTAGGTAAGCCTAGCAGACCAAATGCCATCGCTGCCACACCTTGCACCCCTCCGAGTGCCATGATTTTATTTGCTCCGCAGATATGGGCTGCATAGACGATTGCCGGTGCGATGCCAATATCGGGCCGGGGTGGCGAGCAAGCGATTATGTTCTCGCAGCCGGCGACTCTGGCAGTAGTCACTGTCATAATTGCCGAGGCAATATGAGAGTAACGACCACCGGGTATATAACAACCCGCGGTGCGAACCGGAATAGTTTTCTGGCCAGCGATCAAGCCCGGTACGATTTCGCACTCGACGTCTTGCAGGGTGGTTTTTTGTGCTTCTGCAAAGCGCTTGACATTGTTGTAGGCAAACTGGATATCTTGCTGCAGTTTCGCTGGTACCAGTGCAGTAGCTGCATCAATTTCTGCAGCGGTAAGTTCTATATTGCCTTCATACTTGTCGAATTGTTTCGCATAGGCCAGAGCGACCTCGTCACCCCCGGTTTCGATTTTGTTGAGGATTTCCTTAACGGTTTGACTGACATCATCAGCATTGCTGGCAGACGTGAGGTCAGCTTTTTTCAGGTATTCAATGGTCACTTAAGGACTTCCTGTAATTTGAGTCAACGTGCGGCACGCCGTGGATCAGAGCACAATAACGCCGCGTAACAACGTCGATGCAGCGCGCCGCTGGTGTCAGACATCCAATAGTGTCAGGCAACAGACGACATAAATCGCCAAGCGGACAGCAAGCGCAATAGTCAATCAATGCCGTCCGGATAGTGGCATCGACTGGGACTTGTGCAGGAATAGCTGGTCTGCTGTGATGGGACTTTTCAACTGCCTACGCCAATCTCTTTTTTAACCGGCAACCGTTATTACACGTTGATTGCGAGTGGTTTAAACATCCGGAACTCTGGCCAAAACTTACCGGCAGTTGCAAACGAGTCGCTAGTTTTAACGCGGATAGTTGCAGAATGCAAGCGCTTACATTAGATTTTACCGCAAGTTCTACACAATCGATTTTGCGGCCAAATTCATTGGAGTGTGTTTTGCGATCCTCGACAGTACCTACCTTGCAGGATGTTGCAACAGAGGCGAAAGTGTCTACGGCCACGGTGTCGAGGGCGCTCAACAATCCGGAATCAGTGGTGCAGCAAACCCGCGAGCGGGTGCTCGACGCCGTGGCCCGGCTCGGCTATTCGCCAAACTTTGGCGCCCGTGCGCTGGCGGCAAGGCGCACCAATACCATTGGTGCGGTAATACCTACGATGGAAAATGCGATATTCGCGCGAGGTCTGCAATCTTTCCAGGAGACGCTGTCGAAGGGTGGCTGCACATTGTTGGTGGCGAGTTCGTCCTATCGCTCCGATCTGGAAGAGGAGCAGGTGAGGGCGCTGGTGGCAAGAGGTGCCGATGGCCTTTTGCTGATTGGCAAACAACGACGTTCGTCGGTGTATGAGTTTTTAAATACGCGCAGCATACCCTATGTTGTTGCATGGACCTTTCAGCACGATTCTGATCACACTTATGTTGGATTTGATAACCACGCTGCCGCAGGCGCGATGCTGCAAAAGGTTTTGAGTTATGGACACCGTGCAATTGGAATGATCGCCGGTTTGACTACAGATAATGATCGAGCCAGAGATCGCCTCTGTGGCGTTCGCGATATGATAAACCGTCATTCACACGAAGCTGTGTCACTATCCGTGGTTGAAGCCGCCTATAGCTACGAGGAAGGGGGGAAAGCCGCCGAGTTGCTATTGTCTCCTTCTGCGGGAGTGCGGCCAACCGTGTTGGTGTGCGGAAATGACATACTGGCAGTAGGTGCAATAATGCAAGCCAGAAAAATGGGGTTTCGCGTTCCGCATGATGTCTCGGTCACGGGGTTCGATGACATCGAAGTTGCCACTGTTATCGACCCTCCATTGACTACCGTACATGTGCCACACAGAGACATGGGAGGTCTTGCAGCGCAATCTCTGCTACAAATGCTAAGGGGTGGTAAACCATCCGCTAGTCATGAACTAACGCCCACCATAGTAGAGCGTGAATCGTTGACTCAAGCCAGTTAACTGATTACGCAATGGTCAATAAGAGAGTGCTATGTATTTAAAAATCGCGGGTAGTTCGACAGCACATAAAGGGTGCCGACGTGCTAAGGTTTTGCCATGACTGACGATTTCGACCTAATGTCGGCTTGTCGCTGGCTGCTGATGGTAGGCACCTGTTCGTTTGCCGGATGGGGAGTTGGCGAGGTCGATGCCCGGATGTACGCGTCTGTGAAAACGCTGTTAGCGGAGACTTACCTCAACAAATACACTGCGATGAGCGGTGCAAATATTGACGAGTACATCTACTACGTGATCACCGATGACGAGCAGGCGTTACAGCGTGTTGCCAGCGAAGGTGTTGGTGTTAATCGCATTGAAGCGTCTGAGATACCAACGGTATTTAACGCGCATATCGCTGCAGGCGAGAGACAAAAGATGCTCCGGCGGTTGCGAGGGATGCCATCTGTTACAGCCGTGTTTACGGTACCGTTTATGTGCCATTAGGGAGGCTTTGTAATTGTGTTGCTGAAGAGTGGTAATGCAATTCGAAATCTGTTTCAGGTGCTTGATCAGATCTAGGAGATTTCGCCCCGGCGAGCGGTGCGCTGTCGCGCAGCTAACAAGACATTCCCTGCCGGAGGCCTTCATTTTTGAAAGACCAAAAACGAAGCAAAAAGTCTTTTGCGGCCAATCAGCCCAAGGGTTCCTGCGGAATTTTGAGAGTGACCGTGCAAATGGGCCGCGCAAACAGCCATCCCTGGCTGACAGCGCTCAATGTGCCATATATGGACGCCCAGATTATTTCAAGCAATAAAATCCCTAGCACTCGAAAA
>CAYMVV010000138.1:0-13314 GCA_964393885.1 uncultured Granulosicoccaceae bacterium | reverse complement strand
CTGGTTTATTCATAAGGCGACAAGTAAATGTTAGCGAAATACTATGTATACAGTTACAAACCACTTTTTGGGTACCTTTTTCAAAATAGCAGTGTGTCTATTCGACGCCAGATTTCCTCTGGACGCCGAATCCTCATCAATAATCCAGGCTAGAAGTAAATACAGTTTTTTGTTGCCGACTATGTCATCGCTACCCGTCAACCGCCTCACGCATCCATTGCTGCAATACGGCAATCGAATGCTCTGATCTCACGCCACATTCCGGATCAAGCACCAGTGGCCCGGGCTTGTAACCCCGGCTTTGTAAACCTCGCTGTACCGATTCCACCAGATGGATATCTTCTTCAACTGTGGTTTGTCTGTCCTGAACGGCGAGTTCGTGCAGCATGTCGGTATCGCTATCGTTTGTCGAGTACCAGCCTCGCCAAAGCAGCACATTCTTGCTATCAACAGCACGCCAGTGATAGGTATTCAGGACATTGCCGGGGTACACTTGAAAAGACATCAACGGCCATAAAAACCAGCTAGAGTACTGGCCTGCGTACTCATTGGCAGTAACATCTATCGGGTAGGTCATTTGATCGAGGTTCTGGCATTCGGTTGTATGCCGAAGGCAGTATCCCTGTGGTTGGATGTCATAGGTGCTTGCCTTGACAATGCCGTTGGCAAACGTCGGGTGGTTCAGCTGACAGTGATAACACTCGGAATAATTTTCAACAGAGACTTTCCAGTTGCATTTTTCCGGCACATCAACCCACTCCACCGGCTTAAGCTTTTCGATGTGTGGTACAAACTGAGAGAGCTCTTCACGAACATTCGGATACCACTCGTCCATGGCTTTGGCATCTGAATCAAGATTGGCGAATAAAAAACCGCAGAAATTCTCAATGCGTACTTCAGTTAAACAAATTTTGGTTTTATCGAAACCCTGTACAGATTTTGTGTTCGGTCCGCCGCGCAATTGACCGGTTAACTCATAAGACCAGGCGTGGTAAGGGCAAACAATCATCGGTGCATTGCCACTGTCTTTCACCAACTGGTGTGCTCGGTGTTGGCAAACGTTGTAGTAGCCTTTGATATCACCTTCGCGAGTTAATACACAAAACAGACTCTCGCCCGCTATTTCAAAGGTAAAGTAGTCACCCGCAGACTTTAGCGATGAACTATGCCCTGCAAACTGCCAGGTACGTGACAGCACGCCTTGCTGTTCCTGCTTAAATACCTCAGGATCGGTGTAGTAACGAGCATCGAGAGAACGGATCGGTAGATCGGGCGATTTCATAGCGAGCTATTCCCTGAATCAAAAGTCTCTGACGTAATAAAAGCTACACACGTGCGCGAGGCGTAATACCTAAGCCTGTATTTCATCATGATAGAGCCCTAACGCATGGCGTCGTCTGTGGAATTCTTCTACCCGCTTTACAATTTTGGCGTCTGCACGTCCGATAACAAACGACAGCAGCGTTTCAAGTAAAGCGATGGTCGATACTGACGACGGAAAAAATTGCGGTGTATCTACGGAGACGACGAAACCAAATTCAGAACCGGTGATAATCGGAGATGCCGCACTGTCCGATATGCCGATAACAGTCATACCCTGCTCCCTCGCAATTTCCACCGCTTCGACAACCTCGACACGGTAGGGTTTGCAGGTAATCGCTATCAATACATCCTGCCGATTGGCAAAAGCCAGATCATCAGCAGGCACGCTACCTGGCTTGGGGATAGCGTGAAACTGCACCATGCCGGTACTGGCAAGGTAGGTAAAGTTATTGGCGTTAGAATTATTGACACCCACACCCAATGTGAACACCTGGCGTGATTTTAAAATAACATCAGCCGCTTGATTCAACTCACTGGCATCAATCGCTGCAAATGTTTCTTCAATATTGCCGATCGCACTACTGATCATGTCACGATACAAGGCGCCCAATGCATCACGCTTTCCAATCGATTGAAACCAGCGCGCCCGATCGGGAAAACTTACTGGTCCCTTACGCACCTCTTCCCTGAATGGCGAGCGGAATTCCTCATAGCCATCAAAACCCAGTGTATGTGCGAGACGCACAAAGGTATTGGGTTTCACATCAGCAACCGCTGCAATTTCCCGTATTGAAGAAACACTGACATCATTGGGATTATCCAGAACGTACGCAGCAGCTTTACGCATCTCCGGAGTCAGGCTTTCTATGCCGTCAGACAATGACGACAACACGTCCTGCGAATTACCTGTTGCGGACGACGTTGATTTCATTTCACACACTCTCGCAGCTGATTATTTCCAACACGCGTTTAAACCAGTACAGCACGTTACAACTGTAAGCTTGCTTGCTGTAAATGAGCTGTCGCTATTCACGATGGTACGTTTATTTTATTTTTGTTTGACAAGGGTACATTTGTTTAAATACCATTGCAATTGAACTTCTTAGCGAATCTTTATGATGCCCACAAACACAGCGGCCTTCCCGACACAGGCGCGTGTCGTTATTGTCGGCGGTGGCGTTATGGGCTGCGGCCTCGCCTACCACCTCGCGCATGAAGGCGTCACTGACGTTGTGCTGCTGGAAAAAGCCGAGTTGACCTCCGGGTCTACCTGGCATGCAGCCGGGCAAATCACACACTCAACCTCAAGCTTCAGTCTGGGCAAATGTGTTGACTACAACATCGGTCTGTACAGCGGTGCACTGGAAGCGCAAACCGGTGTTAACGTCACCTGGCACGGGTGTGGTTCGTTTCGTGTTGCTTACGAAGAAGATGAAATGGACTGGCTGCGGCACACGCTGAGTGTTGGCCAGTCACTGGGTTTCAATATCGAACTGGTCGATGCCGGGTTTATTCGCTCTAAACACCCGTTCTATAACCTCGATGGTGTACTCGGCGCACTCTACACGCCAGACGATGGACATGTTGATCCGTCAGGTGTAACGCAGGCGTTAGCCGCAGGAGCCAGAAAGCTTGGTGCCCGCATTATTCGCCAGTGTCGAGCAACAGATGTCAAGCAACTCGACAACGGTGAGTGGAAAGTCAGCACCGAACAAGGTGACATCGTATGCGAACATATTGTTAATGCCGGCGGCACCTACGCAAGACAAATTGGTGAGTGGTCAGGCCTGCAACTGCCGATGACATCAATGACTCATCACTACTTTGTTACAGAGTCAGTACCCGAGTTTGAGTCTCTGGAACGTGAGCTACCGGTAGTGCGCGATGATCGTCTGGTCTCAGGCTACATCCGCATGGAACAAAAATCCGGCTTAATAGGCATATACGAAAAAGCCAATCCAAACTCTGTATGGGAAGATTATTGCCCGTGGGACGCAGAGAACCATTTGTTCGACCCCGACTACGATCGTGTGATGCCATGGTTGACGAACGCCATGGAGCGTATGCCAGTGTTGGCAGAACTCGGTATTAAACGAGATATTCATGGCGCCATATCACACCCGCCCGATGGTAATCCGCTGATTGGTCCGGCACCGGGTGTACGCAATTACTGGTGCTGTTGCGGCACCCAAATCGGCATTGGCTGGGGCCCGGGTCTTACACGGGAGTTGGCACGGTGGATAGTGCACGGTGCTGCAGATATTTCTATGCGAGACTATGACCCGCGTCGCTTCGGTGCATACGCAGACAAGCCATGGCAGGTGATAAAGGCCAAAGAAGACTATTGCCTGCGACACGAAATACCCTACCCGCACTACAACCGTTTCGCTGGACGACCGGTTAAGCCATCTCCACTCTATGAAATATTGAAAAATCAGGGCGCTGTTTTCGAAGAAGTTTACGGACACGAACGACCAAGGTGGTTTGCAACGGACAACATAAGCCAGCAAGACCAGTATTCTTTCAGGCGAAACCAGCTTCACGATCTGCTCGCGATAGAAGTGGCCTGTGTACGCAAAGCTGTGGGCATCATGGACTTGTGCGCTTTCACCAAGATCGAAGTACAAGGTGCAGACGCCGAGACTTTTCTCGAACCGATGATTGCCAATCGACTACCGCTTAATACAGGCAGTATTGTACTGACTCACTTTTTAAACCAGCGTGGCCGCATAGAGCTTGAGGCCACCGTGGTCAAGCTGGATGAAAATTGCTACTACCTGGTTTGCGCGGCATTTTTTGAACAGCGGCTGCTCGACTTGCTGCAACTGCATCCGCAGCACTCGGCGCACACCGTCAACATCATCAACCAGTCAGACGCATGGGGCGCACTGACCATCAATGGCCCTCACAGTAGAGAGGTATTGTCACAGTGCACCGATTCGCCGCTCGATAACACAAACTTCCGCTGGCTAAGCGCACAGCAAATCACCATAGCCAACCACTCGTGCTGGGCGATGCGAATGTCATACGCCGGTGAGCTGGGGTGGGAAATTCATACCGAGCGGCAACATCTGCTACCGGTATACACTGCACTCTGGAATGCTGGCCAACAGCACGGCATTGGTAATTATGGCTCATTCGCTATGAATATCATGCGGATGGAAAAAATGTTCAAAGGTGCATCCGAGTTAACCAATGAAGTTACTCTGCCAGAAGCAGATGTCATGCGTTTTGTAAAACTGGACAAGGCATTCACCGGGGATGAAGCCACACGTCGCAGTCTGGAAAAGCCGTTACCCTGGGTTTGCGCCTATCTGCACATAGAGCCTAACGGTTCAGAAGATGGTCATGGGGGAGAAGCTGTGCTGCACAATGGCCGGCTTGTCGGGTCTACTGCGTCTGTGGTTTACAGTCATACGGTGGGGACCATTTTGGCTTTTGCGTACATTAAACCGCTGGCTGCAAAACCGGGCACTGCTTTAACCGTTGTTATTGCCGGCAGGGAACGATCAGCAGTGGTCCACGACTCACCCGCTTATGATCCCGATAACTTACTGCCACGCACAGATGCCGTGTAATGTTTCACACGAATTGCGTAACAGGAGTAACCTACCGTGAAAATAACCAGGCTATCTGTTTATCAACAAAATCTTCCTCTTAAAGATCCTTACTGGTTATCCGGTGGAAGACTCAAGTTCGAAGTACTCGATGCAACGTTTGTAAAGGTAGAAACAGATGCAGGCATTGTTGGCTGGGGAGAAGGCACCCCATGGGGCCATACGTATGTGCCGGCACACGGCCCGGGTATTCGTGCAGGCATTGAAACCATGGCACCTGTCATACTGGGTCAGGATCCACGTAAGCTGGAAGTGGTTGAACGCGCAATGGATCTTTGCTTACCAGGGCATCTATACGCTAAACAACCAGTTGATCTTGCCTGTTGGGATATCTTGGGCAAATTCAGTGATCTGTCTATCGCCGATCTATTGGGTGGTAAGCGGGAATCGGGAACACCCGCCGCTTCATCGGTGTCGTCCGGTGAGCCCGACTATATAATGGGAATAGTTAACGCCTATCGCAGTAAAGGTTACGTAGCGCATTCTGCAAAGGTCGGCGGAAGTGATACCAGCAAAGACATAGAGCGCATTCAACATATCGAATCCAACCGTCTGCCCGATGACATTCTGCTGTACGATGCCAACAGAGCCTGGACACGCCGTGAAGCCAGTATAGTGATGAATGCTGTTGCAGATCTTGGTGTGACCTTTGAACAACCCGGTGAAACCCTCGATGATATTGCCGCAATAAGAAGCGTTACTACCTCACCTATCAGTGTCGATGAATCACTGGTCACGCTGCAGGACGCAACCCGAATAGCACGCGAAGGCATTGCCGATGTATTCGGTATCAAGCTAAACCGTGTCGGCGGATTAACCAAGGCGCGCCGGATGCGAGATATCGCCATGGCTCACGGTATACAAATGTTTGTGATGGCCACAGGTGGCTCGGTACTGGCTGATACAGAAGCGGCACATCTGGCCCAATCTATACCGGATGAATTTATAAAAGCTTGCTGGTCGTGCCAGGATATGCTCACATTAGATATCGCTCCCGGCAGTGGCCCCCGATGCGTCGACGGCTATATTACCGTTGACGATACCCCCGGTCATGGCGTGGTGCCAGATGAAAACCTATTGGGTGATCCTGTAGCGGTCTATTCGTGAGTGTACGATGAAAATCACCGGCATCAGTCTTTGGAAGGTTCCACTAACCAGTCATGAAACCTACTACATGGCAGATGGTAAAACCTGCGATACCGTGGACACCGTGGTCATAGAGCTGGTAACCGACACCAATCAAAGCGGATGGGGGGAGGTTTGTCCAATACCGCACTATCTACCCGCCTATGCCGATGGTGTCGCGCCCGCTGTAGAAGAGATGTCTGCCCACATTTTAGGCGCAGACCCGGTCGGGCCGGAAGCGTTGATGTCCAAACTCAACGCGTGGTTACCTGGTCACGACTATGCTAAGTCAGCTATAGACACAGCGCTATGGGATCTAACTGCCAAGGCTTGCGGACAACCATTGTATAAATTGCTCGGTGGAAAACACAGTCATGAACTCCCGCTTTATCACTCGATTACCTGTATTGCACCTGATGAAATGGCAAAGATCGCAAAGCAGGCGCACCGGCAAGGTATTACACAGTTCCAATGTAAGCTGGGTTCCGATAATAACTGGCAAACAGATGTCGAGCGTTTAATACGCGTGCGTGAATCTGTTAGCGACGGACCTCTTGTCTATGGCGACTGGAATTGCGGCGCTACGCAGCTCGATGCAACACGGGTGGCACGTGCAGTTGCGCACCTCGATATCATGCTCGAACAACCGTGTAAAACGCTCGAAGAATGTGCGAAGGTTAAGGCCACAACCGGCCTGCCAATGAAAATCGATGAAAACGCTTTTGATACAGCATCACTTCTTAACGCCCATAAACTGGGATGCATGGACGCTGTGGCTCTGAAATTATCTAAGTTCGGCGGCCTCAGTGCAACGCGAAAGGCGCGTGATCTTTGTATTCATCTGGGTGCAAAAATGTGCATCGAAGACACCTGGGGCTCAGACATCACTACCGCCACTGCCCTGCACCTGGCAACAGCAACACCTGAAAAGTATGTATTGAACGTGTGTGATTTGTCCGGCTATGTCTCACCCCGGCTTGACGCCAACGGTCCCGCCAGAAAAGATGGCAGCATCAGTATTGGTGATGTTCCCGGTCACGGAATTGAACCTGACAAAAGTATTCTCGGTGAACCAAATACATGCTGGACATAATCTACAGGACCAATCAATGACCGCCTATTGGGATCTTCTCCCTACCCGTGCCGGTGTTGCCTTGAGTCTGCGTGTGGTCCGGACCAAAACACACAAGTTAACTCTTGATAAAATAAGCGGTACCGGTGAATTATATGACCTCACCAATGATCAGCATGAACTGATAAATCGATTTGACGATCCTGCTTACACTTCTGTCCGCAAAGAGCTTGAAGCTATGATCGACGAGCGGCCCGAAGATGAAAAAGAATTGCAAACACAAGTTGGGCTGGCTTAACGAATCACGCAATGCGTTCAATGCAGACAAGAGTTAGTTTTAGACCAGGCAGTGTACGTAAAAGAAAAAACTGCTATCACCAGAACGCCCCTGCATTGATTTGAATGTCTTCCATTGTCAGTGCCGGCGCTAAATCTGAGCTTAAAAATGAAACCAGCTCGGCGATCTCGGAGGGTTGAACAAGGCGATGTTGTGGATTCGCGTTGGCAATCGTCTGTCTCTGGTCTTCGATTGTGCGGCCCGAACGTTTTGCCATTTTTTCAATGCTCTCGCGTAGCATTTGAGTTTCAACCCATGTTGGACTTACCGTGGTGCATGTGACTCCGTGACTCGCACCTTCCAATGCAGCAGCACGTGATAAGCCTAGTAAGCCCGCCTTGGATGCACAGTATGCTGCATGCGTTGATTGAGCAGTGTTTGCCGCGGTAGATGCGATGTTTACAATGCGGCCCCAGCCAGCGCTGATCATGTTGGGCAGACAGCTTCGTATCATTCTGAACGGCCCGTTGAGATTGGTTTCTATAACCGATATCCAGTCGCTGTCGCTGTGTCCGCAAATTTCCTGGTGCACAGCTATGCCTGCAGAATTGACAAGAATATCGGGGGCACCATAGGTCTCTTGTACGAGGCTTAGAAAATCCTCAGCAGATTCAGTATCACAAACATCGAGTTGGCCCAGCAGAAAATCGCCACTCTGTAGCTCGGCATGTAGCTCAGCCTGTAACTCTGGATATTCATCGGGTTTGCGGCGACCACCGATAGCGACTTTTGCGCCGCGTTGTGCGAGTACACGAGCCACCTCCAGCCCTATACCCGACGTACCACCGGTTACGATCGCAATTTTCCCGGCGTGCCAGGGTTCTTTGGTCATAGTGCTTGCCGTTGTTAGATTAAGTTGATGTCGCCCTTTAGCTGATGGCGTAATTGTCGCCAGCGGCTGTAAAATTCATCACTGCCTACATGAGTTAAACGAACATGCCGATTGCCATTGAAGCCAGTGCGCGCATGAAGTACGCGCGCGTTGTCAAACACTAGTGCCTGGCCGTCTTTAAGCAGATAGTGCATGTGATACCGGCTGTCGTAGGATAGTTGGAACATTTTATCCAGTGCCTTATAAACGGGTTCAATTAAGTCTGCTGGCAAATCAAGTGGCCCCATCGTTCTTTCATTTAATCTAAACTCGCACACCTCTCCGAAGTAGTCCAACGTAATAATTGGTGCTTCAGCTCTCAATCCGACATTCTCTATAAAACGTCTGTGAGGAATAGGCACGGTGGTGAGTAACTCGTATTCTTCCGGATGCTGTGCCTTGAAGTCTGCAGCCAGCCTGAATCCGTCAGTCATTACAGACTCTCCGCCACCATCTTCACTGGCCCTTATAGAATGAAAAATCATGATTCCAGGTGGTGGCTCGCGAAAATTCTCATCAGTATGCGGGCGCAGTGGAACCGGAGCGTTGGCTATGACGGCTGGATTCTTCGTGGACACTATCTCAAATACACGACCATAGTGAGTTTCCCGTACAAAACTCAACAGGCTGGCAATTTCCTCTGTCCCAGCTGGCGTGACCGGGCCGTCCGTTAGCAGGCAGATACCCTGTGTACGCACCGCATCAAAGAGTTTTAGCAGTTCTGCACGATCTTCAGTGGCTTTGGTGTAGTTAACCTCAGGCAGGTTATCAGTCAGGGAGGCATCCCACAAAACAGGTTTGATTCTCCGTTTAGCTCTTTCCTGTGGGCTGTTGCAATGGCTACGCAACCAGGCTGAATCATAGTGTGTGACATGGCTATTTTCTGCCCATGTTATTGTAACGATCCCGTCTGAGTGTGTGACGGTGTTTTCCAGCCGGGCTGGCATCATGTTAAGTTCAAAAAACCGGTGACCACCACTGTGGTCACCACACTGATCGCAACTGCAATTATCACGTAACCAGATGCTGTGAAATATTGACCTGTGACCGTCACCCCACTCAACCTCTACATTCTGTTGGTTGCTTTTTACACCCTTTATCTGATATTCAGTTTCGACGCGATAACGCGCTACGTGTGATGCTTTCATCCTGCTTTTCTCTTGATACTTCAGTATCCGACTTTACACCCCTGACAATGCCGGGTCGATACTTTTGGCTGAGCAGTTTCTTAAATATTAGTAGACTGGCAGCATGCCAGAGCTCTCGTTTGGCAATGGACACTCGAAACTCAAGGTGGTATTCAGACGTGGTATTTCATCTATTGGATAGAGATGGAGCAATTGCATTGACTATGTCAGCAGTGGGCACACTCTATATAAAACAGACAACTGGAAGCGAGTGTATAGCTTTTAAGATCTACGGCTTATGTCATAGCAAACCACAAATTCACAATATGTAACTTTCTTTCAGAATAAATTCTGATTTGAAAAGAATTGACAACTGCACCATCCTGTCACTTTGAAAGCTATTTTTAGCGCAGCGTTTGCCGATAGTATGTTGAATACAACGTACCTAATAAAGGATGTGAATTCATGAATGTGCGCAAAGAAGTACATAAACTAATAAAAATAAGCTTGTTGCTAACATCGCTGCTTATCGCTCCAATCTCTGTTATTGCAGCAGAGTTGGTAGATATCAATCGCGCAGATGCGGCAACAATGATAGAAAACTGGAAAGGTATTGGTGAGAAGAAAGCGAGCGCTATTATTTCTTATCGAAACAAAAATGGTAATTTCTCGAGTATCGATGATCTGGCGAATGTCCCCGGAATGGGAGAAGTCCTCATCAAGAACAATCGTAAGTATATGTCCTTAACAAAAGGCGCTACCAAGCCAACGGGTAAAACTACTGCTAAAAGCTCCACTAAAGCTAAAAAAGATAAAACAGTAACTGCGAAAACTTCTACTGAAAGCAGCTCTTCGAACAGCAGCACCTCGAAAAGCAGCGCTTCGAAAAACAGCACTTCGAAAAGCAGTGATTCAAAAAGCAAAAAAACAAAATCTACCAAGTCAAAGAAAGATACCAGCAAAAAGACCAGCAAAGACAGCAAATCTAAAAAGAAAAGTACGAGTAAAAAGAAGAGCACAAAGAAGAAAGTTAAAACCAGCTAAAACAGACGACGGTCCGGATCTTCAACTATACGTACTCGATGCAAACGCTCTACCGGATCAGCTTAGCTCGTTAGCAACGTGCCCGGACGAGCCCCGGTTACCTGCTTATTGGTAAATGTAAAGGTGCCATTTACCATAACCGAGTCGATTCCCGTCGATGGCAATTCAGGAGTTTCGTAAGTGGCGCGGTCTACTATTGTATCAGGGTCAAACAGCACCAGATCAGCGTGGTATCCGGGTTTGATTAACCCGCGTTGTTTGATGTTGAAGTTTTCAGCCGTTGCCCCTGTCATGCGATGTATTGCGTTTTCCAGCGGGAATAGTTTTTTATCGCGGCTGTAGTGTCCGACCACACGGGGAAATGTCCCCCACAATCTGGGGTGTGGATGCACATCGTGAGGCAAGCCGTCAGATCCGATCATCGCGCCTTCAAATGACAGTACGTTCTCAAGATCGGCATCTGACATCTGGAAGTAAATAGCACCGGCAGGCTGCAGTCGCTCCACTGTAGTCTCCAGATTGCAACCCATCTCTTTAACAATATCAGCCAGGTCCCATGTTTGAAATTCGGGGTGTGGTTTGGACCAGGTGATCATGATTTTTTCTGATCGGTTGATAAAGGACATTAGCAGGACGGTTGAACTTGCCGTATACGGGTACACATCACAACACACCGGGTGTGTTTCACGCGCTTTGGCAATAAGCGGAAGTGTCTCTTTGGTGCGGCCCCAGTTTGCCTTGCCACAGGCTTTGTGATGAGAGATAACGGTTGAGACACCGGTGTCAAAACAGACTCGCAGGGTTTCTTCTACTGACTCAACCACACCATCTTCCTCGTCTCGCATATGTGTGGTGTAGACCCCCTGATGATGTTTAAGCACGGCAACCAGCTCGGTGATCTCTTCGGGTGGTGCATTACAGGCGGGCGGATATGCAAGCCCGGTAGAGAACCCGACAGATCCCGCGTTGAGGTTTTGATCGAGTCGGGCACACATCAGATCAAGCTCTTTGCGCGTAGCCGGCTTATCGAGTGATTCCATCGCCCCTACTCTGAGCGTTGAATGCCCGGTTAGCATCAAACTATTGACGGCGGCCGGAGATTTGTCGAGTGCCTCGGCATAACTGTCAAAGTCGGGAAAGTTCCATTCTTTCTGTTCGCCAAGCAGGTTCAATGGAGGCACGGGCTCGCGATCAGACAGAGGTGCGATACTGATGCCGCAATTGCCGGTTACCACTGTGGTCACACCCTGGCTCACTTTTGGTGTCATATCCGGGTATGCCAAAACCGCACGATCATCATGCGTGTGTGCATCAATAAAGCCGGGGCAAAGCACCAGACCAGCTGCATCAATAACATGAACATGCCCGGGTGCTTCCTGATCGTTGCTTGATTGACCGACAGCGGTGATTCTGGAACCCACCACAGTGACATCAGCGATATATCGCTCGCTGCCACTGCCATCAACTACCGTTGCATTTCTGAATAGGGTTTCCACCAGAAAGGTATCCTGTATTTTGTACGAATGGTTTTGTACGAATGATTGTCTATGGGCTTCATGATAACCCGCAAAAAGCAAATAGCTCTGCAACGATGATAACCTGCTGAATTGCAGGTATCACCGATCTTCGCGTTTGCTTTCGTCCTATCCCCGCGGTATCGCAACTGCGGTATCGACCTCGCAAATACGCGTATCAATTCTTATGTTAAATCATAAATTATTATTGACGGATTAACTGTCCTTTCTCAAGGAGATTTCGCGCCTCGAAGTGAGTCGATGGCGGCAACATCAAATGTATAGAATCCGCCAAACTTCTCTGCGTAGTGGACAGCAGCATCCTGGCCAGTGTGCATAATGAGCGCATCAGAAAAGTCCAGCCTGGAAGTTCCCTCGACGGCATGACGACGATAGTCAGCCAGTGCACGCCATACCAGCTGCTCGTCTTGAACAACAATATTCTGTTCCTCGAACAGCGCAGTTATGGTCGCATCAATCTGTGTTGGTGTTAGCTTGTATTTCTTGCCTTTGAGTGTCCATACGGTTTCAACCAGTACCACATGGCTAATGTAGACGGTTTGTCCTGATTGAATTAAATCGGCTGCTTTTTTGGCTTGTATTTCGTCATCCAACAGTAAGTAACGCAGTAGTACATTAGTATCAACAGCAATCATGGCCGTCCGCTATCTCTGGATTCCTCGTCCGTGATTCGTGCCTTTGGCTTTACTTTCTTAAGAAGCCCTCGAGCTGCGCCTTTTGTTTTTTTAACGAGTGTGAGCTGTCCGTTTGCAATAAAACTAATGAGCTCATCACCGGGTTCGATGCCAAGCTCCCTGCACTGTTCTGCTGGCAGCGTGATCTGTCGCTTTGAACTGAGTTTGGACACTGTAATCATCCTTTACATATCATCAATATGTAAAGATAAATGTTCTTTACAAACATGTCAATTGTAAAGATTTCAGGCCAAAACAGAAATTCAAATGCCGCGCTTTAATTATCGCGCCAGCCCAAGTTCCTGTTCGTGCTGTTACAAAATCTGACTCAGGAATTCACGGGTGCGAGGGTCTGTCGCTTCAGAGAAGAATGTAGCCGGTGGACCGTGCTCAACTATCACACCACGATCAGTGAAATAGATGTGGTCGGCGATTTCGCGAGCAAAGCCCATTTCATGAGTGACCAGCATGCATGTCATGCCCTCTTCCGCCAGATCTTTAATAGTTACCAATACTTCTTTTACGGTCTCCGGGTCCAGTGCGGCGGTGACTTCGTCGAATAACATGATGTCGGGGTTCATGGCCAGTG
>CAYMVV010000137.1:0-13402 GCA_964393885.1 uncultured Granulosicoccaceae bacterium | reverse complement strand
TCAACGTCAGATATGGAGGCACTTCGGGAACTGTTGTTGAAGTAATTCCTCCACATATCTTTAGAAACGAAAGACTGCCTGCCCCGGGCACACGGGTAGCAGGCAGTCGCGGGAAAATCGTTTTGTGGGATTATGATCGAATCAACTAACAACGCGCCTGTACGCAGTCTGGATGAGGTACCTGAACACCGTTTGCGACTGGATGGCGTGTGCAAAAGTTTCTCCGGACACATTGCGCTGGACGATGTAAACCTGCACATTGCACCCGGGGAAGTGCATGGGCTGGTGGGTGAAAACGGCGCTGGCAAATCTACGTTATTAAACATACTCTCCGGTGTACTAACTGCTGACTCCGGTACCATCACAGTCAACGGTAAGCAGCTCAGTATAAAAAACCCGTTGCAGGCTCGCAAAAGCGGCATTGCAATGATTCACCAGGAACTCCAGCATGTTCCCGAGCTGAGCGTTGCGCAAAACATGTTTCTGGGTCGGCCAATAACACGTCTCGGGAAAGCCTTTGTAAACCGCAGAGAGCAGGAGCGGTTGGCTCTTGAAGTCTTATCGTCGCTTGATCCGAACATAGACCCTTCAGTACCTATTCGAACACTCAAGGTTGCACAGCGGCAAATCATAGAGATTGGTCGAGCGCTGATGGAAGATGCGCAAGTGATTGCTATGGACGAACCGACATCGAGTCTGACACCAGCCGAGTTTCAACGTCTGGCTGCTTTGATAAAGGAACTTTCGGAGCAGGATGTTTCGATCATTTATGTCTCTCACAAAATGAATGAGATCTTTGAGGTCTGTTCTCGTGCGACCATTCTGCGTGATGGTAAGAACGTTGCGGTAACTGAACTCGCACACACTGATGCGGCCGGAATTGCCGCCAGCATGGTTGGGCGGGAGCTGGTAGAAGCATCCCATGTTTCGCACGCAACACAAGAACCGGTCATGCAGGTGAGTGGTTTGAGCCGCGGCAAAGCTGTTAAAAACGCGAGCCTGACCCTTCATCAGGGCGAGGTTTTAGGTATAGCCGGGTTAGTCGGCGCGGGCCGAACGGAACTGCTAAGACTTATTGCCGGTATTGATCGTCCTGATAGTGGCTCGGTGCAAGTGCGCGGCAAAAGGGTAACAGGCAATAACCCGCGTGCAGCCATACAGTCAGGACTGGGATTGTTACCTGAGGAGCGCAAGCGTGACGGTATCATACGCGAGCGCCCGGTATCCTCTAATGTTGCCCTGCCCTCGTTCCAGTTGTTCAGCAGCCTGGGCTTAATTCGTCGCAAAAAAATAGAGCGAGCATCTCTCGACATTCTTCGAGACATGGATTTGCGGCCATTGAATATTGATAAGCCCATCGGCACGTTTAGCGGTGGCAATCAACAAAAGGTGATCATCGGTCGTTGGCTGGCAGCCTCGGCTGAAATTTTGTTGTTTGATGAACCGACTCGTGGCATCGATGTAGGCGCAAAAGCGGAGATCTATTCCCTGGTTGAAAGACTGGCTGCAGCTGGCAAGGCCATCATTGTCGTTTCATCCGAAATGCCCGAGCTGATTCGTTTGGCCGATCGTGTACTGGTTATGTGCGAGGGGACGATAACTGGAGAACTCAATGGTGACAGGATCTCTGAAAACGCCATGCTGGAACTGGCGATTGCGAATGACTAGTGGGCCGTGCGGAAAGTTCGGTGACAGACTTTTCACAGCCACAGCTGTCAGAGCAAGGCGAAAAAATGCAGGCATAGCAGGGCCTACGTCGAATTTTTTCAACGCAGCTATGGCAACTGTGGCGAAGAAAAGTGGTACCGAACTTTCCGCACGGCCCACTAGCACCGACTATTTTGACAATACCAGCCAGGCCGTATCCCTATCACATAAAACCAATACAACAACAAATACCAAAACCTTGCTGGATAACTCACCGCTATGTCCAACGATATAACAAGCCACGACGCTGCAAAGAGATTTAAATTCCCGATCGGGATGCGAGACCTGGGAACGCTTTTTGGTCTGATTCTTATTTTTGTTGTTTTCTCCTGGCTAACACCGGTGTTCCTAACCGCGCCAAACTTGCTTAACATTCTGCAGCAGTCCTCGATAAACGCCTGCATCGCTCTGGGTATGACCCTGGTCATAGTAACTGGCGGGATTGATCTGTCCGTCGGGCCAATAGCTGCACTGGCAGCGGTTATCTCCGCCTCGCTGATGGTGTCTGGTGTACCAATTCCAGTAGCCATACTGGCAGCATTAGGTGTAGGCGCTATGTGCGGGCTCTTCAATGGTGTGCTGGTTGCTTATGCAGGGCTGCAACCGTTTATCGTCACGCTGGGCGGTCTGTCGCTGTATCGCGCGCTGTCACTGATATACACCGGCGGCAACCCGGTATTTGGCATTCCCCAGGAGTTCAGGGCCTTAACCAACGGTGACATCATGGGGGTGCCAACGCCTGTTGTGATCGTCGCAATACTCGCCCTGCTGTGCTGGATTGTATTAAACAAAACGCCACTGGGTGAGTATCTGATGGCAGTTGGCGGCAATCAGGAGGCGGCCAGAATTGCAGGGGTTCCTGTAGCGAGAACAAAGATCTCCGCCTTTGTTATTTCCGGAGTGCTTGCTTCCATCGCCGCGCTGATCTTAGTCGGCAGGCTGGGTGCGGCTGAGCCCACGCTGGGCAATCTATGGGAACTGGACGCCATAGCGGCCGCCGCCATCGGTGGCGCGTCACTGATGGGGGGTAAGGGCAGTATCGTTGGCACTATTCTCGGTGCAATCATATTGGGCTCACTGAGAAACGGGCTCACCTTGATGAATGTTCAGGCGTTTTACCAACTTCTTGCCACAGGTATCATTATAATTGCAGCGATGTTAATCGACAGCGCAACAAGAAAAACCAGATGAGCGGAAATTTAGATTATGACCCACTGGCTGTGGGCGCACAGATTCGGATGCAAAGGCCGAACCTGACTCCCCTTGAAGCCCGGGTTCTCGATTCGATGACAAATCGTGCTGATTTCTCCGAGACCACGGCTTTAAAGGCAGTTGCCACTAGCGCTGATGTATCCGAGGCGATGATCATCAAGATCGTAAAGAAGCTCGGATTCAGCGGCTACAGAGAATTTCGCCACGCCCTGACCAACTACAAAAGCTCCGAGACCGCCAGCCTTTATAGCGAAATATCACCTGACGACACATCGCAGGAAATCGTTGAAAAAGTGTTCAGAACCGCCAAGCAGGCACTAGAGGAAACACTGGCCATCCTGGATATCACGGCATTTGACAGAGCAGCGTCCATCTTACATAGCGCCCGTCATCGGGATTTTTACGGTATCGGCGGCTCTGCGCAAATCGCACGCGATGCCGCCCATAAATTTTTGCGCATCGGGCTTCGAGCCGGTGTTCAGGATGACGCGCATATGATGCTGATGTCGGCTTCCGTGCTCGGTCCGGAGGATGCCGTGCTGGCATTCTCACATTCGGGAACAACCCGAGCGGTACTCGAACCGCTCGAAATAGCACGCAGTAAGGGCGCACGAACCATAGCAATTACCAACTACGTCGACTCACCGATCACCTCTGTCGTCGATGTCGTATTGTGTTCGACAGCGCAAGGCTCTCCCCTGCTTGGCGAAAACGCAGCGGCGCGTATTGCACAGTTGAACATTCTCGATGCACTGTTCGTTGTGATCGCACAGCAGGATGCAGAGTTTTACGAAAATAATCTGTCCAAAACCATGAGTGCGGTTGAATCTAAAAGAGCGCGTTAATGCCAAACAATCAGCCAGACAACCAATTATCAGCCGTAGTGGTTCTTGGTAGTCTCCACTACGATATTATGCTCGAAGCCCCGCACCGACCGGTGAAAGGCGAGACAGTTACCGGCACGCGCTGGTATCCCAAATTTGGTGGCAAGGGAGGTAACCAGGCAATTGCTGCTAATGTTTATGGGGCTGATGTGCGGCTGGTTAGCGCCACCGGCACTGATAACTTCGCAGACTATCTTAACGCAAGGTTATCGCAAGCCAATCTTCCTACCACCTTTATAGAACGATTGGACAATACGGCAACCGGCATGAGTGTGGCCATCCAGGATTCGGAAGGCGACTACGGTGCAGTAATTGTTTCCGGGGCCAACCTGGCTATATCACCACAGGTATTGGAGAACGCGGCAATTTGGCAAGACGCTGGCATATTGTTATTACAGAACGAAGTGCCGGAAGCTTTGAATATCATCGCTGCCGAAAAGGCCCGCAGTCTTGGCATCACCGTATGCCTTAATGCGGCTCCGGCCCGGGATATGTCGGAGAATATGCTGTCGTTGGTCGATATCTTAATCGTTAACGGGGTGGAAGCTGAAGCATTGGGCTGTGCAACGATTGACTCCCTTGACGCTGCTGGTTCGGCTGCTGAGGAATTGTCGCAGCGATTCTCATGCGCCATCGTTACAGCCGGCGGTGACGGCGTGGCAGCCTGTTCTGCAACAGGCTCGATCAAAATTGCAGCCAAATCGATTGAGGTGGTCAGTACGCACGGAGCAGGCGATGTGTTTTGTGGAGTATTGTGCGCAGAGCTGGCAAGGCAATCTGACCTCGACTCTGCGTTAAAAATTGCTAACGACCGCGCTGCTGATCATGTGGCAGCTCTTTAGTAAGATATAGGCACAATTTCTATCACGGCCTCGCACTTGTTTACGGGCTGCTGCTTGTCACGTACACGTCTATTGCATTAAGCAGGAATCCAAAGATGACTGTATTGATACTTGTATTTGGGTTCTTTCTAATTTTCGCCGGTATAAGCCTGATTCTCAGACCCCGAATAGTTTACGGGCTTTTAGCTAACAATCTTGACAAGATCTGGTTGTATCCCGTAGCAATAGTAACCAGGCTTGTCCTGGGTGCGATACTGATATATTTTGCAGACATCTCTAAATACCCTCCGATCATAATGGCAATTGGCTGGTTTTTAGTCGTTGCCGCAGGTGTTTTTGCAGCAATTGGACAAAAGCGATTTATACGATTGGTGGCATGGGTCTTATCGGTATTCGAACCTTATGGTCGTGTGATCGGTATAGGCTCTGTGTGTCTTGGACTGTTTCTGATTTATGCATTCCTTTAACAATTGGCACTCTTTCCTGCCTGCCCATTGAAGTCACACACGATGAGATAGTAAACCGATGGAAATTACAGTAAGCGATATCAGTACATAAATCGCCTTGGTCCGAAGTTGTCCCTGTAAGAGTTCAGATTAGAGTCGTGAAAACCGGCATTAGTTACTCTAAATTTACTTTGCTGTGTGAAACCTGGGCGTACACGATGTATTTCCGCGCCTGACCCTGTTGCCTTCAGCGAGCTGGCTGGCAGATCTTCCGGGCGATAAATACCGGGCCCGGCGACCCGCCTGGCAGAATCGTGCATAGTGTGGGTAGCGAATCTGATTCGCAACAGTCCTATGATTGAAATGGCGATCCAGGCCAGCTGTATTAGAACGGACGCGAGATTAAACTGCTCTACAAGACTGATTAGCACCAGAGAAGCCGCGGCCATGTTCAACAGAACGTAGACGTAACCCTGACCTGAAATTTTGCCAAGTTGCAGAAGTCCGTAGGAGAGCATATAAAAAATAAAACCTGCGATGCCAATCAGCTGAAAGACAGGTTGGGGCAACAGATTAATGGCTGACATACTTCCTGTTCCATATGAATTTTTCGATCCTTTCGGGTTATCCAGCATCGATGCCCCAACCCTGACAAGTATTTTGCGCACAAATGTAAAAATACGGTATTGTCCGTTAGGATGAGTGTCTCCCACTTTTGGGGGAGGAGCACACTGAGAGTTGAGGGAATTCAAAGGACTTGTCTATGAAAATTCTGGTTGTCGATGACCATGCGATGTTTGCAGACAGTATCAAGTTGGTGTTGGGTACCCGGCATCAGATAACAACTGTCCCGGACGGCAGCACAGCAATCTTAAAAGTTTCTGCTGACAAGCCTGGTATGGTTCTGCTTGATCAGCATTTGCCGGATATAGATGGACTGACGCTGTTGAAGGTAATATGCGCCTTGCCTGAGCCGCCACCCGTGCTATTGCTCAGTGGCAGTGAAGATGCTGCGCTGAAGGATGCCGCTCGCCATAGCGGCGCTGCGGGTTTTCTGCACAAGTCCTTACCTGCAGATGCATTGATTGAGGCAATCGACAAGGTGGGGGCCGGGGAGATGATATGGTCGTCATCTGCGGAAGCCCCTGATAGCCACGGCTGCAGTGCCGCCAATATTGTGAACCACGAACGTGTGAATGATCGGATTGTTAAAGAGCTGGGAATTACCGGTCGTCAGATTGATGTGCTGAAGTTACTGGTGGCTGGTATGCCCAACAAGTCAATTGCCAATCAGCTCGGCATCGCGGAATCAACAGTCAAAACACATGTTAAGTCCCTGTTTCAGGTGCTCAAGGTAACAAACCGGGTGGCCTGCCAGAACCGTGCAAGAGATCTGGGGTTGCTGGATTAGCCCCTGAATAAGGTGGCCCCCTTTGTATAGCGCAGAAATATACAGGTTAGATTACGTCAACCACCAACACGTAAGCGTCGGCGCTATCCAGGTAGCTCGGTAAAGATATGGTCCCTGTTTTACTTCTAGTCAATTAGATCGGCCGCTTTCCAGACAAACCCGTTGGACAGTCTCATCAGCCAATGATTAAACACTAGTTCGTCGGTTTGTTGGTACTCGTAAGTTCGGGTGGCACCCAGGTCACCGCTGGACGGCGTTGTTATTTTTATCAGATTTCCATGCTCGTCGTACACTATTTTATGATGATCATCCCTGCGGATGTCGCCATCTGAATAGATTCTGTTGGTATAAACATCTGTCATCTGATTCTGGTCATTACACCGATAAAGGAATTTCAGATCAATAGTAGAATCGAATGCTGACACCAGCTGCGATTGTTCATCGTATCGATAGGTGATTGTATCTGTGATTTCACCCGCATCATTGTAGAAGTTAATTGCATCAAGCCTGCCTTGATTACGAACAAGCGTAGCCTCACGAGATTGGGCTATGTCGTAACTTTCGATCTGCCCGTCAGCCCCGTAATGAAAACTATAGCTGTGCCCAAAACCAATAGATGCACCGCCAACGGATAGCCGTGACCCTCCTGTCAAATAACCATTCTCATCGAAATTCTGCCTGTAGCGCGACACCCACCCAGAGCTCGAAGGCGGACCTCATTTTATTCTCGAGACGGTTTGTGCACCATACAGATAATCGTAGACGGTTTCCCGCGTTGTACCTGATCGAACGTATGAATACGAATCACTTACAAGTCGAAAGCCATTGTAGTAGGGGTTCGCTATTCCGGTGGTAGCGGACAGGCTGATATCGTTTGTCGAGCAGTTTGCAACCACAGTCCAGGGTGTTGTGTCCCGTGAATCACTGAAACAAGCAGTGAGTAATACAAGCAACACGCCACTTGCAACCAGAGAGCCTGAACGCTTCCTGGTTTTACTACTGGTAGAGCCTGCGAAAAAAGTACCCATCCTGATACCTCATAATTTCGGCCACTGAATTTAGAGTTTAGACGCGAAATTATTCACCTGAGTTTAGTAATGCTACACAGGAGGTTCAATAATAGTGATTTTCACATTGCGTCCCGAACAACCCTAATTCAACCGGAGCAATCTACCAGGAATACCCTTCTCGACCGATTCAAGCAGCTCGGGTGAAAAATCAACGGGCAGCGTATCTGCTTCTCACTCGCTCCTGCTACACCCGGGTATTAAAACTATTGGTCAAAACAGCGCTTCACAATTGTCATGACAATGAGTGAGCTTTTGTGTAGTATTGAGCGTCGTATTGTTAACCGGTCTAATTGTGTGAGCGTTAAGTCTGTAAAGTTTATTCCATTCATATTTACTCTTATGTTGCTTTCGGCCTGCGGGAGTTCAGGTAATGATGACGAAAACGGGACTGCAAATGAAAGTGGGACTGAAAATGGAGGCGAGACCGAAAATGAAAGTGGGACCGAAAATGAAAGTGGGACTGATAATGAAAGTGCGACTGAAAATATAGACGAGCTGATTGATTCAAACGAATCAGCTAATGCCGACGGAAATACCGATTCAGAAGAACCCGACAATGCAACCAATACTGAAACCCCGTCAGATAGTGCAGACACGGGCAATTCAGTTTGTGCGGGCATTAGTGACGAAGTTGCCTACGAGATAGTAGATTCATTTGGTCTGTTCGATGGGGTATACGTACCATCTCTGGCTCCGGGTATTCTTGGTTGGGACGGTAGTAACTTTTGCGATCTCACGTCTAGCCAAGGTGTAGAAGATATTGCGCTATTGGTGCCCTTCTCGCCCAATGTGCCGCAGATCGATGGTGAATTTGAGACACCAACAGGAATTGAGTGGTTATCAGCGGCAGTATCAAGCTGGAGCCTCGATAACTCTGATGCGAACGTGATTAGTAATCTGCAATTCGGAAGTGAGGCCGGTTATAACGATGGTGCAAGAGCAGCTGATTGGGCTGTCATGCATGATGGAACGTATCTTTATATTAATGTATTTGTGCGCAATGAGGGGTTGAGTGACGCAGGAAATATACAGACGTTTCTTGATTCAGTTAACCCGAGAGACGACGACTCTATTGATATATTTATCGATGGTGATAACAGCAAAGGCACAGAGTACGACGGCACTAACGATTACCATGTGACCCTGGCACACCTTGATAGAACATGGACTCCAGAGCCTGGCTCAAATAGTGCGGCTGGCCTGGATGTTATTTATCGTACTAATGAGCCCACCAATGAACCTTTTGTTCAGCGTATTACTTACGAGATACAAATTAACCTGTCATCAGCCGGCATAGAAGTAGGTGTTCCTTTTGGATTTGATATTCAGCTGAATGAGGATGACAGCGGTGGTCTTGCTGATGCCAGATTCGCATGGCGCGAGCCTTCTGCAAGTTCACAGGCTGACAGAAATCCATCGGTTTTTGCAACGCTTGTTCTAACAGGCTGCTCAGATCCAAACAACTGCAACACCATCCAAAGCTTGTCTGGTCGATGAAAACTGGCAGGACATAGATATCTGGCACTGCGTAACAACATCGTGACTGCATATCAACTGTACCACTAGCGATATCTATAGGGCAGAGTCTGAATGAGCTCTACCTCACGCTCGCCATGCAGCCGCCAACCATTCCCGGTGGTTACATGGGGCTGGCGATGCTGGCATTCCCGTCAAGAGCTCAAACTCCGGGAACGCATTACTGGCGGGTTCGACTCTCCATTTATACCTTTGACATATACCGATTGATTAGGTACAAGCCGGTCATGCGATGGTTGTGTCTTACGAAAAACAGTGATGAGATCGATGAGCAATGAGACGCTGGAAGTCAGCCCTTCTTCTAAACCTGGACACGTTAAAAACGCCAAGGGCGAAACGATAAAAATCCCCGATTTTTGGGAGCTGCTTGAACCCGGCGATGCAGCACTGAGCCGACGGATAAAAAAAGACGGGCCAAGCTGGACCATGAAAGAGAAAAAAGGCCGGCGGCTTTTTTCGAAAGGTATTTGGGCTCCTGCTGATAGAATCGCCGCGCTACGCGCAGAGCTTGCGCAAGAACGTCTCGATCCGTCTTATCAAAAGAAGCTCGACGCCGGTCGAAAGCGGCGTGAAAAAGAACAGGTCGCCTACGCGGCTGATTTTGAAAGCTCTGTGCAACATTACCTGTCCTTCGCGCCCGTCTACGCAGAACTCGCAGCGGTAATGGCCAAACAAATTGCTGACCATGCCACCCCGGTTGGCAGTGGGACGGTAGCACGCACCAAACGAATTCCGATCGAGCAACGCGCAGAAGCGGCAACGATTGCCTGGATGCGGCATCAGACGACTGCCTACGACGACATGCACATTCCACGTATCAAAGGGCAGCGCCGCGAAGTCCGAAAACAATTGGCCAGGCGCTCCAAACAGTTATTGAATGATTATCGCAACGGCGCCGAAAGGCCGCAAAACTGTCCGTTGGCTGCTGCTTTAAAAATCACCAGAGACGACCGGGCAGTTGAGTCTTAAAAACCTGACCGGACAATCGCATAAAAATTATAGTGCAGCGGCACAAATCTCAAACCGTGCACACTGACAGAACACCCATCGAAAAATATACCTTAGCCCTCCAAACTCGTACAACCCAGCGCCCTGTTTATCAGGGAATAAATGCCGGGTATATTAAAATCAACGCGCCGGCACAAACAAAAATCAACCGGGTACGGACTGCTGTATATCCGATTAAGCCGAGTGAGATCAACGACAAGCTAATGGCGAGTTGCACAAATGCCATTGTGGCCAACAACGGTTCCGATGCCAGCTTAATTATTTGCGGTTGCAGGATCATCCCTAACGGGATGAGATAAAGACCAACCCCTAATGCCATGGCGGTGCAAGCAACTTTCAGCCAGTTCTCGTTAACCATTCCTGCGGCAATAAACACCGCACCACATACGGGTGGCGTAATCGTAGAAAGCAGTGCAAACCAGAAGACGAATAAATGCGCCTGCAATGGCTCAAGGCCCAATTGAGTCAGCGCCGGACCTGCCACTGAAATGCAAATCACATAAGCGGCTGTTGTTGGGACTTCCATGCCCAGCACTAGACAGGCCAGTGCTGTTAACAGTAAAGATGGCCACAACTGACCACCGGACGCTGACAATATGACCGATGTAATCTTAATGCCCAGGCCTGTAACAGACAGCACGCCAATGATGATCGATGCGCAAAATATTATCGAGGCGATCAGGGCAACTTGACGGCCGGCAATCAGACAGGTTGACGCGAGCCGTTGCTTGGTCCGATCAACGTCAAGCGTGAGCCGCGCATCAATAAACAGCATGACGGTACCTGCCACTATGGCCATGCAAGCCGCATACTGAGGTGTTACCTGCGCTACAAACATGCCCCATAGAAGACAGGCAAATGGCACAGCAAAAAAAGCAGACGTGACGATTACATCCCGGGGAGAAGGCTTTGCATCATCTGGCAAACCCTTGAGCTCATAATGTCTGGCATAACAGTTAATGCCCACCCAAACCACCAGAAAATACAGAACGGCTGGCAGCACAGCAGCGGCCATAATGCCTGTATAGGGAATACCGGTTAATTCGACCATGACAAATGCACCGGCCCCCATTAAAGGAGGCATAATTTGCCCGCCGGAAGACGCAACCGCTTCTACTGCCGCGGCCAGGTGCTTGGGATAACCCAGCTTTCGCATTGCCGGTAAAGTCACCGCACCGGTCGACGCAACGTTAGCCGACGCAGACCCGGAAATTGATCCAAACAACGCAGAAGAGATGACTGACACTTTTGCTGCGCCGCCTTTTAGACGACCAGCTGCTGCAGAAGCCACGTTGATAAACCCCTGCCCTGCTTCTCCCGCATTCAGTACAGCACCAAAGATGACAAATATGGCGACCACATTGACAGATATACCGGAAAGGCTTCCCCAGATGCCACCTTCGGCGATTGTCATCGTTCCCAAAAAACTGGCAAGCGGTGTTCCCGAGTGCCCAAACTCTCCAGCTATATGCTGCCCGAACAGTGCGTAAGCCAGGGCCACTACAGCGACTAACGGCAAAGGCCAGCCGATTGCTCTTCGTGCGGCCTCTAAAACTACAACAAGTAACACTATAGCGATAACAAACTGCAATCGACCTTCAAGAAATCCGTATTGATCGGACAAATTATTTTGATTGAATGCAATCCACAGACAACACGCTACTCCGACGACGGCTAAAATAACGCCACTCAGGTATAAAGATCGATTGTTGGCAGAAAAGACCAACACCCAGGGCAACGCCAGCGCCAGATGTAACGGTCGAGCAATCAGATTTGGAACCAGGCCGTAAAAAATCAGACCCAAATGAAATGCGATGACCATTGCACCAGCGAACACCCATACCCGGTGAGCGGCCATAGGCTCACTGTTCCAATGTATTGACAAATTTTTAACCCGGTACGATGTACAACACGCTTACACAAAGACCAGGAGTCTGCGCGGCAGAACCCCCACTACTGCGAACGCACCCTGATGGTACGTTTTTATCTATCATTTTCGTTGCATATGAACAGGTGCCATTGAATTACACAGTTCAACTACCTACCCACTGACCAGCCTTACATTTGATCGGCGGTAAGTTCAAATCCGGACTCTTTGTAGTATCGCAATGCACCAGGATGAATCTGTCCGGTTATATTGGCCATTAACCCCTGATCAACGCCATTCCACCAGGCGGCACCTGCGCCCATCTCTTCTTTATTTTCCCAGAACGTTTTCGTCATTGCATAGGCAGCATCGTCGCTCATGGCCGTAGTGGTGAAAGCCGCAACGGGTAACGATGTCGTTGTAATATCTGAATCCTGACCTGCATAGGTACCGGCAGGGATAACCAGCCTGGAGCGCTTTGAAAGTTCAATTTGCTCAGCGTTTAGAGAGATCACTTTAACGCCAGTGGAAGCTGCAGCTTCAATCACATTTGGCGCAGGCCATGAACCGGCAGTTACAAACCCGTCAATTTGACCGTTCTTCAACGCTGCAGCGGCATTGGAGAGCTCAACTTCTGCAATTTTAACTTTGCCTTCAAGACCAAAGTTTTTCAGATACTTCTCACCTTCTGTTGCGCCAAATGATCCTTTGCCCAACAGGATGGTTTTTCCTTCCATATCGGCAAACTCATTGACACCACTCTTATCGGACATAACGAAATGCATGGTTAGCGATGGAATCGGGAACAGCGCGCGAATTTCATCGAATTTTGGATCGTCCTTCCCCTCAAACATCGCTTTACCACCTTGAGCAAGCTTTACAAGCACGGGAGGTGTAGTGAAAACATAGTCGCCACCGCGCGCTTTCGCTTCCATAACGTTTTGCACGGAGCCCTGGCTTTCCTCTACCGTGACGATGATTTCACCATCAGAACCTGCCTTCATCGCCTCGGCGATTTGCACCCCCATCTGGTAGTAAGACGATGTTGATTTTGCAGATTTATAAGTTATTCTCGTTTCAGCAAATACTGAACTTGCCAGCATAACTGCAGTAACGGCAAAGCTCACAACCAGTGTTCTGCGCCCGAAAGTCGTCGTCATTTTCCCGATTCTCCTGATAGTGGTTAACAATAGCTACTGATTTAGAAAGTCCTTTGACCATCTTATAAGGTTTTATTAATGAATCAAGCGCTATTACCACCCGGAATTCTCAAGCAGCAGACATCATTGATGCTTCACTCCGTGGGACCATTCCGGACGGCTTGCCAACAATTATCCAAAGAATAAAGATCACCCCGGCAAAGCCGGGGGTATTCCATGTGAGCCGCTCAAAGCGGCTGCGGGGTCGCTTCGCGGCCCC
>CAYMVV010000136.1:0-13414 GCA_964393885.1 uncultured Granulosicoccaceae bacterium | reverse complement strand
TGCTGGGTGATAAACGAATATTTCACTTCGTTTCTGCTGCAAAGAATACCGTCGCCTTTTTTAGGATTTCTTTCTCCAGTTCCAGCTTTTTGACTTGCTTTTTTAGTTCACGGATTTGTTCTTGCTCCGGGCTTAACTTACCGTTCCCACGGAAGCTCTGGCTGTTCTCTGATTCAAATTGCTGGATCCACCGTCCTAACATGTTTGCATTAATTCCAAGGCTTTTGGCAGCCTCCGCTCGAGTGTAGTCCTGTTCTAATACCAAGCTGACTGCGTCGAGCTTAAATTCTTTTGAATACTTTTTTCGTTTGGTCATTTTTCCCACCGCGGTTGAGTGTATTATCACTCAACTTAGTGGTACCAATCCATTAGACCACATCAGGGTGCTTGTAATCAGGGCAACGCAATTGAGTTTTTACGGTATACCAGTGAAACCAGAAGGTATGCGAAGGCGAGCGAGCAATACTTGGTTTGACCGGCAAACGGTTCTTCTCTCGTGTGTATACGTTATAAAGACATGCTCTCAAGAGACGTCTAAAAGCTGGTGCCTCATAATTACAAATGGTGTTAATCTGGGTGCTTGCCTTCGCAAGTGTATTTTTATCAATTAGAAAAGCACTTCACTCGCCACCATTCAGATTTACTTTTACTCTTAATTTGAAGGCCGGACTCATTTCAAAGTTGATTGGATCGCAGTTCCGTTTTCATATCAATCATGACAAACATATCAATCATGACAGGCACTATAAAAAGGGGAGTGACAACTACTAAGAAACAATAGGGCCGTATGAATTACTTTGACGCGGAATGTTTGTGTGTTTTTTCGGCTTGAATGCTGGTGATTTGATTGGCTATTATGTGGAAAAAGCGCAGATATCAATATGACGGGCAGGGTAGAGCTTTGCCGCGTGGGAAAATTGAAGTTGACGTGAATTTGGTTTGTTACTAACCGTAGAGCAACTTGCTGTTACTTCGGTTTATTTGCCTGGTTAGTCCGAAGTGAGTACAAAGCTCTTTAATGGATTCTGCGCTACCGGCAATTCCCTTGAAGCGAGATTCGAATCCGGTGGAAAGTTCAAGCCAGTGATCTGTGGAAATCTTCAGCCGTTGCAGGATGGGTGGAGTAGTTGCGTTAATAGCACCGCGTTTGTCGTCTCTGATGATTCTACCAGTCCAGTCAATTAGTTCAATGTAGTCAATGAGACTGAAAGTCAGGCCACATGGCATAGGTTGACGCAGGTTCCCGCCGAACGGCATTAATGACTTTGGTTGAAACGATTCGTTTTGATCATTGAGTTGTTGATTGGCTCTTTTCTTCCAGCATTCAATGCGCAGTTTGATGCTGGTGTGGTCTGAGGTTTCGGGTGTCTTGGCCATGGCGGCTCGAATGGGATTAAGATCGACGTAGGCCATGGCGCTCAGAACGGCTTTTTCATCGAGTAGAGCTTGCGACTTATAGCGCGACTCCCAGAAGTGACCGGTGCACTCGTCTTCCTTGTTGGCACGACGAGCGATAGTTTCATTGAGTACTTTCATGAACCAGCTGATATCGTGAAGCCGTTGTCTCCAGGTATCAATCAGAGCGTCAATCTGTTTTCTTTCGTGCGATTCCAGATGTTCTCCATTGATAAATTTCTGAGAGACCTCTTTTGGTTTGTAGAGCTGATGCCATCGGTGAACAATGTCTTTTGCATCAGCACCGTTGGCAGCATCGCGGTCGACGTGTAGTACGAGATGATAGTGGTTTGAAAGTACAGCAAAGGCTGCAACATCAATATAGAAGATCGAAGCGAGCCTTAACAGATCATTTTCGATTTGATGTCTGCGGTGTTCATAGGAACGACCAGAGACTGTATCTTTTCCGCATAAGAAAGCTCGTCTTACACATCGAGATACACAATGATAGAAGGGTGTGGCATCAAGAGAGATCTGAAGCTTGCGAGGTTTGGGCATAGGAAGTTACTTCTACAACTGACACCTAATTCAAGATTGCCTGCAACCGCTACATTACACCGAGAATCCTGTCTAAGTTTCTCTTTTAAGGTGCCTGTCCTGCTAATTTTCCTGCTAAGGGAAGCACGTGTAGATGAGGACGACATTGATCTGGACAACGTAATGTTAAGTCACTACCGCTTGTCAAAGATTAAGCAACAGGACCTGCGTCTAAAAGATGGCGATCAAGAATATGCGCTTGAACCGGGGGAGGGTGCTGGTTCCGGCAGGCCAAAGGACCCCAAAGAAGAGTTTCTATCCCAGATTGTTGCACGATTAAATGAAATATTTCTAATGGATGAACTGACCGACAAAGATGTCGTCAGCTTTGCGCATACCGTGGTCAATAAAGTGAGTGAAGACGAAAGAGCGATGGAGCAGTATCGTAACAACACCCGCGAACAGGTGATGCTCGGGGATTTTCCGAAGGCCGTAGACGACGCTGTGATAGGTAGCGGAGAAGCGCAGCGTAACCAGATGATGCAGTTGTTGTCAGATCCGGATAAGGCGAAGGATTTTACGAGTTTGATTTATGATTTGATGGCGTTTGAGGATAAGCGGTGAATAGTCAGTGGCTATGTATCTAGCAACAGCGGGAGTCTCCCCGGCTATGTCGGGGAGGCACCCAACGTTTGACGTATAGGGGAGTCCATCGGGACACTGAATCTTGTGAGCCGCCAAAGCATCACAAGAAGGAGAACCCGATGGACCAAGAAAAGACGTTAAATCACTCGAAGTGGGAGTGCAAATATCATGTTGTATTTATTCCAAAGTATCGAAGAAAGTCTTTCTCTGCAACTGGGATATTGCCAAACAAAGTGTGCTTCACTGGTGCCGACGCAAGAGGGTTTAGGCAGAGGAGTTTTTTTCCTGCGCCATACTCGAATAATTGATCCTCGCAAAGAAGTACCGCAGAAATCGAATTAAAGCGTGGGTCATCAAATAGTCCGACTGGTACGTTTGATCCGCCGTGGTTGATACTGAAGACTCGCGTCTGTTTGTAGGGAGCGAGCTGTTACAAAACTACCTTGCCGCTTTTGGAAAAGTGCACTAACTTGTTTCCGACACCATAGAGAGCGAGCAGGAGTTCATCTTCACCGATAATACGAAGATTCGTTTCTTCAGTTGCCTGAGCAGTACCTATAGCAAGCACTTCAGGTGTTGTATGGCTCAAAACACCTTTTGCCTGCCATTTGCCAATCTGCCTGTTCTTGCTTTCTATCGTGGCGGTAAACCTTAGAGCGAGCTTTGATTGTGAATTAGGGTTTTCTACCTGTACTAACTGTCCGTTATGAGTTTCCCATTTAGTTTCTGAAACGTTTTGCACTACACTCGTTGCGCTTTCTTCGAAACTTGGTGCTGGTAAGGCGGTGCTGTTCTTTCCAGTTTGCCCAGCAGTGATCATTGTCGCTTCAACAGCAATTAGACTTGCATCAGAATTTTTAAGTAGAAAGTCTGGGGCACCCTGTTTATTCATAGTTTGACTTTCGAATTCCAGATTCTGACTTTTCAGGCAACGGTAAATTAGAAGCTCGAACCAACGCGGCCAGAAATCGATTGATAACTCTGTGGCGAAATCTGAATCTGCCAATAATTTAAACGAGCGCCAGTCTCTTCGCATGGCGCGCCGCAATAACCAATAGGCTCTTGCTCGATGGAATCTCTGTCTTACCGTTCCTTTCCCCATATCCCGACTGAAGAGCACACGCGCAACAGGACTCTTGCAGTGCGCATAATGGATGCAGTCCGAATCTTCGAGAAACAATCGTGGTGCGGGTTTTACCATCAGCAATCAATCCGAACCACGTGCTCATGAAAAATTGCGCGGATCTGTGCTGCGGTAAAGTGTGCGATCTTTAAACAACGTCGCATCTTAGTTAAAGAAAACGCCATATCTTTAACTAAAGAAAAGACTAAAGTAACGTTCAAACGCATACACTCGCCCCCGTTGCTGCCCCGTGGTCTCAACTAAAATTTCTTTTTCAATCAATGCTTTAATTAGACTGTTGGCTGTGGGTGAGGTGATATTTAGGCTCGATTCCAGGTCTTGAGCATCAACAACTGGTCTGCGGTAGAGTAACTGTAAAGCCTCCTGCGCCAGGGCAGCCCGTTTACCAAGATTCATCGCCGATTGTTCAGTTTCCGTTCTGAGCTGCAGGATCTGGCGAAATACATCCCGACCCTTACTGGCCGTTTGCGCCACCCCGGTCAGAAAGAATTTCAGCCAATGAACAATGTCGTTGCTGGTCCGCACCCGCATTAGAGCGTCGTAGTAGCTTGCTCGGTTGCGCTCGAAGAACTCAGACAAGTACAGTGATGGCTTCGCCAGTAAACCATGGTTGATCAGGTACAGTGGAATCATCAATCGGCCGATGCGGCCGTTGCCATCGAGAAACGGGTGGATGGATTCAAACTGGTAGTGGCTGATGCCAACCCGGATCAAATGCGGCACTACGATTTCCTCGTTGTGCCAGAATTTCTCCAAATCACTCATCAGGTCTGGAACGGAGTCATGATGGGGTGGGATAAATGTGGCATCTTGCAGGCTGGAACCTCCGATCCAGTTTTGGCTGTTGCGAAACTCACCGGGCAGCTTGTGCTCTCCGCGTACACCCCGCATAAGAATTTCATGAGTGTTTTTTAGCAGTCGATTTGACAGAGGCAGATTCTGTAAGTCCGTAATTGCCGTGTTGATTGCCTGCACATAATTTTGAACTTCTCGCCAGTCATCTCGCTTTTCCGGTGCGATTTGTTCTTCCTTCATTAATGCTTCATCGATACCGGTTTGCGTGCCTTCGATTTTGCTTGAGGTTTGTGCTTCTTTAACCACGTGCATTTGTATGAACAGGTCGATGTCTGGAACGATTAACGAAAATGCGTTTAGCTCACCGAGCGCACGCGTGGCGTTTTCCAATAAAGTGTTGATGGATGGGTCTTCCCAGGTCCATTCAACATTGACCGGTATTGGTTCGAAGCTTTTGTATTGGTAGCGCTTTTGCCAATGGCCGGCTTTGAAGGTTTCCAGCTTCATCCGATGTGGCCATGTGGGTTAGATATTGAGTTTTGGGTTGATGACAGGGTGTCGGTTGGTGGTCGATAGATGTGGTGGAGGCGCAAGCTTATCCACCCTGCGTACTGCTGTTGATCAGCAATAAGGGTTAATGTTGCCCAATTATGTTTGCTAGCTGGCATCGGTTGAGCGCTCCAACAGATCAGACAGTTTAAAATTAGTACTTTGAATTTGCTCGCTTGCGCGTTGATCGAATGGCTTGGTTACGTATCGCGGTGCTTGTGACACACCATTTTCGATTGGCACAATGGCAAGAATAAATTCATCCGGTTTGTTGAATGAAAAATTTATCTGGTTGGCGGATATGGTGACGGTGTCTTTACCTACCGTTTTACCTTTGACCTCAATGAAATAAAGCTGGCCTGTTCGTTCACCGGCAGAGTTCAGTACATGGGACTCGATATCGTAGCCCGGGTTGTTGTGCACCATAGCAACGGGCTCTCGACCAAGCGCTCGCTCTGCATTTATTACCGCTTCCATTGCTAAACGATCCAATGCTGCATTGTCGGCCGATGAAAGGCTATTTCCCTGCGATGCTGGTGGCAATCCACTTTCTGTTAATCGTTGATTGAGAAGCCCAACAGGTATCACCAGCGCTCCTGCTTGCACATTGGGCATGGCAGTCGATATTTGCATTTGAAGGTCAATTTCTGCAAGGCGTGCATCGAGGCGCGCTTGCAGTTCTTCAGCGCGGCGTTCGGCTTGTGTTGAATTTAGGCGGTTTTGTTTTCCAGCCTCCTCTTTGAGTTTGAGGTCTTGAGCGCGATTGTCCCAGTGATTAATTTCATGTAGCAAACGTTGCCTGACTGCAGCACGGGTTTTCGTTAATCTTTCGCGACGTTCCTTCTCTACCTTGTCTCTGTGTGCGGGCACAATGTGCTGCAGTGCATAGCTGGTGGCGCTTTCTTCCAGCTGACCGGTTAGCCAGTCTGAGTCGAGCAGATCGGTTACAACGTTCAACTCGTCTTCTGTTGGAGATCGGTAATCTATGTGCGGTGCGAAGCCGGCGTCGGTGGCCGTGCCATCAGGGTCGATGGTAACGAACTGTACTTCACGGGAAATTGTCCGAGGATCACCATTAGTTTCGACTTCGTTGTCACGCATTCGATGATCTAGTGCCACCAGTGCTTTGGGCTCCTCTAGTTTGCTCATACGCCTACTCCTTTACTACACCGATACAACTAAAACTACTTGATGGTTAATAACTCGCATGCACTCACCCGGTAAAATTTTCAGATATTTTAAAGACAACTGTGGCTCGTACCGACTCAGATCGATCCGGAGCACCATGATTAGGCTGTCTGAGGGCTGGTTCTGGTAGATCAGCTAGCTGATTGCGCGCCCGATGAGTGTAACAACTTCTTCGGTTTCACGATCGGTCAAAAGTCGTACGTCAAAACTGACGAAAGTACAGATAATTGATGTTGATAGCGCAGAAAAGCTGATGAGTACAAATTTCGGCTGGATTAGGAGAGACTGGTCATCCTGGGAGGGAAAGTTGCTGACTCAGGTGTGCTATTGCACTCTGAGTCAGCAGTCACGCTTGTTACTGTACTAAAAAGCGAGAGGAATATGGCTCCCCGAGACGGGCTCGAACCGCCGACCCAGTGATTAACAGTCACTTGCTCTACCGACTGAGCTATCGGGGAAGGGTCAAGAGCGGAATTTTAGCTGCGCGCTCCTGGATCGTCAACCGCTACGTTAAATTAAAATCTGATCGGATCGGATTGACGATAATTTCAGACACTGATCGGGCTCAACCTGCGAGCAGGTCACCCATGCGTTGCATCGACTGCTGCAGATTGTCCATGCTGGTGGCGAATGACAGTCTGACGTGGCCTTCGGTACCAAATGCCGAGCCAGGGACGATGGCAACACCGGCTTTGTCCAGCACCCATGATGAGAATTCGACATCGTTTGAGATATCGTTGTTCGCATCGATGGCGGCCTGTACGCTGGGAAAAGCATAGAACGTACCGTCAGCGGCGATGCAGGAGACGCCCTTCATTTTGTTGAGTTCTTCAACAACGAAGTCGTGTCTTTCTTTAAATGCGCTCAGCATCGGGGCTATGCAATCGTTGCCGCCGGTGAGCGCGGCGGTAGATGCCCATTGCGAGATTGATGTCGGGTTGCTGGTACTCTGCGACTGGATTTTTCGCATGGCGGCAATCAGTGGCTCGGGGCCACCGGCGTAGCCGATGCGCCAGCCGGTCATGGCGTAGGCTTTGGATACGCCGTTTAGCACTACGCTGCGGTCGAACAGCTCGGGACAGGCGTTGACGATGTTACAAAAACCACCTTCGGACCAGACAATGTGCTCGTACATATCGTCGGTGGCGATGATCGCGTCGGGGTACTTTTTCAGCACTTCTCCAAGCTCGGCAAGTTCCTCTTTGGTGTAGGCCTTGCCACTGGGATTCGACGGGCTGTTGATGACCACCATGCGAGTTTTTGCTGTCATCGCCTGGTCGAGGTCTTCGGCGGTCATTTTGAACGCCTGCTCCTGACTGGTTTGTACGATTTTGGGTACGCCACCGGCGAGCAATACGATATCCGGATACGACACCCAGTAGGGTGCCGGTACGACCACCTCGTCGCCGTCGTTGAGCAGTGCCTGAGCCAGGTTGTAGAAGCTTTGCTTGCCGCCGCATGATACGAGGATTTCGCCTTTCTGGTAGTCGAGCCCGTTGTCGGTTTTAAACTTGGAGATAATGGCTTCTTTCAGCTCGGTGATGCCGTCCACCGCGGTGTATTTGGTTTTGCCGGTGGTGATGGCGTCGATCGCCGCTTGCTTGATGTGCTCCGGGGTGTCGAAGTCCGGCTCGCCTGCGCCGAGTCCAATGACGTCGCGACCCTGTGCTCTGAGCTCTGCGGCGAGCGCAGTCACGGCCATGGTCGGTGATGGTTTGACCTGAGCGAGTTTTGCAGAAAGTGTGATAGCCAAGTTAGTTGCCTGATATGGTGGCGCGGCATACAGTGGTTGTGATGGGTGTGTTGTGTGCCACGGTGTAATGGAGCCCGGAATACCGGGGCCTTCAGCTCCAGCTGCCGGTTGACCGGCTTATAATAGTTAACCAACGATATTATCGACGACGGCAAGCTATGTCCAAACCTTTCAGTATCGAAAATAAATTCAGCCCCGCCGGGGATCAGCCTGCAGCGATTAAAGGGTTGATTGATGGTCTTGAATCAGGGCTGGCATTCCAGACGTTACTGGGTGTCACCGGGTCGGGCAAGACTTTTACTATTGCCAATGTGATTGAAAATCAGCAGCGACCGGCCATTGTGCTGGCACCCAACAAAACCCTCGCGGCACAATTATACGGGGAGATGAAAGAGTTCTTCCCTGACAATTCGGTGGAGTACTTTGTTTCGTACTACGACTACTACCAGCCGGAAGCGTATGTGGTGGCATCGGATACGTTTATCGAAAAGGATTCGTCGGTCAATGACCACATAGAGCAGATGCGGCTGTCCGCGACCAAGGCGCTGTTTGAGCGGCGCGATGTGATTATCGTTGCCACGGTGTCTTCGATCTATGGTCTGGGTGATCCGCAGGCTTACCACAAGATGGTGCTGCACCTCGAGCGCGGTAACATCATTGATCAGCGTGAGCTGCTGCGCCGCCTGGCCGAACTGCAATACACGCGCAATGACATGGAGCTCAGACGCGGTAACTACCGGGTTCGAGGCGAAATTATCGATATCCATGCGGCTGAATCGGAGCGCGAGGCGGTGCGCGTTGAACTGTTCGATGATGAAATTGAGAATCTGAGTTTTTTCGATCCACTGACCGGTGAAGTGCTGCGTCGTGTGCCGCGGCTCACGGTGTATCCCAAGACGCACTACGTCACCCCGCGCGAGATTCTGGTGGCGGCCGTTGACGGCATAAAAGACGAATTGAAAATTCGGGTCGAGGAACTGCGCGAGGCAAACAAGCTGCTGGAAGCCCAGCGCCTCGAACAAAGAACCCTGTTTGACATAGAAATGATCAATGAAATCGGCTACTGCGCCGGCATTGAAAATTATTCGCGCTACCTGTCGGGGCGCGGGCCCGGCGAGCCACCGCCGTGCCTGTTTGATTACATTCCGACCGATGCCATCCTGTTTATCGACGAAAGCCATGTGACCGTGCCACAGCTGGGTGGTATGTATAAGGGGGATCGGTCGCGCAAGGAGAATCTGGTCGCCTACGGGTTTCGCTTGCCGTCGGCGCTGGATAATCGCCCGCTCAGATTCGATGAATTCGAGCAGTTATCGCCGCAAACGGTGTTTGTGTCGGCCACACCCGGTAACTATGAAAGCCAGCATACGGGGCAGGTAATAGAACAAGTGGTGCGGCCGACCGGGCTGGTTGATCCGGTAGTGGAGGTGCGCGATGTCAAAACCCAGGTTGACGATCTGTTGTCTGAAATCCACCAGCGCGTCAAACAAAACGAGCGCGTGCTGGTGACCACCCTGACCAAGCGCATGTCCGAAGATCTGACCGATTACCTGTCTGATCACGGAGTCAAAGTGCGTTACCTGCACAGTGATATCGACACGGTCGAGCGGATGGAGATCATCCGCGATCTGAGGCTGGGCGAATTTGATGTGATCGTCGGGATCAATCTGCTGCGCGAGGGACTGGATATGCCGGAAGTGTCACTGGTGGCGATTTTGGACGCGGACAAAGAGGGGTTTCTGCGCTCCGATCGATCGCTGATTCAGACCATTGGGCGTGCCGCGAGAAACCTTAACGGAAAGGCAATTTTGTATGCCGACAAGGTGACCGATTCCATGCGCCGTGCCATTGAAGAGACCGATCGGCGGCGCACAAAGCAGTCTGATCACAATAAAGCGCACGGGATAACACCCAAATCAATCAGTAAAAAAGTACTGGATATCATGGAGGCAGGTGCGCCGGTGCCCGGTGCTGTGCGCAAAAAAGAGGCACGTATCGCCGAGGAGACAAAAGCCTATGCTGAGCTGTCGCCGTCAGCTGCGGCCAAGAAGATCCGCGCAATGGAAAAGCAGATGTACGAGCATGCCCGTGAGCTGGAGTTTGAGCAGGCGGCCAGCATTCGTGATCAGATCGAACTGCTGCGCTCTGTAACGCTGGGGCCAGAGACGGTCTGACGACTGTTGCTGCGGGCGGCGAACCTTTCTTGCTGCTGTAGTGTCCCAGCGGAGATTTTCGCCTGCAAATGGAAAACCTGTGTAGCGGCGGTACGAGCCCGTTTTAAGTGCCTGATGCAAGCAGCTGACGAGGTCGCTGGTTGCGAGAAATTTGGCAATATGCGCGCTTTGGCAAACCAAACCTTTGGCAATACAAAGCACAGTGGCACCTCTGCTATAATGAGTCAACTTCCAGGTTGCTGCTGTTTTTGTTCTCCGCAGGATACTCTTAGCTGGCACGGAATTGCCGCGCTAGTGCAATCGTTTCAATCGGGTCCGCGACATCAGGAACTGTAACATCAGGAACCGCAACATAAGAAACACGATATCCGTGGCAGGAAGTCAGGTTGCGATTTGAGGTTGCGAAGTCAGGGGATGCCTAAGGCGTGACGCCATAGATGGCGCCAACTCACACTATAGAATGTAAGAGGATCAAAGCCGTGTTAGAAGAATACAGAGCACATGTAAAAGAACGCGCTGAAATGGGTGTGGTGCCGCAGCCATTAAGTGCAACGCAAACTGCAGCGCTCGTCGATTTGCTGAAGGAGCCGCCGGCTGGCGAAGAGGAGTTCCTGATGGAGCTGCTCACACAGCGTATTCCCGCTGGTGTAGACGAGGCGGCGTATGTAAAGGCAGGTTTTCTTGCTGCTATCGCGTCCGGTGAGGCTACCTCTCCGTTGATCGATAAAAACAGCGCCGTTGAAATTCTGGGCACGATGCTCGGTGGCTATAACATACAGCCAATGATTGCCGCGCTGGACGACGATGACCTTGCCGATACGGCCGTGGCCGGCTTGAGCAAAAGCCTGCTGGTGTTCGATGCCTTCCACGACGTCGAGGAGAAGATGAAAAACGGCAATGCCCATGCAAAGAAAGTCATGGAGTCCTGGGCCAATGCCGATTGGTATCTGTGCAACGATGAAGTGCCGGATAAAATCACCCTGACCGTGTTCAAGGTGCCGGGCGAGACTAACACCGACGACCTGTCACCGGCGGTAGATGCGTGGTCTCGTCCTGATATTCCGTTGCACGCTCTGGCGTTCCACAAATTTCCACGCGAGGGCTTCACTGACAAGCCACTTGAAACCGTGGAAGAGCTGAAAAAGAAAGGCCACCCGGTTGCCTATGTGGGTGACGTTGTAGGTACCGGGTCATCGCGAAAGTCTGCAACCAATACCCTGTTGTGGCTGATGGGTGATGACATCCCCAACATACCAAACAAGCGAGAGGGCGGATTTGTACTCGGCAGCAAAATCGCACCGATCTTCTTTAACACCATGGAAGATGCCGGTGCGATGCCCATCGAAGTTGATGTCAGCGGTATGGAAATGGGCGATGTAATCGATGTGTACCCGCACGCGGGCAAAGTGTGCAAACACGGTACTGATGAAGTACTCGGTGAGTTCGAGCACAAGACTGAAGTACTGATGGACGAGGTGCGTGCCAATGGCCGTATTCCGTTGATCATCGGTCGTGGTTTAACTGACCGTGCGCGCGAAGCGCTGGGTCTTGGGCCGACAGATGTGTTTACCCGACCCGGTGCGACGGAGAAGTCGAGCAAGGGCTACACACTGGCGCAAAAGATGGTTGGCAAGGCCTGTGGTGTCGATGGTGTTCGCGCCGGTCAATACTGCGAACCCTTGATGACAACGGTGGGGTCTCAGGACACCACGGGTCCGATGACCCGCGATGAACTGAAAGATCTCGCCTGTCTCGGGTTCTCGGCTGATCTGGTGATGCAGTCCTTCTGTCACACAGCGGCCTATCCAAAGCCAATCGATGTGGACACGCATCATAATTTGCCGGACTTCATGATGACCCGTGGCGGTGTGTCACTGAACCCGGGGGATGGCATCATTCACAGCTGGCTCAATCGTATGTTGCTGCCAGATACCGTTGGTACCGGTGGTGATTCGCACACCCGCTTTCCTATGGGTATTTCGTTTCCAGCCGGTTCCGGTCTGGTGGCGTTTGCTGCCGCGACAGGGGTGATGCCTCTCGATATGCCCGAGTCTGTGCTTGTGCGTTTCAAGGGCGAGCTACAGCCTGGCGTCACGCTGCGTGATCTGGTCAACGCCATTCCCTATGCCGCAATCCAGCGCGGCTTGCTGACAGTTGAGAAGAAAGGCAAGAAAAACGTCTTCTCGGGCCGCGTCGTAGAAATTGAAGGCTTGCCGGATCTGAAACTGGAGCAGGCTTTTGAGCTGGCTGATGCAACGGCCGAGCGCTCTGCATCTGGCTGTACGATCAAACTGGACAAAGAACCCTATATCGAATACATCACCTCAAATGTTACGTTGCTGCGGTGGATGATTGAGCAGGGTTACGGTGATACCCGAACTCTGGAACGACGCGCACGCAAGATGGAAGACTGGCTGGCCGATCCGGTTCTGCTTGAAGCGGACGCAGATGCCGAGTATTTCGAAACGATCGAAATCGACCTGAACGAAATCAAGGAGCCATTGCTGGCTTGCCCCAACGACCCGGACGATGTAAAGCCGTTGTCGGAAGTAGCGGGCGATAAGGTTGATGAAGTTTTTATTGGTTCCTGCATGACGAACATTGGCCACTATCGTGCGGCTGGCAAGCTGATCGAGAGCTCGGGTGACTATCTGAATACGGTGTTGTGGATTGCTCCGCCTACGCGTATGGATGAGCACCAGCTGAAGGAAGAGGGCTACTACAATATCTTTGGCCGCGTCGGCGCACGGCTGGAAATGCCGGGCTGTTCGCTGTGCATGGGTAATCAGGCACGGGTACGACCAGGTGCGACTGTTGTGTCTACGTCCACCCGTAACTTCCCTAACCGATTGGGGCAGGATGCAAACGTCTATCTAGCATCAGCAGAGTTGTCAGCAGTAGCGGCGGTATTGGGCAGGTTACCCACGGTTGATGAGTATATGTCATTCGCCAAGGACCTCGATGCGATGGCGCCTGAGCTGTATCGCTACCTGAACTTCAATGAAATTGAAGATTTTCAGAATGCAGCAGATGAAACCAAAATCAAGTTTAAAGACATACCAGTGACGGTTTCTGTGGCTGTCGCATAGTTAGTTAAAAGCGCCTGGATTTGAAAGCGCTTAGGGATGAGCGCCTGGTTTTGGTAGTTCGGGAAGTGATGACACTGGCAGAGCGGGCAATAATGCTTGCTCTGTTTTGACTCTCAGCTAACAAATTGTAAGTTTCTGTTTTTTT
>CAYMVV010000135.1:0-13427 GCA_964393885.1 uncultured Granulosicoccaceae bacterium | reverse complement strand
GTGTTATCGTCGAAAGCCCAAATCCAGTCATTAAACCGAACTCGATAGCTTTTGTCGTTCACCGGTAAATTCATCTCATAAGTCCACTTAAACGCATTCCCATACGAGCGGCCTGTTGCACCGGGCAAAATATCGTCAGCCATACCGGTGTAGGTTCCATCAGCATGCCGTTCTATAACCCAAACGCGTTTGTCTACACCTGCACCAAATCTGTAATTGAATGTCTCATCCAAAGTCAATGTGTTTCCTTCTACATTGCCAGCTATGTCTACAGTAAATCGTTGAACCACATTACCACTGCGATTTTGAACAATACCCCAAACATTTACGTTGCCATCAAAAAATTCTTCCAGTACAAACTGAGGTGTTTGATTCGAATAACTGGCAGGGTCTATAGTTGCGCAGCCTGCTAAAAAACACAATGAGCATACATAAGTAAGCAGTGACTTATAATGGTTTATTTTCATATCGCTTTGCTGTTGTTCATCGCTTTTGTTTAAGTAGTTCTAGTCGAAAAGCTGTCTTGCTAGTTGACTCGCCAAACTATATATCGAAAAAACGATTCGAAAATTTGGAACCAGATACGGTACCACAAGCACGGCCATCATAGTAAAAATGCGTTTTACCTGTATTGTCTTTCACGGCCGTAATATTGCTGCCCTTGCTTACATAAGGAAATATATTTTGCAGCCGCTCACTCCATTCACCTCGCATTTCTGCATCTTGCATGCCTTGCTTAGTTGTCCTTTCCGGATACAAAACTAGCGATGTACTGTAAACAGCTGTGGCTCGGTATTGTGATGTTACAAAGAAACGATGTACCGTCTGCATCGAATGCTGTGTAGTGGGCTGCGCAGTAATCTCCACCCCCGATTCGCCCATGCTCGAACATAAAAATAAAAGACAAACTTATGAATCTAAAACTTACTTTCGTTTCTGCTGTTACAGGCTTTACTCTATGTGCAGCCGGGCCTGCAATGGCTCAATTTGATTTGCTTGAGGGCTGGTCTGGCAGTGCCGGTTTGGGTGTGCTTTTTACATCCGGTAATAGTGAAAACACCAATGTCAATGGTTCTGCCAGTGTTACCAAGCAGGTTAACCTCTGGAGTCACACAGCGTTCGGTAGCGCCTTTTACGCCGAAGCTAATGATGTAGACACAGCGGAGCGGTTTGAACTTGGCTACAAGTTAGATCGTCAATTCACTGACACCTTGTAGGGTTTTGGACGATTTAGGTACGATACAGATGAATTTGGCAATATTGATAATCGATATAGCCTTATTGGTGGTGTCGGCAAGAAATTTCTGGATGATGGCAAACAGTTTTTTTCAGGTGAAGTTGGTATTGGCTATACCCTGTCAGAGTTCGACATACCACTCGATGCTGACCCACTTGATGTTACTACTCCGCAAGTGTGCCCCGATGGATTGCCCGTAGTTGTTTTTGATGATGACGATCTAGATGATGACGGTGTAGTTTTATACGGTAGTTTGACTTATAGCAATAAACTGAGTGATATCCTGACATTTAATTCGGTATTTAGTATAGAGATAGCAGATGTCAACACGTTAACTGTCTGGGACAATAGTTTGCTGGTTGCTTTGTCAGAGCGTATTTCATTGTCTTTTGGCCTACTGACCAGAAACAATAGCGATATCGAAGGTGCGTTGGGTGATAACACGGATACCGCAACGCGCCTGAACCTGGTTGTTGGTCTCTAGTTGTACAACTTTTATTGACTATCAATTGGAGAGCCCCGGCACGATCGGGGCTTTTTAATTGCAATACCTGCCGCCTGGCTTTTTTAGAACTTCACCGACACTTCAGTGATAAATCCATCAAATCCACCGATTTGTCCGCCAGAGTTGGCTTCCTCGTCTTGATCTACGTACTCGGCCTTCAACAAGGTTTTGTTGTTTATCCAGTATCCCCCTCCGATCTGGACGCGTTCCAGTGTGTCTTCACCATCGACTCCATCTGTGTCGTTGGAGGCGTTTGTGTATCGACCCGCTATATAAAGCTTACCAGGATACAGATATTGTTGTGCTTCGAGCACAAAGTAATCCACCGCACTGTCAGCTTCAACCACCTCATTGGATTCAACGCGTGCGCCAGCGTCGTCAAAGTTGGTGATGCCGGGCAGAATATCGGCGTTAGCATTGGAGAACGCGAAATCGTCTTCAGCGCGGCCGATCATTGCTATAACACTGGAGTTGGGGTTAGGTTGATAAGCGAGATTAAGCTGAATAATTGACATATCCAAACCCGGCATAATGCCAACATGAGTATCACGCGTGCCGGAACCGGTGGCAGAAAAATTATAGTTCTCGCCATCGCCGAAGCGATAGTTGGTGGTAGTTACACCATCCAGGCTCGCAACGCCATCTGCGTTGAAGTCTAATTGATCGCCCTGATCGGCCTGGAAGAAATTCAAGCCAACCTTGAAGCCACCGGCAAAATTCAAGGTGCCTTGAATCCGTCCGTTGAAGCCGCGATCTTCCTGGAACTGTTCACCAAAACTTGACCCCGTGATGTGCCCCGTCACGTTGTAGCTCTCTAAAAAACCGGGATTCAATGTTTGTGTAAACGACAATTGCGCGCCGTTCTCCGCTGTCGCGTAGTCAACAGGCGAGTTGCCTACCAGGGCATTACCCTGGTTGTCTGCTCCGTCCTGAAACCCCTTGAACTGAAACGGTGCGGCGCCAATGTTGCCGACTCGCAGGGTGAGGTTTTTATCGTCTGTTGCTCTGTTTGCTAAGCCAAGAACATTAAATTCGATACCGGCAAAATCCTGGTGAAAGGAAAAGTCCCGGTCTCCATTGTTGCCAAAGTCGTTGGGCTCTTCAGCAATGTCCACATCCGCCACAATGTTATCAGTGATGTGAAACTTAAGCTGCAGGTTGACACGTAAACGCTGGAAGTTGGGCTCCTGTTCTTCATCTTCTGGACGAAACGCCCCGCTATCAGCTTGAATGCCCTGGAATCCCTGCAGCGCCAGAAAGCCCACCTCGAGGCGATCATTGAAAAGTTTATTCTCGTTTGCATGGCTCGTAGTTGTGGCGAGCATGATTGCCGAAGTCAAAAGACTAAGGCGAGCGACGCCGGAAACTACCTTAAACGGAAAAACGCCAGGTGCTGGCCGGCTTGATGGCGACGCTACGGTGTCCATCAGGCACGGGGTGTCAACGTGACGATGGATATCTATACGAGATAGTAACATATGAAAAATTCCTCTTTTTTTCTTATTAAGAATCCGTGAATAAGCAGCTGTGGGATGCCGCTGCACATTGTTATTGTTGTTATAAGCACTGCGTTTGAGTCAGTTTGAAATCTATATATAGTCAATATTTGGAATAAAGTATTCCTTAGTGCGTTTATTTCGATAAATAGCATCACTGACGCAGCCGCCAGGTGCGGTGGTCTGCCATTAAGAAAGTTCATTGGTTAGCAATTGGAAATGTCCACATAGAGGGTGAGTGCCGGATGTGCTAGATCACCAGCTGAAACGACTGCAACCATTCGTCGGAAGTTTACGGAAGCCAATGTCAGTGGTAGTGTTTTATCGTGTAGAAGACTACCCAGAATTGGTAGACTGGACGGGTTCACATATACGAGAAGAAAAGCGATGGAGCATAGATGGAGTATAGTTGGAGCATAGACGAGGAGTAGTCTCCGACACTGGGTGGACCGGGTATTGAAATCAAACATTGGTTGTACTGACACAGGTTTACCAAAGTAGCTCTAAATTATTGGTGGGCACTGCGTACCGAGTGCGTGAGGCGTGTCGCCAACCGGGCTGGAAAAAGAGCCATAGTCTTGCACAGTGCAAAGCGCTACCTGGATGATGGCAAGTATCAAATTAACAAGCCCGGATTCGGGCAGTTTTCAATAACCTGGGTTTTGGGAGTCCCGGCTAAATGAATAGTGATCCTTTGCGTATGATCTCCCTGGCGGATGAGCTTGAGCAGTTTGTGCTCAGTACCATTCCCAAATCTACAACCGTACAGAAATATGGCGGAACACTTTACACCTTAAAGCCTGAAGAAAAGGAAGGGCAATTTTGCGGTATTTTTATTCAACAAAAGCATGTACACCTGTCTTTCAGTAAGGGCGCAAAGTTGAAAGATCCAAAAGGGCTTTTGCTTGGTTCGGGGAAGTTGCGTCGGCACATTAACATTGCTTCGTCTGAGGAAGTTGATTTCACAGAGCTGGGGAGGCTTCTTGAGCGTGCGTCAAAGCTATAGTTGATGTAGTGTAAGCCTAACTATAAGCGGTTTCAGCCGCAATTCACGCGCTGTCAAACTAGCCGTTATCGCGGGTTCCTGGTGTATGGCAATTTAGCCACCGGATGAATTGCGATTGAGCTGGACGTAAAGTAAAAGCAACCCCTCCTGGAAGAATTTCTAAATGTTAGCAGTAGACATTCCTCGTTTAGAAACGAAACGTCTAATTTTAAAATGCCCTGAGTTAAATGATTGGGATATGTATCAGTCTTTCATGCTTTCTAATAGAGCTGAATACATGGGTGGTCCATTCAACAATTCTGTGGCGTGGGGTTGGTTCTGCTCTGATGTGGCGCAGTGGAATCTGTATGGGCACGGAGCGTTGATGATATACCAGAAAGAATCATCCGAATGTCTTGGTCAAGTGTGTATTAATCATGGTCCATTGTTTCCTGAAAAGGAGCTGGGTTGGCTCCTATACTCTGGAGCCGAGGGGAATGGGTATGCGCATGAGGCGGCCTGTGCTATTCGTAAATGGGCAGTAGAACGTAATATTGTGTCCACCCTTGTTAGCTACATAGATCCGGCTAATAAGAAGTCATGTAAACTAGCCGAGAATCTTGGTGCCGTCATAGATACAGAGGCGGCACGTCCGGATGTGGGAGATCTGGTGTATCGTCACCCCCTCGATGAATTGTACCGGTGATGATCAGATGACAGTATTGGAGCAATTGGAATTACTGCAATGCTTATTCGTTCTTTGTTTACTCGGCGTATGTTGTATGCGCGGTATCTCTAGCCAACAAACTTAAGACAAGCAATTCTTCAAATCGGGTAGTTGGTTCAATTTACGCAGGCGCAGGGTTGGCTCTTGCATCAGTAAGCAATTAGAAAATATGAAAAATTGCGGGTTGCTGGGGCAGGCTGTAAAAGAAGTGGCTGTTGAGAGCTAGTGTGCAGGCAAAAGAGTGCAGTAACTACTCATCGTTTAAAAGCACATATAGATCCAGGCGAGGGTTAGTAAAATGAAAATAACCATAGAAGCTTTAGTGAAAGCACGACTGAGTTCTGTGTGGGAATCCTGGACTACACCGAGCGATATAACACATTGGAACTTTGCCAGTGATGAATGGCATTGCCCAACTGCAGAAATAGATCTAAGAGAAGGAGGAGTTTTTAATTATCGTATGGAGGCGAAGGATAAATCAGCTGCATTCGACTTTGCAGGTACTTTTACCAGGGTAATTCCGCAAAGTACGCTATGTTTTGAGTTAGAAGACAATCGTACTGTCGAGGTTACGTTTGAACAGTCAGATGATGGTGTGCTAGTTACCGAGATATTTGAAACAGAAGATATACACTCGGCCGAGCAACAAAAATCAGGCTGGCAAAGTATACTGAATAATTTCAAGAAGCATGTAGAAGAGAAATACTGATAACGATTAGGATAACTCACCCGAAGCGGTGATGTTATTCTAAGCTCGTGCGAGTGCCAGCTAACTTCGAAGCCGGGTATTGTCAGGATCATAGAATGCGTTGGTACCTGTCTTCGCCGCGCAATCTTCACCGAGTATTGTGATGGTCAATTCAGCGGATGGACTAACGCCGGATTGCACGTATCCCAGGGCCAGTGCCGAGTCGATGCGAAAACCGTAGCCGCCGGATGACACATAACCTACACACTCACCATCGCAATTGATGGGATCGCCCGGCAGTGGGTCTGCATGAGAGGCGTCCACATACAGCTGGACAAAGCGCCAATCCGGTGTCTTGTGCTGTAGGGATAACAGGGCACCTCGACCAATAAAATCCGTTTTTCCCCAGTCTACAAAGCGTGACAGACCTGCGTCAAACGGGGTGTATTCGATGCCGAAATCTGCGCCCCAGCCATGGTAGGCTTTTTCCAGTCGCATGCTGTTCAGGGCGTAGGATCCAAAGTCACACAGATTCAACGGCTCGCCTGTTAGACAGATGGCGTCATAGACGTGTGTCAGGGAATCTTCGGGAAAATGTAACTCCCATCCGAGTTCGCCTACATAGGAGACGCGCATGGCGATACAGGCAGTGCCAGCTATGTCGATTTCAGCTACGGACATCCAGGGCATGGCAATAGACGACAGATCGGCATCAGTCAGTTGCGATAAAAGTGCTCTCGATTTGGGGCCCATTATCATCAGTGCCGCATTGTGGTTGCTGCCGCGACGAATAATCGTGTTGGGGAAGTGTTCGGCCTGCTGACGCAGCCAGTCGAAGTCGCGCTGATCGGCCAGTGTCGGACCACACAACAGATAGCGTTGCTCACCGAGGCGGGCTATAGTCGCCTCGCTCCAGATTCGACCGTTTGGAGTCAGCATATAAGATAGTTTGACCCGGCCAGCGGCGGGTACACTGCCACAGAATACGTGGTTCAAAAACGCACTGGCATCATCACCAGTGACTTCGTATTTGGTAAAGCCACCGTGATCCATGATGCCAACATGATCTTTCACGTTTTGACATTCATGTGCAACTGCGGAGCGCCAGCTTTCGTCATTGCGCATACTCAAGCTGTGAGGCTCGCCGGTCTTTTGTGTGTCGAACCAATAGGCGCGTTCCCATCCACCGATCTGCCCGAACACGGCGCCTTTATCGGCGAGTGTTGGGTATAGCGCGGTGCGTTGCACCGGGCGGCCGGATTGCAGCAGGCGATGGGGATAGGGAATCGCGTACTGCAGATCATACAACTCAACGATACGGTTTTCGGTGTAGCGCTTGTCTGCCCAGTCGCCAAAGCGGCGCGGATCCCAGGCCGCATAGTCCCACTCGGTTTCGCCTGTTGTGATCCACTCGGTGATTGCCTTGCCGACGGCGGCTGAATGGGTGATGCCAATTTGAATGCCACAGGCGTGATAAAAGTTCGGCAGGTCAAAGGCGGGCCCGCACAACGGCAAGGCGTCGGGTGTATAGCCTATCGGGCCGTTCACAAACCTTTGTGCGCCAGCGTTTGCCAGCAGTGGCACGTGTTCGATGGCCTGTTCGATCAATTCGACGATGTCGTCCGGGGAATCCTCGAACAGGCTGTGTGCGAACGCCTGGGGCAGGCCTTCGCGAAAGGCCAGTCGTCCTTCATGTCCGTAGGATCCAAATAGAAAACCGGCGCCTTCTCGTCGCAGGTAAAAACGAATATCGGGATCGCGCACCAGCGGGAAGAGAGTTTTATCTTGCAATAATTCCGGCAGTGCTTCGGTGACCAGATACTGATGCTCCAGCGTGGCAATCGGCACATGCTGATCGACAAACCCGGCTATCTGATTGCCGTAGAATCCGCTGGCGTTGACAATCACCTCGCAGCGCACATCGCCTTGATTGGTGGCCACATACCACTCGCCGTTGCGTCGGGTGATGCCTGTCACCTCGGTGAAGCGGGCGATTGACGCACCCCTGTCGCGCGCGCCCTTTGCCAGTGCCTGAGTTAGCTGGCTCGGGTCTATATCGCCCTCGTAGGGATCGTGTATGGCACCAATGACCGATTTGCCGGCTCGGTAGTATGGATGAAGTGATTCCATCTCGGCGGGCGTGAGCATAGCCAGATCGAAACCGGCTGAACGCGCCACACCAGCGACGTGCTGATACCAGTCCATACGCTCGGCGGTGTGTGCAGGCCAAAAGGCGCCCGTGTGTCGATAGCTGATCGGTACGCCAACTGTTTGTTCGAGGTCTTTGTATAGTTGCCAGGCGTAGTTGCCGGCGCGCATGCCGAGCCAGCTGTTCGCGTAGGTGGGAATATTGCCGGCCGCGTGCCAGGTTGACCCGGAGGTTAATTCGTCTTTTTCCAGCAGAAGGGTATCTGTAATGCCGGCCTGAGCCAGGTGATACAGACAGGCGGTGCCAACGGCGCCCCCGCCAATAACCACCACGTGTGCCTGTTGTTCCACGTTAATGTTCGCGTAACAGGCGGCCGAATCCAGCCACTGGATCATTGATGCCGGCTGCTCGCAGCGCTTGCCAATACACCGCAGCGTTGCACGCGATTACGGGTTTACCGGTGGCCTGTTCGAGTGCTTCGAGTAGGCCGACGACGGGCAGGGCGGTGCCGACCTGTGCGATCAACTCGCAGTCGCTGGCGGCAAGAACCTCTGCCAGTGACTGCACTGTGGAAAGGGGTGTTTCGCAAATCGCTGGCAGTGTCGGTGCTTCGGCCCCTTTTATGGCGACGACGCTAAAACCCGCCGCCTCGAAGTTGGCCTGCACGATTGCATCTGTCTCTGCGTTAAAAGGGGTCATGACGGCGATGCGTGAGGCGCCAAACACCCGGATGGCGGTATGCGTTGCTATCGATGCATTGCATACCGGCACCGACAGGCTCTGTTGCAGGTCGTCGCAGACATTCGCTAGTTTCTCGACACCACCTGCGCCCGCGTCGGTAGTCAGGCCAACTGCAATCGCCAGTGGATTGCAGTCCATCAGTTTGTGTGCCTCGTCGTGAAGGTCCTCGGAGATTCGATCGCCGCCCAGTCGGAAGCGCTGCATCTGATTGGTCACGCCGGCTGGACGCAGTGATTCGAGTTCCGGTTGTACGACGGTATTCATGGCTGGAGTCATAACACCGACAATAGCGCGCGGGGCAAGGGTATCAGTCATGCTCTATGTCCTGCAGATAGTTTGAAAGTGCAATCTGTGCATCGCGGTAGATGCCGTTGCCGACGATTTCCTCAAGCTCGGCCTGATGCTCTGCAGCGCAGTTAAATTCACCGGACCAGATTCCGAGTGTTTTTGCGCCTTCGGTGATTTCGACAAAGCGATGCACGGCGATATAGTCGGTGCAGGTCAACGGGCTTTCGATGATGTCGTAGCTGTAGCTTCGATCCAGATCGGAGTGCGCCAGCAGTGTTTCACGAAAGCGCGAACCGTCGACGATGTCCAGTGCTCGAATGGCACCGACTTCGGTGGCGGTGCCCCGCTCGAGTGTGGCGGCTGTTACGCCGGGATTCCAGTCCGCCACACCGTCGAAACGACGCACCGTCTGCCAGACGCGATCGATCGGTGCGTCGATGATAACACTTCGCATCACTTTCATCGGATCCTCCGGTGTGGGCCTGTTAGCGGTTTGTCGTTTCTGTAGTGTGCGGTATTCATTCGGGGAGATGGATATCAAATTGCGCCCTGATGGCCTGTTCTGCATGCACAGGCAGATGGTCCGGGCGGGTCTCACGCAGCAGGGTATCGACACGCCGTTGAGCGCGCTGCCAGATAGACTCGGCACCGGCTTCGAGCCAGTCGGCGACACTTTGCCGATCACCCAGTGCCGGATAGACATACTCGGTTTTCATCAGTTGCAGGGTGTGCGTCTCGCCGAGGTAGTGACCGTCACCCGCCACCACGCGTTCTATTGCGGCAAGATCGAGCGTGTCGGCGCCGATTTCGATGCCCCTGACACTACGTAGAATGGCGCCGCACATGTCGTCGTCGATCACCAGCGACTCGGGTGATGCGACCATGATGGAGCCCAGCATACCGACCGACAGATTGATCATGTCCGCACCGGCGTGCGCAGCCAGCGCGATGGTATAACCCTTTTCGTATCCTGCCTGCGCATCCTGTAGTTTTGAATCGGTCATGCCGGCGGAGACGGTACCCGGCAAGTCGAGTGCGCGCAGCAACTGGGCGGCCGCAGCATTGGCGATTGCCGCTTCACCGCCGCCGCCGCTCATGGCGCCGGTTCGCAGATCCGAGATGAACGGCATGAAGGCGAATATGCACGGATGACCCGGCTTCAGTGCGTCGACCACCAGCAAACCGGCGATCGACTCTGCCAGGCCCTGCGCCAGCGCGCCGGCCAGTGCTGCGGGGCTTGTCGCACCAGCTTGTGCGGCGGTACAGATTTGCAATGGCATGCCAGCGACGATGGCGGCACGCATGATATCGACACCCTCAGCTGCGTATTTCAGTGGCGATACGGCGTGCACGATCACTGCGAAACAGAACGGATGTTTGCGAAAGCCCTGTTCGCGCTGCAGCGCCAGATCGAACAGCTGACAGACGGGTGCGACATGACTGGCATTGTCAAAGCTCACACCGATCGGTTTGCTGGTGGCGCGCAGGCACGCAAAAGCGGTGTTGATATCCAGATCCAGAGGCGACGGCATATCGCGGGCGACCAGCAGCCGCACACCGTAGTGTACGTTATTGCACTGGTCCAGCACGCGTGTGGCACGATACAAATCCTGCAGGGTTGAGTCGCGATAGACACCGGTTGCGCTGTCGAGCGTTTGCACCGCGGCTCCACCGGTGCCGATGTGGACGACGCCTCCGCCCACATCGATGCCGCGATTTTCATCAAAGCCTGGCAGGCTAACGCGCTTGCTGGCGCGTTGCAGTGCACGATCCACAATTGCCTGCGGAAAAACAATGCGTCCATCGGTGCGTTCGCGTGCACCGAGTTCAAGCAATTGGTCGCGTAACCAGTTTGGTGCATCGGCGATGCCGACGGTGCCCAGAATGCTAAAGGCGTGTTCGATGATCGCGTCGCGATCGTGCGGCGATAATGGCGCGAAAGCGCCGCCGGTAAACGGACCGTTGGCCGGTGCTGACGGCGCGGCCTTTGATCGCTTTCTACGTACCAATTTTTTCAAGCTCGTGTAGCAATCGAAGATCCGCTGTAAAAGATATGTAATGCCAGATAAGCGACTTGCGATCAAGTCAATTGCTTGCAATGCTGCGCCATCTACATCAAAACAAGGCACGCACCGCGTATACTGCGGATAACAGCAGCGTTACCACTACAACGGAGAATGACTTTAATGGGTCTTCTTGTTGAGCGAAACAGTGGGAGCAAGAGGCTTTAGCAGTATCGTTTCCCAAGCATATTTTTTGCCCTTGCCATCAATGACTCAACGTCGACACCGGACGGACTACTCTCCTGGACGAGTACTTGTACATCAGTGTCTGAAAAGTCTATACACCCGCGCACTTAACTTTAAAATCCAGCTATATGAGCGCAGCTTAGCTGCGCGACAGCGCACCGCTCGCCGGGGCGGATGCTCCTAGTGGGCCGTTTGGAAAGTTCGGTAACACTTTTCTTCGCCACAGTCGCCATAGCTGCGTTAAAAAAATTCGACGTAGGCCCTGCTATGCCTGCATTTTTTCGCCTTGCTCTGACAACCGTGGCTGTGAAAAGTCTGTTACCGAACTTTCCGCACAACCCACTAGCTGAATTTGAAACGACAAACAACAGTGCCATTCTTTTTACAAAGCACGGACACTTTCCTGCCTGTCGCCTCAGAAAAAAAAGCGGCCACCATTGTGCATGTCAAGGGTTCGTGGTGAACCATTGTCGCCACCGGACAACTATGGCAATCCACATAGCTGGTCTTGCCCTTGGTGGTAATTTCGGCCATTGCGCCCAATGCATTGACAGTATCAACAGATTTTCGAATTGCCTCATTGATGTCTGCAACTGGCTGCAGACCATTGGCTTTCGCCATCGATCGACCGGTTTTTTCGAAAAGTGCCAACCGGTCTTGTTCGGGTAGGTTGGCACTGATAGTTTTAACCAGGCTATCAAGCACAGGCTTGTAGGCTGACGAATGAACATCTTCGCCGCCTGCGACTGTTCTGTACTGATACGCTGGTTTGCCAGCGCTACTCGACATCTGCAATTCATGCTTCTCGACCACACCTGCCGCTTCAAGCTTGCGCACCTGTAGATGCGCAGAATTGCGCGAGATTCCAAGCTCTGCGGCCAGCTCCGGTATCGTCAGCGCCTGACGATTGAGCAGATCAGTAATTTTGTTTGCCGTACCCATACGCTTAAGAACACTCGTCTAAACGGGCATTCTAATTCACCTCGTTGAGATAATAAAATAAATACCATATAATAATATGACAAATAGAGCAAATAGGTGTATGATTGTATCGAATAGGCGGAAAACCGGGGCATCACGGCTGCAGCCTTCGGTGTAACCATGCAATTTCAAACCCAGAGGAGTGTCATATGCGCAGTTTCGCAACGGTAGTCGGGCCTAAGTTATTCTTGTTTCCGCCGCCGCCCAGGGAAAAGGTGACCAGGGAGTAAGGTATAAAAGATAGACCTTCCAGAAGACTATCGATCAACCTACGCCAGCTATCCAGGCCTTGTTCGGATCCTGAATCCAGACCAGTTGATTCGCCAGTTCGCAAATGATATTGCTATGTAAGGCCCGGAGCAGACGGCAAGCTGCCCTTCGGTTCTATTTTTGTTGCGGAAATATATATAGCCAAACTGGATGGTGTAAGTGTGGTGATCAACTGTTCATCGGGGCGACTAATCAAAGACAAGTTTGCATTGATAGTAGTTATGTAATGTAGCGATGTAATGTAAGCATGCAGTGTATTTATGCAACGTGAAGAACGCTGGCGTGAACGGTGTCGAAGGCATACGCAACAGCAACTGAGATATGGCAGCGTTTAAGCCAGACGGTACAGTAGCCGACGATGGATATCGTCGCGTGCCTTGCCTGCAATGCACTACTGTGCGAAACCAACTTTGTATTATTCTATGATTGCGTTCTGATCAGATAGGCTTTCGGCTATTCAGTGTGCATCAGAACTGCCCCATACATCCCCTTAAAAACCATCCTTCCAAAGCTCAATAACGCAATCTATAGCCTGCGTACATAGTGCATCCAGTGCATCTAGATTAGATTGATATATAACGAAACTGTTAATGATCTAGTTAATTATTGAACCATTCAATCATTTTATATTCTGAGTGAGCCACTAGATAATCCTTTACGATGCGGATCGGTCTAAGTCCTGTCTGTTTCGTCTTTCGTCGTTATCTATATGACCTGGTTTTTATGTCGCAGAGTTAATACATTTTTACAATCTAAAATAAACTAAATTATTTATTGATGATCATGTAACTGGAATGGATATATGTATCGTAGATAGTCAGTCCATTACATGAATGAACTTTTTAAATTCTAGATATTCTCAGATAGCCCGCTAACAAAAGAATGAGCCTAATGAAAAAACAGAACTACTCAAAAAACACATTGACGTTACTTGCGCTACTCGCTCTCACTGCCTGTGGTGGAAGCAGCGATAATGATTCTGCCGATATAGATAACGATGGATCGGCAGCGGATCCAGCTGCAGATCCAGTTGCAGATAACGGTGAGTCAATCGCACTGGTGCCTGGAGCTTGTCCTCTGGTCGGAAACCTTCAATCCCTGGAGCTGGCTT
>CAYMVV010000134.1:0-13438 GCA_964393885.1 uncultured Granulosicoccaceae bacterium | reverse complement strand
TGGTGGGTGCTGAGGGGATCGAACCCCCGACCCTCGCCTTGTAAGGGCGATGCTCTCCCAGCTGAGCTAAGCACCCGAGCTATCTCTACTAGTTTATCGAATCTTTTAACGCTTTGCCAGGTTTAAAACGAGGAACATTCGATGCTGCAATTTGGATTTCTTCTCCAGTGCGTGGATTGCGCCCTTTACGAGCCTCACGTTTGCTCACCAGAAATGTACCAAAGCCGATCAGCGTTACCTGATCGCCACCATTTAAAGCATCGCCGATCACATCGACCATTGAATCGATGACTTTCGCGGCATCTGATTTTTGTACATCTGCCTTTTCAGCAACAGCATCGACGAATTCAGTTTTGTTCATCCAGAGATGTCCTCGGTAAATAAAAAATCTTCACTGTGTCATTGTAAAAGCAACCGTGCTGCCAGCACATAACGATACGGTAACTCTTTTCAGACCGGCTATTTTCTAAAGCAGCGCAAAGTCGTTGCCCCGTGAGAAGTCAGTGGGCCTGGCGAGCGGGAGACACTACAATACACATTTCAGAGCGGTAATCCGCGGGTGAGTAATCGCCTAATCAAGAGCCAATTCTATCACAACTAGGCGATCATCGAAACAACAGTGCTAATGTGTTCTTACAGATTCAGTGGGTTTTTTCTTACCAGAACGCTTGCTTTTGCCATCTTCTGACTGATCATCATCCTCGATAGCCAAAGGCACTGGTGCACTGGCAAGTGCTATATGAAGAACATCGTCTATCCAGCGCACAGGTTTGATAACGAGGTTAGCGGTAACCTCTTCCGGAATCTCCGCCAGATCTTTTTTGTTTTCATCCGGAATTATGACTGTTTTTATATCCCCTCGATGCGCCGCGAGCAGCTTTTCTTTCAGGCCGCCGATAGGAAGCACCTCCCCTCGCAGGGTGATTTCTCCGGTCATGGCGACATCCGCTTTGACAGGGATGCCTGTCAAGGCTGAAACCAGAGCTGTGCACATACCTATGCCGGCACTGGGACCGTCTTTGGGCGTCGCTCCTTCCGGAACATGAATGTGAATGTCTTTCTTTTCGTGAAAGCCTTCCACCAGGCCCAGCGATGACGCTCGGCTTCGCACAACAGTCTGTGCCGCCTGAATAGACTCTTGCATTACCTCACCCAGCTGCCCGGTGTACTTGAACTTGCCCTTGCCTGATACAACGGCAGTTTCTATTGACAGTAACTCTCCGCCGACCTGGGTCCATGCCAACCCGGTAACCTGACCCACCTTGTCTTCCTGTTCAGCCTTGCCAAAGCGAAACTGAGGCACACCGAGATATTTCGACAGGTTATCCGGTGTTACAGAAACCGATTTAACATCTTTCTCCAGTAAAATTTCAGTAACGATTTTCCTGCAGATTTTGGAGATTTCCCGTTCCAGATTGCGCACCCCTGCCTCACGGGTGTAATGCCGAATAATGCTCCTGATGGCGTCTTCAGACAACTTCATTTCCTTGTCTTTCAATCCGTTGTCTGTCACTTTCCGGGGAACCAGATAGTTTTTTGCAATATGCAGTTTTTCCGTTTCGGTGTAGCCGGGAATACGAATCACCTCCATGCGATCCAGTAATGGCGCCGGTATATCCATGCTATTGGCCGTCGCCACAAACATTACATCTGACAGGTCGTACTCCACCTCAAGATAGTGATCCGAAAATGTATGGTTCTGCTCCGGATCCAGAACTTCGAGCAAAGCCGATGAGGGATCACCTCTGAAATCAGTCGACATCTTGTCGATCTCGTCCAGCAACATTAACGGGTTGCGGGTTTCTGCCTTGGTTATGTTTTGCAATATTTTGCCGGGCATGGACCCTATATAAGTCCGGCGATGACCGCGGATCTCCGCTTCATCTCTCACACCACCAAGCGCCATGCGACTGAACTTTCGACCAGTGGCACGCGCGATAGACTTACCTAACGAAGTTTTGCCGACACCTGGCGGACCCACCAGGCAAAGTATCGGACCCTTGGATTTTTTTACCCGCTTTTGCACTGCGAGGTATTCGAGGATTCTTTCCTTGACCTTCTCAAGACCATAGTGATCTTCCTCGAGAATCTGTTCTGCTGCAGCTAGATCTGATTTTAGACGAGAGCGCTTCTTCCAGGGAAGATTGACCAGCGTTTCAATATAATTTCGTACCACCGTTGCCTCGGCAGACATGGGCGACATCATTTTCAGCTTTTGCAACTCTGAGGAGACTTTGGTTTTAGCCTCCGTGGTCATTCCGGCAGACTCTATCTTCTCTGCCAAATCCTCCAGTTCGTTCGGCACATCGTCGAGATCCCCCAATTCCTTTTGGATAGCCTTCATCTGCTCATTCAGATAGTACTCACGCTGGCTCTTCTCCATTTGCTGCTTTACGCGACCGCGAATTCGTTTTTCGACCTGAAGCATATCGAGCTCACCCTCCATCAGACTCATTAAGAACTCGAGTCTTTCAGGTGTGGCTTCAATTTCCAGAATCCGTTGCTTCTCATCTATTTTGAGAGACAAATGCGCAGCAACCGTATCGGCCAGGCGAGACGGATCATCGATACCTGTCAATGATGTGAGAATTTCCGGAGCCAGCTTTTTATTGAGCTTTACATACTGCTCGAAAAGACTGGTAACTGATCGTACGAGAACTTCCATTTCTTTCTCGTCGTAGCTTGTGGTAACTGGAACAACATCAGCATCTGCTGCGAAAAAGCCATCAGCTGCCTTGTGGATATTGGAGATGCGAGCGCGCTGCCCACCTTCGACCAGCACTTTGATCGTGCCATCGGGCAGCTTTAAAAGCTGAAGGATGTCGGCAAGTGTTCCAAAGGTATTTATATCGTCTAACGATGGCTCATCCACATCCGCCCTTTTCTGCGCAGAGAGCAATATCTGCTTGTCGCGTGACATAGCTTCATCAAGCGCCAGAATTGATTTTTCGCGACCAACGAACAGAGGGATAACCATGTGCGGGTAGACCACAACATCCCGCAGAGGGAGAAGCGGCAACTCGCTTTTTGACTGGTTGTCGTCAGGTGTTTCCGTAGATTCAGACATGCCGCCTCGCATTTGGTTACACCTCGGGGGGATCCCCGAAGCGTACCTCAAATTTTAGGGCCGCAGCGAATATTTACAAGAGCAGATGCCCGATAACGACGGGCCGAAAACAGTCAGGGGCGTAGAAGCTTGCTGGAAAGAGCGCTACTCGTCAGAAGCAGCTTTCTTAAAATCCTTTTCAGAGTCGTCGCCATCTATACTCGACTCGTTGCTCGCATACAGCAAATAGGGTTTGGCCTCTCCGCGAACAACGGCGCCGTCAACGACCACTTTCTTTACATCTTCCATTTGCGGTAAATCGTACATGGTGTCGAGCAACACATTTTCGAGAATGGTACGCAATCCACGTGCGCCTGTCTTTCGCTCGGTTGCTTTTTCGGCAACGGCGAACAGCGCATCCTCTCGGAACTCTATCTCGACGTTTTCCATACCCAGCAGTTTTTCGTATTGCTTGGTAATTGCGTTTTTCGGTTCGGTGAGAATGCGGACAAGCGCTTTTTCGTCGAGCTCCTTGAGTGTTGCAATCACCGGTAAACGTCCAACGAATTCAGGAATCAGTCCGTAGCGAACCAAATCATCAGATTCGACTTTCGCTAGTAGTTCGCCCAGCTGTGCCGATTCATTTTTTGTTTTCACATCAGCCGCGAAGCCAATACCGCCTTTCTCCGACCGATCGCGAATGATCTTGTCCAGGCCAGCAAAAGCACCACCCACAATGAAGAGAATATTTCTCGTGTCGACCTGGAGAAACTCCTGTTGCGGATGCTTGCGCCCACCCTGCGGAGGCACGGATGCCACTGTACCTTCAATAAGCTTCAAAAGTGCCTGTTGTACCCCTTCCCCGGAGACGTCCCGGGTTATCGACGGATTATCCGCTTTGCGCGATATCTTGTCGATTTCATCGATGTAGACAATACCGCTCTGCGCTTTGTCGACGTCGTAGTCGCACTTTTGCAACAATTTCTGAATAATATTCTCAACATCCTCACCCACGTAACCGGCTTCTGTCAGCGTTGTTGCATCAGCCATGGTGAATGGAACATTAAGTAACCGCGCGAGTGTCTCTGCCAACAACGTTTTACCAGAACCCGTTGGACCAACCAGCAGGATATTACTTTTCGCCAATTCAACATCATCTTTGGTATCGCTTTGATACTGCAGCCGCTTGTAGTGGTTGTATACCGCCACCGCCAGTATTTTCTTGGCCTCTTCCTGACCAATTACATACTGATCCAGCGTATCGCGAATTTCCTGAGGTTTTAGCAGCTCACCAGTGGCACTGGCAGCCTTTTCCTGCATCTCTTCGGTGATAATGTCATTACAGAGATCTACACACTCATCGCAGATGAAAACAGACGGCCCCGCAATAAGTTTTCTGACCTCATGCTGGCTCTTACCACAGAATGAGCAATACAGCAGCTTACTGTCATCTTGGTTCTTGTTGTCGCTGTCACTCATTTAATACGATTACCCAAGTTTTGGCACCGGTAACCTTGCCGTTTTTCCAAACACTTTGCAAGGCGAAAACAACGCAACCGAGATATTCATCCGTTGAATGAACCACAGTTTATCTGGCTGCGTCGCATAATCAATTACTTTTCTTTAGCTGTTACTGTTTGACTCTTTGTCACGATTTTCAACCACACGGTCAATCAAGCCGTACGCCACAGCGTCCTGGGCTGTCATAAAATTATCTCTGTCCGTGTCCTGCTGAATAGCACCGATATCTTTGCCAGTATGGCGTGCAAGCACTTCATTCAATCGATGTCTGATAGACAGAATTTCCTGCGCGTGGATTTGTATATCGGTCGCCTGGCCCTGAAAGCCGCCCAATGGTTGATGGATCATCATTCGACTGTGCGGCAGAGCAAAGCGCTTGCCATCAGCTCCGCCGGCAAGCAGCACAGCACCCATGCTAGCTGCCTGCCCGACGCACAATGTTGTAACGTCTGGCTTGATAAACTGCATGGTATCGTAGATCGACATTCCGGCGGTAACAGAACCACCCGGGCTATTGATATACAAGGAAATATCCTTGTCTGGATTCTCGGATTCCAGAAATAACAGTTGAGCAACGACTACATTTGCCATGAAGTCCTCGACTTGCCCAACCAGGAAAACCACCCGCTCTTTTAACATGCGCGAGTAAATATCGTAGCGCATCGATCCGCGAGGAGTGACCTCCTCTACAGTCGGGATATATCCCGTCGCCTGCGCGGATGCTGTTATGTTGGTCGGGTAATTTATCATTTGTAATTGCTCTGAGTGCCAGTTCATCGGTGCCCGAAATCAAACATCGCTGGTCTACTACGCAGGAGATGCCGGTTGCTGCTCCGGGTTCATTACTTCCTTGAACTCCATTGCCTTCTCAACTACCGTTGCCTGCTGTAGCGCCCAGTCTGTCACCTGTTGTTCAAGCACCAGACCTTCGATATTTTGTAAATATTCCTGATTGCTGTAATAGTAGTCGACTACTTGCCTCGGGTCTTCATAAGATGAAGCAATAGACTCAATGGTAGATTTCACTTTGTCAGGATCAGGTTTGATTTCGTTCTTCTTAATTATCTCAGCAATAAGTAAACCCAGCTTCACTCTGCGCTCTGCGTCGCCCTGAAACAGCTCGTCGCCAAGCGTTGGCGTTTCTGACTGGCCTTGCCCTTGCATCTGCTCGACAATTTGTTGACGTAATCGCCCCACCTCTTCCTTGATCATACTTGCAGGAACATCGAAGGTATTCCGCTCTAAAAGCACTTCCATCACCGCCTGTTTGTTGCGATTATCGAGAGCCTGCCCTAGCTCTCGCTCCATGTTCTTCAGAATATCGGCACGTAACGCCTCAACTCCACCCTCTTCGACACCAAAAGCCTTCGCGAACTCATCGGTTACTTCAGGCAGTTTCGACTCTTTTACCGCATGCACCTTGATCGCAAACGATGCTTCCTTACCTGCCAGCTCTGTCGCGCGATAATCATCGGGGAAGCTAACTGTGATGGTTTTCTCATCACCTTTGATAGATCCGAGCAGCTGCTCCTCAAATCCGGGAATCATAGAACCCGACCCCAGTACCAGCGGTGCATCTTTGCCAGCGCCACCGGCAAACTCCTCGCCATCAATCGAGCCGGTGAAATCCATTGTGACCTGATCATCATTCTCCGCTGGCCTGTCTACTTCGTGCCACTCCGTTTTCTGCTTGCGCAGGGTTTCGATCATCTCGTCAACGTCGGAGGTGGCCACCGAACAGACAGTTTTATCTATTGACGCACCTGCCAGATCCGCGATCTCAATTTCAGGATAGACCTCGAAAGTCGCATGATAGGAAAAGCTCTCTTTGTCGTCTTCGTTGTCCGCGTTCGCCACCGGCTCTATCGACGGCATACCAGCAGGCCGGTAATTTTCCTGCTGCAGTGCTTCCTGATAACTTTTATTTATGACGTCACCAAGCACTTCCTGACGGACCTGGCCACCAAAGCGTTTGCGGACAACCTGCATTGGAATCTTGCCGGGGCGAAAGCCGTTTATTCTGGCAGTCTTTGCAAGCGATTTCAGACGCTCCTGAACAGCACTGTCTATCTCTTCCGCTGGCACCTGCACTTTTATCTTTCGCTCAAGTCCGGTTGACGACTCTTCGGTGACTTGCATATAGACCTCGACCAGCCATCAGCAGGCTGTTGTTAAGTAGGCAATTTCTAAACTTTCCACACCGCGGACGCGAGGCAGACTGAACTGTTTCTAGTTTGCAATGAATCGCAGAGGCTGACGACTAACTAAAGTCGTTCCCAGGCACCATTCAAACAGCAAACACGTGTAACACCGTTACAACTTTTGCAGTGCACAGACTGCAGATGCCATAACGACCTTGTGCCAACAAGCGATACCTTCAGTCGCTACAGGCAAGGCATCTCCAGTCAAATCACATTGGTGCGAGAGGGGAGAGTCGAACTCCCACGGGTTACCCCACTGGAACCTAAATCCAGCGCGTCTACCAATTCCGCCACACTCGCTCCGGAGACACGACATTATAGTTGAATCAACGTCTGTGCTGAACTCTCTTCAAAGAAAAAAATCCGGCTTGCAATAATACCGCTGTATCTTTGCACTGGTTACCTTTTACCCGGGAGTACAGGCATTGGACAGCGCGACTTTAGATAGTCGCGCCTGGTAGATAAATCAGGGAAGGTAAAATGGGGTGGACGATGGGATTTGAACCCACGACCACAGGAATCACAATCCTGCGCTCTACCAACTGAGCTACGCCCACCACTGAACTTTCAACATGGCCGGTCACCATGGCCGTGTACCGCTTCGTACAACACCACAAACCGGGAATGGCACGCCCGGCAGGATTCGAACCTGCTACCCTCGGCTTAGAAGGCCGATGCTCTATCCAAATGAGCTACGGGCGCTCTGCCGTACAGCGCTCCTGGCTTGCCGTGCCATCTGTCCTGGCTGCCGGGCAGTGAATGCCAACAGCTGCCCTCCTGGCATTTACACAGTAAAACAACCCGACACTTTACAGACCTGTGCCACTAGTTTGCAAACCACTGGTCTGCAAACCACTGTTCAGCAAACTATTGGCCAGCAAACCACAGATGTTAAAATTGGTCGGGGCAGCAGGATTCGAACCTGCGACCCTCTGCTCCCAAAGCAGATGCGCTACCAGGCTGCGCTATGCCCCGATTTGAAACTAACTTGCTATGACTTGAATTCTGTCCAGATCTAACTGCAAACCTGCTACACGAAGCCTTTCCGCTGCAACCTTTCCACACTACTGTTTGTTAAGCGTCTGGGCAAATCTTGTGCCACGAACCTAGCACCACGCAAACTTGAACCACCAACTGCACTTGCGAATCCAAGGGACGCGAGTCTACGCGCTGCAGCACGCCACGTCAAACCACATTTTGTGACGACACCATTCCATATCACTTCATCAGTCACTGTATTTGAAATGTCACTGTTGACACTGATCAGGTGTCTTCGCTTGTGCAGCATGGTTAGCTGACACAACACCGTGTCCTGATCTGTAAAAACTTATTCTTTCTCCTCAATCCAGGTCATCTGAATCGCTTCAAGAATTTTTTCGTTCGATCGCTCCGGATCGTCTTCGAACTCGTCCAGTTCAGTGACCCATTGGTGCAGATCAGTGAATCGAATGAATTTCGGATCAATGTCTGGATGCGCCTCATCCAGGCCGATAGCAATTTCGAGAGTATCGGTCCACTTAAGCTTCATTGTTGCCTCAGGTTTCGTTCATTAATGGTTTTCGGATACCATGTTTATGGTGTATTTTGGTATCTCAACAAGCAAATCCTGATCTTCCACGATAGCCTGACAACTCAGACGCGACTCCGGATCAACTCCCCAGGCCTTGTCCAGATAGTCCTCTTCCAGCTCTGTGGCCTCATCGAGGCTATCGTAACCTTCTCGGACGTGGACGTGACAGGTCGTGCACGCGCATGATTTTTCACATGCGTGTTCAATATGGATATGCGCCGACAACAACGCGTCGCAGATGGAAGTACCTGCTTCTGCTTCCACCACGACGCCCTCCGGGCAAATTTCCGGATGAGGCTGGACGGTTATCTTAGGCATTATACGGCGTTATCCTGTTTTTCATATTCACTGAGGTGGACGCCACGCATTGCATCACCAACTGACGCATTCATGCGGCGCGCTACATAGGTTTCGGAGGCAGATTCCAGTGCTTTTAATTCACGCTTGATCAGTTCAACATCATCGCTCTGCCTGGCAGCTATCAGCGCGTCTCTCGCATCCAGTATCGACTGTCGTTCTGTCTCAGATAAAAATTGATCGGCATCGGTCTTCATCGCAGCATCCAGAGCTTCGACCGATCGGTCAGCCTCCACTTTCTGCTCTTGCAGCATTCTCGCGGCTACATCCGTCTGCGCATGTTCCATCGAGTCAACAATCATTTGTTCGATTTCTGAATCCTCAAGTCCATAAGAGGGTTTAATATGGACTTCCGCCGTGACACCGCTGGTGTTCTCCAGCGCACTGACCGTTAACAACCCGTCTGCATCGACCTGGAAAGTCACTTGTATTCTGGCTTGTCCTGCGACCATCGGCGGGATACCACGCAATTCAAATCGCCCGAGCGAACGGCAATCCTGCACAAGATCTCTTTCGCCCTGCACAACATGTAACGCCATCGCAGATTGACCATCTTTATAGGTAGTAAATTCCTGTGCTCTGCCAACCGGGATAGTCGTATTCCTGCTAATGATCTTTTCAACCAATCCTCCCATGGTCTCAATGCCGAGCGACAGCGGCACCACATCGAGCAGTAACATGTCGGTGTCCGGCTTATTGCCAGCAAGTATATCAGCCTGTACGGCAGCACCAATGGCCACCACCTCATCCGGATTGATATCGGTCAGCACGTCTTTTTCAAAAAATTCTGCAACCAAACGTCGTACACCGGGCACACGCGTAGACCCACCAACCATCACCACCCCATCAATGGCATCTTTGGTGGTTCCGGCATCTCTGAGTGCGCGCCGACACGAACTGATTGTCCGATTGATGAGGGGTGTCAGCAATTCGTCGAACTGAGCACGCGACAATTTGCCAGACCACTGCATCCCGGCATGATCAACGACCACCTCGGTGGCATCGTTAGCTGTCAGGCTGTGCTTTGCTCGCCGGGCACAATCGAGCAAGTAGCGCTGAAGCTCCGCTGCTGCGACGCTGTCTGTCCCTGTCTTTTCCGTTGCCAGCTGCTCTGAGGCCGACTGCTGTACAAACCAGTCGACTAACATTTGATCTATGTCGTCGCCGCCTAACGCGGTATCTCCGGCAGTAGACAGAACCTCGAACACACCTCTCTCCAGCCTTAAAATGGAGATATCAAAGGTTCCACCGCCCAAATCATACACGGCAATTGTCATATCGGCATCTTGCCGATCAAGTCCGTATGCTATTGCTGCGGCGGTTGGTTCGTTTATCAGGCGCAGTACATCCAGCCCGGCAAGTCGTGCGGCATCTTTTGTCGCCTGTCGCTGGCCATCATCAAAGTAGGCTGGCACGGTAATTACCGCACCTGTCAATTCACCACCAAGTGTGCTTTCGGCACGCTGCCGCAGCTCGGACAGTATATCGGCGGATACCTCAATGGCAGACCTCGGGCCGGCCGCTGTCATCAACCGTGGCACAGTCGACTGCCCATCGCTCAATCGAAATTGCCCACTGTTTGACATACCGTTTATGTCGGCTTCGTCGCGGCCAATCAGTCTTTTTACCGAGCTGATAGTATTGAAAGGATCTTCAGCAGCCAGGTCTCGCGCCGCACTGCCTATTGCGACGATACCGTGTTCACCATAGCGCACAACCGATGGCAGAATCGCCTGTCCATCGGCATCGGGAAGAACCTCCGCGACCCCGCTCCGTACCGATGCGACAAGGGAGTTAGTTGTACCCAAATCGATCCCGACTGCAAGCCGATGCTCGTGCGGGGCCGTGGAAGCACCGGGTTCAGAAATTTGCAACAAAGCCATCTACTTTCCTCCTCTCCTTGCCACTATCATGAAAAACCATACTGTCGTCCAGACACGGATGTCGATTTGATTGAGGTTGCCATCCTTTGCGCCTCTGCACAGTAGTAATCGCAACATGCCTGTCACTGGCCAGTCGCCTCGTCTACACGTGCTTCAGCGGCATCAATTTCGCCAACAAGTTTGGAAAGAAACTGCCATTGCCTCACGGAGTCGCGGGCGGCTTGCAAATCACTCGCTTCGAGTTGTGCTTCCACGTTACCGGCAACAGCTTTAACCGAAGCGGTTATCTCGCGCTTTAGTTTGTCCAGATGGTCGTATGCGGCATCCGACGTCAAATCAACCGCCTCAAGTGTTTCTCTCCACTCCATTTGCTCCATTAAAAAGCCGGGATCCATCTTCGCATCCGTCTCAGTATCCGTACTTACGCCCCGCAACTGCAAACAGTATTCGGCACGTCTTAATGGCACGCTGAGGGTTTGGTGAGCCTCGTTGATAAACGACGCTATTCGCACAGCCAGTAAACGATCTGCATCATCTTTAGCTGCTGCGTGTTTGTCAGGATGATGGTCGCGTTGCAAGGCCATAAACGCGCTTCGCAGCGCTGATGAATCCATCACGCAACTCTCTGGCAATCCAAACAGCTCAAAAAAATTCTGCTGGAAATCAAAAGTGCGGTTGCGGTCTGCAGACTGTTCAGTAGATTTATTGTTCAAGGCCGAGGCTTGCTTTATTAGGAGATATTGCTTGAGCGTACACAGTACTGTTCACTTTATGAGTTTGAGTAATCCTGCACGGCCCGCCGGCGGACTACAACGGGTGCGTTTACGACCACACAATGCTCAAAGTAACAGAAGACTCGCACGCAAGCGCCTGGCAAACAAGTCAACGTTTCAAGACTAGCGTTGCAGTGATACCTCACGCTACCGCTGCTGCAGGCAGAACACTATCGCGAAGAGCAATCGCGAAGAGCAATCATCAAGAGCAGTCACGAAGCAGCATAAAAATGATCGACATGGCTCAGAATGATCATTCATTGGAGCGGTTATACTTTCTTGCGTCGAATAACTATTTGGCTTTCCAACAAAAACAATCTATTGGTAACTCAAGGATCGAGTGAGATGCCATACCTTCTATGTGAAGTCCAGGCTTGTGAAGTCCAGGCTCGACCCGAGCATTCTCATAGAATCGGGCTCTACAAAAAAATCAGCAACATACCCGACTACACGTTAAAGCTCTCGCCACAACCGCATTCATCTTTCACGTTCGGATTTTCAAATTTAAACCCTTCGTTCAACCCTTCTTTACCAAAATCAACTCGCGTCCCGTCCAGATAAATCAGACTCTTGGGATCGATAATGACTTTCACATCATTATCCTCGAACACCACATCACCCTCATCCAGCTCATCCGCAAACTCAAGCACATAAGCCATGCCCGAACAGCCTGTGGTACGTACAGCGAGCCGTAAACCAATGCCCTTGCCACGATTATCGAGAAAATTTTTGACGCGGTCCGCTGCCGCGTCAGATAACGTGATAGCCATTAATTTCTAAGCTGCGTCGACCGATTTTTCGCCACGTTTCTCGCGTAAATCTGAAATTGCCGCAGCAATTGCATCCTCGGCAAGAACTGAGCAGTGAATTTTTACCGGTGGCAGAGCAAGCTCTTCGGCGATATCCATATTTTTGATTGAAGCGGCTTCATCCAGTGTCTTGCCTTTGACCCACTCGGTCACAAGTGAGGACGAGGCAATTGCTGATCCGCAGCCATAGGTTTTGAACTTCGCGTCCTCAATGACACCGTCGTCACTGACCTGAATTTGCAGACGCATGACATCACCACACGCAGGCGCTCCCACCATGCCAGTGCCAACATTCTTGTCCGCCGCATCCAGCTTGCCGACGTTGCGCGGATTTTCGTAATGATCAATCACTTTGTCACTATAAGCCATGTAACTACCCTCTGCAGGTTTGGTGTTTGTTGGTTAAGACTAAAATAAAAATACTATAAAAAACATCGCAACGGTGTTGGCCACCAGCGCGATATTTTATTAATGCGCTGCCCATTGCACAGAATCCAGATCAACTCCGTCCTTGTACATATCCCAAAGCGGAGAAAGATCGCGTAAATGTTCAACCGCTTTTCGAACTTCGGCAATCGTAAAGTCCACTTCTTCAGGTGTCGTGAATCGACCCAGTGTAAAACGAAGTGAGCTGTGTGCCAATTCATCATTACGCCCCAGCGCTCTCAGCACATAAGATGGTTCGAGACTCGCACTGGTACAGGCTGAACCGCTGGATACTGCGATGTCTTTCAATGACATCATCAGGCTTTCACCTTCGACGAAGTTGAAGCTGATGTTTAGGTTGCCGGGTATGCGCTGGTCAAAATCACCGTTGAGATAGACTTCTTCCATGTCACTTAAACCGTTCCATAGCCGGTCGCGCAAGGCCTCTACCTTCGCATTTTCGGATTCCATTTCCTCATGAGCAATCCGAAACGACTCTCCCATACCAACAATCTGGTGTGTTGCCAGCGTACCGGAACGCATGCCCCGCTCATGACCGCCACCGTGGATCTGTGCTTCCAGCCTTACGCGTGGTTTACGGCGTACATACAATGCACCAATGCCTTTCGGTCCGTAGACCTTGTGTGCACATAACGACATCAGATCAACGTTCATGGCCTCGACATCGATAGCCACTTTGCCCGGGCTCTGTGCGGCATCGACGTGAAACAGAATCTTCTTCGAGCGAGTTAGCGCACCGATTGCCGCTATGTCCTGAATGACGCCGATTTCATTGTTCACGTGCATGATCGACACCAGCGTGGTATCCGGTCTCATTGCCGCTTCCAGCTT
>CAYMVV010000133.1:0-13549 GCA_964393885.1 uncultured Granulosicoccaceae bacterium | reverse complement strand
ATTTTGTTTGTCGATGAAGTGCATCGATTTAACAAGTCTCAGCAAGACGCTTTTCTACCCCATATAGAAGATGGTACTTTTTACTTCGTAGGCGCCACCACCGAGAATCCATCGTTTGCGTTGAACAACGCGCTTTTGTCACGGGTGCGGGTATATATATTAAAAAATCTCGAGCTGACAGATATCTGTGCCATAGCCAGAGCTGCATTAACTGACAGTGAGCGTGGCCTGGGCGCGCGAAAAATCACCGCAACCGACGAGGTGCTGGACCAACTTGGCCGGGCTGCCGATGGCGATGCGCGTCGCATGCTGGTGTTGCTGGAGCTGGCATCCGATGTGGCTGTGGCTGATAGCAGTGGCGAGGTGCAACTCACTGACGCCACCGTTGCGGAAGTAACGCGTGATTCCCTTCGCCACTTTGACAAGAGCGGTGATATTTTCTACGAGCAGATATCAGCCCTTCACAAGTCGGTCAGAGGCAGTAACCCGGACGCCGCGCTGTACTGGTTTTGCAGAATGCTGGATGGTGGATGCGATCCTCAATATATTGCTCGCCGAGTGGTTCGCATGGCATCCGAAGATATCGGCAATGCTGATCCACGTGCGCTGCACCTCGCACTGGATGCATGGACTGTGTTTGAACGACTCGGCAGCCCTGAAGGTGAACTGGCGATTGCGCAGGCGATCATTTATCTCGCCAGTGCCGCAAAAAGCAATGCCAGCTATCGCGCTTATGGCGACGCAATGCAGTTTGTCAAAGCACATGGCAATGCCGCAGTGCCGGAGCATCTGCGTAATGCGCCAACAGCTTTTATGAAAGACCTGGGTTATGGTAAAGCGTATCGATACGATCACGACGAAACCGGTGGGTTGGCAAGTGGTCAGCGATTCTTTCCCGACAACATACCGGACGAACAATTTTATAAACCGGTTGATCGTGGACTGGAAATACAAATCGCAGAAAAACTGGCGCGTATAAGGGATCAGTCTGATTGATTGGTACTATGCAGTCTGTTGTTCCAGTGCCCAGACGATATGTTCTTTAACCAGCTCACTCGCACCCGGCAATCTGGATTGCAGTGTATCTATAATGACTTGATCATGCGGTGCGTTGCCCATTGCAACCGCTATATTTCTCAACCAGCAGTCATAGCCGATGCGCCTGATCGCGGAGCCGAGTGTGCGCTCGAGAAACTCTGCCTCACTCCAGTTAAACAGACTTACCAGTGACGCATTGTCCAGATCATTGCGAGGTGCGAAATCCTGTTCGCAGGTAAGCTGCAAGAACTTGTTCCACGGGCAGATCAGCTGGCAGTCATCGCAGCCGTAAATGCGATTGCCCATCAGGGGTCTTAGCTCGAGCGGAATACTGCCACGCAGTTCGATGGTCAGGTAAGAAATGCAGCGGCGCGCGTCGACAACATAGGGCTCAACGATTGCCTGTGTAGGACATATATCGATGCAGGCAGTACAACTGCCGCAATGATCTGCAGGTTCCTGCACCGTAGTCTGCAAGGGCAGGTCGGTATAGAGCTCACCGAGAAAGAACCAGGATCCGGTCTCGCGGTTAAGCAGATTGCTGTTCTTGCCTATCCAGCCCAGCCCGGCGCGTTGTGCAAGCGCTTTTTCCATAACCGGTGCACTGTCGACAAACGCCCTGTAACCAAAAGCGCCTGTGTGCTTTTCGATTCTATTCGCCAGTGCCTGTAGTCGTTTACGCATCAGTTTGTGGTAGTCACGACCCAATGCATAGCGCGACACATAGCCAAGTGTCGGGTCTTCTATAATCTGCCACGGATCTATTGTCTGTGCAGGGTAGTAATTCATACACACCGAAATAATACTGATGGTGCCGTTGTGCAGCTGTGCAGGTTTAAGTCGAAGATCAGCGTGGCGTTGCATGTAGTCCATCTCGCCATGATGGCCGCTGTCCAGCCAGTTGAGCAGGCGAGTTTCATGCTCTCCCAGCTCGGTGCTGGTGAATCCGGTTTTGCTAAAGCCGAGCTCGGTAGCCCAGTCGATTATTTGTTTGCGAAACCCTGCGTCTCGCGGGTTGACAGTTTCAGCCGACACGGCAGTGGCGCTCGTGTGAATTCATAAGTGCATTGTACGGAATCGGTGCGGAGGTTACCTGGGGAAATGCCCGCTCTTATAATATAGATAGGTGTCAGTGCTGCCGTGCCAGTCACGCCAGTCGGGAACCGGGTTGCGGATCCAGCTCATCGGCCGGTACAGATGGTCGCGGTTTTGCAGCAGCCCGTCGAGCACCAGAATTTCCTCACCGTTCGGGTTAAGGTTGGGTCGAAATTCGCAGGCCTGTTTCCAGCGCAATACCATAATGCTCTCACTGCCAAACACATGCAATGGCTTGATTAGCATTTCATCGGTGGGCCCGGGCATCCAGTTTTGATCGTCATAGATAGCAATATGACGCTGACCGTCATCACCGTCTAAAAACTGATTTTGTTTGACGAATAATGCACAGCCTTCCTTGCTCTGTAGTTCGACACCAACGGGAAAGCGCAGATAGCTACCACGCTCATAGATGGCTTGCTTGTTATTGCATGAACCGGATAACACCAGCGCTTCGATACTGCCAGTGCTCTTGTGCAGCGTAAGGGACTCGCCTTTGGCAAGACGGCACAACGAGGTGATTCTGGGGGGATGTTGTGCAGTGCGCTCGAGAATAATTTCCGGGCAGTCTGCTTCTGTCGGTTCGTCAACTGAAACCGCCGGGGGAACCGCGGAGGAAACATCGGGTTTTTTTGCGTCGCTGTTGCCTGTGGCGTCTCCGCAGTCCGGCTCGTCGAAACCGCTGCCGACCACAACAGGAACATCGAAGTTGGAATTAATTTCTGTATTTGATTCTTTTGACACGGGATTTGACACGGGTTGCTCCGCGATAATTGCAGGCCAGATTAATCCTGCAAGCCGACGCGCGATCATGTGCCACTGTTGGTTGCACGTCAACCGGAAATCGATTTACCCGAATCCCGACTGGTTGTGAAAGCGTGTTTTTCCGCAAAAAAAGAACGGGGTGATGCGAATCACCCCGTTTAAATGCGCTAGCAAAAGCGCTTGGCGGAGAATACTGTCGTGTTATTATTAGACAGCTTTTTTATTAGCAGTCTTGCACCCTGGCCGGTGCTCATGCCTTTCGTATTCGACTTACTTTTCTTCTTTTTATAAGGTACAGCGTATTCGTTACCACCGGTTCTCACCGGTCTTAAATACCGGGCGAAGTCTCAGGACCCTGCCCGGCTACAGCGTTAACCTCTGGTAAAGCAGGTTGCTTCAGATTTTTCAGACACTTCCGCACCGCGGTAGGCCTGTACTCGAAAACAACCACCTTCACTGTTGGTGACATTCAGGTCCCGTGCAAGGTCATACACAACACTCGGTCTGCCGTCGGACACTGCTGAAGCAGCCAGCTCGCCCAACAAAGACGCCGTATGGGTATTTTCATCCGGTCCGAAGAATATTCGATAACCATCGATGTCTTCGCCTTCAGGGTTCGCAGGCCAGCTCAGGCGTAACGCCTGGTAGTCTATGCAGCCTTCACAGGCCACATTGAAGTCAATGCTTGCTGATGAAGAGTTGCCGGCAGCATCGGTGATGCTGTACATGATCTGATCGGTCCCTGTGAAGTCGGAGGGTGCCGAGTAGACCAGCAATCCGGCTTCGACTGCCAGCAGCGAGCCTGCAGTAGGTCGGCTATCCAGCTCAAATCTGACGTTTCCACGATCGGGAATCGAGTCATTGCGCAGTGGCGACACGGTTTGTACCGAGCCTGCGGCAACATCAAAGGAATCTGCCTTAGCGGCGAATTCACCACCGTCGTCGGGTCCGCGAATAGCACAGGAGGTTTCATTTTCCCAGCCAAAGCCGTCGCCGTCAGGGTCATCTACATCAACGAGGCAGTAAGGTTCACCCCCGGGTGCATGAGCGGCGGACATCGTTGGCGCGATGTCGCAAGTGCTGCAGAGAACAGACAAGTACAAGGTACCTGTTGCTTCGTTACCCGCTGCATCTACCAGTTCATATTCGAGCGAATCCGATCCTTCGAAGTCAACATTCGCCGTGTATTGTATCTCGCCGTTAGGCAAGATCTCGACGACACCGTTTTCAGGGCCTCTGGAGATGCGGATTCTATCTGCAGCGTTAAAGTTGTCGTTGCTGAGGACCGCTACGGTAACAGGGTCTCCGGCTGTCGTTTCCGCTACATCAGTTTCCACAATAAGGCTGCCAGTTGCAGCTGCGCCAGTTTGTGGCTCGTTACCCTGCAGGTTCGATAGATCAACCCAGTCAGCATTGCTGTCTTCTCCGGATCCACTACCACCGCCACAAGCAGTGAGAGTGAGGAGAGCCGCCGATACTGCTAACCTTAAAAGGTTCTCACGCCCAATCGACCTGGGCCTACGGTTCTTTTGACCGTTCATAATTGTTGCCCCGCGTATAAAAAAAATTATTAATTTGTTACAACTTTTTGGCATGCCCTCCAAGTTGCGAACCGGGTTAACGACGCGGGCGCAGATTTCTTGAGAATTTATTTCAAATTGTTTTGTCCCCGTGTGAATGTTTCTGCAGCGTTTTTTTACGCTGACGTCATACCAGTCAGTGGCTTAGCGTGGAAAGAGGTGGCGACCGCCGTGTGGAAATTTTTTTAACCTTGTTTATCGCCGACCCGGATGCGGAATTTCCACCTTTGTAATGACCTGCCAGAGTGAATGCTGGTCGCTACCGTGTCTGGCGCGGTAGAATAGCGGGTTGCAGACATGGGCTGGCATATCCCCCGCTCAGGTCATTGCAGCGTGCTGCAGGTATCCGCTGTATTTAACATTGCAGAGTGCCACCACTAACCCGTTACCTAGCCTCGGGATAAACAATTCCATGACCGACGAGTTGCCGCTGTTCGCCAATATGGAAGAACAGCCCCTCAGTGAATTTACCGAAAAAGCCTACCTCGACTATTCGATGTATGTGATTCTCGATCGTGCTCTGCCGCATGTGGGCGATGGACTAAAGCCGGTTCAACGTCGAATCATCTACGCCATGTCAGAGCTGGGGCTGTCGGCAACTTCCAAGCACAAGAAATCTGCTCGCACCGTGGGAGATGTGCTCGGTAAGTATCATCCGCACGGCGATTCAGCCTGCTATGAGGCGATGGTGCTGATGGCGCAGCCATTTTCATATCGCTATCCACTGATCGACGGCCAGGGAAACTGGGGCGCGCCCGATGACCCGAAATCGTTTGCCGCCATGCGCTATACCGAGGCGCGGCTGTCGCGCATCTCAAAAATGCTGCTGCAGGAGCTGGGGCAGGGCACTGTCGACTGGGAGCTGAATTTCGACGGCACGATACAGGAGCCGACGCTGCTGCCCTCGCGATTGCCGCATGTGCTGCTCAACGGTACCACCGGAATTGCTGTGGGTATGGCCACAGACATTCCGCCTCACAACCTGCGTGAACTGGTCGACGCGTGTGTGCATCTGCTCGAAAAGCCCAAGGCTTCCGTCGACGAGTTGATGGAATTTGTCACTGGCCCCGACTACCCGACCGCAGCGGAGGTGATTAGTCAGCCGGAAGAATTGCGCAAGATTTACGAAACCGGCAATGGCAGTGTGCGGATGCGGGCGGTTTATCAGCTCGAAGAGGGGGCGATTGTGATCAATGCACTGCCACATCAGGTGTCGGGTGCACGCATTATGGAACAAATCGCACAGCAAATGCAGGCCAAGAAGCTACCGATGGTCGAAGACCTGCGAGATGAGTCCGATCACGAGCAGCCAGTGCGTTTTGTTATTGTGCCGCGCAGTAACCGGGTTGATACAGAAGCCCTGATGGGACACTTGTTCGCAACAACCGATCTCGAGCGCACCTATCGCGTCAATCTCAATGTGATCGGAATCAACGGGCGCCCGCAGGTTAAAAATCTGAGCACCATGCTGCGCGAGTGGCTGACCTTTCGGGTTGAAACAGTACGTCGCAGATTGCAGTGGCGTCTGCAGAAAGTCGAGAAGCGACTGCATTTGCTCGAGGGCTTGTTGATTGCGTTCCTCAATATCGACGAAGTGATCGCAATTATCCGCGACAACGACGAGCCTAAACCGGTATTAATGAAGCGTTTCGCACTGTCTGACGAGCAGGCTGAAGCGATACTCGAGCTAAAGCTGCGCCACCTGGCCCGGCTCGAGGAGATGAAAATTCGCGACGAGCAGAAAGCACTCGTGGAAGAACGTGACGCACTGCAAAAAACCCTGAGCTCGGAACGACGCATGAAAACGCTCGTGAAGAAAGAGTTGCGAGAAGACGCTGAAACCTATGGCGATGATCGACGCTCACCTATCGTATCGAGGGATGCAGCCCAGGCCATGAGTGCCAGCGACCTGATTCCCAGTGAGCCGGTAACCGTGGTGTTATCCGAGAAAGGCTGGGTGCGGGCTGCCAAGGGCCATGATGTCGATCCACTGGGGCTGAACTATAAGTCAGGTGATGGCTTTCAGGATTCAGCGCGCGGCCGCAGTAATCACTCCGCGCTGTTCATCGATTCAACCGGCAGGGTCTATGCCGTTGCTGCACATGGTCTGCCGTCCGCTCGCAGCCTGGGAGAGCCGCTGGCGGGTCGCGTAAAATCCCCCGATGGTGCAACCTTCGTCGGTGTCATGATGGGCGACGATGAATCCAGATTCCTGTTTGCAACCACCAGTGGTTACGGTTTTATTGGCAAGTTGGGAGACACCATCAGCCGCAATAAAAGAGGCAAGGCAGTACTCAGCGTGCCAGCCGACTCAAACGTGTTGCCGCCTCAGCGAATCAACCAGCCCGAAACCGATTTGGTCATTGCTATTGGTTCCGATGGCAAGTTGCTGGCTTTCCCGGCGAAAGAGTTACCCGAACTGACCAAGGGCAAAGGCAATAAAATACTGGCTATTCCGAAGGCGACTGGCAAGGCGCGGGTACATTTACAGTCGATCAGAGTTATGGGCCCGAAGAATGCCCTGAAAATTGTCAGCGGCAAGCGCCATACGACGCTGAGATACAAAGATATCGAGGAGTACATTGGAGAGCGCGGACGCCGTGGACGCAGCCTGCCAAGAGGGTTTCAGAAAGTGGCGCAGGTCATCGTCGAATAGTTTCAATAAGTGTTAAAAAGCATGGCATTGCTTGAGATGTGTATGGGCACCGCCATATTCTCGGTGTAGGCGAGTTCGCGCAGTAACCATAACGATTGCGATGCCAAGCCTGTTTACTCAACCTAAAAAGATTGGAGACCCGTTCACATGATGGGATTTGATATGACGTACATGCTGATGGTGATGTTGCCGGGCATGGTGTTATCGGGCCTGGCGTCCATGATGGTAAAGAAAACCTTCAGCAAGTACGAAACCGTGGGCACGGCGAAAAACATGACGGGTGCCGAAGCCGCCCAGTTGATGCTGGAGCGTGCGGGTGTTCACGATTGCCGTATCGAACCCGTCGCAGGACGCCTCAGCGATCACTACGATCCACGTGACAAGACACTGCGTCTGTCAGAACCGGTCTATAACGCGCGCTCGATTTCCGCTATTGGCGTTGCCTGCCACGAAGCCGGCCATGCGCTGCAGCATGCCACCGGTTACAAATTCCTGCAGATGCGTTCAAAACTGGTACCGGTGACCAATATCTCCAGCAAGATGTCCATGCCGGTGCTGATGGTAGGCATGATGCTGATGAGTATGGCGCCAGCACTTGGAACACCGGTTGTGTTACTGGGCGTTGCATTGTTTGGTGCTGCAGTACTGTTTTCGGTGGTCACACTACCGGTTGAATGGGATGCCAGTGCCAGAGCCAAAACAGCGATGGTTGACGCCGGTATTGTCACCTCTGACGAGGTTGGTGGCGCCGGTCGAGTGCTGAATGCGGCGTTCCTGACCTATCTGGCCTCTGCCATTGCGTCCATCATGACGCTGCTGTACTACTTACATCGTTCGGGGCTGTTAAGACGCCGATAGACAGCGTATTGTGTACAAGTAACATCGAAAAGGGCCGATTATCGGTCCTTTTTGTTTTCTGGCGGTGCCTGGAGCTTTTTTCCAGTGGCCGGACTTGCCCTTCAGCCGCTATACTTGCCGCGTTTGACTCAGGTAATCAATTCAATGGCTAATTTCAGTACTAACGAATTCAAGAGCGGCTTGAAAATCATGCTCGACGGCGATCCCTACACGATTGTCGAAAATGAATTCGTAAAGCCGGGTAAAGGGCAGGCCTTCAGCCGCGTCAGGGTGCGCAACCTGAAAACCGGCCGTACGGTAGAAAAAACGTTTAAATCCGGCGAGTCGGTCGAGGCCGCGGATGTGGTTGATACAGAACTGCAGTATCTCTACGCCGACGGCGAATTCTGGTATTTCATGGATCCGGTCAGCTACGATCAAATCGGTGCCGGTGAAAGCGCCGTCGGCGATGCAAAGAACTGGCTGAAAGAACAGGACATGTGCGAGATCACCCTGTGGAACGGTGAGCCGCTGATTGTTACCCCGCCCAATTTCGTTGAATTGAAAATCGAGCAGACAGACCCCGGTGTACGTGGTGACACCGCGCAGGGCGGCACCAAGCCCGCAACACTGGAAACCGGTGCTGTGGTTAAAGTGCCATTGTTTGTTGAAGAAGCCGAAACCATCAAGATCGATACCCGCTCTGGCGAATACGTAAGCCGGGTAAAAGAATCTTAGGCTATACAGGTAGCAATAGCCGCCGCGCCAGAAGCCGCCCGGAAGCCGCCCAGAAGAATGCACTGGCAGCCGAGTGCCAATCTGACCGTATTGCGTCAACGCGCCGGGTTGCTGCAACTCATTCGGCAATGGTTTAACGATCAGGGTGTACTTGAGGTAGAAACCCCGCAAATCTCTGCAGGGGCTACCACCGACCCTCACATCGACAGCTTTGCTGTAAGAGCCTCTGATGATATCGCTCCAGATATCAGCACGGGTACAGGCACTGGGCTAACCCGTAACAGTCAATCCGCGCGCCACCTTAGAACCTCAGCCGAATTTCATATGAAGCGCCTCCTGGCCAGTGGCAGTGGCGACATCTATGAACTGGGCAAGGTGTTTCGGGTAGATGAAAGCGGCCGTTACCACAATCCCGAGTTCACCATGCTCGAGTGGTACCGCGTCGGGTTCAATCACCATCAGCTGATTGACGATGTTGAAAACCTGTTGAAGCACCTGCACAGCCTTCAGGCAGACAATACCGGTTACCCGGGGCTGGAACGCATCAGTTATCGCAACTTGTGGAAAACCCACTGTAACGTCGATATCGCAAACGCCAGCTGCGCAGAGCTTAAAGCCTGCCTTGAGGCAGCAGGATGCGACGTGCCGGACTCCATTGCCGACGACTTTGATACCTTGCTTGATCTGGGCATGTCATCCTTTATCTGTGATCAACTGCCTGCAGATAAATACACCTGTATCGTTGACTACCCGGCCAGTCAGGCGTCACTTGCCCGTATCGATTACAGCGACAGCAACTTTGCTGTCGCCTGTCGCTTTGAGTTCTACTTCGGTTCGGTAGAGCTTGCCAATGGCTATCATGAGTTAACCGATGCAGCAGAGCAGCGCAAACGTTTTGAAGCCGACAACACAGAGCGGCAGGCCAGCGGCAAACGGCTCATGCCAATCGATCAGGCATTTCTGATGTCGCTTGAAGCTGGTCTGCCCGACTGCGCAGGCGTGGCGATAGGCATCGATCGCTTATTGATGGTTTTGGTACCGCAGGTTAACTCGCTGTCGCAGGTTGTCGCATTTAACTGGGACCACGCGTAGTGCGCGCGCCGTGTTCACACAGTGTTCACGCAGTGTTTCAATGAGGCTGTCGTGCTATGAGTGAGGTTGTGCGTTATAGCCAATACGACGATGCATCGCTGCGCAGCCTGTTACAACAGCTGGGCCTGACGCTGCAGCTGGTCGATGCCAATGAAGACATCCCCGGCAGTTTCTGGGGAGACGAAGAAGCCGGGCTAATACAAAACACCATATACGCGCGTGCAGACACGCCGATTCATTCACTGATGCACGAGGCCTGTCACTATGTGTGTATGGATGAACAAAGACGATCAACGCTGCACACCAATGCCGGTGGTAGCAGCGATGAAGAAAACGCAGTATGTTATCTGCAAATACTACTCGCTGATGCCTTACCCGGCTATGGTCGCAGTACCATGTTCAAAGACATGGACAGCTGGGGCTATTCGTTTCGACTCGGCAGCACCAGGCGCTGGTTTGATGAAGACGCAGAAGACGCAAGACAATGGCTGGAGTCAAAACAGTTATTAAAACTCGCCAATCATCTCACCCAGTTGCACGGGGCTGCCCTCAGCTAAAGTCGCTTTCCAGTCACGGGCGTTTTCAAGCAGTAAGATAACAGTAGAACCCATATTAAAGCGTCCCATCTCATCACCCTTGTTGAATTGCCGGTGTTCGTCATAGTCGAGGTGGATGATGCTTTTTGAATTAGGCGGGGTAATCAGCCCGGCCCAGACAGTTTCAATAGCAGCAACATTGATCGCACCCACCAGAATCATGGCAAGCTTTCCCGCGTCGGTATCAAACAGACAAACCACCCGTTCGTTGCGGGCAAACAGTCCCGATACCGTGCGCACGGTATGTGGTGCCACACTGTATAAGCGCCCCGGCACATAGTGCATTGATGTCAGCTTGCCGGTAATCGGCATATGGATTCGGTGGTAATCCCGAGGTGACAAATACAAAGTCGCAAAATGCCCCTGACTGAAGTGGTTTGCATCGGCCTCGCGGCCGCCAACCAAATCGAGCAGAGAGTAATTAATGCCCTTGGCCTGATACAATCTGCCATCGCTAACCCGCCCCAGTTGCGAAACACAACCGTCAACCGGGCTGGCAATGCCACTGGGCGTCTGATCGATGGTTCTGCTGTCATCGCGCAATTCACGAGTGAAAAATTCGTTAAAGCTGCGATAATAAGCCGGGTCAGAATGCACTGCCTCGTCGAGCTGCACCTTGTAGAGTTTGCTGAACCCCCTGATCACTGAAGGTACAAGCCTGCCTTCAATTCGAGTCAGGCGAAAAACCAGTCTCGACACAAAATGATGTGGCAGTACATTAAGCGGCCACGACTTAAGCCGGTCCAATAACGAAGTCAATAGATTTTTCCAGGGTCACCAAATGCCAATTGTACCGACTTACCCCGGTTTATTCCCCTTTGTAAAATCACCTGTCGCTCTGCATGTCGGCCCTGCACCAGTGGAATCCAGACCAGTCGCGTGTAAAGCACCATGACCACCAGCGGTCCGGGGGCGCTCTGATGCAGGCAGCAAACGCACTGTTCGACTTGCAGGATTGCACGCTTGAGCAATTGATTGTGGCCGGTGGCAATTACCTGCAAGCCCATCCATTGGTGTACGGCCACGGCACTGACAATCCGATGGACGAGTCCGCGTGGATCGCCATTGAAGCGTGTGGCTTGTCTCCGGCAGATCCTCTGGAGGACTACTCAATAGCTGTATCAGATGATCAGTTGCATCGAGCGCAGCAGTGGTTTCGCGCACGTGCCGAGCAACACACACCGGTTGCCTACTTAACCGGTCGCAGCTGGTTTGCGGGTCTTGAATTTAAAGTCGATGCGCGCGCGCTGGTGCCCCGCAGTCCAATCGCAGAACTAATACTGTCCGACTATCAACCGTGGCTCGCCAAACAACCACAGCATATTCTTGATCTGTGTTGTGGCGGTGGTTGTATCGGAATTGCCGCCTGTGTGTACGCAGAACAAAGCACGGTCACCGCCTGCGACCTCTCCGATGAAGCACTGGCGCTGGCACGCGAGAATGCCAGCCTGTATGCACTGGACGAACGCTATCAGGTATATCAGGGAGACCTGTTTGATGCACTGCCCGATGATCGCCGCTATGATTTAATTCTATCAAACCCGCCCTACGTAGACGCCGAGGACATGCAACACCTGGCCAATGAGTTTCATCATGAGCCCGTCCTTGGTTTGCAGGCCGGAGCAGACGGCCTCGATATCGTCGCGAAAATTCTTCACTCAGCGGGTGACTACCTTAACGACAATGGCGTTCTAATAGTTGAGGTTGGCAACTCGCAAGAAGCCGTTGATCAACGCTTTCCCGCCTTGCCACTGGTTTGGCTTGAGTTTGAAAACGGAGGCAGCGGGGTGTTTCTGGTTGAAGCAGCAGCGCTGGTGCAATGGCGTCGGCAATCTGGAGAGACGCAGGTAAACTGAAATGAGTCTATGTAAGGGTGCTTCCTGCTGAGCATCTGAATCAAGAGGACAGAGGACAGAGGACAGAGGACAGAGGACAGAGGACAGAGGACAGATGACAGATGACAGATGACAGATGACAGAGGATGCAGGAGCTGCCAGAGACTGATTGATCTGTCCTCCGTCTTCTGCCTTCCGTCTTCCGTACGGGAGCGTAATTCCCAGTAAAAATAGCATTTTAAAGACACTAGCCTGCAAAGGCAGCGAGAAAATTTTATGTGGTCAGATGTAGCTGAGTATATTCAGGCACGTTCTTGTCGCTGGTCATTCGAGCCAGATGAGGGTGAGTGGGGTATTCACCAGTTTGATGATCCACCGCACAACCGATTACTGGGGCCGGTATTTGCCAGAGGCCCTGCGGCCGGTGTGATTGCACTAGATGGCGAGATACAGTGTCAGTGGGGAGACATCCATCGTGCAGATATGACTTTCAGTGTGACCAAATCCTACCTTGCAATGGTCGCCGGTGTTGCTGTTGCCCAGCGCTTGATAACAGATATCGACCAGCCGGTAAGTGACTGCCTGGAGCAACGTGGTATTTTGTCTCACGGCTTTGAGGACCCGCACAATCGACCGATCAGCTGGCGTCACCTGTTGCAATTTACCAGTGAGTGGAGCGGTCAGTGTTTTGGCGTACCCGACCAGATAGATCACTACCGCAATGTCAGTATGCAGCCCTCCGCCAGTACCCAACGCAAGGGTGAAAGAAGGCCATTGAAAAGCCCGGGCACCTACTGGGAATATAACGATGTTCGCATCAATCAGTTTTCTCTGGCGCTGATGCGCTTGTTTGATAGAGAACTGCCAGCCGTGTTTGCCGAGCACATCATGCGTCCACTGGGTGCCAGTGACACATGGCATTGGCACGGCTATGAAAACAGCTATATAGAATCAAATGGCAGTCAACTGCAAAGTGTACCGGGCGGCGGTCATTGGGGTGGTGGTATGGTGATATCAGCACATGATCAACTGTTGCTGGGTCAGCTCATGGTGAACAAAGGGGTGGCTAACGGTCAGCAGCTATTGCCAGAGCAATGGATAGAGCAGATGCAAACGCCTTGTGATATCGCACCGTGGTATGGTTTTTTTACCTGGCTTAATACGAATCATGTAGTCAGTCGATCGCTACCTGAAGAAAGCTATTTTGCTATGGGGATTGGCGGGCAGTTGATTTGGCATGATCCTGTGCGGAATATAGTGGCTGTTATGCGGTGGATTGATTCGGATTTTACGGGGGATATTTTGGGGGTTGTTGGG
>CAYMVV010000132.1:0-13632 GCA_964393885.1 uncultured Granulosicoccaceae bacterium | reverse complement strand
TGGAATCAAAGATCAAGTGAGATGCCGTCAATTTCGTGAATAGTCCGGGCTAGTGGGTCGGGGTACAGAGTACGGAAGTCGAAAAACAGAGGACAGTTGGCGAAATGACTATTCTGGACTCTGTTTTCTGACTTACTGTCGTCTGAACTAGCTCGCCACTTTTTTCTTTTTCCCGGGCTCGGTTTTCTTGCGCTTGTCTGTTATTTCCCACTTGCCATTGACATACAGGCCAGTCCAGCCGGTCGGTTTGCCATCAACTTCCGAGCGAATATAGTTTTCCTTGGTCTTGCGACTGAAGCGCACGACGGTTTCCAGTCCATCGGGATCGGCAGCCGGTGCATCTGCAAGGTAATAAAACTTCGGTGAAATACGGTCTCTGAATCGCTTGAGTTCCAGCACCAGCGGTGCTCTGGTCTCGCGCGACTTTGGAAAAGTACTGGCTGCCATAAACAAACCGGATGCGCCATCACGCAACACGAAATAGGCATTCTCGTCCTGTGTGCAGGGAAGCTCGGGCAGGTGAACCGGATCTTCCTTCGGTGGCGCGATTTCGCCATTTCTTAAAATCTTGCGCGTGTTTTTACACTCCTCACCCGTACACCCCATGTACTTGCCAAAGCGCCCGTTTTTGAGCTCCATGTTCTCGCCGCACTTTTCGCACTCGATAGTCGGCCCTTCATATCCCTTTAACTTGAACTCACCTTTCTCGACAACATAGCCCTCGCACTCCGGGTTGTTACCACAGACGTGAAGCTTTCTTTCCATGTCGATCAGATACGCATCCATTGCGGTATCGCACTTCGGGCAACGCTTCTTCGCGCGCAACGCCTCGGTCTCGGAGTCTTCATCAGTGGCACTGACAATCCCGTCTTCGTCGCCCAGGTTAATGGTGGTCTTGCAGCGTTCCTTCGGCGGCAGGGCGTAGCCTTCACAACCGAGGAAGACACCGGTAGAGGCGGTTCGTATGCCCATACGTCTCTCACAGGTCGGGCATGCCACGTCGGTATACACAATATTGTTGGGGCGCATGCCGCCATCGTCTTCGTCGAGGCCGGCCTGCTTGAGCCGCTCCTGAAAACCGTCAAAGAATTCGTTCAGAACTTCTTTCCAGTTTTTCTCGCCCTCGGCAATTCGATCAAGACTGCCTTCCATGTCGGCAGTAAAGTTAAAATTCATCAGATCCGGGAAACTGCCACTGAGACGATCGGAGACTATCTCGCCCATCTTCTCGGCGAAGAAGCGTCGTTGATCCACGCGCACATAACCACGATCCTGAATCGTCGATATGATCGACGCATAGGTGGACGGACGTCCAATGCCACGCTTTTCGAGTTCCTTAACCAGCGAGGCTTCGCTGTATCGGGCAGGCGGCTTGGTGAAATGCTGCTTCGGGTCCACCTGTTCGAGCGTTAAGACATCGCCCTTGGCTACGTCGGGTAAAATGGTATCTTCGTTTTTACCGCCGGGCTTCTGCACTCGTGTCCAGCCATCAAAGCGCACGGTGCGCCCCTTGACCTTGAGGGTAAAGTCTTCAGCTGCCACGGTAATTGTGGTCGAGTTGTATTTCGCAGGTACCATTTGACAGGCAACAAACTGCCGCCAGATCAGGTCGTACAGCTTGACCGCGTCGGCGTCCATTTTCTCAAGATTGCCCGGCTTGACCTCGACATTCGAAGGACGGATCGCCTCGTGCGCTTCCTGCGCATTTTTCTTGCCTGCGTACTTGACTGCTGCCTCAGGCAGATATTTGTCTCCAAACTTGTCCGCAATGTACAGGCGCGCCGCATCAACCGCATCAGCTGACAGGTTTGTTGAATCGGTACGCATGTAGGTGATGTAGCCAGCCTCGTAGAGACGCTGCGCCAGCCCCATGGTGCGCTTCACACCGTAGCCTAACCGTGTGCTGGCAGCCTGTTGCAGGGTCGAGGTAATATACGGTGCGGATGGCTTGCTGGAAGTCGCACGGTTTTCAAGCTCCTGAACGCGATAACTTGCCTTGTCAAGGACCGCCTTTGCCGCCATTGCCTGCGCTTCGCTTACCGGCTTGAATTCTTTACCACCCTGATGAGTGACCAACAGACGCAGCGCATCCTTCGCTTCGGTGTGGGTGTCCGTATGGATGTCCCAAAACTCTTCCGGCGTGAACGCTTTTATCTCTCGCTCTCGCTCGACAATCAGCTTGACGGCCACTGACTGCACACGCCCTGCCGATAATCCTCGCGCGACCTTCTTCCACAACAGTGGTGACACCATAAAGCCGACGACTCGATCCAGGAAGCGGCGAGTCTGCTGGGCATTTACACCATGAATATTCAGGTCACCCGGATTCTCAAAAGCCTGCTGAATAGCATTCTTGGTAATTTCGTTGAAAACGACTCGCTTGTAGCGAGAATCTTCACCGCCGATGATTTCCCGCAAGTGCCAGGCAATAGCCTCTCCCTCGCGGTCCAAATCCGTCGCCAGATAGACATGATCTGCCTTTTCAGCGTGCTTTTGCAGCTCGTTGACCACCTTTTCCTTGCCCGGCAGAACTTCGTATTCCGCCTGCCAGTCATTGTAGGGGTCAACACCCATCTTGCGGATGAGGGCAGCGCGATCACGCTCGGCCTTGAGCTTGGCCTTCTGTTTGTCACTCAGACTTTTAGAGATAGGCGCAGCTTTCTTGACGTTGCTCCTGGCACCCGTCGGCAAATCGCGGACATGGCCCACGCTGGACTTAACGATATAGTCCTTGCCAAGGTACTTGTTGATCGTCTTTGCCTTAGCCGGCGACTCTACTATTACTAGATTTTTACCCATACTCGACTCAGCCAGGCCCTCGATTCGCTGTTCGTCTTTGAAAACTGTGTTGCTGCGGCGTAACCGGGATCAATCTCCGGTACAACCCCATATTATATTGGGCTAGAATTTCAGAAGGTCAACTGATTCTGCACTGAACACCCCTGCTCGGTCCTTCCTGATCAGCCTGAAAATTAGCCAATACGGTATAACCGACCCTGCATGGTCAGACACTAATCCCTTGTTTTTTCAGTGAATACGGCGCTCAATCCCTTGCCTGAAAAAAAAAAATCACAAGCTACCACGCCCGAGCGGTCCCGAGCGGCAATGGAGCCTAAACAATTTAACGTCGGCTGTATAGTCGATCTGCTCTACAAGGTGGCTTTAAAGTCGCTTTCGCGAACACGACAAGGTTTCGGTATCACGATCCGGAATGTGGATTGGCATTGCACGCCACTAGGAGCCTGCGCGGCAGAAGCTCCACTACTGCGATCGCGCCCTGACGGTGCGTTTTTATCGATCATTTTCGTTGCATATGAATAACTATGCGCCGCAAATGATCGTACCCGTGGTTCCAGAGCAGGGCCCTCGTCATGGCACGCTCTCGCTACGCAGATTTCTACCGCGCAGACCTCCTAGCCTGGAAATGACACCTCTGCGACACCCTGTGCACCGGTTCCTTCGATAGCAAACAGCCCGCCAGCCTGCGGCTGGCTGGTACCGGCAGTCAGACCGGCACTGATTGACGTTACGAACAGCGTCTTTAGATCGGGGCCTCCAAACATCGGCTTTGACGGACGCTCTATTGGCATGTCAATTACCTGATCGATCTCGCCCTCTGGAGTGATGCGCACTACCTGCCACCCGCTGACGGCAGCCATCCAGTAGCAGCCATCGGTATCGACCGTGCCTCCATCCGGGCGCCCGGGCATATCTGATGTATCGAAGAAAACCTGACGCTCGCCGGGCACGCCGTCAGTCTGGTCGTAGTCACATCGCCAGACCGTTCGCACCGCGGCATTGGATTCGGAGAAATACATCGTGTCCCCATCGGGTGAAAACGCCAGACCGTTGGTTGTAAAAAAACCATCGGGTCCGCGGTACACCTGGCCGTCGTGGTCAAGACGGTAAAAGGTGCCGTGCGGGTCACTGCTCTTGACCGCCCCGTCAAACATGGTGCCCGCCCAAAAACGTCCCTGCCGATCTGTACCACCATCGTTAAAGCGATTGTCTGGCTGGTCTGCCTCCGGATCGGCTATGGCGACTTTCTCGCCGGTTTCTGCATCATAGAAATAAAATCCGGATTTCGTTGCCAGCACCAGGCCACCGGACTCACGCAGTGCCATGCAGCCAACCGGCTCGCCGACCGCGAAGTGCTCGTTGTGACCACTGGAGGGATTGAACCGATAGATGACACCGTGCGGAATATCTACCCACCACAAGCGATCTATTCTACTGTCCCATAACGGCCCTTCTCCCACCGTTGATTGACTGTCAACAAGGCAATCTATGCTAATCGTCATGGTTTTTCGTCATCGGTCTACGTGTTGGTAATGGTGATAGTTTGAGTAATGGTCTGCGGCGTGATTTTTCTTCATCGCTGTGCGTACCGGTTTTACAGACGCCTGTCCTGCCCTGTGATTACAACGCCTGTCGATCAATCCGTCCCGGCTCAATCGATTGTTTGATCAGTGGTATTTTCTACCACCTCGGCAAGCAAAGCCAGCAACTCCGACAAGCCCTGCTCTCCGCTGTTACACAATGCCAGTTTCTCCTGCTCAGCGCCGAGTGCAAACAAATGCGCCACGCGCTGTTGTCCTGCCCTGGTGCCAACGGCGGTAACCTCATCGTGTTGCACACGAACGTCACACAGACCTTCAGATTTCAGCTGCTCGAGAAGGTCTGTCAGTATCTCTTTATCGATAAAGGTGCGACTGGCAAGATCGTGCAGGTCACGCGATACCTGCCCGTATAGCGATGCCAGTACACGCCACGCAGGCACGGTCAAACCACTGCCACGCACGGCCTGGTGAAATTGTTTACTCATTTGCCGCGTTGCGCGCGCCAGATTATACAGCAATAGATTGTCGACAGGACTTTCGTCGACCGCTGACGTTTGCGACACACTCTGACGATTGAAATTAATCGGATTGGCTGTTGCATATGAGCCATCGCAAAACACCAGCCCCTCGTCATTTCGTTGATCGATGTTAACGACCTTGCCAACAATGATCCAGTGATCACCGCCCTCGTATACCTGCCATGCCTGACAATCAAACCGGGTAACGCACTCTGCAAGCACAGGGCAGCCGCTGGCATTCGTGGTGTACGACAAACCGGCAAACTTGTCGCCGCCACTGCGTGCAAAGCGATTGGATAATTCAACCTGGGACGATGCGAGCACATGAACGGCAAAATCATTGGCAGCTTTAAATACCGGTGCAGACAAGGCGGCTTTAGTGACACTCCACAGAATTAACGGCGGATCCATAGATACAGAATTGAAACTGGAAGCCGTCATGCCGACCGGCGCTCCGCTCTCTTCGGCGGCGGTCACAATGGTGACCCCGGTGGCAAAGGTTGAAAGCGCGGCGCGGAAATCACCGCTGTTAATCTGACCGTTGGTCATTTCCTTCTCCTGCGCCATAAAAACGATTCATACCAACGCCAACACTGGTTGGAGACGCATTGAATTCAGCCTTTTCGTTACGAACCAGCCCCGCCTCAGTTACTTTTTAACAGCGTATCAACCCGGTCCATCATGTCGTCTTTGTTGTAGAGATCGTAGTAGGCCGACTGCATTAAAACCGGGGGTCCGAAGAAGAACCGCTCGTAGAGTGCCTGACGGTTACCAAAGCCTGAAATAGCCACATCATGTGCAAGGCGGTAGAGCGCAACCCGATCTTTGCTTTCCAGATTGGCCACCTGAAAGTACTGCTCCACGTCGGCACTCATTGCATTGGTAAAATCCGCTTCACAGGGCGTTGCCATTAACGAGGAACTGCCTATCAAATGCAGTATCTCTATCATTCTGGGATACATTTTGGGGTACAGGTTTCGCGACGTATCCAGGGGCCGACGCAACGGCATGAAGGTGCCGAACTCATTTTCGTGCGCCTGCGCTTCAGCCGAATACAAAAAGGCTCTGACACTTTCCGCCATCATCATTACTTCTGAAATCAGGCTCTTGGTGTGCAGATCCTTGTCTCGACCAGTGGCTTTGGCAATTGCGCACATCAGTCCAACCATGAACTCTGACTTGGCCAGTTTGCCGGCCGCAACCTGATGGGCCATATGCACAACAGCATGGGTGGCACCAAACGCCTGATTACACAATTCTGGCTGGCCATACATAAACACCCGCTCCCACGGCACCAGCACATTATCGAAAATAACAACGGCGTCCATTTCCTCGAAGCGAGACGAGAGCGGTGCGTCAAAGTGCGACTTGTCATTGTCATAACTGTCGCGACAAAGCAGCTTTAAACCGGGTGTGGCAATCGGAATTGCAAACGCAAATGCGAATGGTATGTTCTCCTCGGAAGCGCGCAGAACGGTCGATGGGAACACTTCAATCTCATCAGCCAATGGACCCAGTGTTGCCAGTAAACGCGCGCCTTTAACAACGATACCTTCGTCGGTTTCCTTGACTACATGCAGAGCAACTTCACCACTGAACTTGCCGGATGATGCCTGCTGATGCGAGACCGCGGGGTTAACCAAAGTATGGGTCAGCACCTTGTCATTTTTTCGAACATAGTCATAGTAGTCGACCATGTTTTTAGCGAAATCCGCCTGACCTTTCGTTCCTTGCGCAAGAAAGTCAGTAGCCGCTGAAAAGGCCATTACTGAAGCATTTTTATAATCCGGCGTGCGGCCAAACATACCGTTAGACCATGTCGCCCACTCGTAATAGGCCTTGCCACGTTCCCGAACGTCCTCCGCAGATTTGGGAACTTTATAGGCCATGGCACAGCGGTCACCATCATCATCTATATAGGTAATCGAGCCCTGCAACGCCGGATCATGCTGCTTGTCCAGAAAGGACGCCAGCGTGGCAGCACCTCGCGCCATGCCCGGCTCCCGAGTCACATCACGTACGCGCTGACCTTTGGTCCAGACTTCCCGATCATCCTGCAAGCCGCTCAGATATTCAGCGCCGGTACGGATGCCTGCCGTCTTACCTGCTGTTAGTGCTGCCTTCATAATCATTCCTCGCGATTGCCGGTGCAGCCGATACTGCACCTTTAAACATTAAAACGTTGTGAGTTATTAACGACGATTCATACCGTCCTCAGGACGCTGCAACATCGTTTTGGCTGGATACATTCAAGTCGACCGATGACGCAGATGCCGCCGAAATCCTGGTCAGGATAGATTCCATAAGCTGCCACTCTTCCGCCGAAACAGAGCTGCGCAGATGCTCATGTATCGCCGTCACCTGTGGACTGACTTCCTTCTCGAGCTTGCGACTTTTGGCTGTCGCGACGATATAGACCGCGCGGCGATCAGTGGTTGATCGTACACGCGAGACCAGCCCCTTCTTTTCCAGTCGATCCAGGATACCCACCAGACTGGCTGTCGCCAGCAACGTGTGACTGGCAAGATCAACGGATTTGTATTTGTCAGATGACCACACCACACGCAACACCCGCCACTGCTGTTCTGTCAGATCGTAGCGGGAAAACAGATCCCGATACGGCGGCATGATGGCATCGAGAGCACGGTTTAAAATCATCGGTAAAGAGCGGTCAAAAGTTAGCATCACAATCTGCCTAACATCTAAATAATTAATGTTTTAATTATATTCTTATAATTTAATTTCGCAAGCCGTGCTTTCCGGTCTTTTAGTATTCTGAGAATTGGCTTCGATCGACGAACAAATATTTACAAATCAATGATTTACTATTCTCAACACGGCTTCGATCTCAGTGTCGAGCGTGTTCTCACAGATCAAGGCAACGTGAATGGCGGTGCAGAATTCCATGGACAGATCGCAGACCAGTACTCAGAATTTGATTGCTCTGTCCTCCGTCTTCTGAACCCACTACCCCACCTCACACCCATACTGCAAAGCACCCTCCAGCAGCAGCTCCCACAATGACATCCCAAAACCTCGTGGCAGAAAAAGCTCATAATGATCCGGAGACCGCCACAAGGTAACGCCACAGTGATGAAACGCGGTGGAGGCAACCGACCCGATCGGGAACGCGTCTTCGCGAAGGTCCAGTGGCAGGTAACCGTTGAGCACTGTCGTTGCATGCGTCCCCTGTAAACGTATCAGGGTTCTTGAATGTGAGAGGTCTACACTGACAGCGTCATTTGCATCATACGCAGGTGGCTGCTCACCGATGACCCAGAACTTCAGCGGCTCAGTGCGCAACAGCGCTGTTGAGTCAGTGAAGGCAGATTGGCCAAAGCCCGGTACCGAACCTCCAGTCGGACTGGACGATACAGTTGCCTCTGCAAGACGGGCCGCCACACTGTCGATCGTGTCTGGCCATGCGGCCACTTGCCACAGCACGAGGTCTTTCGCTTCAGAAAACCGAACACCAGTGCTGCCAGCTGCCCCATGACGACCAACAGCATACTTACCCGCCAGTGCGGACACGCGGTTTATTGTAACTTCACCCATGCATGCGTTCTCCGGCGGGGTCTACCATGTGAGGCGAGACGATCTCCACATCGGTGTTACCGGTACGAACCGGATCAGCGGCTACCACTGTTTTACCAGACCAGTTGCTATAGCCACCCTTGATATATCCTAATCCGATCCAGTGGCCTAGCTCGGGTGAGTGGGTCACGGCTGTAATCCAGCCATCGCCATGCCCTTCAAGCTGATCTTCAGCGCAAAGAATCGAGCCTGCCTTGAATGTCTCGGTGCGATCTTTCGGATAGATGCCAACCAGTTGCGGCCTGTCTTCACGCGTCATGTCCGGGCGCTTTCGAAGCACATTGCCTATATAGGGCTTTTTTTCAGACGCCATTTTGCCAAGGCCTGCATCTTCTATGGTTGTACGGCCATCAAGCTCGACACCGGTAACGTGGCCCTTTTCTATTCGCAACGCACCCAAGGCTTCAGTGCCATATAAACATCCATCATGCGCCTTTGATGCATCGAACAACAAGTCCATCATACTGTTCGCATAATCTGACCCGACATACATTTCAAATGCCATCTCGCCACTGAAACTGATGCGCGCTATGCGGCACGGCACACCATTGCTCAGTGTGGTTTCTATAACACCCATGAACGGCAGCTTGTCGTTAGATACAGCGCCGGCGTCAGCGAGCACAGCTTCCAGTACCGCTCGCGACTTGGGCCCTGCCACAGCGCAACCAGCCCATTGTTCGGAAACCGATGTGACATGCACCTTGAGCTCCGGCCAGCGCATTTGCAGCAACTCTTCCAGCCACACCATTACCTTGGCTGCATGCGCTGTGGTGGTGGTCATAAAGTAATCGTGTTCCGAAAACCGCCACGTCGTACCATCGTCCATTACCATGCCATCGTCACGAAGCATAATGCCGTAGCGCGCTTTGCCTATCGGTAGCTTCGCAAACGCGTTGGTGTACACACGATTCACCAGCTCTGTGGCATCCGGACCCTGTATCGCGATCTTGCCAAGTGATGTCACATCGCACAGACCAACAGACTTTCTTACCGTGGTTGTCTCTCTGATATAGGCCTCGGTGATGGTTTCCCCTTCACGTGCAAAGTACCAGGGTCGATGCCAAAGACCCGCATCGGTCATGGTAGCGCCGTGCTCGAGGTTCCAGTCATGCATTGGCGTTCGACGCAGGGCTTTAAAGTGCGAACCAAAACCGCGCCCGGTCAGTGCTCCCAGACTGATGGGTGTATAGGGTGGTCTGAACGTGGTGGTACCAACGTCGGGAATCTCTTTACCCAGTGCATCGGCCATCAACGCCATGCCAATGATATTTCCCATCTTGCCCTGATCTGTTGCCATCCCGAGAGTGGTATAGCGCTTGAGATGTTCGACCGAAACAAACCCTTCCTGATGCGCCAGCCTCACATCATCGGCGGTAACATCGTGCTGCGGATCGATAAAAGACTTGCCAACAAGCCCGCTCGCCTTGACTTCATAGAGTGGCTGTAGCGGGTTTTCCCATCCACCCGCCGCGGGACCGGGGGGCGCATCCAGTCCGGTATTCTTGATTACCGCGATAGCAGCCTGCGCTGCGGCACGACCGGAGTCTTCGCAATCGCTGGCTCCCCAAATGCCCAGTGCCGAGCCTGCCATGTGAATAGGTTCATTCGTTGCCGCGGGTACAAAGCAGCAATTTTCTGCATCCCACTGTGGCCTTACCCCTCGATGCGAAAGCAAATTGACTACCGGCGACCAGCCACCCGACACCAACAGCAAATCACAGGACTGAGTCTCTGCATTTGACCAGCTGTTATCTGTGTTGCGACCCACGAGCTGCGCTTGCTTGACTGCCTTGCTGCCAATAGCGGCACCCACTGACATACCTGTTTTAAGCGTGACATTGCGCGTTTGCATCAGACCCGAGATCGAATCGGGAACATTGATGCGGCTATCAACCAGCGTGACTTCCGCCCCCGCTTTTGCAAGGCTGACCGCATCTGCATAGACCGAATCATTGTTGGTTGCCATCACTATTTTCTGGCCGGCCAGCACAGCGAATCGATTCAGGTAGACACCGGCAGCATGGGCAGACATCACACCCGGCACATCATTGTTGGCGAAGGCAATATGCCGCTCAAGTGCACCTGTTGCCAGTATCGTGCGTTTAGCGCGTACCGTTAAAAAGCGCTGACGCGGTGTATGGGGATCAGGCGAGGCCATATGATCAGTCACGCGTTCGAGCAATCCGGCAACACCGTAATCGTACAGGCCGAAAGCAGTCGTGCGTGTCATCACTCGGGCACCTGCTGTTTTTAATTCAGCCAGAGCCTGCTCGCGCTTTTGCTCGCTGTCGGCACCGCCGTTTAAATACTCACCACCCGCCTCGAAGTCCTGCTCGGCGACAACGACATCGAGACCGGCACGCGCACAATCCACAGCCGCTGCCAGTCCGGATGGCCCTGAGCCGACAACCAGCACATCACAAAACAAGTGGCCGTGCTCGTACTTGTCAGGGTCGGGTTCGCGAGAAGCGGTACCCATACCCGCGGCCTTGCGTATCAGCTTTTCATACTGCATCCAGATGCCAGTGCCCCTGCCCCACTCAAACGGTGGCACCCCCATAAAGGTCTTGTAGTAGAAACCCGCCGATAAGAAACGCCCCATTGCATTATTCACCGCGCCGACATCAAAGCGCACATTTGGCCAGGCGTTCTGACCACGCGCCTGCAGACCTTCGTAAAGCTCCTGCATGGTTGCCTTAACGTTTGGATCGGCGCGGTTGCCTTCACCTATGGTTACGATCGCACCGGACTCCTCTACACCGGCAGACATCAACCCGCGAGGTCGGTGGTACTTGAAACTTCTGCCAAGTACGGTTTGCCTGTTGGCCAGTAGCGCCGACGCCAGCGTGTCACCCTTATAGCCGTTTAGTGTTTTGCCATCCCAGCTAAAGGCGACGGGTTCATCGCGATCTATACGACCACCTTCGGCTAGTCTTAACGCACTCACTTGCCCGCCTCCAACACTTTTTGCACGCCAGTGTGCGCAGCTTTAACAGAGTGAATTTCGTGCGTCATGGTGTCTCGTTCAACCAGTAACCACTGGCGACAACCGGACACATGTTGCCAGCTCTCGGTTTGTACTCCACGAATGTTCTCACGTTGAAACACCGCTTCAACCCACTGCTCCACCGGTGCATCAAGCGCTGGATAGACAATACTGCCATCGCCTCCATAGCTGAACTCACTGTGATCGCGCTCACCACAAAAGGGACAGGGTATTCGAATCATGCTAGTGACTCCACGGCTTTGTAACTGTATTTACTGGATTGAATAACCAATGGCTTAGCCATGCAGTTTCGGATCAGGGCCGGCACCGCGCTCATCTATATTGACGCCACGTGCAAAGCGCTCAAGGTTGTGATCGGCAATGTGATCGTGTGGACGATCATTGGCAATCAGGTCGGCAAAGTACCAGCCCGAAGCCGGGCTTGCTTTAAATCCACCGTAGTTCCAGCCCGCGTTTAAATACAGGTTATCCAGCGGTGTTTTACAGATAAAGGGAGAGCCGTCCATCGACATGTCCATTACTCCGGACCAGTGACGCAACAGCCTCACCCGGCCCAGACAGGGCAAAATCGAAACAGCGCATTCTGCGACATCCTGCACGATAGGCAAATTGCCACGCTGTGCATAGGACTTGTACCAGTCTATGTCACCACCAAACACCATTCCGCCCTTGTCCGATTGCGAAATATAAAAATGCGCTCCGCCAACACCAAACACGACGACCTGATCGAGCAGCGGTTTTAATGGCTCACTGACAAACGCCTGCAACTTGTGAGACTCGATGGGTAGTGTTGAAAAGCCCGCCATCTGCCACAGTCGCGACGTATTGCCAGCTACAGCAAAACCTACTTTGTCCGCTGTTATTTGCCCGCGTGATGTATCCAGGCTGGTGAGCTTGTTGCCATCACGAGCCGTACCGGTAACCTCACAGTTTTGCAGAATATCGACACCCAGTTGGTCCGCCGCTCTGGCGTATCCCCAGGCAACAGCATCATGGCGAGCAGTGCCAGCGCGCTTTTGCACCGCTGCCCCTTTGATAGGAAAGCGCGCATCGTGCGAATAGTTAAGGTGCGGAACATTTTGTTTTAGAGTGTCGAGATCCCAGATCTCGGCATCCGTGCCGGTCAATCGCATGGTGTTGTAACGACGCGCTGCTGCATCGATCGCCGCCGGACTGTGCAACAGCGAGATATGTGCTCGCTGGCTGAACATGACGTTGTAGTTGAGATCGTGGCTCAGGTTTTCCCACAGTTTTAACGAGTGCTCGTAGAATTGCCGATTGCCGGGCAGAAAATAATTTGATCTGACAATCGTGGTGTTGCGACCGGCGTTGCCACCGCCCAGCCAGCCTTTTTCTACAACGGCGATATTTTTTTTGTCGTGGTTTTTTGCAAGGTAGTAGGCTGTCGCCAGTCCATGTAATCCCCCTCCGACAATCACTATGTCATAGTGTTTTTTCGGCACCGGATCGCGCCACTGGCGACCCCAGCCCATTTGGCCGGACAAACCATTTCGAATAACACTCCAGGCTGAAAAACGTGTCATCGCAGGCCCCGCGGTTGAATAGATTGAGGTTGCGCTGCTTGAGCTTGAATGGATTGAGGTTGCACTGATTTCATCGATACAGATTCAGGTTGCACAGAAACAAGTGGTTTCACCAAATAAAGTGGCTGCATAGTAGTTGCGACTTCCAAACGATAGCAGGGCCCGCGTTTCGGTTACACGCTCAGCCACAGTTGCGGGTTTGCACACTCAGCATTTGCAGCATGCGTGCGAATCTTAACGCAATGACCAAAACCGATAGCTTGAGATTGCCCGACAGACAGTTAACCCGAAACGCCAGCCCAATACCGTAGCTTGGACGACACATGATAAAAGAAATCAGACAGTTCTCTGTCAATCCGGGCCACTGGATTCGATCGAATGAAAACGGGCGCTTGCCTATTCAGAAGTCGAATGTTTGTCACTGCCTGCACTGCCATCAATATGCTGCACCTTTTCATGTTGCCTGTTGTCATGCTGCAAATTGTCGCGCGAGGTGATTCTTGAACCGAGAGACTGTGAACCGGAAAACACCGCTCCATTACCAAGTATCTGGTCGAGATAGTACTGCGCGGTCGAGTTGTCTTCCATAACGTTTTCACGGAACGACCACCAAAATCGAAGTGCGCCGA
>CAYMVV010000131.1:0-13785 GCA_964393885.1 uncultured Granulosicoccaceae bacterium | reverse complement strand
GACGTCAGTTCTTCCGGTACCTTATTGCCGATATAGGTCACCACCGCCAACTGGGTAAAGGTAAAGGTGACAGCATGCATTGCCTGAATAACAATCAGTATCTGTACATCAGTTACCAGTGCCGTGATCGTCCAGCGCACCACCCCCGTCACTCCTGCTATCAGCAACAACTGCCATGGATCCCATTTGTTAACCAGGGTACGGGCAATAAAAAAGAACCCGATCTCGGCAACCACACCCACTGCCCACAAAAATCCGATCATTGGCAACGATATCCCTGCCGCTGACCAATAGACAGTCGACAGGCTGTAAAGCGCCGCATGACTTGCCATCAAGGTCGCTGCACAACAAAGAAACATCATAAACCCCGGTAGCCGAATCACCGGTAACAGTGCCGCCAATGCCAGTTTCCACCGAGAATTGTTCTGCTGCGAAGTTAAATCGAACACTGAGTCTTTGTCAGCCAGACTATCAGTGGCAGCGGACTCGGTATAAGAAGATCGACGAGGCGCGTCCGGAAGGTTTCCATGCTCCGAAGCCGGAGCCGGTGCCGGAGTCCGTGCCGACGAATGGTTCGGCAACCCCAGCACACAACACAGTAATACAGCAGCGGCAAAAATAAGCAGATAGACCAGTGCATTGGTGCCCGTATCGCGAAGCAGCCAGCCAGTGAACAAACTGGTGGCTAGAAAAAACAGAGAGCCCCACATGCGCATACGACCATAACTGACATCCTCGCGCCGCACCGTGGTTACTGCGATGCTGTCAGTCAACGGTATGCAGGTAGAGATCAATCCACCCAGCAGCGCCCAGGTAACACACAGCCAGAACCAGTCTCGCACCACCAGCAGTAACGGCATACCAGCCAGCAGCAGAGCACCAGCGCAAAACAGCACCCCTTTTCTCTTCGCCAGTAGGTCTGCAGCTGTGCCAAACAGCAGGGTCATCGGTACTTTTACTATCGCGGCAACCGCCAATACCGTGCCCACCTGCGCAGTGGTCAGGCCGACCTGCACAAACCACTGCGGCAGATAGACCAGACTGAGGCAGGTCAGAGAGAACAGCGCAGCGTAGGCGGCAGAAACTCGAGTGGATGCGGAGAACCAAAGGCGACGATGCGGCGTCATCCACCGACCGATCGCGTCAGGATGTGTAAGGCGACCGTACAGGGCAAGTTATGATTATTGATGGGGCGTGGACCAATTGCTTGATATCAACGCCGTATTGTCACATGCTATCGCAGGCGGAACCAGCAAGGAGTCTGTCCAGGAATGAATGCAATAGCGCTGACGAGATCTTTTGGCCAGTTATACCGATCACAACGAAATCATCGACTCAGTCGATCGATTCTGCCGACGCAAAATTTCACGCCCTCGATACGCCTTTCGTTCCTGGACAGACTCCCGGGCGAATTGCTTCGCTCGCCGCACCGCCTGCGAACACACGACCAGGCATACGACCCGTTCCCATTCATAACCGAGGACAATCAATGAATTTTTTGCCGAAAAGCACCTTTAAAACAATACTACTGGGGGCTGCCGCCAGTGTATTGCTGGCAGGCACTGCCAGCGCCGCTGACGTCCAACCCGCTGTGGTGTTTGACATGGGCGGAAAATTTGACAAATCGTTCAATCAGGGCGTGTACGACGGGGTCGAAAAATTCAAAAGCGAAACCGGTATTGAATACCGCGAATTTGAAGTCACCAACGAAGCGCAGCGCGAACAGGCTTTGCGCCGAATGGCACAACGCGGCGCGGATCCTGTTCTGGGAATAGGCTTTGCGCAGGGACCGGCACTCGAAAAAGTCGCTAAAGAGTTTCCCGATACCCGCTTCGCAATCATAGATATGGTGGTAGATTTGCCGAATGTGCGCTCAATTGTGTTTAAAGAGCATGAGGGTTCATTCCTTGTAGGCGCACTGGCAGCTCTCGCGTCAGAGTCCGGCAAAGTCGGCTTCGTTGGTGGCATGGACATTCCTCTGATCCGCCGGTTTGCCTGTGGTTATGAACAAGGTGCGAAGCACATCAACGCAGAGGCAGAAGTCGTTCAGAATATGACCGGCACCACACCGGCAGCCTGGAACGATCCCGGTCGCGGTGGCGAGTTAACAAAGAGCCAGTTCGAACGTGGTGTCGACGTGGTTTATGCAGCGGCCGGAGGCACCGGGGTTGGCGTGTATCAGGCGGCTAAAGATGCTGGCAAGCTTGCGATCGGCGTTGATTCCAATCAAAACTATCTGCACCCGGGCACCATGCTGACTTCCATGCTCAAACGCGTAGACGTCGCTGCCTACAACGTATTCATGGATTCAAAGAATGACGCGTTCACTCCCGGTATTCAGGTGTTGGGGCTGGCTGAAGAAGGCGTCGGCTGGGCACTGGACGAACACAACGAATCACTGGTTAGTGGCGATATGAAAGCCAAGGTTGAAGAGGTGTCAGCAAAAATCAAGTCGGGTGAGATTCAGGTACACGACTACACCAGCGACGACTCCTGCAACTACTAGACTGGCATATTTGCCACGTAACGCAGCGCGTTATCTCTAATGCTTGAACAGCAGCCAAAAGGGGAAGGCAATAGCCTTCCCCTCGCTATAGAACTACAAAAAATTTGTAAACGGTTTGGACAGGTCCAAGCCAACCGCAACATCGACCTGCAGGTTCAGCGTGGAACCATCCATGGCATTGTTGGCGAAAACGGCGCTGGCAAATCAACCCTGATGAGTATCCTGTACGGCTTTTATCAGGCCGACAGTGGAGAGATACTGATCAATGGCCAGCCGGCCACGATAAAAAACTCCCGTGACGCAATCGATGCCGGTATCGGTATGGTTCACCAGCACTTTATGCTGGTAGATACTTTCACCGTGCTGGAAAATGTTTTACTCGGCGCTGAACAAAGCGCATCACTGCACAAGAGCGAAGCTAACGCTCTGGAAGTCCTTCAACACTTATCCGAAGAGTATCAACTCAGCGTCCCTCTCAATTCGATAACTGCTGAACTCCCGGTCGGACAACAGCAACGCACAGAAATTCTGAAAGCGCTTTACCGCAATGCCGAAATACTCATACTGGATGAACCCACAGGCGTACTGACACCGCAGGAAGCCGATCAGCTGTTCCGTGTTCTCAAAGCATTAAAGGAACGCGGCGTAACAATAATTCTGATCACCCACAAGCTTCGCGAAATAATGGACATTACCGATAACGTATCGGTACTGCGACTAGGCGAAATTGTCTCGACGCAATGTACCGCCGACACCAGCACCGCGGAACTTGCCGAACTAATGGTTGGCCGTAAGCTGGAAACGCAGCATTTTCCCAAAGTGGAAAATACAGATGGCGACTCCGGCATTGCTGTAACCAATGTTACGGTCGTCGATGATCGCGGGCTAACCCGGCTTGACGATATCAGTTTCGAGGTAAAACGCGGCGAGATCCTGGGCATTGCCGGTGTTGCCGGCAATGGCCAAAGTACTCTGCTGGAGGTACTGGCCGGAATACAGACACCGGACACAGGCCACTTTGTTATCAACGGGCACACCGTCAGTGCAGGCACACCCCTGAGTCCGCGGGAAATGAGAGAGATTGGCGTACAGCATGTTCCTGAAGACAGACTCAGACTGGGGCTGATCAAATCATTCACAGCCGCCGAATCATCCGTACTGGGTTACCAGAATCGCAAGGTGTTCAACTGGCGCTATTTTCTTAACATTAAAAGCATCCGTGCAGCCTGTGTAAAACTTATGCACGCATTTGATGTAAGACCACCGGATCCAAAACTAAAGTCTTCCAGTTTCTCCGGTGGCAATCAACAAAAGCTGATTCTCGCGCGCGAACTGGACAAAGCACCCTCGGTACTACTGGTTGGCCAGCCCACCCGCGGGGTTGATATAGGCGCAATCGAATTGATTCATCAAAAGATTATCGATATGCGTGATGCCAACTGCGCCATCTTGCTGGTCTCCGTAGAACTGGACGAGATAATGACCCTGAGTGATCGAATTCTGGTTATGTTTGAAGGACGTATCGTCGGCAGCATGCGAGGCAGTGACGCCGACAAAACGACACTCGGTCTGATGATGGCTAACGCAATGCCCGACACTACGGAACCCGACCCCACGGAACCCGCCCCAAGGGAAAGTGCCGCGTGAGTACCAGCGATATCGAACTGCCAGCATGGGTGGAAGTTGTACTGATTCCGGTACTCAATATAGTGATGGCACTTTTTTTTGCCGGTCTCATTATTCTGGCGATTGGCGAAAACCCGTTCGAAGCGGTCGCCATCATGATCAACGGTGCTTTCGGCTACGATGAAGCCATCGGTTACACGCTCTACTACACCACCAACTTTATATTTACCGGGCTCGCTGTCGCTATCGCCTTCCATGCCAGACTGTTCAATATTGGCGGTGAAGGACAGGCCTATATTGGCGGACTCGGCGTGGGCCTTGCCTATCTGCTGCTGGATGGCTACCTGCCCGCTGTGCTATTGATCCCGACCGGTATTATTGCCGCTGCACTGTTCGGTGCCCTGTGGGCATTCATCCCCGCCTGGCTACAGGCCTATCGCGGCAGCCATATAGTCATTACCACCATCATGTTCAATTTTATAGCATCATCACTGATGGTCTATCTGCTCGTGAATGTTCTGATCAAACCAGGCAGCATGTCGCCGGAGACTCGCGAGTTTGACTCATCGGGCTGGCTGCCGTTTATGCACGAGTTACTGGCAGTGTTCGGTATTGAAGTTACGCGTACACCGTTAAACCTGTCGTTCATACTGGCGCTCATTTGCTGCGTTCTGATGTGGGCATATGTCTGGAAAACGCGCTGGGGCTACGCGTTAAGAACCGCTGGTCAAAGTGAAGCCGCGGCTATTTACGCCGGTATAAAGCCAAAACGCATTATTATCATCACCATGTGTATATCCGGTGCGCTGGCAGGGTTCGTGGCAGTCAATGAAATCATGGGTGTACACCATCGCCTGATTTTAAACTACACCGCCGGCTATGGCTTTACAGGCATCGCTGTCGCCCTTATGGGTCGCAATCATCCCGTGGGAATCATATTGGCGAGCCTCTTGTTCGGCGTGCTATACCAGGGAGGCGCTGAACTGGCATTTGAAGTACCAAAAATAACCCGTGAAATGGTGGTGGCAATTCAGGGTCTGATCATTCTTTTTTCAGGTGCACTCGCATTGATGCTGAGACCGCTGATTGTACGCATCTGGCTCTCCGTTAAACCCGCGGCATCGCTGACACCACATGGATAGCGCTACACTGCAGACACTGTTTTCTACTCTTGATGCAACGCTGCGTGTATCAACGCCGTTAATACTGTGTGCAATGGCCGGCCTGTTCTCCGAACGCTCGGGCATTATCGATATCAGCCTGGAAGGAAAAATGCTATCGGCGGCATTTGCTGCAGGCACATTGGCGGCATTGACCGGGTCACCCTGGGTCGCACTGGGCGGGGCTGTCGTGGTCAGCATACTTTTAGGGCTTGTACATGGTTTCGCCTGTATTACCCATCGTGGTGATCAGGTTGTCAGCGGGCTTGCAATCAATGTACTGGCATCCGGCCTCACCATCGTGCTGGGTATAGCCTGGTTTTCGCAAGGCGGACAAACACCTGCACTCGCCAGTGAAGCGCGCTTTATGCCGCTGCAGCTGCCATTGACAGACGCTCTTAAAAACATTCCGGGTCTTGGACCGTTCTACATAGATGTCATCAGCGGACACAACCTGCTGGTCTATGTTGCATTGATTGCCGTACCGATTACCTGGTGGGTGGTATACAAAACACGCTTTGGATTGCGCTTGCGTGCCGTTGGCGAAAATCCACTTGCGGTCGATACCGCTGGAATATCGGTTAGCCGCTTACGTTATATCGCGGTCATGGTAGCCGGCGCACTGTGCGGCATCGCCGGTACTTATCTCGCCATTGCACAAAACGCTGCTTTTGCCAGAGAGATGACCGCGGGACAGGGCTATATCGCACTGGCGGCAATGATCTTCGGCAAGTGGAAACCACTACCCGCAATGCTGGCTTGCCTGATGTTCGGTTTTCTTGATGCCGTGTCCATACGATTGCAAGGCATCGAACTACCCGTGGTCGGTGAGGTACCCGTGCAATTGATTCAGGCGTTACCCTATATCCTGACCGTTGTTCTGTTAGCCGGATTTATCGGACGCGCAGTCGCACCGAAAGCTATTGGTGTGCCGTTTAGTAAAGAGCGTTAGAAAAGAGCATAAGAAAAGAACGTTAGCAGAAAAGAACGTCAGCGATACAAACCACCAGGCACTTTCCAGAGCATTTTCATGAATAACGATCAACTGATAGCAGCCGCACAGTCAGCGATGCTCAATGCCTACGCGCCCTATTCAAATTTTTCAGTAGGTGCTGCTGTGCGGTCCGACACTGGAAATATATATACCGGTTGCAATGTCGAGAACGCAGCCTACCCTATAGGTCAATGTGCAGAGGCCAGTGCGATCAGCGCCATGGTATCTGCAGGAGAGCGAACAATTGCAGCGATAGCTGTCGCTGGCAAAGGTCAGGCCTTGTGCACTCCCTGCGGCGGGTGCAGACAACGTATACGCGAGTTTGCATCTGACACTACACAGGTACTGGTGTGCGACGAGAGCAGTCTCAGACACGAAACGACGATTGGTGAATTACTGCCGTTGTCGTTTGGCCCGGACAATTTGTAGCGGGACCGCGACTCATCCCGCTACTCTACACAACTAATATCTACAACAACTATCCACACAACAACGCTATCCCAGAAAAAACGCTATCTACAATAACGCGGGAAACGCGTGCTGCTACAAGCGAACACCGGCCTGACGGAAGGTATTGCAGTTTTCTACTTTGCCGTTACGCAGCCCTTCGGTAAACCACTGCTGTCGCTCTTTTGAAGAACCATGCGTGTACATACTCTCGTGCGGCGTATGCCCGGCCTTTCTAAGCAGCACGTCGTCGCCAATTTGTGCGGCCGCATTCAGGCCCTCTGCCAGATCACCTTCCTCAAGAAACTGTGTGCGCTTCTGCGTATGATGCGCCCAGACACCGGCGTAGCAATCAGCTTGTAACTCGGTCAGCACAGACAGGCGGTTGGCATCGATTTTTGATACCTGCCGCTGGCGTCTCTGCACAGTCATTGAAGTGCCTTCGAGGTTCTGGATATGGTGAGCTACCTCATGACCAATGACATAAGCCATCGCAAAATCTCCCGGTGCCCCCATGTTCTGCAGCTCGCGAAAAAACGCCGTATCAATATAAACCTGCTTGTCCCCCGGACAATAGAATGGTCCGGCCGCCGAGCTTTGCGTACCACAGGCGGAGCGCACCGAACCTTCAAACATCACCAGCTTTGGTGGTTCGTACTTGGCGCCGTACTGGCGGAAGATCTCGGTCCAGGTATCTTCGGTAAAACCCAGTACCGATGCGACAAACTGACCTGCTTCATCATCTTTTTTAGCGCTGGCGTCATACTCCAGCCCGCCGCCGCGCGGTGCAAGCGGGCCGCCACCACCAAAACCGCTACTGGCCCCACCGAGCCCGCCACCACCGGTCAGGTTGAGCAGTTTCATCGGATTGAAACCGAATATCAGCCCTGCGACCACTATACCTATGGTCATCAGGCCGCCCAACTTCGAGCCACCACGTCGCGCGGGAGAACCACGGCCTGCACTCGCACGTCCACGTCTCTGATCAACGACGTTCCTACTTCTTCTGCCCTGTTGCCAACGCATGTGTTTGTAGTCCTCTGTAACTATCGGCTAATCTGTACTGCCGATAATAATCAAAAAATGCAGGCAGGTGTCGAACAATATGACATCTGCAACGGCTGCCAACTTATTTCTGCTTACCCGCCCACCCTGACCAGCGTGATGGCATTTTCCGGGCATGCATCGACGCACAGCTTGCAGGCGTGACAGTTATCCGCGTTGGGCGTGTAGGCTTTGTTAGCGCCATGGACCCAGGTCTTGATTTTTCCACGCAAACTCAGGTTGGCTCGATCGTGATCTTCAATCGGGCGAATTTCGAAAACATCAAACGGGCACACGCGCTCACAGTCCGCCTGGGCTTCGCAGCGATTAAAATCGACCAGCGGCGCTACCTTGCCAGGCTGCCCCCTGCACTCGACCCCGCCAGCCTCGGTGCCACCAGTCTCAGTGCCACCAGCCTCTGCGTCACTATCCAGCTTTGCCTTTTCAGTATCAACTACAGCCATATTCCGAACCCCGCCAGTAATAAGTACACGCAATCAGGTAAAAGACTACTTGGCAGTGAAGCCGCCGTCGACATAAATCACTTGCCCGGTTATGTAATCAGATGCAGCACTGCCAAGAAAGATGGTAATACCATCCAGATCACTCAATTCACCATTGCGTCCGATGGCGGTTTGTGCGGCATTTCTCGCCGCAATTTCCGGATTATCAAAAACCGCCTGAGTCAGCGACGTGGGAAAGAATCCGGGCGCTATCGCGTTGCAGCATATACCCTCCGCCGACCAGGCCTCAGCCATTGCGCGCGTTAACTGGGCGACGCCGCCTTTACTCGCTCCATAGGCAATACTGTTGGCGAAAGCCCGCTCCGATTGCAGTGACGCGATATTAATTACCTTACCACCACCACGCTTGCGCATACCGGGCACCACTTCGCGGGCGAGAAAAAACGGCACGGTCAAATTGAGTGCGATCGTTTGATCCCAGCTTTCACGGGTGATGTCATCGCTCGACTGACGCAGATTCACGCCGGCCGTATTGCACAGAATATCGATTGGCCCCGCCTGCGCTACTGCGTCAGCAATCAGATCTCCACAGTCAACCGTCAGCAGATCAGCCGCAATCGCCACCCCCTGACCTTCAATCTTCAACAGTGTTGCGTCGAGTTGCTGTGAATCGCGTCCAACCGCAACAATAGTGGCTCCGGCGTTGGCGAGGGCCATCGCCTGACGCCTGCCAATGCCAGAGGTCGCACCCGTTACGAGGGCGGTTTTTCCGTTTAGTGAAAACAGTGCTCTTTCCTGATTCATCGGCTACCCATGTTTGCGATCTCTGGAGATGGTTACTGCGCCAGCGGCAGCAGGCAATTCTTCATATTGTAAGGCGAATAGTAACTCCATATCGCACAACCGCTCTCATGACCGCTCTCAGAACCGCTCTCACAACCACGGCACCCGCACTTTACCGATTGCTTCCTCTATTATGACTACTGTTTATGACTACGGTTGACCCTCAGCCGCTAATCATACTGACAGCGGCATAGTCGAGCTGACCGACGGCGCTTTAACGTCGACTCAGGTGAGCAACGGGAATTCCTGTTTTTTATACCATTTATCAGCAGTTTCCACCGAAAACGCAGTCGCAGCTTGTCACTTGCGGTCAGGCCCTACGCCGATGATGCAGCCCTGCGGGCATGAACTACAATCCCTTCGATACCAATTTGCATGAGCGATCTGTCGAGCACCGACCGATCACTCACAGCTGCGCGTTATACAACTGGCCAGTGAATTATCCGGCCTCACTAAAAAGAGCAATAAACATGAGACCTCTACTCCAAACACAAACACCCAGGCGATTTTTCGCCATTGGCTTTACCGCACTATGCCTGTCTCTCAGTGCGTGCGACAGTGCAGTGATAAACGGCATTGGCGATGGCTCCGATAGCTTAGGCAACCCCGGTAACCCGGATAACACGGATAACACGGATAACACGGATAACACGGATAACACGGAGATGATGATCCCTGACATGGGCGATAACATTGTCTCGGTTCTGCAAAATGACGAAAACTTCGACACACTGGTGATGGCGATAGATGCTGCCGGACTGACCGAGTTGCTGTCGAGCACCAATACACTCACACTGTTCGCACCCAGCGATGCGGCGTTTGACGCATTGGGAACCGAAGCGCTCGACTCGCTCATCGCTGATCCGGACACGCTACGCAGCATACTGCTGTACCACGTAATACCGGAGCAGCGCGTCGATGCGGCCGCAGCAACCGAGCTCGCTGGCACCTCAGTCGCCAGTGCACGTGAAGATGAAGCGACCTTCGCTATTTCACTGGTCGACGATTCTCTGCTGGTCAACGATGCCACTGTTGCTCGAGCAGATATCGAAGCCTCCAACGGCATTATTCATGAAATCGATACCGTACTGATACCGCCATCAGCAACCGAACCTGGCGATGATGCGGGAGACGTGTTCGCTGTTATCCAGTCCGATGACAACTTTACAACGCTGACCGCCGCACTTGACGCGACTGGTCTGAGCACCGTTCTCGCCAACACCGAAGAGACCTATACCCTGTTTGCACCCAACAATGCGGCCTTCGAAGCCCTCGGTACAGAGACTGTAAATGCGCTTCTGGTTGACACCGACCGCCTCACCGACATATTGCTTTACCACGTGATTTCCGGCCAGGCAGTCGATTCTGCCACTGCCATTAGCCTGGAAGGTACTAATGTGACCAGCGCTAACGGTGATTCCCTGGCACTCTCACTCGACGGCGCGGCGTTGATGATTAACGATGCCACGGTTATCAACGCCGACGTTAATACATCGAACGGTCTGATCCATGAGATCGATACCGTGCTGACGCCACCAGTCGAAGTTGACGTCATTGCGACCCTGGCCAATCTGCCAGAGTACAGCACACTGCTATCACTGGTTCAGGCGGCTGATCTGGCAGCTGATCTGGCTGACGCCACCAAAACATCCACCTTGTTCGCACCTACAAATGCGGCGTTTGAGGATCTTGATTCAGCAGTGATTGCCGGGCTGGCAGCTGATCCGGATGCTCTGACTGTTATTCTTCTGGGGCATGTTATAGATGGTGCGGTAAATTCATCTTCTGCGGCTGCACTGGCAGGCCAGAATGTCACTACCCTGAGTGGGGCAGAATGGCCCATCGCACTGACCGATGACGTGTTAAGTATCGGCAACGCCAACATCGTTGAAGCTGACATTGAAGCATCAAACGGTATCATTCACGGCATCGATGCGGTCCTGCAGTAGCTCTTTCGAATAGCTCTTTCGAAAAGCTAAAACCGTTGGCAAAGAAGGCTGATGTCCGCAAGGACATCAGCCTTTTTTTGCAGGCGCTATATCATCAGTGACTCGCTGCAGACTAGAGACTCTGTCTGCAAAGATCGGCGTAACCCAGTATAGACAGTACACCGGTATCACACTGAAACACACCGCGGAACAACATCTCAAAGGCAACGTACATCAATACAAACAGCCCGAGCCAGGATATCCACGGATACTTAGCCAGCAGGTTCATGATCAGGGTTGCCGCAAATGCCATTAAGACAATGGCCAGACCAAGTCCAAACACCAGCATGTTGGTGTTGCCATCGGCAATGGCAGCAACGGCAAGTACGTTGTCCAGCGACATCGAGACATCGGCGATTGTGATAGAAATAAGCGCCTGTTTGAGTGTCCGCCTTGGTGGGCCGTTCTGCTCTGCTTGCGGATCATCGGCGGCGTCCAGCGCGTCGGCGTTATGACTATTAGCCTGCTCACGAATTTCAACAAACAGCCTCCAGCAAACCCATACCAGCAGCAATCCACCAACAAATAACAAGCCCGGTACACCCAGTAACTTGGTGGCGACTACGGCAAACACTATTCGTAACAACGCCGCAATCACCATTCCGTACAGAATGGCCTTCTTGCGCAAATCCGGTGCAAGTGATGCGGCTGCCATACCAATGATCAGCGCGTTATCACCTGACAACACGAGATCGGCTATAACAATCGCACCAAAATCAAGTATCAGTTCTAGCATTAAACAGTGTCCTGCCTTTTCACAGTAGCGGTAGTTTTATCGATCCAGGCTGCATTATTCACAAGGCGACCGACTTATTTGGTTTTTGCCCGTATAAATAGAGTTTGGTGATTTTTTATCAATGTTTTCTATCGTAAACATTGTCTATTCGACACCAGAAGCCTCTTGAGTAATGCAGGCCAAACGATCGTGATATAAGAAATAGATTTCGATGAGCGGCGTCACAGAGCACGCTGTTGCGGTTTGATTTGATTGCACATCAGGTAGCAGGAGCGACTGGCCCCGCGACAACGACAACGACAACTCAGTAGTGCCGCCGATCAAAAGACCGGCGAGTACTATTTAATCGAGTAGATCGCTCCATCGACTACCCTCCCATCACTCTGGGCAGCCACAGTACCAACTGCGGGAATACAAAGATCAGCATCAGTCCTACCAGCTGCACCAGCATGAACTGCATCATACCCAGGTAGATATCTTTCAAATCCCAATTGGGCACCACGCCCTTCAAGAAATAGGCCGACAGCGCGACCGGCGGTGACAGCCAGGCCGTTTGCAGGTTCACCGCAACCAGTATGCCGAACCAGACCATCAGGTCATAGCGCTCCAGACCATGCACCGAGAGTACCTCAACAGTTGGCAGCAGAATCGGCACGACAATCAATACGATCGGCACCCATTCCAGTGGCCAGCCAAGTAGAAAGATCAGCCCCATTACCATGAGCAGGATGAGGTACGGCGACATATCGAGACCCAGCAACAGTTCGGTCATCATCTTCGGTGTTCCAAGCGCACTGAACTCGGCGCCAAAGAAGTTGGAAGCTGCGACCAGAAACATGATCAGCACAGTGATCTCCAGCGCTTTGATCAAACTGTCGAAAAAGCTGGGCAGGCTGAACTTGCGATAACCAATGGAGAGCAGAATCGCACCAAAGGCACCCATGGCTGCAGCTTCGGCCGGCGTTGCAAAGCCAAGCAGGATAGAGCCCAACGCGAATGAAATCAGAATCGTGGGCGGCATCAGGCCTGCGAAAAATTCGTTCCAGAGGTCCGAGAAGTAAAAATCGCTGCCATTTTCCTTGTCGTAGATCGGTCGACCCAGAAACGCCAGCAGAGCTATGAATGCGGCAAATATGATCGACCAGATCGGCAAGCCTTCACTCATATTCGCAAAGATCATATACAGGTGAAACAGCACGGCAATTGGAACCGCGATCCGCAGAATACCTACGTTTCGATAAGCAGCATAGGCCAGCGCCATTGTTGCCAGTAACACAAACAGACCACCAAACGGCATCAGTCCGGCAAATGCGCCGCCCACTCCAAGGCCGAAGATGCGACATACCGTCAACACGCCGAGGCAAATCAGGGCCACTTCGGCACCATAAAATCTGGAGGTTTCCGGCTGATCCTCTTCCGCCAGGATGGGCCCCAGACTCGGGTTAAGCCAGCAACGGCCCAGTGTGTAGATTAAATAGAGCGAGGCGAGCAATGCACCGGGTATGAAGGCACCGCGAAACAGATCAAGCGTGGAGACTTCCAATACCGGGCCCATGACAATCAACATAATCGACGGTGGAATCAGAATGCCCAGTGTGCCACCCGCTGTTATCGTGCCGGCTGCCAGCTTCACGTCGTAACCGGATCGGGTCATCGTCGCGCCCGCCATAATGCCAAGCAGGGTTACCGACGCACCAACAATCCCGGTGGCCGCAGCAAAGATGGTTGAGACAATCAACACCGCAACAAAAAGCGCACCGCGCACGCGTGCCATGATCATCTGGATCGAAGCGAACAAACGCTCCATCAAGCCGGCGGCTTCCATGATGATCCCCATCAGGACGAACAGTGGTACGGCCATGAGCTGATCGTTGAGCATGGTCGAGTTGGTGTTCAGCGTCATCAGCAGTGTGGTGAGCTTGAAATTCGCACCCCAAATGCCGAATACAAAGGCCAGAAAGATCAGAGTGAATGCGA
>CAYMVV010000130.1:0-13837 GCA_964393885.1 uncultured Granulosicoccaceae bacterium | reverse complement strand
TGCGCAGCCACAGTGTCTTTTGCGACCTAGCGTATCGCAATGTTTAAATGTTTGGACAAAACCACCACATATGGTATTAAGGCGTAAGGGCGTATTGGCTACCGGGGCGATAAGCAGTGGAATTTTGTGGCTTTATCGTTGCTGTAGCTATAGCAAATAAGAAGGGAAATGAGGGCGGAGGTTATGGCTGAATCATTAGAAATCGTCTTGCTGATAGTTTGTGCGTTAGGCTGTCTTTACTTAGCAAAAATGCTATTCAGTTCCGCCGCGAATGATGATGATGCCGCGAGGTTAAGTAGACACAATTCTGGTATTGACATCGTACATGGTGGGAAAGGAAACCAGAGTGGTAAGATGGAGCCGGATAAACGCGTTAGCCGAGGTGTGTTTGAGTGACCGCACTACTGCCCAATGCAAATATGAGAAAGCATACCTGTGTTTTTCTAGTCAGGACGCTGTTCCCCAACGGTGGATACCCAATTCCCCAGCGAGCCGAGAATTAACTCTTAGTAGCAGAGGCGTTTTGGTGCCGCTCATTTATCATAAGTAAGTAAATTATGTAAGAGAGTAGTTGGTTTGCCCAATCCCACGTATAAGTATATCGGTTGGATACCCTGCCTTTCAGGCGAATTATTTTTCTCTAAAACCCGTCCATCACTCGGTAGCTACGATATTGTTCATAGCAACCTAACCAGCAGAAGCCTAGAAGACAATACTTTTCTAGGGCGCCACTTATTCACATCGTCCGTTGTCGATTGGCAGGACACAGAATTTATTGCAAAACCAAACGGCGGTTTATATCGAGTCGTGGTAATTGCGAAGACAAATTCCTATAAGGCGCTTGCAGGGTTCGTATATCTTATTGAAAAAAACAGGCTCGACCGTAGCGAATTTAGATTTCTCCCCCGCGAAGACCACGAGCTTGAAATAGAGATTATGAGCGAGTTGGGGCTTGTTTCAAATTCAAAGTCACACTATGAACAAGACTCGATTTTTGGGTCCAGCGAATCGCTAGACCAACACTACGACAATATTAAAAATAAGTTCTCAAAGATGAGGCCAGAGCTTGGAAGAGAACTAGAAGAAGAGGTCGAGTTAAGTGAAGCTGGTGTGCACTCTGGTCCGCGTGACATCCCGTTTGTTCATATTTGTAAGTTCTACATCGACAAATCTGGTGTCATTTTACTTCATCCTGTTGCTGCTGTTGATATCGCCACAGGAAAAAGAAGTTGTATGCTTAGTTTCTATTATTTGAAATTTTTACTACACCGACATTCGCACCATGCCAGCGATAATGAAAGCCTTACGACCCTACATCAACTGAAACCCAGCGGTGTGGAAAACGCCGAGATATTACTCAGAGACATTAAACGAGGCCTCGTTGACGCAAGAAGATCTCGTGGGCGTTCTCGTCAACTAGCCGCGGGAATCGCACTATATGGGGATTCACTTATACAATCTTGTGAGTCTCTTGGATGGTACGATAAAGAAAAGGAATTTACATTTCCCCTGGAAGGCTCTGAAATTTCGGCGAAAACGCAACAGCGGTACTTGAGCAACATTCAACACTCACTTTCACTTCTGCAGAAAAATGTTCGATCGGGGAAGCGTAGTAAAAACAATTTTCTGAATGAGTATCAGAAATGGTTAGTAACCACTGTTGGAGTCTTGGCACCGATTTTAATATTCGTGAATGCCCATAGAGAGAAAGTACGAGAAAATCTAGCGCAGTTCGATAGTAGCAAAGAGTGCCCTAACTTTGTGGCAATTTGCGATTCTATGGCAGCAAGACTGTCAGAGATTGCTAACGGTACTTTTTATTCGTTTTTGAATAGTTATCTGTTAGTTATTATCTTCATTCCGACGCTACTTACGTTGTTCAGCCTAAGAAATTCTGACCTGCCGTATTTACCCGTAGTTAAAAGAGCTGGCGCTTTTTTTACCATGCGTGCCGGGGTACATGGAAAGAAAGGTGCGGACAAGTATTTTGGTAAACTATTTCTGGGGGTAGCGTTTCTCACTATCCAAATCAAGCGGATTGAGATATTCGCGTATCGCCCTTCTACCAAAATAATAGTTGGCACTACTATAAAAAGAACACTTGCGTGTTTATTTGGCATATTGTCTGTTGAGTTGTTTTTTGAGATCTTCCAGCGTCTTTTTCTATAGAGTTCAATTCTGTTTTAATAAATTGATTTGTGGTGTCTTCGAAAAATGTCAAGGTTAGTGCGAGTGCTATATGAGGACCCTTTATATCATGTGATGAATCGCGGAAGGGCACGTCACAAGATCTCTCACGCCGCGCAAATGCTGCGATCTGGCCATAACCTGCAGCAGACAAAGTCGGACATCTGTCTGGTGCCAACAATGTGGGCCGGCTATTCTGTTGGCTACGTCATTTGTTAGATGGAACGTCAGATGAGCCGATCGATGAAGTCTCCGTTTGTAGTAGGGATTACCGGTCATATGGATTTGCGCGATGTGCCAGTCGCAGCACTGCGATGGCGGGTGGAGTGCAGTCTGCGTTTTTTGTTGTCGGCATCTTCACGCAAGTACCGTTTGCCGAATGATTTCTACAGTCTGTTTCAGGTACCACCAGGCGGCGCACCAGTCAGGAACGATAAGTCAGCAGTGGCTGAAGCACTGAAGAACTGGCCCGAATTTAATCACACGCCGCTTCAGTTACTGACGTCACTCGCGCCAGGCGCTGACAGCCTTGTTGCCAGTGTGGCTCTGCGACTCAAGGCAGAGGGCCTTCCGATTGAAGTAATTGCACCGTTGCCGTTTCCGCACCAGCTATATCAACGTGCCAGCACTTTTCCAAATGATAAGTCGAGGAGCGAGTATTTGCGCTTGCTTGAGGAAGTCGGTACGGAGAATACCCTCTGTGTTCGGCTGGCGCGTGACCGGCTGGCGCGTGACGAGCACCTGAACGAAAAAGCATTGCTTCGCCAGTGCGAAAAAGAACTGGAACCGGGTTGCCTGCTGCGAAGGGATCGGTACCGTGCAGCGGGTGTTTATATAGCCGATTACAGCCATTTGCTACTGACTATCTGGGATGAACACCACGATGCAAATACCGCAGAGGGTACAGCCGCGATCGTCCATAGCCGAATTGCACAAGTGCCGTTTGATGTTTTGCCAAACAACACTGGTCTGAATATTCCCAACGGCGGTCCAGTGCTGCATCTGCGTACCCATCGCGAAAAAAAACAGGAAGGCTGAACAGCCGGTGCAGCCGCCCTCACGATTTTTGCATTGCGATATATTTCGTGACCGTACCGGTGACATGCCACCTAATGAAGTGCGGGTGCAAAGCGAGTCGTTAAGTGTAATGTGCGGCGTGGCTGCAAGCCTGGAGGGTTTCAATACGGAAGTTGAGCCAACACCGGAACGAACGAATAAAAAACTGACAAGTTTTTTCTCCGTTGACGAAGCGTTCAGCGCCGAGAGCCCGAATCAGATTATCTCGATGTACAACGACGACTGGCGGGATCGTTTCTACCGTCTTGTTAACTTGCGTACACGAGCGACCGCTGCCAACTACAAACTTGACGACGCCAGTAGTCGAGCGGTGTTGTCGCTGTTCGTGCTGGCATTCCTCACTGCAGCAGCACTGCACCCGTTTTTCTCATGGGCCACCGAGCCGCCGCCAGCAGATAATTTTTCGTGGATTAGAATGTCGTTTTCTGTTGCCGTGCTGATTCTGTCCTTTTCAATTGTTGTTCGCTACATACGCACTCGGACGTTGCAGCGACAGGAGAAAGGGCAGGACTACCGTGCGCTGGCCGAAGGGCTGAGGGTACAGATGTTCTGGTGTCTGGCCGGATTGGGGCAAAGTGTACCTGCCAACTATTTACAACGCCAGCGTTCCGAGCTCGACTGGGTTCGAGCTGCTATTCGTGAGGCTGCGGCCCCTTATGACTATTGGAAAAACAAATTTAATCGCTTAGGTGGTACGGAGAAGGTACTGGTACTCAAGTGTGTGCAGAAAAACTGGGTGCTGGAACAGGCAACATACTTTAAGGATAAGGAACGGCAGAATCGCGATTTGTTGCTGGGTTGGCGAAAGCTTGGGGTATTGCTTGCAGCTGGTGCATTGATGGCAGTACTAGGCTTAACAGTTGTTATGTGGAGTGAGCGCAATACGGTACGCCCGCTACCGTGTGTTGAATCTGATACCGTTTGGCGAATGTTGCTTTGGGCTTTCGTACTAAGTTCAATGACAGTGGCTGTTTCGGCGTGCCGCAAGCAATTACAAAAGTGGCGGGTAAACACCGTTGTTACTGATAGTAAATACTGTTTCTTTGCCTGGCTCAATCAGATCATCTTCACCGAAGAGCTACACGACCGGCACGGAACATCCGTCAATGCAAAACGCGTGGTTATGGTGTTCAATGCATTGAGCTATGCCTTGCTCGGGGCGGTTTTGGCTATTGTTGTTTTTATTGTTGCGTTCGCTTCCAGCTCTATAGGTTCCTCATCACCGCCAGCTGACGTGTGGTTGTATATATTTATCGGTATCACCGTTCTGGCGGGCGCTTCGTGTTTGGCGTGGAGTGAAAAGAAGATGTATTCCGAGCTTGCGTATCAGTACAACACTATGGTGCCGTTGTTCGTTTATGCGAACACACGGTTGTGTCGTTTGATTGATGAGTACGCACAGTTGCATCACAACATCGCAACTGACGACGTGTTGCAGTCGAAACTCGCAGAGATTCATGGATTGCTGTATGAGCTTGGTTTGGAAGCGCTTGATGAGAACGCTGAGTGGCTATTGATGCATAGGGCCAGACCGATGATACCAGTGGTGCCGAACTGAAGTGCGACGACGGTGATTGAAGCTTAGCACTTTCTACGCAGTGGTTTTCTCTATACCACCACCCACGACGATGCCATTTTCGTAGGGCCCGTATGCGCTAGGCGCACATATCAAAAAATGCGCGTACCACAAAAGAAAATGCACGATCAATCTATGACTGATAAATAGAAAAATAACGCGTTGTTAAATAGCGATAATTGGAACATGCGCTCCGGATAACATACTGTCTCACTACAACCTATGGCGTTACTCCACAGAGTTGGCATATCACACCAGAGGTTGATTAACTGATAGACTGGTTAGCAGGAGAGCCAGTAGATGCGGGGAGCAGTATGTCAGTGACAAACGAAAATGCAATCTTCCTTTGCTATCGCCGCGTCGATTCGAATCCGGCGACTTTGGGACTTTACGAACGTTTGTGTGAGGAGTTCAGTTCCACGGCGGTATTTATTGATCGAAATGACTACCACGCCGGAGAAGCCTGGCGGGAATTAACCCGGCCGATTCTGGAGTCTGCCCGGGCTATGGTGGTGGAGGTAAATGGGGTCAACGCTATTATAATATTTCGAATTTTGGCATCGAAAAAAAATGCCAAGATCAGTACCAATTCAATACGAGGGCGCGTTAAATCATTCGACGATTCGCGGCAGGCACGCCACAAGATCTTACACGCTCCTGCTTCCTACTCTGTATTTCATAAATCGATCGAAGATGTTTCGGTTGGATGGAGCTGCTACCATATAAAAAAATTGGATTGACCCCTTATCGTTTCTTGAATTCGAGGAGCCCTTATCTTTTCTCTCGATTCTGCCTCAAAGTCTGGTCGTAACTTCTTAATAAGCCTTTAGCTGTGAAAGCTGGCTACCGATAAGTTGACTTAATCTGTAGACGGATAACCAGGACAGGCGCTGGCGAGTATAGTTCGCCAGCACCGCTGTGTAAGATTTATATCTTATCTAATTGTAGAGTTTATCGAACTCCGTGTTTATTTGCTGAATTTTGAAGGTGAGTGTGATCTTGCCATTTTCGTTTGTATCATCCTCTCCTCCATCGTTGACAACCAACTTGGTTTCTTTTCCGGCGCCGAACTCTCTTAAATAGACAGTCTTTTTTGCGTTACCGATTGTGTCGTTGGCAGAGCTTTTGTCATAGTCCATCATCCAGGCGGTTATTTTCACGCCTTTATTTTTTACATCATAGTCCCCATTGGGACCAGGCCGGACAACAAAACGCTGTCGCTTGTTGTCGAACGCGCCAGGATAACGATCAGAGTAATTCTGGCCTGCCTTTAATATAACTCTACTGCCGCCAGCCTCAGATCTGCTCCACAGCACATTACTGTAAGAATCTGATTGTTTATCTTTTGCAAGCCCACCAATTTGCGACAATTCTACCTTTCCGAATATCGCATCTTCGTTGTCGTCAAGATCATTGGCATGTAGCTCAACCCAGTGTATTTCATATATTCTCGGCTTGATGGAAAAATCGCTAACGTCCTCTGCCGTTCCGATATAGGCCGTGATAGCTTTCTCCAGGTTTCTCCGTTTCTGCGACAATTCAACGGCGCTCTGGATCGACGCGCTGATACGTCTTGAATCAAGTAATTCATGAAGCCTTACCAACCGAATTTTCACGGGCTGCGCGCCGTCGTTTACAGTCCAACCTCCTTTACCACCAGTACCACCTCGATATTGATATGTGGCCTTGGAATACTTGTCGAGTTCCGAATCCTTTTTGATCGTTTTGCGGCCGCCGCTTAGTTCACCATCTATTGTTCCTCCCTTAGCAGGGATCGCCGCTTTGGCCTTGATATCCCAGCCTTTTTCTATCGTATCGATAACCTGCTTCTCGGTCATTGATCGAATACCCAAATAGATCCCGCCATACTCAATGGTCGTTGGGTAATGGGTACCCCAGGAATCGATGAAAGCTTGATAGGTCGCTTTATTATATTCCGTGGGTAGATCAACTATGGCTTCAATGAACCCACTCGACAAACGTTGTTCACTACCAATTGTCGAGACTTGATATTTAACAATATCCTGTCGAGTGCTGGTCCACGCCCTTTTGTCGTTGGTTACATTTTTTGTCATTTTCGAATAAGAACCGCTGAGGCTGGCTTTAGCTTTTTTGTCTTTCTCGCCTGCAGAACCGCCCAAAGAGATTCCCACCGAAAATTTATCCAGGAAAGATCGGGTGGAGGCGTGGTATTGCGTTTCAGTTGAACCCCAGCCTGTGTCCACCGTTTGATAGTTAAAACCCCGTTTGTGATACACATTGCCGTCCTGAACAGTATAGTCTCTCCCTTTGAGATCCAGGCGTTCAAACACGAGTCCCTTTTTTGCCTGGGAATTGTCTATATGAAAGGGATCGATATAAAATATGTCGTAGGAATGAAGATTTGGATCGAAATTGGAAACCGATTTGTAACTCGCAGGCAGTGAATCCACAGTCTTACGAATCAGGTTTAATTCGTAAATTGTTTTTCCATCACGAATCTTTATCTGGTCAACTCCATCATGAGCACTTGTAGCTCCTGACTTAAATGTCAGAATGTCATTAGGTTGCGCCTCAATTGATTCGGCTTTTCCATCGAATATTGTCCGCACGTAGGACTCTTGACCGTGCGTGTCCTTTTTAAAAACATCCAGGCTAACGCCTGAGCGATTGTTGAGGACGTATTCTCCAGCAAACACTGGTCCTGCTCCCGTCGTGCTGGCAACAACTGTGGCAAAGACCAACCGATGCAATCTACTATTCATTAGAATACTCATTATTCCTAATCCCTTTGTTTTACTCATCAATAAGAAAGCCGGAATACCTTCCGGCGAGGTTGCCTGATCTCGATCTCTACAATTTCTGATAACCTCGAAAAAGAGTTTAGATAAAACTGGCATATAGCGCTACGGTAATTTTACCGTTCTTAATTTCTAGAATTATCTATAGGGATATTCTGAGTTACATGCTGAGTGATATGTGGTGAGGAAATAGACTCCATCTAACTACCCGATACGATCACTAACTATAGTCTTACATTTTCAGATGCTTTCCCTTCTGGCTATGTAAATTACTGCTAGCTACACTATCCCATTATCTCCTGGAGATCTATTACTCTACGTCACACATCACTATCAGGTGGTCTTCCAATTCTCTTAGAGCCGTCTCGGTTTTTATCAGGAAATACGGTCAACTAAAGAAGTGGCGAGGTTTAGAGGGTTGTTTGCCGGCAAGGTGATCAGTGCAGTGCGCATAGTGCCAGACTACGAAAATGGAGAGATTTTTGTTGGGCGGATTGTGTCCTATCTGGACGATGCGTTTCTCATTCACGATCCGAGCAACTTTCCGGCAGACTCAAAGCCTGCGCTGGAGAACATGTTGCGTGACAAGTTTTTCTGTGTATCGGAAACCTTTGACGATGCGGTAGACTATGATTTTTTCATGAGCAAGGCAGGGGCCTATGTGATGGCAGTGACGAATCCCGATCCGTCAGTATCCGTACTAATGCCCGACCACTATGAAATTTACTATTGAAAGCCTTGAAGCGGACAGAAACTAATCAGGATTGACCCCTTACCTCTTTCTTTTCTCTCCCCACCTTTCACTGTATCATTGTCGTTACGAGAGCGGTTTGCCGTACGCAGAGCAGCATAAAACGAGACAGATTAAAGTCTACAAAGGCAGGATATTACTGTAGGGTTGTTATTAGCCTAAGGCGCATCCACGAGTGTACCGCTTGGTGGATGCACCTTCGGCTTATACCACCCTACCCAACACCGGAGGCCACAAGTTTTTCGATCAGGTTCGTCGTTACCACTGCAACAGATTTCAATAACCGGTGTATGGTTTATTGCATCCACCGAAAATATAACGGTTTAACTGGAGGAAACAATGATACCCATTAATCGTCGTAAAACACTGGCGCTGATGGCTGGCGCTACAGCGGCTCTTGCGTTTGGAGCCCCCGCCATAGCCAGCAACAAAAAGATACGCGTTGGCGCGCTTCGCTTCACCTCGCACTCGGCCAGCTTTATTGCACTTGAGCGTGGCTATTTTGCCGACGCTGGTCTCGATGTTGAGCTAGTTTTTTTTCAGGCAGCGCAACCAATGGCTGTGGCCATTGCATCCGGTGATATTGACTATGCAGTAACAGCCGTTTCAGGTGGTCTGATTTCGCTGGCGCAAAAAGGTGCCATTAAAGTCGTTGGTGGTGCTTTGTCGGAAGACAGCAATCTTGATGGCCAGCAAATACTGGTTTCTGATGCCGCCTTTCAAGCGGGTGTCACCGAGCCTTCAAAGTTAGCTGGCAAGAGTTTCGGTATTACCCAGAGTGGTTCATCATTCCACTATATGGGATCACAGATAGCGGACGCGGAGGGAGTTGAACTGTCGTTCAAGCCATTGCAAAAAGTAGGTGCTGTGATTGGTGCGCTTAAATCGGGTCAGATTGACGCATGGAGCATCGTGCCACACATTGCCAAGCCGCTGGCAGGCTCTGGTGCTGTGCATATAATCGGTGCAGTTAAGGATTACGTGCCTGACTATCAAATAACCACGGTATTCACTTCGGCAAAGAATGCAGCCGATGAACGGGACATAACTAAAGACTTTTTGGCTGCGTTTTCCAAAGGCGTGGACGACTATACGGCGGCAATGATCGAGCGCAAAGATGGAGATGACGGCGTTAACGATATGGTCGACCTTATCCACAAGTATGTCTATGTCGACAGACCGCGTGAAAAAGCAGCCCCATCGATTATAAACGGCACCATGCGATTGAACTCGAATGCGGCTCTTAATCTTGCATCGGTGCAGCATCAGCTTGACTGGTTTAAGTCTAAGGATCTGGTAGACAGCTCGATCTCGATAGATGACCTGGTCGATCAGTCTTATGTTGATATTTTAAAAGGTTAGGAGTCTGCGCGGAAGAACCTCTGCTACTGCGAACGCGCCCTGACGGTGCGTTTTATCGATCATTTTCGTTACGTATGAACAACTATGCGCCTCAAATGATCGTAAAGACGCCCTCGCCATCGCACGTTCTCGCTACGCAGACTTCTCCCGCGCAGACTCCTAGTGCACGGATACCTTGTATGGATATCAGGCTGGAGTCTATCGGCCATCATTACGATGACATCGAGGTGATGCGAGACATCACTCTCGATATAACCGATAGCCAAATTGTCTGTATCGTCGGTCCTTCCGGTTGTGGCAAATCAACATTGTTGCGCTTCATCGGTGGTTTGGAGCGCCCGGCCAGTGGGCAGGTGCTGCAGCTCGGTGATCCACCGGCAGATTGCCTAAATCCGCTAACCTATATTTTTCAGGACTTTGCCCTGTTACCCTGGCGCACGGTAGCTGCCAACGTGTCACTGGTGCTTGAAGATCATGGCATTAGCGGCGCTGAGGTAAAAGCAATAGTAGATGATGTGCTTGATCGTACCCGCTTAACTGACTTTGTCAAAGCATTGCCGAAGCAATTGTCGGGTGGCATGAAGCAGCGTGTTGCCATTGCTCGCGCACTGGCAGTTAAGCCAGCCGTGATGTTAATGGACGAGCCATTGTCAGCGCTCGATAGCCAAACCAGAGAGTTATTGATGGATGATTTGGTTGACCTGTGGACACGGCAGCCTTTTACTGCTGTTTACGTAACACATAACCTGGCTGAAGCCGTGCGGCTTGGACATACCATTGTGGTTCTTTCACGCAGACCAGGCACCATTCGCGAAATCATACACCTCGACAAGCCACTGGCAGAAAGGCACTTTGGTGATACAGATCTTGATGAACAGCAGAAATATTTGTGGCAGTTGATGCGCGATGAAGCACGAGCAGCCGATGCAGAGTTAGTCCATGTCTGATAACCCGGTGACAAGCCAAACAATCACGGGTTCTGAGGGCACGAGTCGCATGAATCAAGATCATTTGCGTAGTGGCACGGTCGTAAATTTTCGAGGCGGAGGTTTCGCACCAAAACCGCAACGATGGGTCGGGTTTGTTGTATTCGCAGGGTTGATCGCACTAGCTGAGTGGGGCACGCGTAGTGGCTGGATTTCAGCGCTAACGCTGCCACGTCCATCAGATGTGCTGGATACATTTAGACAGTTGTATTCGTCGGGCCTGTTGTTCAAACATCTGTTGCCGTCTCTGTCCCGGCTTGCCGTCGGTGCGGCGGCAGGCGTCACCACCGGAATTGTCGTCGGCGTTTTAATCGGCCTGTTTTCCTATTTTCGCGCGGGTCTGGTACCACTGGTCGCGGCGATATTTCCGATTCCCAAAATCGCACTGCTGCCTCTGTTTGTTATCTGGTTTGGTATCGATGAGGGATCGAAGTACGCGTTAATTGCGTTTGGAACTTTTACGCCAACAGTGGTGGCGACATATGGCGCAGTCGATAACGTTGACAGAACACTGATTCGGATGGGGCAGAGTTTTGGTTTGAGCTGGTTTTCTATCGTTCGAAAAATAGTTTTACCCGGAGCAATGCCGGGGATACTATCCGGGCTGCGCATTAGCCTGGCCATCGCGATAATCCTGTTGGTCGCGGCGGAAATGCTCGGGGCGGAATACGGCATTGGTGCGTATATTCTTGAGGCAGGGTCGCTGTACGATCTTGAACGGTTATTTGCCGGGGTAGTGATCTTGTCGGTGCTGGGTGTGGTGGTTAGTGCGGTTATCGGTGCGATAGAACGCTATTTACTCGGTTGGAGAAACTGAGCGACAACTGGCACAAGCATAGTGAGGACGCGTCTTATAATGTGGTGAATCGCGAAGGGTGCGTCAAGAGATGTTTCGCGGGCCTGATACACATTGTGCGAAATGCATATTGAATATGCATATATATGTGCATACAATAATGTATCTGAAGCTGAATTTTATAGAGAAGCCTGGTGAGAACCACACTTAATATTGATGATGAGCTCTTGCACCGTGCGCAAGAGCTAACTGGCATTGACGAGAAAACAGCCCTGGTACGTCAAGGTCTGGAGGCGTTGATAGCACGTGAAAGTGCCCGTCGTCTGGCAAAACTTGGTGGTTCCGATCCGGGTTTAAAAGATATCCCGCGACGTCGTTCAAAATAGTGAGCGTATTACTCGATACTTCGGTATGGATTAGGCATTTCAAGACATCCAATCTACGTGTGGTTCAATTGCTGGAATCTGAGTTAGTGGTTTCGCATGAGTTTGTGGTTGCTGAAATGGCATGTGGTAGTTTGAAATCCAGAGAAGAAACGCTCGGGTACTTAAAGGAGTTGATTGCGCTGCCAACTGTTTCTACTCAAGAGGTAATGTTACTTGTTGAGTCCAGGAAGCTTTACAGTCGAGGCATAGGTCTTATTGATGCACACTTGCTGGCATCGGCTTTGATAGTGCCAGATACTCAATTGTGGACAGCTGACAAGCGATTAGCGAGTATCGCTCAGGACTTGGATATAGCGTTTACTGTCTAAACCACTTAATGTGGTTTAGGCGTATTGCTATTCATGCCGGCCAGACGGTAGATCGCGGAGCTTTGTAGACTTTGTAGAATAGACGCTTTGGCTTCATAATCCTGCTATGCCAATTCACGCCGCATTTCTGAAGTACTTTATGGAAGTCTATCAATGTGGCTCTATTCGTCTGGCTGCCAGACGGCTTAGTATTTCTTCTTCTGCGGTAAACCGTCAGATACTGAAAATAGAAGATGAGTTGGGTGCCTCGCTTTTTAATCGATCCAGTAGTGGCATTCAGCCCACAGCTGCGGGTGAATTGCTGGCTGCTCATATTCAACGCACACTGCACGATGCCGAGCAAACGATTGAGCAAATTGAAAAGCTGTCAGATGCCAGCAGGCCGGTTATCAGGATCGTTGGTCAGGAGTCTGTCATTGCCCGATTCCTGCCGCCTGCACTTGTTCAGTTGCACGCTGATTATCCCGAGATAAGCACGGTCTTTAAGGCGGCAAGTGGCACCCATTTACAGGAACTGCTGCTGATGGGCAGTGCGGACATCGCGCTGGCGTTTGATCTGCAGCCCCATGACGATATTGAGATTAGAAGTGTAACCACGCTGCCGGTTGGTGCGGTGATGACACCGACGCATCCGCTGGCTGTGCGGGATTCAGTGTCGCTCTCGGATTGTGTTCCGTTCCCGATTGTTTTGCCGGATCACTCGTGGCACTTGCGTGAGCGGCTCGATAGTGAAATTGAAAATGCAAACTTGCAATTGAACATTATTACGTCGTCGAATTCAGTCGAATTTCTCAAAGCCATGGTGGATCAGGATCTGGGCCTTGGATTTCAGACTGTCATCGGCATTGAGTCTCAGGTTGATCAGGGAGCGCTGGTACACATTCCACTAATTGCACCGCAACCAGTGTTGCAAAAATTCATGCTTTGCAGCCGCGCTAACAGTGCGCCTTCAATCGTGATAGATCGGGTTTTATCGCTGTTAATTAGCAGATTGGAAGATTATTCCGTGTGATAGTGGTTGTGAATACCTGATGGTGATGCTTTTATTGCACCACGCGCACGAAATACTGTTCTACCTGCAGCGCGATCGATTCAATTATTCTTATTCAAAATTACCCCTTTTCTGCTCCGCACTTGCGTGTGAATCCAGAGAGAGTCTGGCTAATCTTTATCGAGATCAACTGCTTAAGTTGCGATCATCTTAGCTGTGTATGATGGCGATCCGGCAGGAAAACACTGGTATGTCGAGGGTGTTCAAAGCTAGTGTGCTATAAATAAAAATGCTATGACAAAGAACGTATCTTCGACAACTGATCGCCACAGTGCCATTCGGTTTCTGCTCAATATGAAACCCGTTGAGGTCTCAGGCTTGGAGCTCACCACCTCGGTGCTCAGCTATCTTCGTAACCAGCAATCTCTCAGTGGTACCAAAGAGGGATGTGCAGAGGGTGATTGTGGTGCATGTACTGTCGTCGTTGCAGGTCTCGTTAAAGACCAGTTGATATCCAAAACAGTTAATGCCTGCATCCAGTTTCTGCCATCGCTTGATGGTATGGCAGTCTTTACGG
>CAYMVV010000129.1:3591-14085 GCA_964393885.1 uncultured Granulosicoccaceae bacterium | reverse complement strand
CGCCTACCGTGGCTGGGCGCACCTGTCGGAAGGTCTGGATGTTATCCATGAATAGCTTATCTATGACGAACACTATTCCCTGACAGCCTCCGGCAGCCTGCCTGCGAACAGGTGATCTATTGCTCTCGAGATCTTTTGGCCTGCTATATCTCACGCCCTCGCTTCCACCCTAATCTCAGCATTCGACAATCCACCATCGAAGTGATACTAATACCGACCGGGTGGAAAACCGCCTGATTTACTCAACGACCGAGAGGACTTATGGGCAAACTTTCAAGGCCAATGACCCTCGCCGCAGCATGTTTGCTGGCGACAGGGCTCACCGCAGGGTTGGCTACTGCACAAGAACCAAAAAAAGGCGGCACCCTTGTGATGTCGGCACCGCAAACGCCCCGTCACCTTAATCCGGCGGTACAATCCGGCACAGCAACCGGTGCGCCCGGCGCCCAGCTATTTGCCGCTCCCCTGCGATACGACGAAAACTGGGAGCCACAGCCCTATCTCGCCAGGTCGTGGGATGTATCAGACGATGGTCTGACCGTTACACTGAACCTGGTTGAAGGCGCAACCTTCCATGATGGCATGCCGATAACATCGAAAGATGTCGCGTTCTCGGTAAAGACGGTACAGGAAAATCACCCGTTTAAAACCATGTTCGCACCGGTAGAAAGCGTCGAGACACCAGACGACAATACCGCCATATTAAAACTGTCTGCACCGCACCCGGCGCTGCTGTTGGCGATGTCTTCACAGTTGCTGCCTATCATTCCCGAGCACGTTTACGGTGATGGACAAGATCCAAAATCGCATCCGCAAAATTCCGAAAACGTCGTTGGATCCGGCCCGTTTAAACTGGTGGAATTCAAACGCGATCAGCACATTATTCTTGAGCGCAACGAAAACTTCTTTATGGAAGGGCGTCCCTATCTGGACAGGATCGTCATGCGTATCATCAAAGACCCTTCAGCGCGCGCCATTGCAATAGAAAACGGCGAGATACACCTGGCGGCGTTTGAGCAAAGCGCACAGAACATCAACCGTATCAAGAAAGCGGAAGGCGTCAGTGCTACTGCCGATGGCTACGCAGCTATTGGCCCTATTGCATGGCTTGCCTTTAACACGGTTCGCGAGCCCACCAGCGACATCAACGTGCGAAAGGCAATCGCCTATGCGGTGGATCGAAACTTTATAACCAAGGCGATCATGCTCGGTACCGCAGAGCCTGCGCTCACAGGCATTCATCCGGGCAGCCCGTTCTACGAGAGTGACGTTGAAGCCTATGATGTCGATCTGCAAAAAGCCAATCAGTTACTCGAAGACGCAGGCTACGAGAAAGGCGCTGACGGCATGCGCTTCAAACTGGTTGTCGACTATGGCTGGCCGGATGTTAAAGCGGTCGCCGAGTACGTTAAGCCACAGCTCAAAAAAATAGGTATCGATGTAACGGTTCGTGCATCACCTGATTTCCCGACCTGGGCCAAGCGCATCAGCTCCTATGATTTTGACATGACATGGGATGTCGTTTTTAACTGGGGAGATCCGGTTATCGGCGTGCATCGAACCTATCAGTCCACCAATATTAAAGAAGGCGTTATCTGGTCCAATACACAGAGCTACGCCAATGCAGAAATCGATGAACTGATGGAAGCTGCGGGCAAAGAAACCGATCTGGAAAAGCGCAAAGAACTGTATTCAAAGTTCCAGAAAATTCTCGCTGACGAACTGCCCGTCTACTGGGCATACGCACTGCCCTATCATACCTTCCATAGCGACAAGGTAGGAAATGTACCGGCTGGTATCTGGGCCACCAGTTCACCACTTGATCTTGTCTATCTGAAGTAAAGACGGAAGCAAAAAGGCGGGGTGTGCTCACACCCCGCCATACCCAATGGATATCCTCACACTCATTATCAGACGCGTTGGCTACGCGGCTATGCTGCTGCTGGCCGTTGTCGTACTCAATTTCATTCTTATCAATCTGGCCCCTGGTGATATCGCAGATACCATCGCGGGTGACATGGGCGGTGCCACTGCCGAACAAATGGCTGAAATTCGCGCCGAGTACGGCCTTGATCTGCCACTGTGGCAACAGCTGTTCCGATATGTTTCCAACGTTTTACAGGGTGATCTCGGTTACTCCTACTTTCACACGCAACCGGTTACCAAACTCATTGCAGAGCGATTACCTGCCACCTTGCTACTGGTAATCACAGCTCAGCTGCTCGCCCTGATCGTGGGCACGCTGCTCGGCGTACTGGCGGCACGTAAACCCAATGGCTGGTTGAGCCACGCGGTCACACTGATAGCGCTGTTCGGTTATTCAGCTCCGGTGTTCTGGACCGGCATCATGTTATTGATCGTGTTTTCCCTGTGGATACCCATCTTTCCGGTGGCAGGCATGATAGACGTTACCATCGAAGGTGGCTGGTGGGCTCGTGCGCTGGATATCGCAAAGCATATGGTGCTGCCGGTCATCACGCTCTCGAGTATTTTTCTGGCACTCTATAGCAGACTGTGCCGCGCCAGCATGATGGAAGTACTGGGTTCAGACTACATTCGAACCGCTCGCGCCAAGGGCCTGTCTGAATCACAAATCATTATGAAGCACGCCTTAAAGAACTCGCTCGGTCCGGTGGTTACACTCGCGGGTCTGCAATTTTCTGCCGTGGTATCGGGAGCGGTTCTGGTAGAAACGGTATTTAGCTGGCCGGGGCTTGGTACGCTGGCGTTGCAATCAATTATTGCACGCGACACACCAACGATCATCGGCATTCTGTTTTTCTCGGCAATGGTTGTGATCGTGGGTAATCTGCTGACGGATCTGGCGTTGCGCTTGATCGATCCAAGAATTCGCAACCGTGGCTAACGCCAAATACCCGCTTTTTACGTGTGGCTGTCCCGTGGCTGAATCCGCGCCTGACCCGTGTCTTATATGAATAATTCAACGCAAACCAACACAGACGAACCCGTTGTAGACTCGCGTCATCCGTTTGTTGAAACCGCTGAGATGTTTTTCCGCAACCACTCGGCAGTAGTTGCGTTAATCGTGTTAATCGCCATTGTGGCGGCGGCCATCATCGGCCCGTTTTTTTATCCGACCGATCCATTCGAAATGGTGTGGGCGCCGTTTTCACCACCCGGTTCAGAGGGTTTTCTGCTAGGTACTGATTATCTGGGACGAGACATGCTGTCCGGCCTGCTGCACGGCGGCCGGGTGTCTATTGCCATTGGACTGGCCGCAGCGCTGATGAGTGTGTTTATTGGGATTACAGTGGGTGCATTGGCAGGCTTCTATCGAGGCTGGATTGAAGAGGTGTTAATGCGAATCACGGAGTTTTTTCAGGTTCTGCCAACGCTGTTGTTCTCGATGGTATTGGTGGCACTGTTCGGTGCCTCACTACCAATGATCACCTTTGCCATCGGTATCGTCAGCTGGACTGCGGTAGCCAGAATCACCCGTGCTGAGTTTCTGCGAATCAGAGAGCTGGAGTACGTTACCGCATCGCGCTCAAGCGGCGCCACCAATGCGAAACTGATTTTTAGCGTAATTTTGCCCAATGCACTGCCACCCATCATTGTACAGGCAGCTTTGATGGTGGGTTCGGCAATACTGTTTGAGGCAGGTTTAAGCTTCCTCGGTCTGAGCGACCCGAACGTGGCAAGCTGGGGTCAGATAATCGGTTCGAACAGACCCTATATTCTGGATGCAAGTTACACCGTAACCATTCCCGGGGTCGCAATATTTGTCACCGTACTGGCGATCTCACTGGTGGGCGACGGACTTAACGATGCACTCAACCCCAGGCTAAGGCAACGCTGATGCAAGATGATATAAGCGCAGCCTCGATACATGACACTAACGATTTTCCGCTCCTCAGTGTCAGACAGCTTACCGTCGAGCTCACCACGCGCGATGGCGTGGTACCAGTGATAGATAACCTGTCGTTTGATTTGCAGGCTGGCGGTAACATCAGTTTTGTCGGCGAGTCTGGCTGTGGTAAATCAATGACCGCTCTTGCATTAATGGGTTTGCTGCCACAGCCTGCCGGTCGCATTGCCAGCGGACAAATCCTGTTCAACAACGAAGATCTAACACAGGCAAGCGATGCCAGACTCCGCGAAATACGCGGTAATGATATCTCAATGATATTTCAGGAACCGATGACATCGCTTAATCCCGTGTACACCATCGGCGAACAAATCGCCGAGGTATTGCGCCGCCATCGCAATCTGGATCGAGCAGACGCAACGGCAAAAGCTATCGAATTACTCGATGCTGTGCACATACCCGTGCCTGCCAGCCGTATAAACGATTACCCTCATCAATTGTCCGGCGGACAGCGGCAGCGAGTGATGATTGCAATTGCATTGGCGTGTGAACCAAAGATATTGATCGCCGATGAGCCAACCACCGCACTGGATGTAACTGTACAAGCCCAGATTTTTGATTTGCTGACCGAACTGCAGGAGAAAACCGGCACGGCAATTATTCTTATTACCCATGACATGGGTGCAGTCGCAAAGATGTCGAAAGATATTGTTGTGATGTATGCAGGACGCAAGGCAGAACAGGGCGAGGTAGCTCAGGTTATTCGACACCCTGCCCACCCGTACACACGCGGATTAATTGCCGCCGTACCTCACCTGTTGAATACCATTACAGAGGATCGGCCAGACCTGCTGGAAATACCGGGCATTGTGCCGCCGCTATCGCAGTTCGGTCAGGACAAATGCCTTTTTGCCAGTCGCTGCGAATACGCAACACAGCAATGCCGCCAACAACGACCCATAGAGATCATTGGAGAAAACGATCAATTAGCCGCATGCTGGCATACGGATAGTCTGTCATGAGTGAAGTGATACTGTCCGTCAAGGACTTACAGGTGCGTTTCCCGCTTACCAAGTCGATATTTGCCAAACGTAAATATCTATATGCCGTGGACGGTGTTTCGTTTGAACTCAATCGTGGCGAAACGCTTGCAATCGTTGGCGAATCCGGTTCCGGAAAAACTACCACAGCCCTTGCTATAGCCCGGTTGATAAAAGCTTTTGCCGGACAAGTTCAGCTTGGCGACGTAGACCTGCTGTCACTTGACGCAACTGAATTACGTGATGTCAGAAATCGTATGCAGTTTATTTTTCAGGACCCCTACTCAAGCCTTAACCCTAGGCTTCGTGCCGAGCGAATCGTACGCGAGCCACTCGATAGCCAGAACCGACTATCAGCACAAGAGAAGGAAAAACGCGTCGATGAACTATTCAAGGCTGTAGGGCTGAGACCAGAACAAAAAAGACTCTTCCCGCACCAGTTTTCCGGTGGTCAGAGGCAACGTATAGGTATTGCCCGGGCACTGGCAACACAGCCTGATTTGATTATCTGTGACGAACCGGTGTCAGCCTTAGATGTTGCTGTTCAGGCACAAATACTCAATCTGCTCCGACGCCTGCAGAACGAATTTTCGTTGACTTACCTGTTTATCTCGCATGATCTTGGGGTAGTGCAGCACATGTGTGACTATGTGGCAGTGATGTACAAAGGCAAGATCGTTGAATACGCAGACCGACTTACTCTTTTTAACAATCCACAGCACAGCTACACAAAAGAGCTACTGGCAGCGGTGCCTACGATTGCATTGTAATTTTAAATCGCTATAGTTTGTTCGAGTACACAGCCGGAGGAAAGAACCATGGCAGGCGGATGGTCAAAAGATGGCGCGGTTCAGGATCAGATTGACGCCAGCATCAAAGATGCCGTCGAAAAGGCTCGTAACAGTTTACCGGGCGGACCAGGCCTGACTCATTGTGAGGAATGCGATGCCGAAATACCCAAAGCCCGTCGCGATATTATTCCGGGTGTGCGCTTGTGTGTAAATTGCCAGTCAGCAGAAGATGGCAAAACGAGTCTCGAATCATTTAATCGTCGAGGCAGCAAGGACAGTCAACTTCGATAGCGAAGGCGTAATTAAGCGAAGGCGTAATTAAGCGAAGGCGTAATTAAGCGAAGGCGTAATTGAGCGAAAGCGCAATCAAGAGAAGTCGTACCTGCCTGAAGGTGCGACCATGAACACAACACACACTATACCCTGGTGTTGCATAAAATAAGATGCCTGAGGCACGCGACTAAACATCTTAACTATCGACGCAATAACGATCATCGTTTTTCGCAAGGCCGTTGAGATAGGCGACACGTTCATAATGTCTTGCATCGACCTCTAACGGACATTCCCTATACCCGTACTCGACGACCTGTTGTAGATAGGCCGCGATAAAAGCATCAAGACCACCGTGGCGCTCGCACTGATAGACATGACGCAGTTCATGTGACAATAGCCGTGCGGACATTTTATTTTCGCAAATATAGATGGAATGACCAAGAGCCATTCCCGAATGGTTCAGGCTTAGCAATTCGGTTTGCCGGGCTGCCAGTCTCAGCAGCCTGTTATCCGGCTTTGGTATCTCCGGCACCAGCAGCAGTTTGACTCGCTCAGGGAAAACAACTCCAACACTCTTCGCCAGCCGCCGTTCTCTCGGGGTGAGCGATGCTCCCAGTAGCTGAATTTTCGCCGCCTCACGCCTGGCCCATTGCATCGCAAGTGGTAAAAGAAATGGAAATACTGTTTTAAGATTCATTGCTAACCCATACAAATTAAAAAAATCTGGAGCCATCGCCTGGTATCAATACAGCAAAAACAGAGCAACCACTGCACCCTTTGATAACGCTAAATCAACAAGTCGACATTTGCCACTCGACAAGCCCTGTATTTCTCCGCGAAGTTTACCTGCGAAACAGTTGCGCGGAAACTAACCTATATGCACCATTGGTAGAACTAAACTGGCCATAGGCCTCAGGCAATTACCTTAATTGCCTCTATCAGATAGCATGCACGGCCAACGCGCAGCAGGGAGGATGTCTTTCAGGATTTATGTGCGCCACTACACGTATCCAGACAATTGATTTATCATCTCTGGCAGGAAGAGTGCAAATTATTCATGCGACCAGCGACGCGACTTTTGAGTCGACAGGTTTTAGTGCGGCAATGAACAAACACACTAACTACCGGAAGATGCATCATACAGCCATGAAAAAAACCAGCACCACCACAGCTCGGAAAATTCGGACGACAAAAAACGGGTGTCGACATCTGCCAGCATTTGTTTCGTTGATTGGGGCCAGTTTAGTCGTAGCAGGCTGCGGCAACTCGTCGAGCAGTTCGTCCGGACCTGACCCTATTGTCGACGATACGACAACCAGTGAGCTGGTAAATAACGCCTCCGTCAATATCGGCGGCAGCCTTGATACCGCCCTAAATGGCGTATCCCGAGTTACCTCCGGCAGTATGGGTTCTGACGGATTTACAGAAGACCCCGCAGAATCCGGCATTGGCGGACTCTGGAGCAACGATGCTCAAAGCCTGGTCGATACATCGCTCAATCTTGGCAATGAGGAAAATACCATTCGCGAAGGCTCACGCATCACAATCGATCCGGACGATGCGTCTGTCTGTGCAGAAGAACTGATTGGTATGGATGGTAATGATGAAGAATTTCAACGCTGCGTCGCACTGGTCAGCGATATGCTGGTACAAATAGATGCCACCAGTGATACAGCGGGTTCACTCACCTATCTGTTTCAGAATCAAGCACTGGTAGCTATTGATTACACTGATACTTCAAATTCCTTCGAATTAAACCTGGGTACCCTGAAATCACTGATCGATGCGGACAACGCCTTAAACCCGGATGCTGGCAACGACAGCCCACTGGATACTATCCAGGGCGCTATTCGCCTGTCGGCGACAGCCACCAATCAAAACAGTGGTTCTGAAGCAGGATCTGTCACTCTGGAAGTTTCTCAACCATTGTCAGTCGTCAGCGCTGATGCGGGCACCACACTGTCTCTTGGAACAGGAAAAATATTATCGATGTCAGCGGATGCTGCCGATGAAAGTGCCTCGATCGAGATTGAACTCGGTGCTTTGCGCGCCAGCGAATCGGATGAGGGCTCAGTGCGCAGCATTGACATGGACGGGCTAACCGCAATCATCGATATAGATACCAGCTCAGATCTGCTGACCGTACGCAACCTGGGGATTGGTCAGGGCCCCTTGCGCGTCGCACTCGACAATGCTGATGTGCTTAATCTCGGACTCGATACCTTTGGTTTTACGGCATCAATGGATAGCGAGGATATCACCCTGACCGGCGGGCTGAACCTGAGTCTGGTGATACGGCAAATTTTCGAAGACAACACGGTATCCGATACACTGTTTACAATGCTTGAGATGACCGCACCAGCGGGTACCCGGGTAGTTGAGCAGCTCAATGGATCGCTGATGGTGGCGAGTGGCGGCCCATTAAACTATAGCCTGACAACACAGGACGAAGACGGCAATCCCGCGGTAAATCAGGTTACGGTAGAAGTTGGCCAGTGCGCCGACAATCCGTCCGGCGAACAGCAACTGGTCAGCTGCGAGTAGCTGAACAACCAGCACGATCAAGTACAATAGCTCGACACTGTCTGCCCTTATATCAAGGGCAGATACCAAGGGCAAAATTATATACTCGGGCTACCGATTGTAAGTAATACTCACACGTGAGCCATCAGTTGAAACAGTTGACTTCTCTCGATCACCGCCGTTTGCGTGGAAGTTCCTGTTACGGATATTGTACTCAACGACATGCCCGTCAAGTTGCCAGTCTCCACGTTGCAAGACCACATTCCCTGTCAGTACCAGTGTCCATGTAGTGGTCAGATAATCAATTTCGTTGCTCTCGGTTTGTACAACTTCTCCACTCGCCAGTTTTTGTAGAAACCTGATTGGTTCACCAGAACCGTAAATTCTTGAGATAGCACCGTTGACCATGGCAACTTGAATGGTATTGCCATAGATGGTTATGTCGCCTTGTGTAACAACAACGTTGCCAGTTAAGGTTTGCACACCGGTCTGTTGATCAATTTCAAGCCGATCTGCCTTTGCGGTTACCCGGTCGTCGAGTGCTTCGCTGTCTGCTGCCCATCCCACACACATAGCGAGCACAAGTACGCTGGTTGCGAACCCTAATTGGCTAACGCGGCTCATCGTTCTCATTCACATCTCTTTCTCATTCAAATCTGCCTGCAACTTCGACAATTTTCTGATCGAACAGGGACTGTAGCAGCTCCAGAGTCACGCGTCAGCAGTCTGCTTTGCGACTGTGGTGTGGCCTGACCAACCTTTAAGCGCTATGCTCGGTTCCCCTGGCTACCTCATGCCTGACAACTGCAGAGAACACAGCGACGTGCGAAGCTCTCCCACCATCCGGGACTATGGCCTGTTGATTGGTCTATCTCTTATTTTTGGCACCAGTTTTATTTTTACGGATATCAGTGTCTCCTATCTTCCGCCATTTACCGTTGCAACAACCCGTTTGATTATTGCATTTGGTCTTATGTACCTGGTCATGAAGATTGCCCGCCAATCATTACCCGATGGTGGCAGGGTGTGGCTTTACATTGTTTTATCAGCTGCCACTGGCAACGCCATTCCATTTGTTTTAATCAGTTGGGGTCAGGTAAAGGTTGAAGCAGGGTTAACGGCTATATTTATGGCTGTCATGCCATTGGCCACCATTGTAATTGCCAACCTGTTTACCGACGATGAAAAGCTGAATCGATGGAAGTTTGCGGGAGTGATCTGCGGAGTTGCAGGTATTGTTGTACTCATCGGACCAGCAGCACTGTCGCAGGTTGGTGAGAACACCCTGCGTCAGCTGGCTATTCTTTCCGCGGCCCTGTGCTACGCAATAAACGCGGTAATTACACGCAAGCTCACGTCGCTACCCAGACTACCGATGATCACTGCTATCCTCATGTCCGCGTCGGCGATGCTAATCATACCCACGCTGATTGTTGATCAACCATGGCAATTGCGCTATGAAGCCACGCCGATGATTGCTGTAACCCTGCTGGCGATCGGTCCAACTGCCTTCGCTACCTGGTTGATACTGACGATTATAGATCGGCAAGGGGCTTCTTTTATGAGCCAAATTAACTTTATGGTGCCACTTTTTGGTGTGGCACTGGGAAGTATTTTTTTACACGAGCGATTAGCAATCAATGCCTATTTCGCACTACTCATTATACTTTGCGCGCTTGCCTTGTCACGACGGGGCGCTTCACTACAAGGCTCTCCATAGTGAAGCTGCTTTATGACAAAGCGCTTTAAATCAAGTGTGTTTGCGACAAAGCCATCTTCGACAGGATTCTTGATACAGAGCTCTTGCTCGACGGAACCAGTTCCTGAAAGTCGTGGAAATTAAATAGCGACAAGCTCTCGTCTAAACAACAGGGCATCCTCAGCCTCTTCATTCTGGAACCGTCGTGCGGCAAGATGCCCGGCATACACCGCAGCGGCGATGGTCCCCGGTGCTTCACTGTCACCGACACAACACAGCGTTGCCAGATCTGCTGACAATAGTGACTGATAGAGATCGTCGTTTGACTGTCGGCTGGTC
>CAYMVV010000129.1:0-3491 GCA_964393885.1 uncultured Granulosicoccaceae bacterium | reverse complement strand
CAGATCTGCTGACAATAGTGACTGATAGAGATCGTCGTTTGACTGTCGGCTGGTCACCAGACACACGCTGTCGATTTGCAGTTGACAGCTTTCACCACTGTGGACGTGCTGCACTGTAGCGGCCCCCTGACTGATGCTGACCAGTTCAGTACTGGTGCAGACCTTGATACCGGCGTTGTAGATTCTTGCCTGTATCTTATCTATCTCGAGAGTGTTTTCCGTCCACTCCGATACTCTGGCCGCCGGTGTAACAAGTGTGACCGTACAACCCGTCGCCGCCAGATGCTCCGCTATGACACCACCCATGTAGTAGTGATCATCATCGTAGACCAGTACATTCCCTGCGACACCCGTACCCTTCATAATGTCATCAGGCGTGAGTGTTTGTACGCTACCCAGCGACAACGGTTGTCGGTGCTGCCGGCCAACTGCATCTGTGCGCCAGTTACTGCCGGTAGCCATAAATACATGCGATATACCCGACTCGATAATATCGTTTACCTGCAGTGCATTGTCGGGTAACAACTGTACATTTTCCATACGTTGCAACTGACCAATGCGATAGTCAGCAACACGACTGTAACTGGCAAGACCGAGCAGCTTACTCTCGAGCCGTGACCGGCCGCCGAATTCCCTTGCCGCATCGGCAAGCGTTACCTGATGTCCGCGCCTTGCCAGCTGCATCGCGCACTCAAGCCCGGCCGGGCCGGCGCCGACCACCAGCGTATCGACTGTCCGGGCCGCAGGTGCAATAATTTCAGGATGCCAGTTGCGCTTCCACTCTTCACCGGCAACGGGGTTTTGCGTACAGCGTATAGGTGCTACAACATTGTCACTGGCCACACATATATTGCAGCCGATACATTCTCTTATATCTTCGAAGCGGCCTTCGCGAATCTTGTTGGGCAGGTACGGATCAGCTATTGACGGACGCGCGGCTCCGATAAAATCCAGCACGCCGCGGTTAACCTGTGACAACATGGCATCAGGCGAGGTAAAACGCCCCACCCCTACCACCGGCTTACTGGTAATCGTTTTAACAAACGCTGTGAACTTCTCCTGATAACCCTCCTGAGGTTCGAAGCGCGCTGTCGACGAGTCATTGCTCCAGTCGCTGATGTTAACGTCCCACAGATCAGGGATCTCGGCCAACAGTGACACCATCTCCTGAGCCTCTCCGTCGGCCTGCAGTCCGTCTTGTCCAATTAGCTCGTCGACCGCAAATCGCAATGCAATTCCACAGGTATCACCGACCGCGTCTTTAACGTCGGTTAATGTTTCATGCAGTAAACGCAGCCGGTTCTCAAGCGACCCGCCATACTCATCGTTGCGATGATTATAGCGAGGAGAGAGAAAGTGCTGCAGCAGCGACATATCGTGGCCAGCATAAACATAGACAATATCAAAGCCGGCTGTTCTTGCGCGCTTTGCGGCATCTGCATACCAGCGGCGAAGATTGCGAATGTCTGCCTTGTCCATCGCTCTTGCCTGAACCGGATCGTAAGAGTCGACCGGCATCGCAGAAACAGTCATCGGCGCAATACGGCTGTACTGGTTGGGCGCATGGTGTCCGTTATAAACCAGTTCGACGGCAGCCAGAGCACCAAACTCGTGGATGGCCCGGGTGGTGAGCTGCATGGCAGGAATATCCGCATCATCCCAAAGCCGTCCTTCGGCGTAGGGACTTATTTCTGAACTCGGATGAATTTCTACTTCCTGGGTACAAATGACACCCCAGCCCCCCTGCGCTTTGACCCGTCGATTTTCTGCCTCTGCCTGAGGCCGTATATGCCCAAGCGAGTTACAGTGGGGAACCTGATAGAATCTATTGGGCGCCGTGACCGGACCAATACTGACGGATTCGAACAAACAATCGAAGCGGGATTGCGTCATGGTCAAACTCTTGTTGTCAATATGTTGAAGGATTCAGACAAATCAGCTTATACCTTCGACTATTGTCTGTACGCTGGTTGATGCAGACATTCGCAACTGTTTCGCTTCAGCATAGATGTCCGAGTGATACCAGTCATGTGCCTGTTGATAGGATGGAAACTGAATGACCACGTTGCGGTCACCGGGTGGCTTACCTTCATAGCTTTCAGCACGGCCTCCACGTACCAGAAACTCGCCACCAAAGTATTCAATTGTGGGCAGCACCAGCTTTATATAACTTGCATAAGTGTCCGGGTCGGAAACATTGATCTGTGCAATTACATAGCCTTTAGGCATGTTTTTATCCTTTATATAACAGGGCGAATATATAACAAGGCAAATATATAACAGAGCGAGCGCTACCAAACCGGCCCTAATTCAATGGCGGATCCATCTGAAAAGCGGGAGAAGCGAAACCGATGCAGATCATGCTCGGATTCTTTGCCCTGCACCAGATCAGCCACGATTTTGCCAGCCGCCGGTCCGATACCAAAGCCATGTCCGCTAAAGCCGGTTGCTACTATGCAGCCAGGCACCGAATCAACTTCATCGAGCACCGGCACCACATCGGGCATGGTATCTATAATGCCGGCCCACGTTTTAATAAACAAAGTGGCGCCCGGTGTTGGAAATCTTTTTCTAAAGCGCTGCTGAATTCGTCGCAAAGCTGCCTGCCGTGGCGGCGGGTTCAGCACCCTGATGCGCTCCATCGGTGACACATCCTGCGGTGACCAGCTTCGTTGCGTACGCCAGCCATCCGGATAATTCTTAGGCCACGCGGTGTGTAGTCGATAGGTATCCCACTCACTTAACATGGCCGGAATAAAAGGCTTTAAGTAGCGAAATGAATTTGGCCCGATAAAGTGCTCTGTCAGGTCGGTGAGTGCGAGTGTGTAGCCGCCATCCTGACGGCGACGCCATGCAAGCTGCTCATCGGCAGCGTTGCCGCTGAAGAAATCTGCCATGGTACCGGTGGCTGCAGCAGTAGATCGCACTGCCAGTTGTGGCAACCGTATACCTGCATTGGCAGCAAACAACGACGACCAGGCACCACCGGCCAGCACCACCCGTTCACATTGCACAGGACCATGCTCTGTTACCACACCGGAGACCACCCCATTCGTTGTAACAAGGCTTCGCACAGCACAGTCCTCACAAATGACAGCACCCAGCTTGTTCACCGCTTTAGCGATGGCGGGTACGGCTATCCAGGGCTCGGCCCTGCCATCACTGGGTGTAAACACGGCGCCCTTCCAGCGAGAATTTACCGTATTAATTTTGTCAGCCACCTCAGCGGAACTGAGTTTGATCGATGTGAGCTGGTGCTGTTTGGCAAGATCAATCCAGCGCTCACGAACCTGCATCTTTTTTTCACTGCTGGCAAGGTATAAGACACCTTGTTGCCTGAAGCCAAGATCCTGTCCGACAACTTCATGCAGTGATTGCCAGATTCTATTTGACTCCATCATGATTGGCAGCTCGGCCGGGTCGCGACCGTGCTGCCTGACCCAGCCCCAGTTTCTGGACGACTGCTCCCCGGCGACTCTGCCCTTCTCGCA
>CAYMVV010000128.1:4451-14157 GCA_964393885.1 uncultured Granulosicoccaceae bacterium | reverse complement strand
AGCAAGAGCAAGAGCAAGAGCAAGAGCAAGAGCAAGAGCAAGAGCAAGAGCAAGATCTAGATCTAAAGCAAGAGCAAGATCTAAAACAAGAGCAAGATCTAGAGCAATTGTTTGAAGCGTATTCCCAACGGTTTTTTGTAAGTAACGAAAAAACTCAAACCCGAAACTTCAGATACTTAGTAATTTCTTAGATGAAAGAATCCGCGCCTTTTCGTCTAACAACTTGTCAGGTATTGCCACGAAACGAACTGATACCAAATATTTTAAATAGCGGACAAAAATTGATTAAACCGGTTGCGATCAGCACGAGTCCGACGACGGCCGCTGCTATCCCCGCTGTACCGCTTAGTCCTGTGCCCAGCACACTCCAGGCAAGGAGTGCAAATCCTGCAATGAGTCGAACTGTTTTATCGATTGAACCTACGTTTCTACCGAATGCCATGTGCAAATACCCTGTCGAAGAGAAGATGCGGTCTACACTAGCGCGTGTGCTATCAGTGGTTCAGTGATATTGTCACGGAGAGTCCTGCAATCGTTGACCAGATTTATTGAGCGAGAAGCTGATTCAACTGGCCGGCGTCGAGAATATCAATCTGGCCTCGTTGTTTGGCTACGATGCCCTGTTTTTCAAATACTGCCAGTCGCCTGCTGACCACTTCACGGGCCGAGCCGATTTCAAGTGCCAATTGATCATGCGTCAGATTGACAGGGGTGCCGTGAGTTTGCATCAGATTACTTAGTACGGATGCTATTCGCTGATCTACGGTCCAGGTTGCCAACTCGGTGGTGCGTTGCATCAGTGCTGACAGGCGTGCCGAAAATCCGTCAAATACATAGTCGCGAAACTCTGCAGAAGTGTCGAGTCGTGACCGAAATACCGCGTGTGGTATCAGTATCAGATCAACCTGCGTTTCTGACAGGGCCTGGGCAAAATAATGGTTATTGCCGAGCAGACACGCCGTGGTCATTACGCAGGATTCACCATCATGTATACGATACAGCACCATTTGCTGGCCACTGGTCGACAGCAACTCAACGCGCACTTGTCCACTGCGCACAAAAACAAAGTGCCTGCATTCGTCTCCCAGGCTAAACAGAGTTTGATTGGCGGGCACCATCGTGCTTTGCGCGCCCTCACAATTTACCAGCTCGTCAATTCCCGAGTTGTTCATACCCGAGTTGTTCACACCTGAGTTGTTCACCGCTCTTCCCGACAATTGAAATGGCGCCGGGCACAGGTGCCGGGCGATTTCTCACTATATATACCAACAAAGTCGATTTGTGCAATAGAGGAACGACGGATAGTTGCCGCACTGCCAGTGTGATATCAGCCTTTTTTCGGATAGGGGCGCAATCCTAAAAGTATCTCTGCGCGTTCGCTGAGCGGCTGGCCTGACAGAGTACTGTCAGTGTATTCGGCAAGGTTGGTTGAGACTGTCTTGTAAACAGACTGACGATCCGCACTGGTATCGATGTCCACACACTTATTTTTACTTTTGAAATATTCTACTGTTGGCAGCGTTTCCGCTTTAAAGGTGTCGAAGCGCAGCTTCATTGTTTCCACGTTATCGTCACTTCTGTCCGAGTACTTTGCACGGTCCAGAATGCGTTTTTCGAGAACGTCATAGGGGCATTCAAAATATAGCATCGTGGGCAGCGGAAAATCGTGCCCGAAGATATCGTACCAGCCCTCCATGTTGTTAAGTGAACGTGGAAAGCCGTCGAGCAGAAAGTTGTTCTTGCCCGTGGTTCTGGTCAGATGCTCCATTGCATTTTTCATCAGCTCGATAACAATGTCGTTGGGCACCAGCTCGCCATCGGTGGTGAGTTTTTCAATGGTTGCCGCATTCGAGCCACCGGTCTGTATTTCCGCCCGCAGCAGGTCACCGGTTGACAGGTGATGCCAGCCGAGCTGTTCCTCGGCGAGTTCACACATCGTACCCTTGCCACTGCCGGGACCGCCTATCACAAATACCACATTGGGTGGCGGACAGGATTCTCTGGGGTCGTAGTGATGCACGACCACTGTTGGTGCAGGTGCTACCCCCTTTTTGTACACATGCCATGGTTGCTCAGTCGGTGGCAGCTCGTCATCACAGGTATTGTCATACGCCAGATGCCCGTCAAGTCTGCAGATTCGCCACGACTTATAGCTATTGGAATAGGACAGCGCAGGGCTTCTGGCAGATTTACCGTCAGCCCGGTCCCATGCCATTTTGCCGTTCCAGTAGCCGAGGCTTGACAGGGTTCCCGACTCTGACTGTGTTGGTGGCTGCGTTGAAGGAACATACAGTCCGTCGACTTCGGGCAAGCCTGCGCCTGTCACTTCAATAAAGAATGTATTGCTATTCGGTGCAGTGGTATCAGTCATCAATCGGGTGGCTATTCGATAAAAGACCAGTTTATAGATTTATTCGGGAAATGTCGCGATCGACCCGGCGCTTACCTGCGGTGAATGACGAATTCTGGCTGAAGTGTGCTGAAACGGTAATATCTCCCTTTCCTTTGAAGACCCGCATTTCCGAAAAGACCCCCTGCCTGTGAATCATCTGATGCATCGGGCCAGTGCAAAATTGGCAGCATACAGCTTTTGATCGGCCAATTAAGATTCCGTCCAGTGGTGGCAATGAGCTGCCTGATTGTTTAACAACACTGGAAACCCGACTATGAAACTACGGAAATTTGTTTCCCGAAAATATCTGCATGTAAAAAAAGCGGCTTCTGTTAGAGCGGCATTTGTTAGAGCGGCATTTGTTAGAGCGGCGTTGCTCACCTCAATTGTATTAACAAGTGTCAGTATTCTTGATGCTGCGGAAACGCAACCACTGGATGTAGAAAAAGACGAGATCAAATTCGGTTTCATCAAACTGACCGACATGGCCCCGCTGGCAGTGGCCTATGAGAAAGGGTATTTCGAAGATGAGGGTCTTTTTGTAACGCTGGAGCCTCAGGCCAACTGGAAAGTACTGCTGGACCGGGTCATCACCGGCGAGCTCGACGGCGCACACATGCTGGCCGGGCAGCCGCTGGCAGCAACGATCGGCTATGGCACCAAAGCACATATCGTCACGCCAATTTCCATGGACCTCAATGGCAACGGTATTACCGTGTCCAACGAAGTGTGGCAGATGATGAAGGAGAATATTCCACATGAAGATGGCAAACCGGTTCATCCGATAAAGGCCGATGCGCTCAAGCCGGTTGTTGAAAAATTCAAGGACGATGGCAAGCCGTTTAATATGGGTATGGTGTTCCCGGTCTCGACGCATAACTACGAACTGCGATACTGGCTTGCATCTGGCGGCATTCACCCTGGGTACTACTCACCCACTGATGTGTCCGGACAAATCAAGGCTGATGCGCTGTTATCAGTAACGCCACCACCACAGATGCCCGCCACGCTTGAAGCGGGCACGATCCACGGTTATTGCGTGGGAGAACCATGGAATCAGCAGGCTGTGTTTAAGGGCATTGGCGTACCGGTGATTACCGATTATGAAATATGGAAGGACAACCCGGAAAAAGTATTTGGCCTGACCAAGGCGTTTACCGAAGAAAACCCGAATACCACTATCGCCATTGTCAAGGCCATGATCAGAGCCGCAAAGTGGCTCGATGAAAACGATAACGCCAACCGCTTAGAGGCGGTGGAAATACTGTCTCGCTCAGAGTATGTCGGCGCTGATGCTGAAGTCATTGCCAATTCGATGACAGGAACCTTCGAGTATGAAAAAGGGGACAAGCGCGATGTTCCGGATTTTAATGTGTTTTATCGCTACTACGCCACCTATCCCTATTACTCTGACGCCGTTTGGTATCTGACCCAGATGCGACGCTGGGGGCAAATCGATGAACACAAGGATGACGCCTGGTTTGATGAAGTGGCCCGCTCCGTTTATCTGCCGGAAATATATATGGCGGCGGCGAAGCTGCTGGTTACAGAGGGCTATGTGGATGAGAAGGATTTTCCATGGGAGACGGATGGTTACCGCGACCCTACGAGCGAGTTTATCGACGGCATAACCTACGATGGTCGCAAGCCCAATGCCTATATCGATTCATTGACGATCGGATTAAAAGGCAAGCAAAAAGTAGAGGATTCTGACGTCGCTCTGTTGATTGGTCAGTAGCTGCAAACTGCTCCTTGTAACGGGGGGGGGGGCTTTTTTGCAAAAGCCGCCCCTAACTTGATTGCTGTCCTCGTCGAAACCTGCCAATAACGAGTCTGTAGAAAAACCTATCATGACAACATCAGCTGCAACTGCAAACCCAACGGCAACCGCAACGGCACAGGCCGTATCTAAACCCATTGCCAATAGTCAACCCGAGAAATCAAAGAGCCGCACACTGACGTGGGTTAACAGTGCTTCGGGTTGGTTCGAAGCACTGGGTTTTGCCTGGGTTGTGCCACTGTTGAAAATTGCCGCAGGAGATAACCGCTCAGAGCAGTACAAAGAGTTACGTCAGGTACTGCTGATTCCGCTGCTGGGTATTTCGGCTTTTCTACTTGCCTGGGCCGTGTTTGCGCCGCGAGTGACCACCTCTCTCGGTGCGATACCGGGGCCGGTGCAGGTGATGCATCAATTTGGCAATCTACTGTCGGAACATACGCGCGAGCGCGAGAAGCAAGATGCCTTCTACGAGCGGCAGGACCTGCGCAATGCCAGGTTGGTTGAAGATGGCAAGGCTGACAAAGTAAAACACAGAACCTACACTGGCAAGCCGACCTATCTTGATCAGATCTTGACCAGTATACGTACTGTCGGACTCGGATTTTTAATCGCGACACTGATCGCTGTTCCTCTGGGTATTGCCTCAGGCTTGTCAAAAACCATCAACAGTGCGATCAACCCGCTAATACAGCTGTTCAAGCCAGTATCGCCTCTTGCATGGTTGCCAATCGTGACGATGATAGTGTCCGCTTTGTACGTGAATGTGCATGACGCCATGCCGAAGTCACTGGTGATATCGGCCATCACCGTCACCTTGTGTTCAATGTGGCCCACGCTGATAAACACCGCATTGGGCGTGGCCTCGGTAGATACCGATCTGATGAATGTCAGCAAGGTACTGCGGCTGTCGACCTGGAAAACAGTCACCAAGCTGGTTTTGCCATCAGCCTTGCCGTTGATATTCACCGGCTTGCGCTTGTCGCTGGGCGTTGGCTGGATGGTGTTAATTGCAGCCGAGATGCTTGCGCAAAACCCAGGTCTTGGCAAGTTCGTCTGGGACGAATTTCAAAATGGCTCTTCACAGTCTCTGGCCAGAATCATGGTGGCGGTGCTGACGATTGGAGTGATCGGGTTCCTGCTTGATCGGATTATGTACGCATTGCAGCGTGCGTTTACCTTCACCAGCAACAGGTAGAGGCCAATGACAATCATCGAAATGACTGGTGTTAGTAAAAGCTATTCCAGCGGCGCCGACACGGTTGAAGTGTTGAGTAATATCAATCTTAAAGTACAGCAGGGCGAATTCGTAGCGATCGTCGGTTACTCCGGCAGCGGTAAAACAACACTGATCAGTACGCTGGCCGGCCTGATCGAACCTGATGTCGGTGGCGTGGTCTGTAACGGCAGGGAAATTGACGGCCCGGGGCTTGAACGTGGTGTGGTTTTCCAGTCGTACTCACTGATGCCGTGGATGAGTGTACGCTCCAATATCGAGTTAGCAGTAAATAGTGCGCACAAGCGCAAGACGCGCAAACAGCGACGACAACTGTTAACAAAATATATTGATATGGTAGGTCTTACGCATGCAGTGTCACGCAAACCTGCAGAGTTGTCAGGCGGCATGCGACAGCGCGTAGCAGTGGCGCGAGCACTGGCTATGCAGCCCGACATACTATTACTTGACGAACCATTGTCAGCACTGGATGCGCTGACGCGCGCTAAACTGCAGGACGAACTGCAGGCCATCTGTGAGCAGGAAAATAAAACCATTATCCTGATCACCAATGACGTCGATGAAGCAATCCTGCTGGCAGATCGTATTATTCCTCTGACCGTGGCACCCGCTGCAACACTGGGTCCGGAATTCACTGTCGATCTGCCACGTCCTCGTGATCGAGCCTCGATTAATAACGATGAACGATTTATCAGCCTCAGAGCGTCGGTAACCCAGTACCTGATTGACATCAGAGAGTCTGCCACCGACACCACGCAGGCAACCGAGTTGCCCTCAGTAGTACCTATACGGCTGGGCGTACCAAAGGCCTACCAGCAAGCTGCGGCCTCGGTCCGTAATGAACGGTATCTTGAGTTCAGCCAGGTGTCGAAGGTATATCCGACTCGCGAAGGGCCTCTCACCGTTGTCGATAACTTTGAACTGAATCTAAACAAGGGGGAATTTGTCACCCTGATAGGCCACTCCGGCTGCGGCAAGTCAACTGTATTGTCTATGGCGGCGGGGCTAAATCCGATTAGCAGTGGCGGAATAGTACTCGACGGATTACACGTGTCATCGGCCGGACCGGAGCGGGCGGTAGTGTTTCAGTCTCCATCGTTGATGCCCTGGTTAACAGCCCATGAGAACGTCATGCTTGGTGTCGATCGTGTTTATCCTCAAGCCAGTCGGCAAGAGCGCAGGGACATCGTCGCCTACTATCTGGAGCGTGTCGGGCTGGCTGATTCAATGCACAAGGCAGCTGTTGATCTGTCCAATGGTATGCAGCAGCGGGTAGGTATTGCGCGGGCTTTTGCGTTGTCGCCAAAACTGCTGTTACTGGACGAGCCATTTGGCATGCTCGACAGCTTAACGCGCTGGCAGTTGCAGGACGTATTAATGGATGTCTGGGAACGCACACGTGTCACCACAGTGTGTGTAACACACGATGTGGACGAGGCAATATTACTGGCCGATCGCGTGGTGATGATGTCCAACGGTCCCAGAGCCCGCGTTGGCAATGTGATGGACGTGGCACTCGAGCGGCCGCGTACGCGTCAGAACCTGCTCGACCATCGCGACTACTACCACTACCGGGAAGAGTTGCTGGACTTTCTCGAAGCCTATGAAGGCGGAGCCAATCCGAGTGCCGAGGTGCTTGAAGCCATACGTAACAAGCAGGCTGCGCGCACAACGACTGCTGCTGTCCCTGCAGACGCTATACAAAAACAATCAGCCTGAAGTAAACAAACCCAGAGGAACATCGTCTGTATGGAAAAGCAATCGCTCGTCATTGTTGGAAATGGCATGGCGCCAGGTCGAATGCTGGAGTATCTGCACGAGCAAAAGCACCAGTTCGACGTTACTATATTTAATGCCGAACCACGCGTTAACTATAACCGCCTGATGCTGTCACCGGTATTGTCCGGAGAAAAAACCTACAGCGATATCGTCACCCACGACGATGACTGGTATGCCGACCATGGTATTACCCTGCATAAAAATGCAGCCGTCACGGGCGTAGATACCGAGGCGCAAACCGTAGTTGCAGCAAACGGTGTGAGTTGCAAATACGACAAACTGGTATTCGCGACCGGATCCTCGCCAATCGTTATTCCAGTGCCCGGTCACGACCTGAATGGTGTGATGACCTATCGCGACCTTGATGATGTCGAGCGCATGCTGCAGGTTGCCACACGCTCCAGAGCGGCTGACAAGCCACTGCGGGCGATTGTTATTGGTGGCGGCCTACTCGGGCTGGAGGCAGCAGCCGGTCTGGCAGAGCAGGGCATGGAAGTAACGGTGTTGCACCTGATGGAATCGCTGATGGAAAAACAGCTTGATACTGCCGCCGCATGGTTGCTTGAAGAAGCGTTTCGCAAGCGCGGCGTATCCGTTATAACCCGCGCTGACACTCAGGAAATTATTGACAGCGGCGATGGCTCGGTGGCAGGCGTTCGCTTGCAGGATGGGCAGGTGTTGACTGCAGAAATTGTCATTATGGCAGTGGGCATACGACCGTCGACCAGTCTCGCCGTTGATGCAGGTCTGCACGTTGAACGAGGTATCGTTGTCGACGACCAAATGCGTACCAGTGTGGCCAATATCTACGCACTTGGCGAGTGTGTGCAGCATCAGGGCACTTGCTATGGTCTTGTAGCTCCATTGTTTGATATGGCGCGTGTGCTGGCAGACAATCTCACTGGTCAGGCGTCGACATACAGCGGATCAGTCACCGCAACCAGACTCAAGGTTAATGGCATTGATCTGTATTCAGCTGGTGACTTTAGCGAAGCGCCGAATCGCGATGAAATAGTGCTAAGAGATGCATCAGCCGGTGTCTATAAACGATTGGTACTGGAGAATAGCCGCATCGTCGGTGCGGTGCTATACGGTGAGGCCTCGGATGGCCCGTGGTTCTTTGATCTGCTAAAAAAACCCACTGATGTCACTGAGCTGCGCGATACGCTGATTTTTGGCCAGGCCTACCAGGGAGGAGCCGCGCTGGACCCTTCACAGGCCGTTGCAGCCTTAGCGGATGATTCTGAAATCTGTGGCTGTAACGGCATATGCAAGGGAACCATCGTGTCGGCTATTGACGCCGGGCACACAACACTTGACTCAATCAGAGCGAACACCAAAGCGTCGTCATCCTGCGGTACCTGTACCGGACTGGTCGAGCAACTACTGACGTTCAAACTTGGCGATGACTACAAGCCTGCCGCGGTGACGCCACTGTGCAGCTGCACTCACTATGGCCATGATGATGTCAGACGCCTGATCAGGGCAAAATCGCTAAAATCTATACCCGAAATCATGCAAGCGCTGCAGTGGACCAGTTCATGCGGTTGCGCCAGGTGCAGACCAGCGCTGAACTACTATCTGATATGTGAGTATCCGGCAGATTATAGCGACGACTACCAGTCACGCTTTATCAATGAGAGAGCACACGCCAATATTCAAAAAGACGGTACCTACTCAGTGGTGCCCCGCATGTGGGGCGGGCAGACTTCTTCAACCCAGTTGCGAGCCATTGCCGATGCCATCGATAAATACGATATTCCGGCAGTAAAAGTAACCGGCGGCCAGCGCATTGATATGCTCGGCATCGAGAAAGAAGTGCTTATACCGCTGTGGCGCGACCTCGGTGAGGCAGGGTTTGTATCCGGCCATGCCTATGCGAAGGGCCTTCGAACCGTGAAGACCTGCGTTGGCACCGACTGGTGTCGCTTTGGCACGCAGGACTCCAGCGGTTTCGGGGTGCGGATCGAAAAGTTTATGTGGGGTTCATGGACACCGGCTAAGGTGAAAATGGCAGTGTCCGGCTGTCCTCGCAATTGCTCCGAAGCCACCTGTAAGGATGTAGGGGTGGTGTGCGTTGATTCGGGTTATGAAATTCACTACGCAGGCGCTGCAGGGCTGGATATCAAGGGTACCGTAGTGCTTGGCCATGCGAAAACAGAAGACGAAGCGCTCGAAATTATTGTGGCGGTTGTGCAGATGTATCGCGAGCAGGCCCACTATCTGGAACGCATCTACAAATGGGCGCGTCGGGTTGGCTACGACGAAGTAGAACAGCAGATCATGCACGACACAGATCGACGCAAACAGTATTACAACCGTTTTGTCGAGTCGCAGCGTGCAGCGCAGATTGATCCGTGGGCCGAACGGGTCAATGGGGTTGATGAATCCGAATTTAGCGGAATCGAACCAGTTGCACTCACGCCTGCCAGCGGTGGAATCGGTGCGTCTGCTGCGCTTGTAACAGCAGACGAAAAAACAGACAACAGAATCGACAATAGCACCGACAACAGAACACACG
>CAYMVV010000128.1:0-4351 GCA_964393885.1 uncultured Granulosicoccaceae bacterium | reverse complement strand
ACAACAGAACACACGACACCGCAGTAGATACCATTGAAGGTGCGGTGTCTGTGACCGACAAGAACAACAAACGCCCGACCACTGGTGCGTTTCAGTGAGCGTTAAATAATGAGTGTTTCGGCACGAGCGGAATCGATGCAACCCGTCAACTGGTACAGTCTTGGAAAGCTTGATGACATACCGCTGCGCGGTTCTCGACGGGTTGTGGTTGATGGCCTCAGGATTGGCATTTTTCGCACCGCATCAGATCAGGTGTTCGCACTGGAAGATCGTTGCCCGCATTCGGGCGGACCACTGAGTGATGGCATCGTTCACGATGACTGCGTTACCTGTCCGCTACACAACTGGGTGATCAAACTATCTACGGGTCAGGCTCAGGGGGCCGACACAGGTCAGGTCCAACACTTTCCGGTGCGGCTGGCAGAAGGGTGTGTTGAACTGGGTATAGATCAGTCTGCTGACAGCGCTTGCGACTGATGCGCGCCGCTGACTTACACGTGGCTGAAACCAGAGCCGACGCCGTCTCTCCCAATAAAAACCGGCCTGCGAAAACCTGGTGTACAACCTGTCCCTATTGCGGTGTCGGCTGCGGTGTCAGTGTTACCGTCGAAACTGATGGCTCAACGGTCGTCAGTGGTGATGACAGTCACCCTGCAAACCGTGGCAAGCTGTGTTTAAAAGGCCAGTCACTGGCAGAGACGCTGGAAATGCCTGGCCGTTTGCTACAGCCAGAGGTGGAGGGTAAACCTGCGAGCTGGGACGACGCGTTAGACCGCATAGCCAGCCAGTTCAGACACTGTATCGAAACCTACGGCCCGGAATCAGTCGCATTTTACGTTTCGGGTCAGTTACTGACAGAGGACTACTATGTTGTTAACAAGTTTGTAAAAGGTTATCTGGGCACAGCGAATATCGATACAAACTCAAGGCTTTGCATGGCATCAAGTGTGGCAGGGCACAAGCGTGCCTTTGGTGCGGATACAGTACCTGGCTGCTATGAGGATCTGGAGTTTGCCGATCTGGTTATACTGGTCGGATCAAACCTCGCATGGTGCCACCCGGTTTTGCATCAACGCCTGTCGATGGCACGTGAGTGCAAGCCAGACATGCGTATCATCACGGTAGATCCGCGTGCAACCGCAACATCGGATCTGGCAGACGATCACCTGCCAATAGCGCCAGACAGTGACACGGCATTGTTCAGCGGTTTACTCAAATGGCTGGTCGATCATGGCGCCACCGATAATCAGTACATATCAGAGTCAACGTCAGGTCTGGATGCGGTACTGGCTGAAATCGACGCGCTCGACGTAAACACAGTTTCCCGGTTGACTGGTCTTGATGTATCAGCGATAAGCGATTTTTTTAAGTGTTTTTCAGACACCAATCGTGTGGTCACGGTGTATAGCCAGGGGGTGAATCAATCCGTTGGCGGCACCGACAAGGTCAACGCCATTATCAACTGCCATCTGGCAACCGGTCGGATAGGCAAACCTGGCTCTGGTCCGTTTTCAATAACCGGTCAGCCAAATGCGATGGGCGGTCGCGAAACCGGTGGCCTGGCCAATATGCTGACCTGTCACATGGATCTGGACAATGCGGATCATCGTCGCACGGTTCAGGGCTATTGGGGCTCGCCACACATCGCTGATAAACCCGGTTTAAAAGCAGTCGAGCTATTTGAAGCGATCCATGCGGGCAAGGTGCGTGCGCTATGGATTATGGCAACAAACCCGGTGGTGTCGATGCCGGATGCCGACTTTGTGAGCAGTGCTCTGCAGCGATGTGAATTTGTTGTGCAGTCTGATGTGGTAATCGATAACGACACAGCTGCCTATGCCCATGTGCGATTACCGGCGCAAGCGTGGAGTGAAAAAGACGGTACAGTCACCAACAGTGAAAGATGTATTTCCCGCCAGCGTCGATTCAGGCAGCCCGCGCAGGAAACCCGACCAGACTGGTGGGCAGTTTCGCAGCTTGCAACGAGGCTTGGCTATGGGGACAGTTTTGGCTATCAGTCAGCTCAGCAGATATTTGCCGAGTACGCAAAACTCTCCGGTTTAAACAATAACGGTAGTCGTGACTTTGATATCAGCGCCTGTGCGGAGATAGATGAAGCGACCTATGACTCACTGGAGCCCTTTTACTGGCCAGCGAAAAAGACCGTATCAACAAGCCCGATCCGTTTCTTTTCCAATGGTGGTTTTTATACACCTGATCAGCGTGGAAATTTTGTTGTTACACCGGTTATCGACGCAACAGACAGCAGCAACAAACCGGGTAGGTTGCGCCTGAACACTGGTCGGGTTCGCGATCAGTGGCACACCATGACTCGAACCGGTTTTTCCACATCGCTGTCAACCCATACCGCCGAACCGTTTGTGGAGATTCACCCGACGGATGCAGCGGATGCCAGGCTGCAAAGTGCTGACCTTGCGGTGATAAAAAATGACAGGGGAAGCTGCATATTAAGGGTAGTTGTGACCGATCGGGTCGGCCCCGGTAACGTGTTTGTACCGATGCATTGGTGTAGCCCTTATGCCAATGCAGCGCGGGTAGATGTACTGGTAGCGCCAGTCACTGATCCGGTCTCCGGTCAGCCAGCGTTGAAACACTCGACAGTCCGCGTCAGCAGGCTTAACGAGATACGATATGGATTCGCAGTAAGCACAGATGAAATTGATGCCAGTCAATTAAGTTATGTGGCGAGAGCCAGATGCAACGGTGGCTGGCGCACTGAATTCGCGTTTAGCGATCATCTGGACACAGCCGAGGTTGTTAATGAATTGTTGTCAGTAAGCGGAAAACCAGCCACAGACAATAAGAATGGCAACAAAAGGGAAGTGCTGGAGCTAAAAGATAATTATCATCGCCGATACAGCCTTGTCGTGTTCGACGGTAATCGCCTGCAAGCCGCGTGTTTTATAGCAGACGAGCCAGTCGCCGCCTCACGTGAGTGGCTGGACAGCGCACTTAATAAGACCCACAACGACAGAACCCTTCGGCACGCACTGTTGGCTGCTCGATCACCCACCGACAGCAGCAACCATGGCCGATTGATATGCACCTGTTTTGGCATTGGCGAGTATCAGATTATCGATTCAATCAGTAATGATGGCTGTGCAACCGTTGCCAGTGTTGGCAAGGCGTTATGTGCTGGCACCAACTGCGGGAGCTGTCGTGGTGAGATCAGCGCTCTGATCAAGAGGACACAGATACCGGAGGTAGCGTGATCAGGTTTTTACTTATCGTTGATTCGGTGCAGCTGCTAGCGTGTACGCGGTATTGGGATACCAGAAGACAAGGGGCTGATGTCAGATAGTTCGGCAGAAAACGGCCTAGAGCTGTCATAGATTATGTTGTCAGTTCGGGATTCGCAGCCGAATCGCGTGCTCATATCAAATCGGCTATGCCAACCCGTACACGTCTGTTTTGACGACCCTTGTTTTCAATTTTCATGATACGGATTGGCCGACAATGACCGGTTGAAATAACATGGGTTCCACCACATGCTTGTCTATCTAGGTCGTCAATCGGAACTATTCTTACGGTGTCGTCTTCAGATTTTGGCGGAGCAGCGCTTTTCGCACGAAATAGCCCAGCTTCCGCTTCAGCGTCGCCCCAATTCATCGAGAATGTGCTGACTTCGTGGTCTGCTGACGCCGCTTCATTAATCGATTTTTCCAGTGAGCGCAATCGATCATTGTCGACACCAGGAAGATCGAAATCGATGCGCAGCGCTCCATTGTCATTTAACTGCGCTCCTGTCAGAAGCGCTCCATCGAAGGCTTGGAACACAACCGCGTTTACAACGTGCGCAAGGGTATGCAGTTCACTCTGCAGTCTCCTATGGTACTCATCAATTCGTAGAGTAACCGAGTCTGGTTCGCCGGTTGCCACGTCAATCGAGTGCCAAACTCCATCTTGAGCGACTTCGATCGCAACAACATTTGCAGAAACATCGTCAGAGATTATCACACCCCAGTCGGCTAGCTGGCCTCCACCACCGGGAATAAACGGAGACTGGTCAACGAAAATTCGATCAGGCTCGGCAGCCAACACTTTTACATCCAGATTAGTAGTCAAGGGATAGTCTTGGCGTTGTTGCTCACCACCCGACAGCTGAGCCGGGTGATGGTGGCAAAAATAGCGTGTCATACGTGCGAGATACCTAAATTTTAAATACTACCTTACCTATGCCCGCTTTGGGCACATTGTCCCCTCTCGCAGTTCTTAACTATACGACTTACGGTCGAATGGTCTATTTAGGTTATTGACAGGCGACTCCCGGCCAAAGGACTAAACCGCTACGCGGTATGAAAGACGTAACATCTATTCTTTTTCAGCATAA
>CAYMVV010000127.1:11777-14253 GCA_964393885.1 uncultured Granulosicoccaceae bacterium | reverse complement strand
CCACTCTCATTCGCTGCATCAATCAGCTCGAAAAACATGATGGCGGCACCATCGCTATCAATGGCACGGTACTCACCGGCAACAAGAAAAGTCTGAAAACCGTGCACGACAATGTGGGTATGGTGTTTCAGCAGTTTAATCTCTTCCCGCATCTGACAGTACTGGAAAACCTGACGCTGGGCCCTGTCCGTGCCAGGCGTCTCGACCATCAGGAAGCAAATACGCTGGCAATGCAGTATCTGGAGCGGGTGCGCATCCCGGAGCAGGCTGCAAAATATCCGTCTCAGTTGTCAGGTGGTCAGCAACAACGGGTGGCAATTGCCCGGTCACTGTGCATGGAGCCCAAAATCATGCTGTTTGACGAGCCGACATCCGCTCTGGATCCGGAGATGATCAACGAGGTGCTCGATGTCATGGTCGAGCTAGCCGACAGTGGTATGACCATGATTTGCGTAACCCATGAAATGGGTTTCGCTCGCAGAGTCGCAGATACCATGGTATTCATGGACCATGGCGAGATTGTCGAGATGTCCGGCAAAGAAAAGTTCTTTCAGGCCCCGGACAGTGAACGCTGCCAGGAATTTCTGCAACAGATTCTTCCTCATTAAGACCACGACTATGCTGCTACCTGAAGGCCTTGTACGCAAAAAACCACCAGTCAGAGGACGTCTCACTGTCGAACGTGCAGCCCATGGACTCCGCACCACCATGCCACAGAAAAAAAATGCGTACAGAATTTTGCTGGCAGCTGCCTTTTGCCTGTTGTTGTCCGGTTGCTCCAGCGAATGGGGCTGGTACGTTGTAAACCCGACAACGGCCAAAGGCATGACGAATCTGAAGTTCCTGCTCAGCGGCTTGTACTACACGGTGTTGTTGTCGGTCACTGCGATTGTCTTCTCCATCACTATCGGCTTGCTGGTTGCTCTGCCCGGATTGTCAAAAAACAAAACCATGAGACGCTTCAACCGAGTGTACGTAGAACTGGTCCGGGCGGTTCCTATTTTGGTGATGATATTGTGGGTGTATTACGGTCTGCCTCAATTGCTTGGTATCACCATCACCGTATTCTGGGCTGGAGTCATTGCATTGGCCCTGTCTGACAGCGCATTTGAAGCGGAGATCTTCCGAGCTGGCATTCAGTCTATTGACCGAGGCCAATACGAAGCGTCCCATACCGTAGCGTTGAGTTATACCGACACTATGCGGTTTATCATTTTGCCACAGGCAATCCGTCGTATCCTGCCGGCACTAGGCAATCAACTGGTGTACATGCTAAAGATGTCCTCACTGGTCTCAGTGATCGGTATGCAGGAACTCACACGCAAGGCAAACGAACTGGTGGTAACCGAGTATCGACCGCTTGAGATTTACACCATTTTGTTACTTGAGTATCTGTTTCTGATACTTATCGTCTCCGCTGGTGTTCGCTGGCTTGAGCGCCGCCTGCAAACCGACGAGCGCAATCGCTAACTGCCACTGCCAACTACTACAGCCAGTGTGCCCAGCGGATGTGCACTGCTGATACCTGGGCAGTTGCGCGCGACACTTTTTCGGATGGCCATCAGCCGGATTGTGGTCGGGATCGTCAACGCCGGCACGCAAACACCACCCGGCAAGCTGACGCAATGTGAAGTTGTTTGACAAAGCCCGACCGCAGCTACCTGCCATTGGGTTAAAAAACAGGTGTTTGAATGAGCAAGCTCGATGCACATCACACTTTCTGCCACCAGAGCATTGGATAGGCAGCTTAACTAAACTACCCGGTGTCCGATCAATATTGTGAACGAAAACAAAACTGGCGGATCACCATGACCTCAGGGTCAACGAATGCAGACTACCAACACGATCTCGACTCGACATTCGAGATTGAAAGTCCGTCCGTGGCTAACGATGAACTGATAGCCGATACTGTACCAGTGCGGCAGCAAGGCCGCGGCCAGGGCCCAAGGTCAATTGAAGAAGAACTCGACTACTATCGCAAAAAGGCCATTCACCAGGACATATTGATTTTCGAGATGCGCGCCTTGCTGCAGTCGGGCAAGGGCTTTGGCAACATCCTGAACCTGAAAGAGCTGCTAGACAATTTCATGGCAGTTGTGCAGGAAAAATATGGCTCGATCAACAGTACCGTGTTATTGCGTGACGACCTGGAGCCCGGCCATAACTACTATCGGGTCAGGTCGTTCTCTGGTCTTGATCGTGAGTTCCTTTTGACCGATACCAGCTCCGAATCTCTCTATATGTTCAAATTTCCTCAGGACAATGGATTACTGTGGCAAATCATTCGACAGGGAAACGTGTTCAGTGTACGCGACCTGCAAAAAGACCCTCGATTCGATACAGCCTGGCGCCAATGGCATTTGGGCATTTTGCATTCGGATCTGTGGTGTCCGTTGATCAAAAACGGTGAAGTACTGGGGATTTTAACACTTGGCGAAAAGCACGACGGCAGGCAGATCAGCGAGTCCGAGTATCC
>CAYMVV010000127.1:9785-11677 GCA_964393885.1 uncultured Granulosicoccaceae bacterium | reverse complement strand
AAACTTGAAATCAAGGTGGTATGGGGCAACATTCCCCGGCAGGTTCGCGACGACATTAACGATGGGATTACTTCGACCAAGTCTTTTAATATCGGCGAAGGCATAGCAGGTCAGTGTGCCGCGGAACGACGTCCTATTCGCAAGAACGACAAGAAATACATTGAACAAATCGGCAAGAACGTCGTCTACTGCATTTGTTGTGTGCCATTGATGCGCGGTGATGAAGTCGAAGGCGTGATTGCATTGACAAACAAGGTCACTACCAACGAAGAAGGCATTCGCGTCCTCGATCAGATTGGGCGTTTTTCCGAGGAAGATGTCAGTCTCTGTCACGGACTCGCAGACCAGGCCGCAGTGAACCTGCACAAAAGTCGTTTGTACAACAAATCGATTACCGACGAAATGACCGGCCTGTATAACACACGTCATTTCGAAGACACTCTGCTGAGCCTGATGGATGAAGCAACTCACAAAGGAAAACCGTTGTGCCTCGCGGTATCGGATATTGATCACTTTAAAAAATTCAATGACACCCACGGTCACAAGGCAGGAGACGCCGTATTAAAGACTGTCGCCCGTGTTATGGAAAGCTGCATTCGACCGGACACCGGTGACGTGGTTTTCCGCTACGGTGGTGAGGAGTTCTGCATGCTATTGCCCGACACCGAGCCAGAGGAAGCGGCCGAACTGATGGAACAGTACAGAAAGCGGATCGAAGCACTGATCGTCAGGCACGACGACCAGGAAATGTCAGTGACGGTATCGATTGGTATTTCATGTGCGCCCAAGGACTCCAAAAATGAAAAGACGCTATTCGAGCGCGCTGACGAGTGTCTGTACGTCGCAAAGGAAAATGGACGCAATCAGGTCAACACCTATTTTCAGGGTCTTCAACTACGTTATGGCGAGAAGGTCGACCTGACCCTGCTAAAACAGGTGATCCTCGATGACCCGAGTGACAAAGTAAAAGCTAAACTTGAGTCATCATCTAAATCTACTCAGTCAGGGGCAGCTAAAAGCAACCAGCAAAGCAAAGCGAAAAAAAAGCCGGCACGAGGCAAGCCTTAAACTACGAACCGCCTGGTGCAGTGATGCCTGTACTTTGATGACGCTATACTTTGATGACGCTATACCCTGATGACGCTATGCCGGTCCGGGAGCATAGCCAAACAGCAGTTGATAGCGCCGGTGCACATGCGCTCCGCACAGGCGTGCAACAATAAGGTAAATGCGATCTTTCCAACGGCTCAACAATCGCACTGCATCAATAGAGTATGATTAACGCTGCGTACATGCCACACTGTCAATCGACGGCACGATAGACAAAGCGATGCTCCGGGATCAGTCAAGCAAGGATCCGTCAAGCAAGGATCCGTCGAGCAAGGATCAGTCGCGGCATTACCCCGGTCACCTGTCTGCTCCAATACAATAAACTGTAAAAGGCAAAATGATGAACGAAGATCGCTTGGGCGACTTGTTATTCGAAGTACTCGGTGGAGAAGTGACAATCAGGGATAACCAGACAGATTTCGATGACTGGAAATATCTCATAGATAACGACCTGGTTGAAGCCAGTAAACCTGAAGGCAGCGCGGGATCCCGCACAAAAACAATCACACTGCGCAGACTGACAGAGACCGGCAAGAAGAAGCTCGACTCAATTGAAGGCCGGTAACAGACAGGTTTATAATAGGGTCGTGTAAAAGTCGCGTTTAATTGCTGTGCACGCACACCTCAGTATCTGGAAGAGCCTTGTCTGGAAGAGCCTTGTCTGGATAGAGCCTTGTCTGGAAAAACCTTGTCTGGAGAGAAACTTGATCAATCAACAGGACGCAGATTTCTATAAGGCGCAGGGATATCTGGTTGTAGAGAATGTCCTGAATCAATCTGAA
>CAYMVV010000127.1:0-9685 GCA_964393885.1 uncultured Granulosicoccaceae bacterium | reverse complement strand
TTTCTATAAGGCGCAGGGATATCTGGTTGTAGAGAATGTCCTGAATCAATCTGAACTAGCTGCCTTGCGCTCAGATCTGAAAAAAGTCGTTGCTAACGCCAGTTCTGTCACCGAGAACAACGATGTGTATGATCTTGAAGACACCCACTCTCCTGACAACCCGCGCGTGCGCCGAATCAAGGATCCACACAGGGTAATGCCATCGGTTATGGAATTAATGCGGCACCCATCCCTGGTAGACATCCTGACAAAACTGATTGGTCCTGGCGTGCGCTTTCAGACAAGTAAGCTCAATATGAAATCAGCAGGCTACGGTGCGGCCGTTGAATGGCATCAGGACTGGGCATTCTATCCACATACCAACGACGATTTACTCGCGGTTGGCGTCATGCTGGACGACGTGGCAGACATCAACGGCCCGATGCAAGTTATACCGGGCAGCCATAAGGGTGAAATATTTGACCATCACCATAACGGATACTTTTGCGGCGCAATCGACCCCGACAAAGCCGATATAGATTTCAGCCGCGCGGTGCCACTGGTCGGCCCCGCAGGCTCGATGACTTTTCATCACGTTCGATCGGTTCACGGATCGGCGCTCAATCGTTCCGATCGTTCAAGAAACTTTCTGCTGTATCAATTTACAGCGGCAGATGCATGGCCATTGACTGAAGCGGTCGAAGACCTGGACCAATACAACTCCTGGCTGGTTGCTGGTGAGCCGACCATTGAACCCAGAGTCGCCTATGCACCTGTACGTTTGCCACTACCACCTGCACCCGCACAGGGCTCCATCTACGAGAACCAGCGTAGTTTGAACAATCGCTTTTTTGATGTAGCTGACGAGACGGCGTAGAGACCGGCTAGAGCACATCAGGTATAGCGCCTGTTACCAGCATACAGCTAACGAGTAACAGACCTATAGATAGACATATAAACATATAGATAGACAGGTTTATCCAGATGCAGTTTATTTTTCAACTGCCGATCGGACAAGCGCAAATCCAATGGTATCTAACGATGAGATAGCTGCTCTACTCAGGTCGCTTTCGCTTCACCTGTAAACACTACGTTCGCTGCCGCTTCACCATTCATAACCCGTCTGACATTATCTGCGACCACCTGCCATCGCCGATGCAGCAACTGCTCGGTCCAGCCGCTTTCATGGCCACTCAGGATAATATTATCAAGTTCCTGAAATGGAAAATTACACGGCCAAACCTCGTCTTCACCTTGCTGGTTATAGTTATACCAGACATCGATAACCGCGCCGCCAATCGTCTTCGTCTTAAGTGCCTGGTACAAGGCTTCCTCATGCACAACACCGCCTCTTGACACATTTATAAGGACACCGGTGCTTTTCATCATTGCCAGAGTGTTCTGATTGAAAAGGTTGGCAGTTGCCTCGTTAAGATCACAGGCAACCAATACAAAATCGCTCTGCGCCAGAAGCTCTGGCAGTTGTGATTCAGTACCCAGCCAGTCAAGCTCTGGCGGTGTTGGCATCTGGCGTCGCCGTGTACCGATACAGCGAACCCCAAACGGCGCCGCACGACGTGCCACAGCCTCACCGATGTGGCCATAGCCAACAATACCCAGCGTCGACCCCCTGACTTCCTGATGAAAAGTTCCGCCACCCGGGTACAATCCATCCCATCCGGATTGCCGAAAGCGCTGGTCCATTTTTCGAAGACCGATCTGCCATTCAAGCATTGCCAGCATCACATACTCGGCAATGCCGGTTTCATGCTCAAAGCAATTCGCGACCGGCACACCTGCAGGCATATGTGCCGGTGTGGTGAAGTTATAACCTGTCCATGGAATTTGAAACAGCTTTAACTGAGGCGCAGCTGGCCATTGCTCAAGCGGAATATTGCCACCAACGATTACGTCCGCTGTTGCCGCCATAGCGACGAACTCTTCTGCTGAATGGCGAGTCGGCTGCCAAACAGAAACCTGCCACCCCTCATCGGCACAAGCCCTGAAATACGACTCCTGTTCCGCGGCTATTCGCCCCTGCAACAACACATGCGCCATAGCGACAATCCTGTTTGGTCGAACACCGAGTTTGCCAGAAACGATCGCTACTCGCCGCGCTAAGTTGTGCTTTTTTCCAGAAACTCTCTCATTCTAGTTATTGCTTCCAGAATGTTATCAGTGGAGTTGGCATAAGACACCCGAATATACCCTTCTCCATGGATGCCGAAGTCAGGACCACCGATCAGTGCAACGCCCGATTCCTCCAGTAACCTTGATGCCAGTTCTTTTGCTTTATAACCCGTGCCCGAAATATTCGGGAATGCGTAGAACGCGCCCCTGGGGGTGATACACGATACACCGGGTAGCCGGTTTAATTCTTTCACTACAACTTTACGGCGATCATCGAAGGCATTAACCATTTTTGTCACCGCATCCTGAGGGCCACATAACGCCTCAAGTGCCGCATACTGTGCTGGCGCATTAACACAACTCCACGCATTCACAGCCAGCTTGCGTATATTCTCGAACAGCGAATCCGGCCAGACCGAGTAACCCAACCGCCAGCCTGTCATCGCATAGGTTTTCGACCAGCCGTTCAACAGGATCAATCGATCTCGAATTTCCGGGTAGTGCAACAGACTGACATGCTCCTCACCGTCATACACCATTTGATCGTATATTTCGTCCGACATGATCGCCACCTGCGGAAACCTCGCGAGGCCTGCAACGAGCTTGTCTATTTCCGCTTTGGGTGTAACGCCACCGCAGGGATTCGCTGGTGAATTAATAATCAACAAACGTGTAGCCGGAGTAATCAGCGCCAGTGTTTCTTCGGCGGAGAATGCAAAATTGTTGTCCTCGCGAATCGGTATGGCGACCGGCTTCGCCCCGGTATACTCAATCATGGAGCGGTAAATTGGAAAGCCAGGGTCTGGATATAGAATTTCCGTACCCGGCTCTCCGAACATAAGAATGGCGGAGAACATCGTCACTTTGCCACCAGGCACTACGATAATGTTCTTCATCTCAACGTCGGCATTAAAGCGTCTTTGCAAATCGCTGGCAACGGCTTCCCGCAGAACAGGCAAGCCGGTGGCAGGCGTATAGCCGTGCTGTCCATCGCGCAGCGCCTTAACAGCCGCTTCAACGATATTGTCCGGGGTGGGAAAATCAGGCTGACCAATTCCAAGATTGATCACACTCCTGCCGCTTTCCGCCAACTCGGATGCTCTGGCTAGTACCGCGAAAGCGTTTTCCTCACCGATACGACTGAAACCGTCTATGACTTTCATTGATCGCCCTGAGTTGTCGGTAGTTATACAGGGCGATTATACAAGCAAAGTGTCAGAGGCAGGTGTTTAGGTACAGGCCGTGACCGCTCGCGACACACTATAGATCTGCTCTCTCGCGTACACGTAAAATAATCAGCCGCCCTTCATCTTCAAATACTCGGTCGCATACCTGGCGCCCAGTTCTCGAAGACCGGCTGCATTGTAGTGATTTCGGAAGGGGTCATCCTCTCGAATGCCCAACCCAGAGGTGATATCTGAATCGACGCATGCAGTCCAGTTGTCGTTGTCAGTGTTCAGCTTATTGAGATGAACATTGACCGGAGCCTGTATGGTTTCACCCGCTATAAAAGGTTTTCCATCTCCATACCAGCTTTCGCGACGAAGTCTGTCAATTAACGCAGATCCGCCAACCGGATTGGGAATCGAAGCATCGGCAATTCGACTATAGAGCTTTTGCGCGTAGTAGTCAGGCAGGTTGTTGCGGCAGTCATGCCCGGTAAAACAAGTGCCATCAACAATCCAGTCCGACTCACCCTGATGCCACAGGATACCGTCAATCGATGAGCGACCAATTGCAGACAGCGCTTCAGTGACCTGCATCACCACCTCGTTCCATCCGGTTGCGTTGGTGTCCCAGTGCGCAATGCCCTTGCCACCCTCGGAAACCATAATAAAGCCCACTACCCTACAACCTCCGCGCTCAGCTACCTGCTTGGCAAAATGAAAGGCAAAATTGTTTCTAGCTATTCCACCGACACCCGGTGCGCTGTCATGCCAGCTTTGGTTGAGTGCAGCCACCTGCCACCCGGTTCCCGCATTGTTTCGCGATGGATCTACTGTCCAGGCAAACACCCGTGGATGGGATTGGTCTGGTTCACTGAATTCAATCACTCGACCCCACTGGTCGAGGGTTGCAGAGACACTGGTGTCCGCACCTGTCACATTGGATTGGCCCGTCACCAGCACCAGGTCCGTAATATCTGACGGGTTGTATGATCCGCCGCAGACGGCATCTGTCCGAGTGTCGGTAAACGGGTTGTTCCCGATTGAAACAGGGTCCGATTCAGTCACGGGTTCCAGAACCAACGCCGCACCAGATTGAGCAACACGGCAAGACGCGCTGCCGTCCCAGCCCCAACCATCACCGTCATCATCCAGACAGGCATTCGGCAGACCCTGTGATGTATCAGGGGAGCGCGCTGCATCGGCAGTTCCACTGCTTTGATTTTGAACATCAACACGGCAGGACGCGGTTCCATCCCACCCCCAGCCGTCGCCGTCGTCATCCACACAGGCATTTGCTGCCGGTGGTGCATCGGAGGCAAGCGCAAGATCGGACAGCTGCGTTCCACCACTTTGAATTTGCCCGTCCACTCGGCAAGACGCAGTCCCATCCCAGCCCCAGCCGTCTCCATCAGGATCGAGACAACTCATTTGCGAACTTTCCGGCAGAACGTCAAGCTGTGTCTGCGGATCGCTGTTTGGGCCGGAACTCGATTGATCGTCTACCTGATTCGTAGCGAAAAAATCACCTGCGTCTATTTTCTCGCTGGAACAATACCATTGCCCGTTTACCGGATCACAATCCCTGACCGGTAGTGCACAACTGTTTGCGTACTCGTTCGTAGCTTCGGCGAGCGTGTCGCCGGAAACAGTGCAAACAGCAGCGTTCGATGCCGCTGGCAATAGTGCTGGTAATAGAAAAAAACCAAGAAGTAAACCACAGCTGAAACGGTGCTTTGACGCCACGTCCTTGTCCTCTGATCATTGCGACCGGGGACATTAGATGAATTGCATCGGCAGGATACCCAACTGGGCCACAGGCCGACCCTGTCAAATCAACATAAACTCAAACACTGTGCTGCAGGTATCAAACGCACGAGTCGACACCTTTGTGCATGGCTTTACCTGCATGGCCCTAACCGCATTGCCCGGCCAACATACTGCAACTTACTGAGTGGGCACTTGCGAACTATCGATAACATCGCCCAGCACCATTGCCGCTTCTTCGAGGATAATATCAGGAACTTCGGTCCCCTCTTCGCTTGCGTCTCGGTTCGACGCCCCAAACGCCTTGCGAAACAGCTCCAGGCGTTGTTCACGGTCAGCGCCTCGTTCCAGGATTTCCTGCTTCCTGACAGATTCCACCAGCGACACTTCTCTCTGCGCTCGAGCCTCTCGCTGCGCCTCGAGTTCCTCGATTAACAAACCGAATGAATCGCTGGCGCGGTATCGGGACTCGTGACGAAACTGTTCATGGCTATAGCTGAGTTCACGATCAGACCATGCATCAAAGCTGGTTGCTGCAACCTCTGCCCATGGCAACGCATTGTCCAGTCCGCGTTCACCCTGCGCCTCAGCGTCCAGGGCGGTAGGAAACTGCACGTCAGGCACAACACCACGGTGCTGGGTACCCTCGCCGTTAACCCGAAAAAACTGCGCGATGGTTACCTTCAACTGCCCTAGCTTGCCCTCTTTATCCAGTGGCACAACACTCTGCACCGTGCCCTTTCCAAAAGTGGGTTCACCCAGTACCACCCCGCGACCATAATCCTGAATAGCCGCCGCAAAAATCTCTGACGCAGATGCACTCGAGCGATTGACCAACACGGCCAGCGGGCCATCGTACGCCACCGCGGGATCTTCATCCTCCTCGATGTTTACCCGACCACTGGAATCCCTGATTTGAACAACCGGCCCTGTATCGATAAACAGACCGGTTAATTGAGTCGCTTCAAGCAGTGATCCACCACCGTTACCACGAAGATCAATAATGACGCCTTCGACACCACCATCACTACCGGTAAGTTCGCCCAACAGACGTTTTACATCGCGCGTGGTACTGCGGTAGTCAGGCAGCCCCTGTGCAAGCCCGGCGGAATCGAGATAAAAAGTTGGCAAGTCAATGACACCGAATCGTCGGGTTTTACCCGCGATTGGCACTTCAACTACCGAGCTTTTCGCTGCCTGCTCTTCCAGTTTAATCTTGTCACGCACTAACGTTACGATCTCTGGCGGAGACCCCGCAGGCGCATTGCCTGGCAAAATCTTTAATCGAACCGTTGAGCCTTTCGGACCACGGATAAGATCGACCACATCCGCCAGTGGCCAGCTCACCACATCCACTATATCCTCATCTTCGCCACTGCCAACACCCACTATTCGATCGTCAACACTGACCAGCTGACTGACGGCTGCCGGGCCACCGGCAATGATGCGCCGTACCACGGTATGTTCGTTCTCGGTCTGCAGCGCGGCACCGATGCCTTCCAGTGAAAGGCTCATGTTGATACGGAAATTTTCAGAGCTTCGCGGTGAAAAGTATGAGGTATGCGGTTCTACCGAGAGCGTGTACGAGTTGATGAAAATCTGAAATACATCATTGGCAGAGAGCTGACTTACGCGTTGTGCCATACGCTCATATCGCTCCTCCAGTGTTTCCACCAGCTCATTATCGGGTTGCTCCGCCAACCGCAAATCCAGTACATCATTTTTGACCCGCTTGCGCCACAGTTCGTCCATCGCACCTTGCGACGCAAGCCACTGCGCCTCTTCGCGATTAAAGCCGTAGCTCTCGTCGACCGTAAAGTCGAAGTCACGCTTCAGCAGGTTTTTTGCAAACAGCGCCCGCTCATCCACCCGTGTCCGAAAGCGCTTGAAAATATCAAACACAGGATTCAAACGGGCGGTGCGCAATGCATCATCAAAGCCGCGTCGAAACCTGTCGAACTCCTCGATATCACTGCCCAGTAAAAAGCTCTTTTGCGGGTCCAGTGACTCCAGATACCGATCAAATATTTGCTCGGAGAGCGTATCGTCTACCTTCACCCTCTTGTAGTGGTAACGTTGCATCAGCTGCACAATGCCCGCAACGGCTTGTTGATGCTCGGGGGTCGCTACAAGGGAGTCCAGAGCAACCTGGCGGCTTTGAGCCATAGCCCCACCGCTGAACAATGCGTTTAGCGCCAACACAAGCACCAAGGCCAGCCCGCGCCACCCTCGATTGCCGGGAATACGCTGATAAAGCCGATCGGTTCGACACAGATGACCTGGACCGCAATAGTGCTGCTGCATTATTTGAAATTCCTTCACGGACTCACAAGGAGCCTTTGTTAGAAGTACCTACTAATGGGTGGAACACCAGCTGATTCAGCCGAGACAGGCATTAAGCAGACCTGATAGTAACATTGCCGCACAGAGCAATCCTCGAAATACTGCTGACCTCATTTATGAGCATCAAATAGCACGACAAGTTCAAATCCGCACTGCGCCAGCAGGCGAGCGGCAGCATTCGAACGCAAAATTTAACACCCGCTGATCAAATCAGCGCCACAACAGATGCGTTTGACTAAAAATTGGCACTATGCCCGTGGTACCCGTGGCGGTAGTAAATAAATAGTGTAGTCCGCTTCGCATAAAAGACTTCCACTGGTACTAGTACGCACGTTTCACACGGTCAGCTTGCTGCAACTGTTACCTGTAACACGCAATATTCAGGATTTCTCGCCAGCGGCCAAATTCCCACATTAAAAAAGCCGCTGATGAACCAGAAAAGGTTGCCCCCGCTACATCTGTGGCTCCAATCGGCCTTTCGAGAGTCACAAATCAAGCCACTCGTTAACGCAGGCCTGGAATATTCCGATTCTCGACTGCCCGGACTGTAAAACATTACGTCTTTGTCGCCGTTGATTCACCACGAGATTCAATCCACTGGCGCAAGAAACTGGCGCTGTTCGCTGCTCCATTAAAGTCGATCGCACGCGAGATTTTCGGTAACTGTTGCGCCTGTTGCACTGCATTTCGCAAACGCTCTGTCGTTAATTCAGATTGCGGTACACAGATACCATAGCCGGCTTTCTGCAACAGCGCGGCCCGTCGTAACTGCTCTGTTTGCCCGGTTGTGTCATGCGGCACAAAAACCGCTCGACAATCGCTCGCCTCATGCGCTGCAAGCGCATCCATGGAGGTGTTGTACCCACACTGCGATATCGAGATTTTCGCTTGTTTCATGTGCTCCGCGAGGCCATCGAGATACTCAACGATTGTCACATGCGAAGCAGCGTTATCGCGAAGTGTAGCAGCGGATTCGCGGCTTAAATTGGGGCCGGTAGACAGGCACCAACTTCTACGCACATCGCTGTTTGCCAATTGCAGCGCAATAGCCATTAGCTCACCGCCGAACATGCCTCCGCCGGAAGACACAATGACATCATGTTGGTCGACAATCGGTTTATCTTGCACAGGAGGTACAACGAAGCCTGTATACGTCAGTTTTTCTTCAATATCACTGACCAGCGGAAATGTTTCATCCAGCCTGATCACGTCAGGATCCGCATGAACCAGTACGTAATCGAAGCGATCCCGAATCCAGTCACGCATTTCCTCTCGCCTGCCCGGCTTTCGATTGCCCTGAAGAATGTCACGCACTGACGACACGATTAACGGTGCATTCGGGCGCTTTGCTGCGGCCCTGAAAAGTGCATCGATTTCGTCGCGCACAACTCGGCGTCCAAACGGGAAAGCTTCCGTGATGATCGCATCCGGTTCAAGACCCGCGTAAGCGCTCAGTAACGCCTGCTTGCGGCTCTTCATATAGTCGACCGACAGCTCCTCACGGTCGCCGGTAAGCATTTTTTTATAGGTTGCATCCGCGGCTCGAACGGGAGGCAGGTAGTGCACGCTTTCAGCAGCAAAGCTGACGCCCTGCAAGGGCACTCCGCCATACACCACATCTACTGCGAGCCCTTCTGCAGCGAATGCCTCAATCAATCGCCTGGCACGGTAGACATGACCAACACCGAGCAGATGTAAAAAATAGAAAAGTAACCGTGGTTTCTGTTTGCCCATTCTGTCTTCGCGGTCACTCAAATCAATCAACTAATCAAATTCTTCAGGCAGACAACATCGAAAACGGGCATTTAACGGTCGTCGACAGGCGACAGTCCTTGCTTATTAGACCACAGACACAGCCGCTGGTCACTCATGCAGCATGCTGATCAAACCCTGAACAACCAGAATTCACATTGATAGTTGATGAATAAAATATGCACCACATACTATCGATAGACGGCACTTCGAAAAACCAAAGCCGCTAAAGCGAAGTCACGAGGCAAAGCCACCAGGCAAAGTCACCATGCGAAGTCACCATGCGAAGTCACCATGCGAAGTCACCATGCGAAGTCACGGCCTATGAACAGCAGATCATGCACAGAGCAGTTATGCGATTCTTCTTTTTGGAAGTTGCAATGGCGCTTGCGATGGCGATTGCGACTCGCGGTAGCCGCTGTGTTACTGATCAGCGGCCCGGTACTTTTTCAACAGGCCCGTTCGCAATCAACCGCAAACGACACCTTTACCCTAAACCTGAACAATGCCGATATCCACTCGCTGATTGAAACGGTCTCGTTGCAGAC
>CAYMVV010000126.1:0-14339 GCA_964393885.1 uncultured Granulosicoccaceae bacterium | reverse complement strand
CCAATTTTTTTATAACCACGAGCAACCAGCTCTCGCGCGGCAATACGACCGCACTCAACGTTGTCGATACCAACCACATGTACCTGGGGCGCACTCGATAATCGCCCGAAGGAATGAACCACCGGTATACCGGCATCTCTGAACGCAACCGAAAAGGCCGGTGTTAATGTTGATGATGCGACGACGACTGCATCAACAGAGTACTGCCGTAGCATACGAACCGAGTTGGCGGGGTCTGTCTCGTCAGTTAGATTGACCAGCAATGGCCGCAACCCGCGCTCCTGTAAACCACGGGTAAAAAGATCAAAGACTTCAAGAAAGATTGGATTATGAAAATTGTTCGATACCAGCCCTATGAGGCGCGTACGACCGGTGGTCAGACTGGAAGCGAGTGCGTTTGGCGTATAGCCAAGCTCCAAGGCTGCCTTTTCCACTTTGCGACGCATGGTGTCTGACACCGATGCGCCGTGGGTAAAAGTGCGCGATACCGCTGAACGCGACACCCCGGCACGCTCAGCGACTTCTTTAAGTGTTACCGACAAGACAATTGCCTGGCTCAGTCCGGCAAGTTTGATACCGCTGCGCCCTATTCATTGTCGGCACTATCCTGCTCCGCAGGTCCGGGGCTGGATGAAGAGCCGGGTTTTTCAATACTGTTGCTGTCAGCGACAGGCCAGTTATCAAAAAACCATTGCCACAGCGAATAGACTCCAAGGCCGCCAAAAATAATACCCCAAAAAGGCGAACCCGTGACGAACTCAAGCAGCGACCACGCAAACATAATCAACAACAACAGCAGGCGTATCCACAGTGGTCGGAAAAAGTCGGTTTGTATTTCAAGAAAGGACAAGGCGTTTTATCTACCGGCTGACGAAGCACATTTCGTTGGTACCCGTTCAGTTATACGACACACTACGCCGCGCCCTCATAGCCAACACCCGTCTTGGCACCAGTGATATAGGCAACAACATCCTGACCATCGGTTTCTTCTTTTTTCAGATTGGCTACAATCTGCCCACGCCGGAAAACAATGATTCTATCAACGAGATCCATCACCTGACGCATGTTGTGGCTGATCAGTATTAGCGGCTCACCGGACTGTTTGAGCTGGCGGATAATATTTTCAACCTGTTCGGTTTCCTGCACACCGAGCGCGGCAGTAGGCTCGTCCATAATTGTCAGACGGGAATGAAACGTAGCCGTGCGCGCAATGGCCACACACTGACGCTGACCACCGGACATGTTGCGAATGGTATTTTTAATATTGGGTATTTTTACAGCGGTTTTCTCAAGCCCCGCAATAGTGGCCTCACGCATGCCCTTGTAGTCGAGAAAGCGAAACGGGCCAAGCCAGTTGCAGAACGTTTTTTCGCGACCTAAAAACAAATTGTCAGGCACATCCAGATCATCTGCCAGCGCCAGCGTTTGAAACACGGTTTCGATTCCGGCTTCACGGGCGTCGAGCGGGCCGGCAAAGTTTACCTCTTTGCCATAGAGCCAGATCTTGCCACGGGTGCGTTGCTCAACACCGGTAATCTGCCTGACAAAGGTTGATTTGCCCGCACCGTTGTCACCCATGATGGCAACATGCTCACCACGCTGCAGTTCAAAATCTGCACCTTCGAGTGCGTGCACACCACCATAGTGTTTGGTGAGATCCTGAGTCTTTAGCACGATGTCGTCATCGATCATCGTAGATTTGGTGGACTGCCGGTCTGCGGCTGCACTATTCATTGAGAGTCTCCCGGATCAGGCCTTGGCCGTCGCACGTTTCTGTCGCCATTGATCCAGCACCACAGCACCGACAATGATCGCCCCTTTTACCATTTCCTGATAAAACGCATCGAGCTTTAAATAAGTAAACCCGGATATAATCACTCCAAAAATCATCATGCCAAGTACGGTGCCTATAATCGATCCACGTCCACCTGCCAGCGATACCCCGCCTATGACTGCCATTGCTATCGCGTCGAGCTCGTAGATCAGCCCCATACCCGACTGCGCGGTCAGATTTTTAGAGCTCAGGATAATTGCCGCAAAGGAAGCCAGTATTCCGGCGATGACGTAGACCAGTACCTTGTGGCGAGCCACGTTGATACCGGACATCCGCGCCGCGTCTTCGTTGGAGCCAATGGCATAGGTATATTTACCGTAAACCGTGTAGCGCAGAATGATATGAAAAAGTATGGCCAATAGCACAAACCAGATCACTGGCATCATACCCGACCCGATCCATGCAAACTCTTCGGTTGGAAAACTGATCGGGTTACCCTTAGACCACCACTTGGCCACACCTCTGGCACTCACCATCATACCAAGTGTTGCGATAAACGGTGGTATGCGGGTATAGGCTATCAGCACACCGTTGATTAAACCCGCCACCAGACCACAAGCGAGACCGACGATTACGGGAACAATGATCGGCAGGTCCATTGCCCACTGGCCGAAGATCGCCTTTGGATTGGGGTTACCGTTGACCAGTTCAGTCTGTGCAAAGCTCATGGCGATCATCGCCGTAGCGCCGACAATAGAACCGGAGCTTAAATCGATACCACCGGTGATAATGACCTGAGTGACACCCAGAGCAATAATGCCGATTATCGATACCTGCAGAATGATGATCTTTATACGAGCTTCGTTAAAGATGCTGTCGAACCGATCCTTGCTGTCGAACAGAAAGCTCTGGTCTTTCATATAAGGCAATAGTTGACCGAGCGCTTCAAATACGCAGATGATGAGAATCAGTGCGATAAAAATATTTATTTCATTCGGCCAGCTGCGTTTGGATTGATCAAACGCGAGCCCGCCTGTTCCCTGACTTGTGTCAGCCATGTAGCGCTTCTCTGTCAATTACCCGAAAATAGTGAACAATATCTTACAACACGGCGCATACGGGCGGCGCTCGCCGCCCGCTCACTAGTGGGCCGTTTGGAAAGTTCGGTAACACAGCTCGAAGCCACGGTCGCCATAGCTGCGTTAACCTGTTGTCCAAAGCACGGGTTCGACGTAGGCCCTGCTATGCCTGCATTTTTTCGCCTTGCTCTGACAACCGTGGCTGTGAAAAGTCTGTTACCGAACTTCCCGCACAACCCACTAGCCAACAAGCGAATCAGTTTTTATCGAGAAAGTCACCCACGTTGTCAGGGGTAACCAGCTTGAACGGAATGTAAACCTTGCTGTCTACCGTCTCGCCTTTAGACAGTGCAATAGCGGTGTCTACTGAACCTCTGCCCTGACCAAATGCATCCTGAAAGACAGTAACGTCGAGCTCACCCGCCTGCATCGCAACCAGCGCATCCTGGGTAGCATCTACACCACCGACTTCAACCGCCGCCATATCAATACCAGCAGCCTTCATCGCCTGAATGGCACCAATAGCCATTTCATCGTTGTTGGCAATAACAAAGTCAAAGTCTTCAGCCGCTGACAACCAGTTTGTCATCAGTGACTGTGCTTCATCGCGACTCCAGTTTGCAGTCTGCTCGTCTATTAGCGTCATGAAGTTACACATATCCATACCAATGACATCGTGTACGTCCTTGGAGCGCTGCACCGCGGCTTGGTTGGACAACTGACCGTTCATCAGATAGCCCTTCGCACCACCGGCTTTACCTGCTGCACGCAAGTTGCGGCAAACCTGAAATGCTTCAAGTGTTCCGGATTCAATTTCGTTGGAAGCAACAAACGCCTGAGTAGCAGGCAAGTCGTCAACGTTGTCGGGCTCACGATTAACGTATACCAGCGGTGTGCTGCCCGCAGCAGCTGACACAGCAGCACCGGCAGAGGTATCGACGATGTTTACAATGATGGCGTCAACACCCGCCGCGACAAAGTTCTTTACCTGATCAATCTGGCGACCGATATCATCATTGGCATCTTCAACCTGCATGCTCACTCCATCGATAGAATCAGCGTGCTCGACCATGCCATTGCGCATAACAGTTAGAAAATTATCATCGAACCGGGCAATTGACGCACCAAGTTCCTGCGCCATTGCGGTCGTTGTCATCAGAGCCGATGACATCAATGTAGTTACAGCCATTGCAGCAAGCGTTTTTTTCATAGCTCATTCTCCATATATTTGTGTCCGGCGCACATAGGATTATCGAATACCGGAATGCCCCGAAGGACCAGTAGGTAAAACAGACAAGCACGCGTATAGCACGCGCTCACTCTGACAAAATCTGGTTACGTTAGAACACAGCCGGTCCGTAACTATGGCAGGCGACCGACCATACGCCACACCGCCACAGGCATACAGGCAGATACTTTGTTCACGCAGCAACGGCACTGGACTGAGCCTCAATGAATTGAAAACATGCCTTAAGCTTTGCAGCCGGGTCAGTGTATTGATGCACCAGTGGTGAAAACGCCTCAATAGACACCGGGCCTGTATACCCTGCTTTGGCCAGCGCATTCAGCTGTTCTATATTCTGCAGCCGATCGCCTGCATCAACCAGCAGTCTGTGACCGTCTGCCATTTGATTAACGGCAATGCTTTGCAGCGTTAGCCCTGATATATGAACCATACCGGTGTGAGCGGCAAAGAAAGAGTCGCTATCGCTTGCATCAGCGCGTATCGAGTCGTCGTTCGGGTCAGACAAGGGTGTCGATAGTGTGGGAGACGGTGATAAATGTGCTGCCAGAAAATGATGGAAAGTGTCATGTACGATCTTGAAGCGCTCCGCCACCTCGAGCTCGTTGATGACTTCTACCACTTCGTGCTTATGACGTAGCGACGCACTTTCAAACCCCAGCGGTTCAATAAAGCCGGTTAAATCATGTGCCTCCAGCACAGGGTTGATCTCGGACACAGCCTGCATCAACTGTGCATACCTGCGCTCGCTGTCTAGTGTTTCGCCATCGTTGGCTGGAATCAGGCTAATGCCTTCTGCACCACTGGCACTGGCGATGGACGCCAGCTCCTCTATGGTTTGCACAGCCTGGGTTTGCACAGCCTGGGTTTGCACAGCCTGGGTTTGCGTACCATGCGATTTGATGCGATTAAAGGCCTTTACCTCCGCAAGGGCGAGTATTCGCAACCCTTTATCGCGTGCCATCTGACCCGCTTCTTTCGGATCGACGCCGTCGAACAACTTTCCATCGAGGTCATTGCGCACTTCAATACCGATACAGCCGGCTTCACTGGCAGTATCGAGTAAAGACTGATACGACGCTTTGGCGACGCTCATGTGATTGACAGCGAAGCTGAACAATAGCCCTCCCGCAGGCAGGTACCTGTGCGCGGTACCTGTACTTGTTGCTTTGGAAGACGATTATGCGAGCGGTCAGAGGCGGTTGCAAGCATTTTTTGCAACCGGTTGCATTGATAAACTGCACTTGCAATTGTGTGCTGCTGATCACGCCGGTTTAGTAGCCCTCGCTAGTATTACGGGCACTTTGATCCGCCTCACTTAGGAGCTGGACTATCCCATTGTGTCAGCGACTTCCAACCGGGCAACCCGGGTGCTGCAATGAGGGGTCAGAGCTCTGCGCTGGATATTGCTTTGGTTTCAGCTTGATTACTTGTTTCGCGGGCGTTCGATATGTGGCCCGCAACTGTATTCCAGAGTTCGAAATGGAAAACAACCATGGTCTGTGAGCCACATGTTGTTATAAACCTGAGATCGAAATTAGAGAGAAAAGACGAGTTAAAGGATACTGCTCGTCGAAGATTATAGACAGAAAGCTATGCACTAAGCGCATCTACACAGAGCGCTTTTCATACAGAGCTTTTCAGAAAGAGCTTTCCACTGAGAATTTTAGATTGAGGGCAGTAGAAAGAGAGCTGACCAAACGCCTTGTCAGAATCAACTCCAAGCCACCGGGTTTACATGTTCCTATTAACCAGTGCAATTTAAACCAAGCAAACAATACACTGCTACCGGCAATATAATCTTACCGACAGCAAACACCTGCACATCGCCACACCCATACTGTCCAAACCCGACGATACATGGGAACAATCAAGCCTATGTGCCATTTCTACACACTTTTAACTGACACCTGGTGCTTTAGAAATTAACGGGCAAATGTAAAATTGCTTTAACAAACTCGATTCTGCTATCTGTATAGTGTGAAAAGGTTCAGGGAGGCTAAGCTGATATCTCGTGGCAAGAGACAAATTGCTCGCCACTGTCAGTACATTGATAAGAGAAACCTTCGAAGCCTGCGGTGTTTGCTTCTGTGTGGTGGATAACAGCATCTGAAGACTTGAGATGCTGTATCTCGATAAGCGTATAGGGCCGCGCCCACAGCCACTCCCGATTATCTACGGATTTCAAATCGACATTGGGCAATACCTCATCGCTCCAGGTAAAAAAATACAAATCGAATTGATGGCCGCTAACCGGCTGCACAGACAGTAAACGCATCCCAAGCTTACCCGCAAAGTACCGCTTTGCGATCTGTATATCGGTTACCCGCAACGTAATATGAGCAAGTGTGGCCTGCACCCCCACAGGGTGCCCGTCCGCTACGGTCTGTTCGTGCCCCTCGAAGCCGTGCTGGAGCAATTCGATGGTGAACCCGTTCGGATCTTTCAGATGGCTCATATAGCCAATATCGTGAAACTGCCGGGGAGACGAAACCGCAACACCCTGCTCTCGCAAATACCGCACTGCGACATCCAGATTTTTTACCGTGATACCAACTTTCCAATACTGATTGTTGGCTCTGTCTGCGAACGGCGTGACATCGCGCTTGCGAAATACAATACGACAAGCTGTCTCTGAATAAGCGCACGAGTACTGGTCGGCATCTGCATCGAAATCAGCCTCGAAATCAGCATCGGCAAAGTAATTCTGCATGCCCAGCGTAGAGCGATAGAACTCATCCACCCCGTCAAGTGTCGGGACTTGCAAATACAATGCGCTGATACTGCAACGTTGCTGCATAAACAAATACCCGCCAGCACAATAGCTGGCTTAGCCAGCCATCATCGCTGAACAAGCTTCTGGCACAGTTATGCAGGGCATGATCGCCGTGAAAAACTCGCTTAAGCTTCTATGCGATAACCCGATCGAGGGAAGTGCACACACACTGTACCCACCTCGTCCGCCGCGCGCTCAATAACTATGGTTTCCGCATCTGCCCGGCGCACCAGGCCTTCAACGACTTGCTCACCGCTTTTTACATCAGGGCTGACCAACACGCGCGCACCAACCGTTAGCCCCTGCGGATCATCGCCGACAATACCACTGTCTGTTACGGGCTCAGATGATTGGGCTATGGCCAGCGCATCTTCCGGTTTCAGTTCAGTTGCAGTTCCATGCCCCAACGCTCTTACATTGTCTTCCCAGCGCACCAGATGCTTAAACTCGGACAGCATGGCGGGTCCGCCATCCCAACGGCCACGAACAAACCACACCAGATGATAAATCTGTGCATCGATGGCAGCGGCTTCTGCACCGGTGAGAAATGCCCTGCCATCGCTCAAGTTGCTGTCAAGCCAGGACAGTGGTGCACGTAACTGCGACACAAGATGCGGCAGTTCCGCATTGGCCTGCTTCAGCCCTTCGGCCCAATCCTCACCCAGATAAAGACGACCACGATCTTCTGCAAAATCCTGTGGCAGTGCATCACCGGCAGCGCCAAGCACAATCTTTACGCCAAGGTCGAACAATGCACCGTCGGTCCATCGACTCAAGCACCACATCAGGCCGGTATCAGCCATTGGCATAAAGGTAGGTGACGAATAACGACGCTCCAGTTCACGGATAATGCACTGGCTGTCGCAGTAGATATCTGCACCGATTTGCATCACCGGGGTACGACGATACCCGCCGGTAAGCGGCACCAGCATCGGTTTTGGCGGAAGACGTGGTATTTCTACATTGCGCCAGGCAAGTTTTTTAATACCAAATGCCACCCTGACCTTTTCGGCAACCGGGGACTGGGGGTAGTTGTGAAGAATAATTTCAGAGCTTGCATCAGCCATTAACCGGCTCCTGATTGCTGGCAGTAACCCACTGCGGGGCAGATTTCGAATTCAGTTCCGGAGGATATATCGGATCAGTTCGTCAATCTACGCTGCAGTATCTACGGAGAGTGCCTTTGCCAGTGAAGGAAAATCATCGACCACGATATCATGTATCGGATTCGGCTCCGGATCAGGCGGACTGTCATTGCCCCACTCGCGTGGCCGCTTTACAAATGCCGTTTTGAAACCCTGCTTTTTGGCGGCGTCAAGATCAAAGTTATGACAGGCGACCATGCAGATTTGTGACGGATCGAGCTGCAGGTAATGCGCTACCGTGTCGTACGCTTCGGGCAGTATCTTGTATTTACCGATGGCCTCGCACGAAAACACAGCATCCCACGACAAACCATTGCGACGCGCGGTATCCATAATAATTCTGAAGCTGAGAATGGTAAAAGAAGCACACATATACTTTTCACGAAGCTTCGGCAGCACCTGTGGAAAGTCTGGCCAGCATTCAAAATTGTGTACGGCATCATAGGCGATGGCATGCCTTTCCTGTTCGGTAAACGCCTCAAGCCCATGCTCACTGATGAGTTCATCCAGTACCATGCGATGCGCGCCATCGAAATTGTAGGCCGGTGGCTCGTCCTTACCGAGATTCAGCATTTTGCCAAGACTGCGCCGGCGCAGATCATTGGTGATGTCGTGCCAGTTACGATCAATACCGTGGCTGGTGCCTGTCTGTTGAAGCAGCTTCGAAAATCCGCTATGCCAGTCCAGAATGGTTCCACCGGTATCGAATGTCAGTGCCTGTATTCCAGCAAGGCTCATGTCAGTACTCTCATTTACTTGTCAGGGATGTCTGTCCGGGTCTTTATCAGAGTTTCTTATCCGGGGTTTCTTACATGGCATATCTTATTCGGGTGCATTAAGTATCAGCAGCGAAGTATCAGCAGCGGGTCGTTGCGAGTTTGCCGAACGCCATAATAACACTTGAACCGGGCTGAGCGCCTACACCATACCCTTGCCAGCGTCACTGCCATGGGCGGCACGTCGACCCTGCAGCCAGCGAAAAACCAGCAGTGCTACCGCAATGACGACAAAGCTGACACCGGTGGTTATCGTGCCGAGCGCGTAGATGGACGGATCCGTGACAGTGGTAGTCAGTCCTCGAAGCTCCAGCGGCAACGTGTTCAAACCGCCAATGGCCTGTGATGTACGCGCAAGCTCATCATAACTCAGCGTAAAGCCAAACAGCGCCACGCCAACAAGAGATGGCGCGATGATAGGTAAAACTGCCTCTCTAAAGGTTGCCCACGGGCCGGCTCCCAGATCACGGGCAGCCTCCTCATAGGAGGGATCAAAGCGATTAAACACCGCAAACATGATTAACAAGCCGAATGGCAGCGTCCAGGTCAGCTGCGCGCCCAGTGCGGAACTGAACAGGCCCATACTGGTGGTATAGTTCTCGATGATCCAGGGTATTTGATCGACCTGACCGATATGCCTGACCTGATCATCGATCAGACGAAACTGCAGTGCCACCCCGAGACTGACCACAATGGATGGCACGATAAGACTTGCAACAGTGATATAGAACAGTGCTCCGGAGCCTTTAAATTTTTTCCGAAACGCAAGCCCGGCCATCAGACTGAATACCACCGTGATGACCATCACGACAAAACCAAGTGCTATTGATCGTCTGAACGATCTCCAGATATCAACAACGCCCACACCCTCCCACAGCTTGCCAAACCAGTGAGTGGAAAATCCGTTCATCGGAAAGGTTAAGCCACCTTGCGGGCCCTGAAATGACAGCACAAAAATGGTAATCATCGGCCCGTACAAAAACAGCAGGAACAAAAAGAAAAAACAACCCAGAAATATTTTGGTGCTGCGACTGGCCATTAACGCTGCACCCGGTGTTTAAACTCTGCGTGCCCTGACTGCTCTGTGTGCATGTGCTCTATGTGCTTGTGCTCTGCGTGCTTGTGCTCTACATGTTTTGAAGCGACGCTCATCAGAGCTCCCTCCTGATATCAACGATACGACTCATGGCAACAATAATCATCAGTGTTATTGCGAGTAGAATAACTGCATTAGCCGCTGCAGACGGAAACTGCAGGTAACTCATTTCAACGTTGATGATTTTACCAATGGACGCAATCTGCTGTCCGCCCATTACACCAATGGTGATAAAGTCGCCCATCACAATGGTGATAACAAAGATCGACCCGATCGCTATACCCGGCTTACACAGTGGTACTACCACATTCCACAACATTTGCCAGCCGCTGGCTCCGGCATCATAGGCAGCTTCGAGCACACTGCGATCGATTCGCATCATCGAATTAAAAATAGGCACCACCATAAAAAGCGTATATAAGTGCACAAACGCAAGTGTTACCGAAAAGCCTGAATACAGTAGCCAGTCTATCGGCTCACTGGTTAAACCGGTTTTCTGCAGGAACGAATTAACCAGACCGTTTCTGCCAAGCAGTGGTATCCACGAGATCATGCGAATGACATTGGAGGTCCAGAACGGGATGGTACACAGCAGAAACAGTGTTATCTGCACCGCGAGGCTGCTGACGCAAAAAGCAAGGTAGTAGGCAACACCGAAACCCACAATCAGCGTAATTATCCAGGTAAGGAAAACGTATTTTAGTGTCGACACATAAGTGGCGAACGCGGTGCAAAGCTCGGGCAGTTTTGCTACACAGCCACGAAAAATATCGCCGTAGTTAGTACCAATAAAATCGGGTATGATCGAGTATTCGGTGTAGTCCCAAAAGCTGACCACCACGACCAATACCAGCGGTATTAAAAAAAATAGAATAAATACCAACGCATAGGGAAACGCGAGGAGATAGGTACTGATACTGGAGTTGGCTTTTGGCAAACGCGGCTACCGGGTGTGACCAAGCCTTCATTGTAACTGGACAGGCGCCGATACACACGACAAAAAAAACTCAAAATAACACATATAAAAGGCGTCATATCAAATGACGCCCTGAATTAAAACAGATTAGTGGCCTGCCGATGACTACGGCAGGCCAGAGTTGCAAAATCAGGCCGCGATAAACTCGTTCCACTTGCGAACCATATACTTGTTTTCATCCATCACCGCATTCCAGCAGGCTACACCACCCATACGTTCTTCATATGAGCCACCATCGCGTATTTCACCTGCTGCTGCAAGCTTATCACCAGCCGGAGACATGATATCTTTCTCTGCCGGCTTGCCCAGCATCCAGTAATCCCACTCGTAGGCTTCCATGTTCGATTGAGCAGTGGACAGTACAGCCGAGTAGTAGCCCTGACGGTTAAGATGCGCACCGGCCCAGCCAGACAGGAACCAGTTAACAAACTCGTAGGCGAGATCTGCTTTTTCGCCCTTGATGGTCGAAGGCAGTGCAAAACCCGCAGCCCATGCACGATAGCCCTCTTCCAGAGGCTGATAAACACAATCAATACCTTTGGAGCGAACGGCAGTTATCGCAGGCGACCACATCGACTGTATAACAACCTCGCCCGAGGCCATCAGATTGACACTTTCATTAAAATCGGACCAGAACGCACGGAATTGACCGGCCTTCTTTGCTTCGGTCAGAATTTTCATGGTCATGTCGATTTCTTCTTTGGTCATGTTGCCTTTGTCGGGGTAGGTGTACTCACCCATCGACTCAACAACCATCGCCGCATCCATGATACCTATAGACGGGATATTGAGAATAGACGCCTTGCCTTTGAACTCGGGGTTTAACAACTCGGACCAGTTCTTGATCGGACGGCCAATCAAATCAGGGCGAATACCCAGAGTATCGGCGTTGTAGACCGTGGGTATTAAGGTCACCCAGTCTGTCGGCTCTTCCGAGAATTCAGTGGACTTTTCACCTTTAAGATAAAAAACTTTCTTCGGTGCGGTTCCCTGATCACCGATTTTCTTGCCATTGATTTCACCCTTGGTGAATGCCGGTGTAATTTCATCAAACAACTTGATGCGATTGGCATCCATACCCAGCAGGTTACCGGACGGGACGAGCTTTTTCAGGCTGAAGTATTCGGTATCAACCAGGTCAAAGCTGTTTGGCTGAGTAATGATACGCTTGGTCACCTCGTCGGTAGTAACCGGAATGTACTCAATAGTAATACCCAGATCTTCTTTCGCCTTTGCGGCAATTTCAGCTGACTGGTTAACCGCAGTACCCAGGTACCGCAGTACCTTCTTCTCCTGTGACATGACATAGGGCGCACCTGATATAAACGACCCGGCTACTGCAGCGCCTGCTGTGGTTTTAAGCAGTTTTCGACGCCCGTGATCGATTCCCTTGTCTTTTGTTACTTCTGTCATAGTACTCTCCTGTGATTGGTTGTGAATTTACTCTTTCTGTGCAATCAACGGTTACATCTGTCGCCGTTGATTGTCACATAAGTGCGTGCTGATCGGTGGTGTTCCATTGCAGTGAGACAGCATCTCCTGTCTCGTAGGGGGAAAGATAAAACTCGTCGTCTGCACAGGTGACGGTAAGGTCTGCCTGCGGGCTATCTATAGAAAGCCTGACTGTATGACCCAGAAACTCTATATTGCGGATGACGCTGTCGCCGCCACGGTTTAAGCGAATTTTATCAGAGCGAACAGCATATACCCGGTCGTGTTCTTTGATCACATTGTGGCCACCGATAAATCTGGCGACAAATACACTGGCCGGCTTGTTAAAAACTTCGTAGGGCGAACCGACCTGCTCTATGCGGCCTTCGTTCATTACGACCACGAGGTCGGCCAGCGCCATTGCCTCTTCCTGACTGTGGGTCACGTGGACAAAGGCGATGCCGAGGTCGCGTTGTAGACGCTTTAACTCGGTGCGCATTTCTATGCGCAGGTATGGATCAAGTGCAGACAATGGCTCGTCGAGAAGCAGCAACTGGGGCTCAGTGATTAACGCCCGGCCAAGGGCTACACGCTGTTGCTGCCCACCGGACAATTGCGCAGGCTTGCGTGCATGTTGCTCGGACATGTGTACACGCTCAAGCATCTGCATGGCGTTTTCGCGCCGGGTTTGTTTATCGACGCCGCGCATTTTGAGCGCAAATGCTACGTTATCGACGCAGTCCAGGTGTGGAAACAGCGCGTAGCTCTGAAACATCATTGCAGTGCCACGCCGCGCTGGCACCCGACTGGTGATATCCATCGAGCCGAGGGTTATGCTGCCACTGTCCGGGTTTTCGTGACCGGCAATCATGCGCAGCGTAGAAGACTTGCCGCATCCCGATGGCCCAAGCATGCAGCAGTACTGACCTGCGTTGATGGTCAGGTCGATGTTGTCAACCGCAACGACGTTGCCAAAGCGCTTGGTCAGCGACTTCAGGTGTAAATTATTGGTTACGGTTGTATCAGACATTATGCGTCAATCTGTAGCAAAGCAGTGGCAAAGCCTCTGGCATCAATTCTGTCAGGCTATAGATCATTGTACAGAGCCACCTTATGGATATCGCTGCTGTTTTTGCAGCATGCCGATGCAGTTTTTAACTCACACTGATTGCAAGCGACCAGCCGCGGGCAGAATATTGCGCCGTTTTCTGTTACAACAAAACCAGTGATCGGCATCATCGGCACAGGATCCTTTTTTTTCCGCCGCACTGCATCTACAGCCGCACTGGTTGTTTTTCCTCAAATGGGACATCATCGAATCACAATGAAAATCCACCTCGTCAACCCTAACACTACCGCATCTATGACCGCAACGGCTGTAGACGCCGCACGTGCAGTTGCTAACAGCAATACAGAAATCATTGGCAGCCAGCCGGACTATGGACCCGAGAGCATCGAGGGCTATTACGACGAAGTGTTTGCGATACCGGGGTTACTTGAGAACATAATCGAATACAACGAATGCGATGGACATGTCATCGCCTGTTTCGATGACACCGGTCTCGACGCCGCGCGTTGCATTGCCAACGGACCGGTTGCCGGATTATGCGAGGCAGCCTGCATGATGGCGTCAATGGTGTCGAACAGGTTTTCTATCGTTACAACACTCAGTCGCTCTGTGCCTGCGCTGGAAAAACTGGCCATGCACTACGGTATGTCCGATCGATGTGTATCCATTCGTGCGAGTGATGTGCCAGTGCTCGATCTAGAGAACGGAGACGCTGACAAAGCCATTGCCGCAGAAATTGACAGAGCCATAAAAAAGGACTCGGCGGAGGCAATAGTGCTCGGCTGTGCAGGCATGGCCGATTTCGCCGCAGAACTGTCAAAGCAGTTTGGCATACCGGTTGTCGACGGAGTGAGTGCCGCGGTGAAAATGATAGAAGGACTGGTCAGTATGAATTTAACCAGCAGCCGCGCCAACGGCTACGCCAGTCCGGGGCGCAAGACCTATCATGGCAAGTTTTCAGTCTATGCTCCAAC
>CAYMVV010000125.1:9536-15060 GCA_964393885.1 uncultured Granulosicoccaceae bacterium | reverse complement strand
CAGTCGAGCCGCCATTGGAGGCGAGCATTTGCACGAAGCCTTGAGTACGCCTGGAACTTTCCAGCCGCCATTTGAGGATTTCATCAATTAATCGCTGCCGCACATCACTGTGGTTGCTGTCAGACCACAGATTAGTGCGTTCTCCCGGGTCTTCATCCAGATTAAACAATTGCCCGTCATCGCAGTCGATAAAATGGACAAGCTTGTACGGCCCTTCGCGGACCATTGTGACAAACTTGCTGCCAGTCATAATGGCGTCATCGGATTGTTCGGTGAACACGCGAGGGCGTCCGATATCTGTTTTCCCTTCCAGTAAACCGCGTAGCGATTCTGCCTCCATCCACGCTGGTATGTCAGCGCCCGCATAGTCCATTATCGTTGGCCCGAAGTCCATCAGTGATACCAGTGCCGGAATGTTTAATCCGGCTTTTATTTTTGCAGGCCAGCACGCCACGGCTGGTACGTGCACCGTCTGCTCGAACATATTCCACTTTTGAGAGTGCCCGTGGTCGTTGAGGCAGTCACCATGATCAGAGGTGAAAATAATAATGGTGTTGTCGAGTACGCCGCGAGCCTTGAGAGCGGCGACTATCTTGCCAACCTGATCATCGATCATGGTGCAGTTGGCGTAGTAGTGTGCGCGCTGATGACGCAGTTGCTCATCTGTCGGGTTTTCCAGATGAACGACCGCATCGTGATCGTTGTCCAGATGGTTGCGTCGCAACTCGCGCAGTGGCGCGGGTTGGCTGTCGAGATCGTAGTCGCGAATGGCGGTGGGTAGTTCGCGGTCCTGATATTTATCGAGATACGCTTTGGTCGGATCGTACGGCGGGTGTGGCCCCGGCAGGCCCACCTGTAAGAAGAACGGCTCCTGCCCAGGGTAGCGTTCAAGCCACCAGCAGGCGTTGTCAGCAACAAAGACATCGGGGTGCAGGTCCTCATCGTGCGCCCAGGTAAAGGCGCCCATCGACGCACTGTGATCCGGTCTCTTTCGATAGGTAACGCGGGAGGGCTTATAGGCTTTACGCATGTGTAAGGCCTTGTCCCAGTTATCAAGATAAAACGGCAGGCCCGGGCTGTCTCTATCCTTGTTTTCGGTGACGTGTCTCTCATGGAAACCGAACGCACCTTCCACTGGCCATGTATGCATTTTGCCGACATTGACGCAGCGATAACCGACGTCAGCTAAGCTGCCTACCCAGCACCATGACCAGGGTTCATCATTGCGAAAGACACCATTGGTATGAGGGTAAGTACCACTAAACAGTGAGGCGCGTGAGGGTGAGCAAACCGGAGCGGTCACATACATGTTTTCAAAGCTGGCACCGCGCTTGACCAGATCGTCCAGATGTGGCGTCAGCATATGTGGATGCCCATGAGCCGCAATGGTATCGAGGCGTTGTTGATCAGTGATGATAAAAACAATATTGGGTCGATCTGGTGCGTCAGTTGGCTGTGGTGAAGCGCTGGGCATATCTATCCTTTAACCGCACCGCCCATTGACTGGACGATATATTTATTAGCGAAGATAATCACGGGCAATGTTGGCAAGGTCAGGACTACGCTGGCAAGCGCAATACTGCCCCAGTCTACACTGGCATAGGAGACAAAGTTCATCACTGAAACAGGCGCGGTAACAGTGTTGCCGCGAGTGATGATCAGTGCAAAGAAAAAGTCGTTCCATGCGATCAGAAACGCCAGTACGGCAGTTGCAATCAAGCCTGGACGTGCGGCAGGTATCACTACCTTTGTTAGTGACTGGAACAGGCTTGCTCCATCGAGTAATGATGCCTCTATCAGTTCATCGGGAATTTGCGCAAGTGATGTCCACGAGGACCATACAACGAGTGGCAGTGTCAATACCATATAGGCGGCGATCAGACCCAGCCAGGTGTCGAGCAATCCGATATTCAGATAGATAAGGAAAAGCGGAATCACAAATCCTACGGGTGGCGCCATGCGCAATAATAACAGCGCCCATGATGCGATAAAGCGTTTTTGTGATCGGCCTTTTGCCAATGCAAATCCGCCGGGTACACCAATCAGCATAGCCAGTACTGTCGACGTCCCCGCCGTTACCAGGCTATTCAACAGTGCGTGCGGAAAGTCAGACCGCAACAGAGAACGAAAGTTCTCAAGGGTAAGCATGGTTGGGGATTGCCAGATCGGCTCAAACAGGTGTGAGGCTGGCCTGAAGGAAAGTATCAGCGCCCAGACAATTGGCAGCAAGGCAAAGCCAAAGAACAACAGCATCATCGCAATGCCCAGCAGTCGCTTGAAATTGCGGTCCTGCTTACGCATCGTTGATTCTCGCGTTTGCCCGTGCCACAAAGAAACTGATGATGGCAGCAAACAAAAATAAAAACACGGCGATTGCGGCACCGTATGAGACATTTGAGTTTTGAAAGGTCTGGATATAGGCGAAGTAGTTGGTTGCCTGTGTTGACCTGCCAGGGCCACCTTTGGTCATGATATAAATCAGTGGAAAATGTTTTAGTGTTTCGATGAATCGAAACAAAGCCACCATCAACAGTGCCGGTGCCAGCAGTGGCAGCGTTATCTTAAAGAAAATCTGAATTTTTGTTGCACCGTCAAGAGACGCGGCTTCATCCAGATCACTGGATATGCCTTGCAGCGCAGCGAGAATCAGCAACATCACAAACGGGTAGGATGCCCAGGTATCAGCAATCACAATCGCAGCAATAGCACCGTACTGTGTGGTAAGAAAAGGGGGCACGGTGATGTTAAATATTTCGAAGAAATCGTTAATCGGACTCAGGGTTGGCGTCAACAGGCTAAGCCAGATCAAAGCGACAGCAACGGCCGGAACCACAAAGGGTACAACAAAGATGCCTCGCATAAATCGCCAGCGCGGGATGATTTTTTCAAGGCCAACCGCAATCAATGTGCCCATGACAACCTGAAAAAATACACCAAAGACACTGAGCAATAGCATCACTTCTACAGATGCCATAAAGCGCTTGTTATTGTAGAGCTTGATGAAATTATGAAAGCCGATGTCCTGATCCCACTTTTTGATCAGATGGAAGTCGGTCAGAGAAAGGGCGAACATCCCGATCAGTGGAATGATTGCAAAAATGCCTACCGCCAGTACGGCAGGCAACAGCATGCGCTGGTAGGTTTTTTGAATTCTGGGCTGAACACCCAGGTTATTTGTCAGGGATTGCACGTGGTTTTACAGAGCTGATAACAGTGCTGCCGGAGCGTGTGAGCTCCGGCAGAACCCGCTGCCAAAGTGGCCGTCGACACTACCGTTGCGTGTAGCGAAAGGGTCGCCGGAAATTCTGGCAAGGTGCATGACTAATTACTCTTCGAGTATTTCTGTCATCTCTTCCTGCGCTGCAGCCAGTGCTTCTTCGTTCGACATCAAGCCGTTAATGGCAGCGTTGATGTTTTCCCCGATCGCCGCGCCAAGCTCAGGCCATTGCGGCAATAGTGGGCGGTAGTGACCGATCGCATCACCAAGCATTTGAACTTTTAAGTCAAGAAACTTCGGGTGAATGGATTTGTACTTGTTAATAACCTCTTCATTTGATGCCACTGACGCGCGAGTAAAATCTGCAAACGCCTCGCTAATGGCTATTTTCGTCAGTACTTCCTCACTGGTGGCCCATTCAATGAACTTGAATGACAGTTCCGGATCGGGAGCGCCGGCAGGTATGCCCAGACCGTGTACGGCGATGGCAGGCGAACGACCCTCCGGGCCCGTGGGCACTGGAGCCAGCTCAATCTTGTCAGCGAACTGACTTTTTTCCGGGTCGAGTGTCCAGGCGGCGACTGCTGTACCGTCGAAGATCATGGCGACCTGGCCAGTCTGCATGGCGGCGGCGACTTCGTTGAAATTAAAATTTCCAATACCCGGCGGACCATAGTCATTCATAAGTGATGAATAGACCTCGAGCCCCTTTAAGCTCTCTGGTGAATCGATAGCCGGTGTCAGATCATCGGGATAGTTGGCGAAAAACTCTCCGCCATAGGCACGCATGATCATCGGGAATACAAACATGTTAAAGCCCTGGCCAGGTGCTACACGCATCGCTGCACCGGCAACCCCGTCTTTTTTTATGGCTGCTGCAGCTTCCAGAACTTCATCCCAGGTGGCTGGTGGCGTCTCGTAACCTGCTTCGGCCAACAGGTCTTTGCGATAGGCCATGATGCCGGCTTCGGCAAAGAATGGCAGCGCCCATTGCTCACCATTGACCTTGTAGGCATCGAGTGGTCCGGCGAGGATATCGTCCTTGCTGTCCATACCTTCGACTGAGCCTGTCATAGGCTGGAGCCAATCGGCGGCAACCCATCGTTGCAACTGTATAACCGGTGTGTGGACTACATCGAGATCATCGGTTTTACCGGTAAAGGTAAGCGTGATGCGGTTTTCGAAAACATCCTGACCAACCACTTCAATATTGGCCTTGATGCCGGTTTTAGCTTCAAAGTCGTCAGCCAGTTTCGCCAGCCCCTGGGTGTAGGACATCGAAAATAAAACAACGTTGATCTCTTCGGCCGCCTGAGCTGGCATCGCGAGTAAAGTGGCTACCCCGATTGCCGTTGCCCTGAAGAGTTTCTTCACAGGGGTTTTGAGTTTCATCTGTATCCTCCGTTTAACGAAAAAAACGCGCTACCCGACTCTTGCCATGGGCGCTGCGTGTGAATCGGTGCCGAGAGCTGACTCCGATGTAATCTGGGTTTTTAAGGTTGCTCGAGCTTCAGTCAATACCTGCGTAAGCTCGCTAATATGTGCGGCGCGATCGCGTACCGGAACAGCGGCCTCAGCGATGCTAAGCAAGTGCATGAAGCGCCCGTGATCATCATCAATCAGGGTTGCAAAACGCCGCACACCAAGGTGATTTCCGTAGAAGTCAAAGTCGACCATCTTGTTGGCGGCACTTTCGATTATCTGTCTGGCTTCTGTAGCGTTGACGATGTCGCGATGTACGTCGTTGCGGAAGAACCCGCCGGGCAGCAAGGCATTGTTGATGTCTTCCCATGTCATGCGGCTCAAGTACAGACGGGCCAGCGGATCGAGTTCGGCCAGTGTGCGTCGAAACCCGGGGCGCGCCTTGATTGCGATGCTGGCGTCGGGGAACTCTGTGCAGGAGTGCCAAAACAATTCAAAGCCTGTGACCACGACTGCTTCGACACTGACTGCGAAGTTTGCAGAGATGTCTCGCATCAGCTGGTCAAGGGTTGCCAGGTAGGGCTCGGACATCGGGACGTTGCGCGACAGACGAAAATTGCGCACACAGTATTTTTCCGGCGTCATCAGCACGTAACCCTCGTCTGCAAGCGCGCGTACAATGCGACTCACGGTAGCGGGTGACAGCTGCAGGTCACGGGCGATCTCGATCTGTTTTACTGGTTTCTGCCCGGCAGCCATCAGGTACTCCATTACCTTCAGTAGTCGGAGACTGGGATTCAATGTGGATTTCTCTTTTCAAAATTTCAATAATGAAATAACATTATCCAAATATGAAATCCTAGTCAAGACATTGCGAAAGCTGCC
>CAYMVV010000125.1:7149-9436 GCA_964393885.1 uncultured Granulosicoccaceae bacterium | reverse complement strand
ATCGACGCGGCTGTTATCGAGGCCAGTACGATACTCGGCCTCGGGGATTATCTGGATCGACGACCAAAAGCGCTGTCGGGTGGTCAGCGTCAGCGGGTTGCCATGGGTCGGGCAATCGTTCGCAAACCCAGAGTATTCCTGTTTGACGAACCGCTCTCCAATCTTGATGCGAAATTGCGCACGGTCATGCGCAAGGAAGTAAAGCTTCTGCATCAGCGCCTGAAGACAACATCAATTTATGTTACCCATGATCAGACCGAGGCGATGACCATGGCGGATAAAATTGTCGTGATGAATGATGGATTGATCGAACAGATTGGATCACCGATGGACCTCTACAACAGCCCGAACAATTTGTTTGTGGCCGAGTTTATCGGCGCGCCTCAAATGAACCTGCTATCGGGCGTTGCAGAGACCGAGGCGACATCCACGGTTATACACTTGTCGGTTGGCGCGGCTGTCAGCGTGCCCGGAGTATCACTACAGCCGGGGCAGTCGGTGCAACTTGGTATTCGGCCTGAACACTTGAGTGTAGTGCCGGGCGGTGCACTGAATGCTGTTGTAGACATCGTCGAGCCAATGGGTAACGAGACTCACCTGTCGTGTTCAGCCGATAATACCGAACTCAGGCTGGTTGAAGACGCTGCGGTTACCTTCAGGCCGGGCGATCGAGTCGCTCTCGGTTTTGACGCCAGTAAGGCGCACGTATTTGATCGCAACAGCGGACAGCGATTGTTACCTGACTGATGGTTTGATTTATCGTCGATTGATAACCACGTATGTTCGCGAAAACGACAGTATCCTGAGCGTGCTTTGCATTCGCAGCCCTGCGAGACGATCTCTACGCCACATGCTCGCCATTACCGATGCGACCAAATTGTACGCTACACACGCGACCCGGGAGAGAACGCATGAACATCATTCTTGTTTTAGTTGACAGCCTCAACAAGGAAGCGCTGAAGACTTATAATCCGGACACGATTTGTGAAAGCCCAAATCTTGAAGCGTTTGCAAATAAATCTCTTGTATTTGACAACCATTTTATTGGTAGCCTGCCGTGTATGCCTGCAAGACGAGAGATATCAGCCGGTCGCAAAGAGTTTATGTGGAGACCATGGGGCCCGCTGGAAGCGTTTGACCCAAAGTTACCAAAGGAGGTACAAAAAGCAGGGTATACCACTGCCATTGTTACTGATCATTATCACTACTGGGAAGAAATGGCGAATGGCTATATAGAGTGGTTTAACACGGCAGAGTTTATTCGTGGCCATGAATGCGATAACTATCGTCTGCCGCAGAAAGGCCCGGTGCCAGCCTGGGTCGATAAGATGTCCGAGTTCCGCTCGGAGGGTCACATGCGCCAGTACTACGCCAATGTGAGTCATCGTCACTCAGAAGAAGATTTTTTTCCGGCATTGACGTTCACTGCCGCCGCACAGTGGCTTGACGACAATGCAGCCAATGGACCGTTTTTTTTACAGGTTGAGAGTTTCGATGTGCACGAGCCTTTCCATGTGCCGGAACCCTATGCGTCAATGTATACGGATGGCATAGAAGGCAATGCAGACGATTATAATATTTGGCCACCGTATCAGGTCTACGATGATCTCGATGCGTTTATGGCACAGACCAGCGCTGCGGAACTGGCCTACCTGAAATCACAGTACTACGGTAAGACCACGATGGTAGATAAGTGGTTCGGCACCTTCATGGACAAGCTCGATGCGTTAAATCTGTGGCAGGATACGATGGTGATCTTTACGACCGATCATGGTCATGATCTGGGGCAGCGCAATATATTTGGCAAACAGTATCCGCACTATGACAGTCATGCCAATATCCCACTGATGATTTGGGATCCACGCAACGAGGGCCAAGCCACCAGGACGAGTGCCTGGACGCAAACGGTGGATTTGTTCGCAACCGTAATAGAGGCCTCTGGTGGTACGCCTCCAGAGTCAACCAGGCACTCAAAAAGTGTGCTTCCTGTTTTGAAAGACAGCACGTCAGCTATTCGTCCGGCGATTACCTATGGCACGTTCGGGCAGGGAGTCTGCGTTAGTAACGATGACTGGACACTGTTTAAATCACCGGTCAGCGGTAAGCCGCTCTACACGTATTCCACTGCTATTTATCAGCCACTGATCGTCGACAACCCGATCGACGGCAGAGTCGGGGCCATGCCAAATCAGCCTGTTGATAACGATCTTTTTGATCCGTCGGTACCTTACCCGATGTGGAAGACGCCGGTAACTATTGACCCCAGAAGCTATGAAAATTATTTGTT
>CAYMVV010000125.1:0-7049 GCA_964393885.1 uncultured Granulosicoccaceae bacterium | reverse complement strand
CGATGTGGAAGACGCCGGTAACTATTGACCCCAGAAGCTATGAAAATTATTTGTTTAGTCGCAAGGATGATCCCGAGCAAAAGAACAACCTGTGGGACAGCCACGTCAGCGCACGCAATGAGATGCTCGTGCTGCTGAAACAATTGCTTGGCGAAGAAGGGTGCCCTCCCGAGCAGTTGGAGAGATTGGGGTTAGACGCGATCTCTGCGTGACAATTTAGCCTTGATAAATTGTTACGTTGGTTGATGTGGAATCAGGTTACGCGGCTTTGTCTACCCTGCCATATTGCTTGTTTAGTGAAGCGATAGCCTCTGGGATGTACGCACTTGCTAACGGTTTCGAGTAGAAAAACCCCTGCACAACGTTGATACCGAGGTCGGCTACCTGATCCAGCTGTTCGTTAGATTCGACGCCTTCGGCAACCGTGTCCAGGCCCAGCACATCAGCAATAGATGCGATGGTAGCGGTTACTGAATTTGAGACTCCTGGTTGATTGCTAAGTTTTGAGATAAAGCTACGGTCAATTTTTAGCGTGTTTATCGGAAGATCCTGCAGCTGACTGAGCGAGGAGTAGCCAGTGCCGAAGTCATCCAGTGCGATCTTGATGCCGGCTTCGCGAAGCGTCAACAGTGACTTGATTACCCAATCCGAGTCAGCCATGAATACACTCTCTGTTAACTCTATTTCTATAGCATCGGGGCTTAGCTGGTATTTTTTCATTGTGTTAAAAACATCACTTACAAAGCTCGCCTGCATGATCTGCTGAACCGAAACATTGATGGCTACTCTCAGTTCGAAGTCGGTGTTCTTGCGCCATTCGCTGGCTTGACGACAGGCTTCATTGAGTACCCAGTTACCTACCGATGGCATGAGGCCGCATTCTTCCGCAACGCTGATAAACTCAAACGGTGACACCATGCCTCGTGTCGGGTGCTTCCATCTGACCAGTGCTTCCACCGCATCGACGCGGCTTTCATCCAGGTTGAACTGCGGCTGATAGTGTATTTCAAACTGGTTCTCTTCGATGGCAATGGCCAGATCACGTTCAATTTGCAGACGAGATTCGAATTCCTTTGCCATTTCATGATTGTAAACCTGATAACAACTCTTTCGTTCCTGTTTACCATCGCGCTTGGCAAAAAACATAGCATGGTCAGACGAAACCTGCAGATCTTCCGCGTTGTCCGCATCCTGTGGATAAAAACTGATCCCGATGCTGGTTCCGATGTTGATGATTCCCTCGTCGATCATAAAGGGTCGTTCGATTTCCCTGATGATAGATTCACTCAGTAGAACGGGTTCGTCATAGTCTTCAGGCGCAAACAGCATGGCAAACTCGTCGCCACCCATTCTGGCAACACACATTCGATCGTCCACACAATTGATCAGTCGCTCGGCCACCATATTTAATAGGGTATCTCCGACAGCATGCCCAAGGGTGTCGTTAATTGATTTGAATCGATTTAAATCGATTGTTAGCAACGCGAGCGTAACGGGTGACTGGGAGTTCTTTCCTATCGATGACTGAATATTGTGTTTAAAGAAGCGTCGGTTCGGTAGCTGGGTGAGATCGTCATGGGTTGCCTGGTGTTGTACCTTTTTTGCGATGCTGGTCGACGAAATAGCCATTCCGATACACAGTAGAACCAATAGCGTATCGACGGCGAGACGACTGGTGGCCTTACCCTTGATTGATTTTGCAGTATCCATTGTGCGGTTCACCGAGTCCGTCGCCAACGACTGTATGTCGCGACGGGTGGAATCCGAGATGCCTCGCCATTCTTCCGGGGTAACTTCACTGTATTTTCCTGACGCCAGGTCTTTCAGTAATCTGCTTTCCGCGGTGCGGTAAGCGCCGGAGAACTTGCTGACAAATATGGCAAGCTGGCTTTCAAGGTTGGTTTTCAGCACGGCATTACCTGAAAAATCGCCGACTTCAAATAGCGCATGGTCTGCGCTTTGAATTTGTTGGTATATTCTGAACAGCAGACCGTCTCTATTGACGGAAGAGAATGACCCGTCTCTGCTTTGAATCAAATACCCTTCGAGCAGAGGCCCGATTTGCATCAACGATTCGTTCAGATCCCAGATAGCATTTTTCAAACTATGCGCAGCGATAACTTTTTGGTAGTGCTTCTGCGGGAGGAAGTGTGTTCTTAATCTCAGATTGTTGACCTGCTGAATCACTTTTCCGTAGGCGTCGAAAATTTGCATTCTCATCGCGTCATCGCGATCTGCCGGACGAATAGCAATTTGTAAAACTACAATCGAGCTGTCTTGTGATAGTTGCTCGAAGCTGCTACTCAGGTTTGACAGCAACTGCTCGATTTTCTGATCGTCGTATCGGTGCGTGTTCAGGGCCGATTTGTAGGCTCTGGATTCGCGGATTTCCTGCAGCGCTGAGTCCAGCAGTTGCTTCGATTGCAGTGACACCTCATACAAGGAGTCAAGGGTCTGAGCTGCGGGCTTTGTTCTGGCCAATATTGTGTGCAACAGCGCTCGCTCTTTTCCCAGATTCATTGCGAGCTTAAACAGTGTCTCCTCTGGCTGGGTGACTACCTGTAGCTGAGCAGCACCACTGCGCTGTATAAAGGCTTCAAACCAAAAGCTGGCGCTCAACCAGAAGATCAACAAGGTAGATACCAGACTGATAGCGATCAGGTTCTTGTTAATGCTTGAGCTAATTTTTACATTGCCGGTCATGTGTTTTTACGTAATTCGTTTACTGCGAATTGGAAATAGCAGTAATTAATATCTTTGGCTTCCTGCCACTTCTTTTGTCGGCAAGCATTGTTGTAAATGTAGATGGTGGCCTTGTATCTATCCGTGCATTAACGTGCCTGGTATCGAAGAAAATTTGTTCGGACATCGCACGCTGAACAGTTTTAGAATGAACTGGCAAACTTACGCTATCCAGGTTACTGCTGGTACCAGTCCCGTGGTATCAGTCCCGGGTCGGGTTATTCAGAATGGGCGAGTGTAGCGTGCGGAAATTTGGTGTTTCGTTGATTTCGTGAATAGTCCTTGCCAGTCACATTTAGTTCGCTGGAAAAAGACTCGCTAACGATGCAAGTAATTTGCTGCGAATAGTTATTCGAGCGGCATGGATTGAAATTTATGAACCTGTTCAGATCAATTGCTTGTCGGTAACGAGGAACTGTCGACGCAAAAGAGAAAAACACTGTACACGGCTGATATTTACGCTAAAGCAAAGTAACAGACACCTTTAATCGCAGTACCGTTACGTCAGAAGATCCGCATGAATAATGCAGCTAACCAGCAGCTCTGGCAATCCAAATGGTGTGAAGCGGCCCTTTTTTGCCGTGTGCGTGAACCAGATGTTCATGCACCACCATATCGTTTCGCTGCAGCCGATCGGGAAATTGTTTGTCTGCACTGGCAGACCAATAGGCCGCCAAGCCGCCTCGATTTAGCGAGTGCCGGGTGGCGTCGATTCCGATGTTACTGTAGATCCAGTTATTGGCAGACGAACTGAAGCCCTCAGGTCCATTGTCAACGTCCAGTGCTATAACATCAAAACGTTGATTCGGATTTCGCAGTAAGTCAATGACATCGCCCGCATAAACTGAGCAACGAGGGTCATCCAGTGGATATCCGGCGTAGGCACCGAGCGGTCCTCTGTTCCATTCAATCACCTCTGGCACCAACTCCGCTACGGTAATTTTTGCCTCAGTACCTGTGGCCTTTAAAGCAGCCGCCAGGGTGAACCCCATCCCCAGACCACCGATCAGTACCGACGCAGATTGGCTATCGGCTAACATCGAGCAGGGTAGTGCAGCCAGCGCGTCTTCAGACGCGTGTTTGCGCGTACTCATGAGTTCACCGCCTCGGGTAACTGTGATTGTGCAATCATCTTTACCCTGCAGCAGACGTAATTTTTTATCGCTGCCCGGAATGGATGCTTCTCCGAGTAATCTGGGTCGCTTCATTATACTTTCCGGTGAGAGGCAGGCAGTGAACCAAAACGACTACAACAACAGCGTTGTTTTGCAGCATAGTGTGTCTGCTAAAGCGGTGTAGTTGCAGGGGTCAGTCGAGCGTTAAGTCGACAATAAAGGCTGTTGTAATCTGGCCCGTTGACGTTGCTGGTGCAGGGAAAAAGCTCGTCTGGCAAGGCTTGTCGTGCGGGCAGTTACTTACCTTCCGGTGTGTAAATATTAACCTTGTTTTTCGCACCGCGCAGCGTGTGTTCACCAAGCGACTTCCACTGCGTGTCTACCAGCGATGCGAATTCCTCGCTGGCAAGAACCCTGTGTTTTAACACCTTGCACATCGCTTCCAGTCTGGCAACTTCGTTTGCTGCCGGGCCAACTACCGAGAACTCAAGTCGTTCAGCGACACCAATATTGCCGAACGTCAATTGGCCGATGTGCAGGGCGAGGCCAAAATCTACCGGCTGAAGTTGATTTGCAGTTCTCTGCTGGTTGAGTTTGTCGAGCCGTGATTCTGCGTCTATCCCGGCTTTCATGGCGATGTGTGCTGCTCGACGCGAGTCGTTCGGATCGTTCTTCTTCACCGGGAAAATTGCCAGTACCGCATCTCCAATAAACCGGAGTACCTCCCCCCCGTTTGCAATGACGGCGCCGGCAGTGCACTCAAAATAGCCATTGACTAAAGATAAAAACTCATCTGGTTCAAGTTCGTCTGCCCAGCGGGTAGAGTCTCTCATATCGCTGAACCAGATAACCGCTTCTATTTGCTCGCTGTTATCGCGTCGAATGTTCCCTTTCATAACGCGACGTCCGGCGTTGGGACCCAAATAGGCGTTTAGCACGTTTTGGGTAACAGCGTCGCGGATTTGCACTTTGCAGGCAGCAGCCATGCGGCTTTGTACCCGCATGAGCCAGACAATTTCCTGATCAGTGAAGCCGGACGGGCGTTCTGTCGACCAGGATCCAATAATGCCGTCTTCGTATTCTTCGTCGTCGAGTTCGCTTGCAAACGCAACCTTGTAGGCAAAATAATCGCTTGTGCCCTGGTCTCGGAGTTCCTCCAGCACGGGGAAGTCAAGCAGAGCGGTGTCGCCGACCAGACGTCTTCGTAAAAAGGGAGTTCGACTGGTTGACAGGCGATGTATAGGGCTGTTGGTAAATTCGTCAGACGTGAAGGAGTCCTCGTGCCTTGTGCGACTGGAGCGAATGTTTTCGCCACGCCGCCAAAAGATAATGGTCGAGGCATAGAGAGGGTGCAGTGTGCGGAAAAAGATCATCGCACGTGCTATCGGGAGGCCTGCGGCGTCCAGGCGTTGACAACAGCCGTCGAAAATATCTTCAATGTCGGCCTGGCCCAGCGCCTGTTGCATCAGCCAATCGGTAACTGCATTAACCAGTACGGTACCCTCGGTACCATCGGATCGATCATTCATTGTCGTACTGCTTGCAGAAGTTCAAAATGAACTTCGTACTATACAGTGACAACGAAGTAAAAAAAATGAAGTGATATACACTCAATATCGTGAAAATCCGGGCCGACAGACTGTGCGGTAATGAAGGGCGTGGCGAGGAATTTCCTGGCATCGCTTTAGTGGCTTAACTTTACCGCTGGCAAAATGGTACCGGTACATTCTCCAAACCCTATCCTGTATCCATCGCCCTGCGCGTGCCCCGTCAGGGTCAGCGTGTCTCCATCTTCAATGAAGGTTCGGGTCTGGCCACCCGCAAGTTCAATGGCTTGTTTGCCGCCCCAGCAGATCTCAAGCAATGATCCGTAGCCGCTTTTGTCTGCACCGGATATCGTGCCTGAGCCGAGCAGATCACCAATGTTCATTTTACAACCGCCAATGGCATGGTGAGCGAGTTGTTGTGCAAAGGAGTAGTACATACTCTTATAGTTGGTGTTACTGACAGTGGTGGCTGTTTCAGCGTCTGCAGGTTGCATATGCACGGCCAGGTCGATGTCGTAGAGCAGTGGTTTGTCTTCGATAAGATAGGGTAACAGCTCGTATTCTCGCTCAGGTGTCGATAGTCGAAATGGCGCCAGCGCTTCTTTTGTTACTACCCATGGACTGATACTGGTGGCAAAGGCTTTGGCCTGGAATGGGCCAAGTGGCTGGTATTCCCAGGCTTGTATATCTCTCGCCGACCAGTCATTCAGTAATACATAGCCAAAAATCATCGCGTCGGCTTCGGCTACTGTGACCGGCTGCCCCATTTCATTTTGCACGCCGATTACCGCGCCCATTTCGAGTTCGATATCCAGGCGTTTGCAAGGGCCAAAATGTGGTGTGTCGGCATCGGGTGCTTTCAGCTGGCCGTGCGGTCGATGAATATCTGTGCCACTGACAACGACGGTAGATGCGCGACCATTGTATCCGATGGGAATATGCAGCCAGTTGGGTGGCAGTGCGTTTTCCGGTCCACGAAACATGGTGCCGACGTTCTGTGCGTGTTGTCTGCCAGAGTAGAAATCGGTGTACTCCGATACCTTGAATGGCAACAGCATGGTTACGCTGGTCATGGGCCGCAGTGCCTTTTTAATCGTCTCTTTTTGCGCTGCGTTGTCGTTGGTTGAAGAGAGTAGCTGTAGTAGTGTACTGCGCACAGCTGACCACAGCGCTGGTCCACTGGCCATGAACTCGTTGAGAGACGGCGCTGCAAACACATTGTCAGTCAGCTTGGGGAGGTAGCCTGCATCGTGCAGTTGAGCGAGGTTCAGAACGTTATCACCGACTGCTGTACAACAATAGGGCGCGCCACCTTGCGAGTAACAAACCCCGAACGGAAGGTTGTTTAACGGAAAATTGGTATTCGGGCTATTGGCGCCGTCGATCCAGGACTTTATAAGTTTCACTAACGTTCCATAATTCTGTTGCTAGTGGGCTGTGCGGGAAGTTCGGTAACAAACTTTTCACAGCCACAGTCGTCAGAGCAAGGCGAAAAAATGCAGGCATAGCAGGGCCTACGTCGAATTTTTTTAACGCAGCTATGGCGGCTGTGGCGAAGATAAAGTGTTACCGAACTTTCCAAACAGCCCACTAGTCGCTTCTTTGATACCGTCACCATCTACGTCTACATAGTAGTTGCCGACGA
>CAYMVV010000124.1:0-15081 GCA_964393885.1 uncultured Granulosicoccaceae bacterium | reverse complement strand
GATTAACGAGTCCGCAGTTTAACGCTTTCTGTCAGATATGTCGCCGAGATTGAGGCCTTTCCTCGCCGGGACGCTCAGTCTCGCCCGGCTTTCCGGCAGAAAGCGTTACCGCACTGTTTTCAAACGATTGCGCGCCAGCAACATCTGAATGGCTGATTTTATGGTGACTAGCAAAATAACAATAACAATTAATATGACGGATAGAGCGGCAATCGCAGGGTCTATGTTATCTCTGAGCCCCATCCACATAAGACGGGGCAGAGTGACAGCATCAACTGAAGTGATAAACAGCGTAACACCAATTTCCTCCCACGACAGGACGAAGGCAAGCAGAAAAGCGGTAAGCAAGCCAAAACGAATATTTGGCAGGAGCACCCGGAATATTCGCGTGAATAGCCCTGCCCCCATGGCTCGTGCTGCCAGGTCCATGTTTCGATCCAACTGCGATAAAGACACGGTAATTAAAACGACTGCAAAGGGGGTGATCATTACGGTGTGCGCCAACACAACCCCTGCCATTGTGTCGTAGGCTACAAGGTCGTTCAGCTGACCCAATGACACCAGCAGAAAATATAACGTCATCGCAGAGACCACCGGCGGTGCGACCATTGGCAATAGTACAAGCCCCATAAGCAAGCCGGCAAAGCGTGGCTGGAGCATCCAGATACCCAGACTAAAGAATAAGCCCAGTGCGGTAGCAACGCTTGCGCTGATAACACCAATACGTATTGAGAGCCAGATTCCCCCACCCCATGCTGCATTTTCAAACAGCGACAGGTAATGGCGCAGTGACCACTCTCCGTCCGGCAGAGAGAGGTAGCGCTTCGGAGTAAAAGATACCGGTATGACTGCAAGCAATGGCAGCAGCAGAAACACCGCAACGGCAACTCCTGCAACTATTGTAAAAAGCCCCGGGCGCAGTGTGTTCATTTGGACCCGCCAGGGCGTATCTGGCGCAATAATGCGATTAGAACCACTGCTATGGATATCATCAGTATCACACTGATGGCACTTGCTAGCCCCCAGTCGGGTATTTGAAAAATCCGCAAGTAGATAAGCTCTGCGACCATCACGCTTCTTCCGCCACCTAACAGCGCGGGAGTTACAAAGAAACCAATTGAAAACACAAACACCAGCAAGGTTGCCCCCACCACACCTGACGAGGTCATTGGAAGAAATATTTGCCAGAAAATTCGCCTGCGGCCAGCCCCCATGCCGCGCGCAGCCATCAGGGCACGCTCGTCCAGGTTACGCATGGATGTCGCTAATGGAAAAACAGCAAAGGGAATAAGAAAATGGCACATGCCGACAATGACACCAAACTCGTTTCTGACCAGTGCCAACGGATCGGAGATCACACCAAGTGACTGGAGCCAACTATTGGCAATGCCCCGGTTAGACAACAGTGCAAGCCAGCCAAAGGCTCGAGTCAATACGGAGATCCAAAATGGAATCAGGATACACAGTTCGGTAAAAAGTCGAACTACCGGTCCGCTTCTAACCCATAGCAACGCCACTATGTAGGCCGCAACCACAGAGAGTATTGTCACCGTTACGCAAATTCTTAACGTGCGCCAATAAACGGAGAGAATCAGCGGGTCACTTAGCGCCGTTTTATACTGGTTTAAGCCGGGTTCAGGAAGGCTGAAGCTCCAGTGCATTATCCCCAAAAACGGCACTATATATATTGATGTAATAAATAATAACAGTGGCCCCAATAGAAGAGCAGATTTAGTGAAGTCACGCATGTGTCGTGAATCTTGGCTGATGATTAATCCGGGTTAAATTCAAAGCAGAACTGTCCCCCGATAAGTATTCGGGGGACACAGATCATACTACGCCGATATAATTTTCAGATACTCATCGAGTGCGGCACTGTAATTTGCTTCATACCATTCCATATCCAGTGCAACCTGTTGTGCAAAATTTTCCGGATCGACAGGATTGAATCGCTTCTTATCAGCCGGAATAAGTGCATCTGCCGCAGGATTTGCCGGGCCATTGCCAAGTAATTCGAACAACACCAACTGGCGTGCCGGATCCTGTGCAGAAGCTATAAAATTCATAGCCGCTTCTGCACCGCCCGGGTTATCTTTCAACACGGCCATTGAACCAGGAGCGATCACACCATCTACCCATGTGAACTTTATGTCGCCACCGGAATCCTGCTCGAGCAATGATGCTCGTGTTGACCAAATCAATGCCATTGATGCATCACCATTTAATAACAGCGACTGACTCTCGGCACCCCCGCCCCAGAAAGAGACGACATCACCTTTGATGCTCTCCAGTTTGGCATGCGCTCGATCCAGATCGAGAGGGTAGAGATCAGCGGCCGCGACTCCATCACCCATCAGCAGAGCCTCCCAGGCACCAACGCCCCATTTGTACATGGCGCGTTTGCCAGCGAATTTTTCAGTATCAAAGAAATCCGCCATGTTCTTCGGCGGGTTGTCCCCGTACTTGTTGGCGTCATAGGCGATAACATACGAATAAAAATAGCTCGATGCAGCGTACTCCCAACCAAAGCCGTCACGCATTTTGGATTTGTCCACAACGCTGTAGTCAATCGGCTCCATCATGCCTTTTTTGCCTAACGCCTGAGCGGAAAACGGGTCGGCATCGACGATATCCCATGCGGGGTTGCCGCTTTGCACTTGCGCTGCAATCGCACCTTCGGTCGGTCCGGAGCCATCTTGTTTTACCTCGATACCGGTCGACGCTTTAAAGTCTTTCCCGAACGCGGAGTCGAACGCATTGATCGCATCTCCACCCCAATTTACAAATACCAGCTTGCCATCTGCAGCAAGCGTTGGTGTACCAAACATCGCAAGCGCGCTGCTCCCGATGACGACAGATGCCAGCTGAGTAAAGCGGCGACGGGATATTTCACCGTTTCGTGCTCGCGAAGCGAGTATTTCCACACAGTCTTTTTCAAATTCATCTTTCATCTTCTTTCTCCATTGTTGTGACGCAGGTTGTTAGTGAGATATATCGATTGCTCATTTGGCAGGACAACAGACCGTTCAAATAAAAAAACCCTTTTCCCGAGGCCAATGAATCCAGCAGGGCTGACCTGCACCCATTGATTCGGGGAGTTCATCCGTTGGCATTGACACCGTTACCGAAGCACCGCTTGTGGTGACAAGATCTAACCGTGTCTCGGCCCCCTTGTAAGTCAGTTCATCGATGCGCGCTGAAACTGCATTGCCAGACGCCGGCTGAGAGTAATCAAGATGCATGTATTCGGGTCGCACAGCAAGTGTTGCAGTAGCAGGCCCCGAGTTGCCTGTTCCGCACAGCACGCGATCTTCAAATTTCCCTTCAACACCAGACGCTGTGGCTTTAACCTCTGACAGCGGGAAGATATTAATATCACCTAAAAATTCAGCGACAAAAAGATTGGCCGGCCGTTCATATGCTTCGCGAGGTGCGGCAATCTGCTGCATTTTTCCCTGATTGAAAATAGCCACCCGGTTTGACAGTGCGAGTGCTTCTGACTGGTCATGCGTAACAAATACGAACGTTGTGCCTGTTTCCTTGTGCAGGCGGCGCACTTCATCCTGCATCTGGCTACGAAGATTTTTATCCAGTGCGGAAAATGGTTCGTCCAACAGCATCACAGATGGCTCACACGCCAACGCACGCGCCAGGGCTACCCGCTGCTGTTGCCCGCCAGACAGCTGCGACGGGCGTTTGTGGGCGTGACCTGCAAGGCCAACCATTTCGATCATTTCCTCCACCCTTTTGCGTACCTGTGCCGCTTTCCTGCGCTGTACTTTAAGCGGAAAAGCGATGTTTTGAGCCGCGGTCATATGAGGAAACAGCGCGTAACCCTGAAAGACCATTCCAAATGCGCGCTGTTCGGCGGGAAGGTGGGTCACATCACGCCCATCAAGTGTCAGGCGCCCTCGAGTCGCCGCCTGAAAGCCGGCAAGCACCATGAGAAAGGTAGTTTTACCCGAGCCAGAGGGGCCTAAAAGCGTTAAAAACTCTCCGCTGCTTATTGACAGGGAAACATCATCCAGCGCCGTAAAACTTCCGAATTTCTTGGAAATGTTCTCAGCGCCAATCTCGGCGGCTCGGGTTTTCGCTAGCATTCAGACTTCCACATTCCTCTCAACGTTATGCTCTGACCACACTCCAAACTCACCACAGCACTGATTGCCCCGCCGGCATGCGGCTCAGGTTCCGAATCACGCATCATGCATCATGCAATTGATGACGGAGCGCGCTTCAGGTTAAATCGACTGCTTCAGCGCCACGCCAAAGCGTTGCGTAACACACCAACCACACGCACAAGCCTGACATGCAGAAAACCTGCGATCTGATATTACCCATAATAACCGCCTGTGCCTGCCTCAACGGTAATCTAAATCGCACTGTTAGTGAATCATATTTGTTGGATATTTCACTTGCATTAATCAGCCAACGAGTAACTCTGTTGCATGAATGTCAAAGCCTCTCCACTCACCAGGGCCCAGGCCTGCGCACTCACCGAAGTCGATTCACACGCTGCAGAGCTGTCGCAATGGTGTAGTACGATTTTCGACTACGGAGAAACCGCCTGGCGCGAGTACCGCTCTGCCAAATGGTATGTAGCGCGCCTGCGTGCAGAGGGCTTCGATGTCGAGGCAGGATCCGGAGGCATGCCCACCGCATTCGCTGCGCACTGGTCTAACGGCGATGGCCCGGTTATCGGCATGTACGCAGAATACGATGCGATTCCAGGAAATTGTCAGGCAGCCACAACGCGCAAGGCACCACGTGACGGCTTGAGTGTTCATGCCGGCGGTCACACCGATCCACATTCTGGTCTGGGGATCGGGGCGCTGGGCGGTCTGCTGGCAACCAAAGCGGCAATGCAACGCTTCAATATTAAGGGTGGCTTGCGATTCACAGGCGAACCTGCCGAAAAGGTTCGCGGCTCAAAGCCAATTCATGCTGCCCGCGGCTACTATGACGGTCTTGCCGCGATGCTGTCGTTTCATCCTTTTTATATGCTGCCTCTCTGCAATACAGTCCGTTGGGATACACATTGTGGGGCCGCTTACTCGATGATCTATCAGTTCATCTGCGACGAGCCCCAACAGTGGGGTATATCAGATGGCGCACCCATTCCTCAATCACACAGTTCGGTGCGAGCACCCGGAGCCAACGACGCCTTAATGATGATGTACCAATCGTGCAAAGCGCTTCGCGACGCAATGCTGCCTCATTCAGGCGGATGGTCTATCTCGGAAACCATTTTAACTGCCGGTCAGGCAACGGCAGACAACCTGCCTGCGGAATTGGCTGAGCTTCAGTACATGATTCGCGTCCCCACAGTTGAAATGGCCGAGCAGGTGACCGCCGTTCTTGACCGTAACGCTGAGGCCGCCGCCAACATGACGGGATGCCGTTGGCAAAAACACTGGGTGTGTAAATCTCGTCCGGGGCTGGCTAACCATGCCATGTCCAATATTGTGTGGCAATCAATGCAGACTGTGGGCGCGCCAGCGTGGGACGAATCCGCAAAAACAGTCGCACGAGAAATACAGACACAGCTGGGCATGACTGCAATGAGTGATCCCTTTTTAAAACAATGTACCGAACTGATATCACCACAGGACGCTGAAGCTATCCTGAGACAGGACCTGCCACCCGCCCAACTCCATTCTACATCGGACGACTATACGGATATGACCTGGCATACACCCACCGCACGATTCTACGTAGCCCGTCCTGCGCTAAAGCCACCGCCATCCGGCGCCTATCCATCCTGGGTAATGAATGCGCTGGGTGGCATACCCGCGACCATAGATCCGATGGTGATAACAGCTGCAAAAATTTTGTCGCTTTCAGCGTTGAAGCTGCTGGAAGACCCGTCGGCGCGAGAATCAGCAATGGAGGAATTTGTGCAAAGAACGGGCGGCGGTGTGGGAGGAGATAAATGGATGGCACCGCTTTGCGACTATGAACCACCGATTCATTTTCGTTGGCCCGAATATATAACGACAGAACGCGGACACGATTGGTGGATACCTGCACCCCCATAACTGCTAAACAGGAAAGTCCTGTATACGGATATCACGATACCCGTTCAGTCACTATTGTTTTGCATTCATTGACGCCGTCCTGTTGCAGATGCATTCTCTTCTATCACGTCGCAAACAGCGGGTGGTGAACGCATATGCTGATAATCGGTACGCTGTGTTTTTATGATATCTACAATACCAATGCCACTGCCACAGGTGGCTATGGCCTGTTTCAAGGCAGCAAACAATAGCTCTTGATCAAGGCTATCGGAGTCATTGTTATCAAGGCAACAGTCACGATGACAGACAAATGGTGGTGCGGGCGCGGCCTCGCTTGTACCAACTATCGGCAGGTCAATCGTCAGTTGGTACTGATTGATCACGTGCGCATCAATCGCTGCGATGTCTGCCTGCCCCCGGGTAAGTAGTTGCAAGCTATTGAGATGAGAGCCGCTCACCTGCACCGATGCAATGTTCACGTCATGTGCCTGCGCCCACTCCAGCAAAGCGAGATACCCGGAGCGAGAACTGAGCGAATTGACCGCTACCCGCACAGGACTGTGCAGCTCGGGTTTACAGGCCACTATATGGCTATGGTAGTACCCCTGCTGACAATCGAGATCCGCAAAAACCGGTCGACCGATCACACTCAGATCCGCGCCCTCTGTGGTGAACAAATCCGGACCGCAACACTGGCTCAGCATAAGACGGGGAGACTGCCACAGCGATCTGGCATCGACGCTACGTTGCAGATCAGCTGGCACCTGCCTGCAACCCTGAGCTTTTAGAAATTGCGCCACGACATACCAGAACCGATCCAGCGCTGGCTGTGTGATAGCGTGGTCATACCACGGAAGACTTGCAACAAGCCCCTGATCGAATTGCTTATTCAAGTGCGGGTTTCTAGCTGAACATTTGAGCAGGAATTTGCGTGGTTTAATGATAACACTTATCTAACATGCTTCAGCGAAAGCAGGCATACACCATTCATCCACAGATCATTTGTGTTTTTAGCGCAATGACGAGTTCGGACTGATCGTTTAATCAGAACCCTCTGTGCGCTGGAAGTAGAGCACTGTGGCGACAGAATTTTGAGCCTTTACTGGCTTTCGAGCCACTGCGCTGGCCCCGTGTGCTGCCCTATGTGATTGAAGAGACGCAATCTGCCCATTGATCTGCGTGAACCGTGGTCGCTCTTTTAGCGCAGGTCAATCTTTGCCTCAGGCTCTCTCTACTCCGGCTAAAATTTTTTGTACGTTGCTTATATATCAATTCCTTAGTCGCTACTTTGAATCTGCAACGCAGCAGCATTTCATTTAAGTACACGCGTTTTCTGCCGTTTTCCAAAATTACAGAAATTCCATAAAAGACCTTTTCTATTAAATTTCACCTATCCCGGCCGATGTTGTTGCTGCATGGGGTTACACAGACTCGCTAACTATTTCCAGCAGGGGGAATAATGGATATTCTGAACATCGCAAAATCAACGGTCCTCGTATTGGCTGTGACGCAGTTCGCAGCATGCTCAAGTGGTCCGCCGCCAAAGCAAGAGCTTTCATTGACTCAGGCTTCAATCAGAAGTGCCGAGGCTGCCGGCGCAATAAGCCACGCACCAAAATCACTTCGAATCGCTCAGCAAAAAGTCGAAACAGCAGAAACGCTGATGAGCAAGAAGCAACACGACAAGGCAAAACTGCTGCTGGCCGAAGCCATGGCCGATGCAGAGCTGGCTGAGGCAACTGCCGCCGCCGAACAGTCAAGAGTGGCGTATGAAGAATTGCAACAAAGCATCGATCTCATGAAAGAGGAAATCGCTCGCGCTCAAAACTAGCTGCTCACTGTGGTAACAGGATAATAATTCCAGTTACAGGTGAGTTCGATTTCCTTGAGTAATGGAGACTTAAACCAATGACAAAAAATACAAAAATAGCCCTGGCTGTTGCCACTGGACTGTCTATCGCAGTAACAACTGGCTGCGCAGGCAAACGACCTAACGAAGCGCTGGACTCAGCGCGCGCTACCTATGAGCGCGTGAGCAACGAAACGTTGCAAAGCGAATATTCGACCGAAGACTTGAATGTTGCCAAGAGCAAGCTCGATTTGGCCAATAAAGCCTGGGACGAAAAGAGTGGCAAGAGTGCCATCAATCACCGCGCCTACCTTGCAAAGCAGTACGCTCTGATAGCCGAGCAACGATCTGAACTGCTGCGCTTTCAGTCAAAGATTGATGATGGCAATATAGAGCGAACAAAGATACAGGTTGAACTGCGTGCCGCTGAAGCGCAAGTAGCTCAACAGCAAGCCATTGCAGCGAAAGAGCAAGCCAACGCAGCACAAGAGCAGGCCCTGGCAGCTCAAGAGCAGGCAGAGACAGCGCGACAGCAAGCCGAGCTACTGAAAAAAAACGTCTCGGACCGCGAAGCGCAGCTCGCCAAACAGCTTGAGGAACTGGAAGAGCTAAAAGCGCTGCAAGCCAAAAATACCGATCGTGGCATGGTACTTACTCTGGGCGACGTTCTGTTTGATACAGGTGAGTCCTCATTGAAAGCAGGCGCCAAATCGAATATTGAACGCGTGGCAAGCTTCCTCAAGAAGTACCCGGAGCGCACCCTGACTATTGAAGGTCATACCGACAATACCGGTGACGAAGACTACAATTACAACCTGTCAGTCGAACGCGCCTATTCAGTCAGATCTGCATTAATGGCACAGGGCGTCGACATCTCCCGCATTCAGGCCAAAGGCTTTGGCGAGGAATTGCCGGTTGCCAGTAACTCGGATGCCACCGGCAGACAACAAAACCGTCGTGTTGACCTGATATTCGATCAGCAACAGGATAACTTTTCTGAAACTATCAGTGAGATCGACGAGTAAGCGCAAACATATAAAGCAAGGCAAGCCGGTGTCTCACCGGCTTGCCATCTAACCCGCACCACAAGCGCCACAGTCACTCGCCCCGCGCTTAACCCTCACTTTTGAATGGCTTAGCAATTCTGTTGCCAACCACCGCAACCACCGCAACCACCGCAACCACCGCAACCACCGAGACGCTGCCTCAGCTGCCGTGACACATATTCCCCAATTTGTCTGACAGTTTCCGCCAGGAGATTACGCGGGCAAATGCGTCGTGTCGAATCGATGGTTTGGTACGGTTCGTTTGCCTCACAACACATGGTAACAACGCCAGCACTACCAGCGACACACCGCCGCGTCACATTTGTTATGCTGTCGGCGCTATTACTGTTTGCACGCTAGTTCCCGCTGAGCATGAATGTTACCGAGCAGCACGTCATCAAACACCACATTACCAAGCCCAACAACACGGGGCCCAACAACACGGAGCGCAACAACACGAAGCGCAAGATCACCGAGCATGTTATCGCGGAGCATCATGATGCCCCGAACCACTATTTATTTAACAACGAACTGGTCTCAGAAGATCCAACTCTCTTTGACCAGATTCCAGCATCCGTGGTATCGAACAGCAACAATGGTCGGGGCACGGTTTACTTCCGGTCGCTACCCACTCAAGCGGGCAACTGCAATGTCGTGGTTAAACAGTACCGGCGCGGTGGGATGGTCAGACACTTTAATAAAAACCTCTACTGGCACGGCCACTATAGCCAAAGCCGAGCCTGGCTGGAGTTTAAACTGCTGGTCAAAATGACGGTGTTGGGTTTGCCAGTGCCGACACCGGTAGCCGCGAGAGCAAAGAGGACGTTTTTACATCTATATGAGTCAACCATTATTACTCAGGAAATAGAACAATCTGAAACCCTTGCTGATTGCCTGAAGCAACACTCAGGTCAATCTGTTGATCACGCTCTATGGCAAAAGACAGGGGAGACGATCAAGCGTTTTCACACAGCAAATATTTACCACGCCGACCTCAACGCCAGCAATATTCTGATTAGCGGAAATGATCAGATCTATCTTATAGATTTTGACAAAGGCCAGCTATTACCCGACAACAGGACCAACTGGAAAAGAGGCAATCTGGATCGTCTGCAACGTTCGCTGTTGAAGTACCAAAGGAATAACGATAACTTTCAATATTCCACTGAGCACTGGAATTCACTGCTGGCAGGCTACGAACGATAAGACCGTTCTGCTACGCTATCAGGTAATGTGCATCAGACACTATATAATTTGCTAGATAAAAGGCTGTCGGCAACAAACTCTGCTTAACCTTCCGGATTCCGTTTATGCCTGATCTCGCGCCAATCGACGATACCATCACGCTTGACCAGTTAGTGCAGGCACCTTATCCGATTTATAAAAAACTGCGCAGGGAAGCACCGGTACTGACGGTCAAGGCGCTCGGACGCACCTTGCTCACACGAGCCAAAGACACATTCGCAGTTAAAGACGCACCGGAGCTATTCAGCTCAAACGATCCAAACACACCAATGAAACGCGCATTCCTCGCCCACACGCTGATGCGCAAAGACGGCTCTGACCACCGGCAGGAGCGCATGGCAATGGCACCGTCACTATCGTCGCGCGTGGTCAGACAGGTATGGGCGCCGCTCTATACTGAATATGCAGAGGCCTACGTTGGACAATTACCCCGTGGCGAGACAGTTGATCTGTATCAGGTGTTATGCGGACCCCTGGCCGCTCGAATCCTTGCGGACATGATGGGCATACCACAGGTTGCTGACAGCACCATGCAACAGTGGTCTCAGGCATTGATCGAAGGCGCAGGTAACTTTGCCTGGCAGCCGGAACCATTCGCCCTGTCGGACAAAGCCAATAGTGAGATGGACAAGTGCTTTGACTCACGTATCGAGCACTTACAGCGCAACCCTGACGACTCGGCTTTGTCGGTTATGATCAATGCAAAAAAACCCATCGCGAAATCGCAAATATTCTCCAATATCAAGATCGCCATTGGCGGAGGTATCAACGAACCTCGCGATGCACTGGCTACAGTAATCTACGGACTGCTGACCAATCCCGAGCAACTGCAACAGGTCAGGCGGGATGGCTTGTGGAAAGAGGCCTTCGAAGAGGCCATTAGATGGGTGGCTCCAATTCAGGTCAGCTCGCGACTGGTGATGGAAGACACCGAAATTAGAGGCTGCCACATACCCAAAGGCGATACAGTAATGACCATTCAGGCATCGGCCAATCGCGATGAAGATCTGTACGTACACGCAGACCAGTTTAATGCGCTGCGACCAAAGGCACCGCACCAGGCATTTGGCAACGGCCCTCACCACTGTATGGGTACCCATTCTGCACGTAACCTGACTGCGCAGATACTACTGCCAATGCTGTTCGACCGGTTCCCGAATATGCAACTACCCGAACCTCAAAGCGTTGTATGGCGCGGCTTCGGATTTCGTGGCCCGATAAATTTACCGGTCCTGCTTAAATAAGCGTTAGGCCGGATAATTCATAATCCCGGGTTATTCATGAACCCGCGCTATTCATGAACCCAGGCTATTCGTAAAAACGACGAGCATGTCGCGTACAGATTTTTTTTCGCGGTGTCCGTGGTTAAACTAGCAGGGCTTCCTGCATCGAATACTTACTGATATTTGCAAAAGAAAACACTCTACAAACCACGGGACTGTGGAATCAAGGATCAAGTGAGATGCCCTCGATTCCGTGCATAGAGTCCGGGCTGATACACAAGTTGTATTAAGCAGCTACCTTCTTTCTTTCTGTAGGATGCAACTGTGCAATTAATTGCAATCACCGAGTCGCCAACAGCGTACACTCCTCTAACCTAAAACCCACACTCCTCTCAGCCATTCATCATGGTGGTCAGGTCAGACTTCAGGACTTATGAACAAAAAGCTGCCTGTCTACTTTATCTTTATTACCACCGTACTGGACTCGATGGGCATAGGCATCATCATGCCAGTGATGCCGGATTTAATTCAGGAGGTCGGACACTACAACCTCAGTGATGCGGCCAAATGGGGTGGCTGGCTTACTGTTGTTTTTGCTATTAATCAATTTTTATTTGCGCCCACGCTGGGCGGGCTGTCAGACGCCTATGGCCGTCGTCCTGTACTACTGATTTCGTTGCTGGTGATGACAATCGACTATCTGGTGCTGGTTTTTGCACAGTCGATGTGGGTGCTCTTTGTGGCACGCATCGTCGGTGGTATCACTGCCGCAACACAATCCACAGCCAGTGCCTATATGGCAGACATCTCGGCAGATGAAGACAAGGCAAAGAACTTCGGCATCCTGGGCGCGGCTTTTGGTGTCGGGTTTATACTGGGGCCGCTGCTTGGAGGATTGCTGGCTGAATACGGGTCCCGCGCGCCTTTTTTAGCCGCTGCATTGTTGGCTTTTTTGAATATGCTGTTCGGGTATTTTGTACTGCCGGAGACAGTCACTGCAACTATACGCCGACCATTCAAATGGCAAAGAGCCAATCCATTTGGCACATTTCGTCAGATGCAAAAACTGCCGGGCCTGTTGCCATTGTTGTCTGTGTTTCTTTTACTCAGTATTGCATTTTTTGTGTATCCGGCTATCTGGGCGTACTTTGGCAGAGCACAGTTTTCGTGGGACGCCGGCATGGTGGGTGTGACTCTGGCCTGTTACGGTCTGGGGGTGATCATTATTCAGGGTGGATTGATACGCCCGATACTCAGGAAACTCGGAGAGCGCACTACTGCAATAACCGGCATGTGCATACATCTGCTGTCTTTTCTGGTCTATCCATTTATGACCGAGACCTGGCATGTATTTGCATTCTTGCCAATCAGCGTGTTCAGTGCGCTGGCAATGCCGGCGCTGCAGGGCATCATGAGCAACAGTGTGCCGCGCGACGCCCAGGGGGAATTACAGGGTGCAATGGGCTCACTGACCGCACTGGCGACCATCATCAGTCCATTGGTAATGACTCAGGCGTTCAGTTTTTTCACCAATGAACAGACGCCCGTCTACCTGCCGTCTGCACCGTTCCTGTTATCTGCGGTTGCGGTCATTGTTGCGATCATCATAATGCGAAAGCACGCCGCCGGGCGATCTGACCCGCCTGTGTGACTGGCCGGTCTGACGGCATCAACAAGCACCTCAATAGCCCCTGCCTAACCCTGATCCGGGTCTTCCGCCTGACGCAACTCTGCCAGTCGTTCATTCAGATAACTACCCGCAGTATAGCGGTCCGACAGCACTACCTCCGGCCGCGGATGCAGAAACAACGGCAGCGAGATACGCGACTTGTTTTGATCGGCCCCCTGCGGATTGACAACGCGATGCGTGGTTGACGGAAAATATCCCTGCGATACCTCCTGTAACATATCACCGATATTGACGATAAGATTGCCAAAGTCACACGGCACGTCCAGCCAGCTGCCATCCGTGCGCAACACCTGCAGGCCAGGTTCATTCGCTGCAGGCAACACGGTTAACAGGTTGATGTCTTCATGCGCACTGGCTCGAATGGCATCGGGTAGTTCGTCTCCCTGCAGGGGCGGATAGTGCAATACGCGCAACAGGGATTGCTCACTGCCCGCCATCATGTCCGATAGCGGTTCGCGGTAAAGTGCTTTTACCTCGGGAGGGCTGTGCCGTTCTACCCATGACAACAACTCTGACGCAAGATCACAGGAGCGTTGATAGTAAACATCCAGTTCCTCCTTGAGCTCAGCCGGACACTGTCCCCAGGGGTAGAAGTGATAGTACTCTTTTATATCGCGTACCAATCGGCCTTTCGCCGCCTCCGCCTGCTGTGCCGGAAAGAACCCGTCATATCGATCCGCATTAAACTGGTAGTCAAGCTTGGACTCACCATCGAAAAAGGATTGCCAGTGCCGATAAATACTATCAACTGCGCCCTGCTCTATCGGGTGATTGCACAGCACACCAAAGCCGGTTGATCGCAGCGACTCGACAAATTTTTCCGGCGCCTTTGGGTCATTGTAATCAACGGTATCCAGCATTTTTATACGCCCTTTTTGTTCATCGCGCTGACCAGGCCATCCGTATCAGTTAACCGCCAGATGCCGGTAATCAAACCGCGACAGGTGCGGCAATTGCCGTGTGCGGCTGATAGTTCAACAAGGATAAGTGCTCTATTCGATAGTCGAACAGGGATTGCACTGCAGGATCTATTTGCAACTGTGGAAACGGTTTCGGGGTGCGAGCCAGCTGCTCTTGCGCCTGCTCTATATGATTCAGGTACAGGTGCACATCCATACCAAACCAGACAATCTCACCGGCCTGATAACCGGTTTGACGCGCCAGCAAATGCGTCACCAGCGCCAGGTTTGCGATATTCCATGTCAGCCCTAAAAACGCATCAGCACTGCGCTGCACCATGGCACCATTAAGCTGTCCGGTATTCTGATTTACATAAAACTGGTAGTGCTTGTGGCACGGTGGCAGCGCCATGTTGTCGAGCTCCGCAACGTTCCAGCCATCCCAGATAATACGCCGTGAGGTCGGGTTGTTTTTTATCGTATCGATGACCTGCTGTACCTGATCGATCTCACCGCCATCAGCAGTTTTCCAACGCCGCCACTGACTGCCATACACCGGCCCCAACTGACCCCAGCGTTCTGCAAATGCGGCATCAGCCAGAATTTTCTGTTCGAAATCGGATTGCGATATGTCAGAGTTGTTTTGCTCGCGGTAGTGCTTGAGTGGCCAGTCAGTCCAGATCTTCACACCTTGCTGCAGTAACTCGCGAATGTTGTCGCCACCCGCCAGCATCCACAACATTTCCTTAAACGCGGTTTTCCAGTACACCTGCTTGGTTGTAAACACGGGAAAACCTTCCGTCAGGTCAAAGCGCATTTGATGCCCGAATTTGGCCCGCGTGCCGACCCCGGTCCTGTCAATGCGTTCGTCTCCCTGGTCAATCAGCTCGCGCAGCAAATCGAGGTACTGTTGCTCCGGGTGACTCTTTTGCGCTGGATGGCCCTGTTGCACCGGATGGCCCTGTTGCCTTGAATGATTTTCTGTCATTGGTTTAGTCAGCATTATTTATAGGGTTTCACCGGGCGGGCTTATGCTGCACTGTCCGCGTCCATCGTTGCTTTATGTCGCGCTGCTGGTCGTCGGAGCCATTTCGCCACGCCGATAGGCAAGC
>CAYMVV010000123.1:4732-15428 GCA_964393885.1 uncultured Granulosicoccaceae bacterium | reverse complement strand
ACGTTAGGCAATGGCTGACGTTGTATCTCTATATCAAAATAACGATACAACACGTGGCCAAACTGAACATCTGCAAGCGTCAGATGCGGCCCTGCCAGATACTCGTGGTTTGCCAGTTGTCTATCGGCAATGGCAAGCTTGACATGCAGAGACTCCAGCGCTGCAGCAATAGCCACTGGATCCTGCTTTGACGGCGCGGTGCGCACGACCTTCCAGAATATCGGACCGGTAAACGCCAGTGCTATATTTATCTTGGACCACTCGGCCCACTGATCTACCAGCGCGCGGCTCGCAACATCCTCTGGCCAAAATTCGGTGTCGCAGTAACGGCTGGCTAAATGCCGCAAAATCGCCCCGCTCTCCCACAGCGCTGGCAAATCAGTGTCGACAATTGTTGGCACAGTGCCGTTCGGGTTGAGCTCAAGATACCCGGGCGTGTCGACAACGCCGTATGTGAACCCGGCATCCAGTCGCTCATAGGGCAGCTGCAGAATCTCCAGGCACCACAGCACAGCCTGTACATTCGACGACGACTTTCTTCCCCAGATTTTAATCATGGCTCTCCACCTCGTTGCTCAGGATGCATGCTCCCGACTGTATCAAGCTTTTCCGGGCGACACATAAGCCATAGCTCGTAACGCAGTGCCTCAATCGCCGGTAGCCTGCGCTCCCAGGTATTTGCTCCCAGGTATTTGCTCTCAGATATTCGCTCTCGGGTATTCGCTCTCAGGTATTTCCCAGGCGCGCCATCTCCTGCTGATGGGGCACCAATACTGTTTCTGGCTTTATTTCGCGCATTCGCGCTACTCCGGCTGGTAAATTACGATATAGTTGTCCAAGGAGCCTGTCCGAGAACCAGGATCCCACCACTATGCCCACAAGCCATGATATACGGTGGCCTGGAGGAACGGTGACTTGAGTAAACTACAATCCAACACCTGTCCAATTTAAGAAATTGGGTCAAGACAACGTGAGGAAATCAGTGATATGACAAGAACACTGCTTCGTTCAATCAAGACTGTAACAGCAGCCGGCGTGCTGGCAAGCGCACTGTTAACCGGTGGCATGTCTCAGGCTGAGAACGTCCTGAATGTAAACATGCACTCGGACCTGAAGATAGTTGACCCGATCTGGACAACGGCCTACATGTCACGTAACTACGGTTACATGGTGTATGACACACTGTTTGCGATGAACACCAAAGGCGAAGTCATGCCGCAAATGGTTGACAGCCACACCATATCCGACGATGGCTTAACCTACGACTTTACCCTGCGTGACGGACTGATGTTTCATGACGATCAACCGGTCACCAGTGCCGACGTCATCGCATCGATCCAGCGCTGGGGCGCCAAGGATGCCATGGGCCAAAAGATGATGAGCTTTGTCGCCGAGATGTCAGAGACCGGAGACAACTCATTTCAGTTTAAACTGAACGAGCCAACCGGCCTCATTATTCAGGCGCTCGGTAAACCTTCTTCAAACGTACCCTTCATAATGCCGGCACGTATCGCTGCAACACCGCCTGACGAGCAAATCGAGGAATACGTTGGCAGTGGCCCCTATATATTCCTGCAAGACGAGTGGAAACCGGGTGACAAGGCAGAGTTTGCCAAGTTCGAAGGCTATGTACCACGCGATGAGCCGGGCGACGGATTGGCCGGTGGCAAACACGTCCATGTAGACAAGGTTGTGTGGAAAGTAATCCGTGATCAACAAACCAAGATGAATGCTCTGTCAAAAGGCGAGATCGACGTTATTGAATCACCGTCGCACGATCTGCTGCCGTTGATGGAAGAAGATCCAAACATCCAGCTGGTCGACCTGAACCCTTTCGGTAACCAGTACACCTTCCGCTACAACTCCATCCACCCACCGTTTGACGATCCAAAGGTACGTCAGGCACTGTTATATGCATTCGACCAGGAAGAGTTTCTGTTCGCAGCGGTTGGCGATGAGAAATACTTTAAGCTGTGTAAAGCGATGTTTATCTGCGGTACCCCGATCGCCAGTGAGAAGGGCTTCGAAGACAAACTCGAAGGCAACATGGAAAAGGCAAAAGAACTGATTGCCGAGTCGAGCTACGACGGCACTCCGCTGATCCTGATGCACCCGACCGATCTGGCCGTACTCGAGCCATTGCCACCGGTTGCAAAAGACATCATGGAGAAAATCGGCCTCAAGGTTGATATGCAGGCAATGGACTGGCAGACACTGGTCGGTCGACGCAACAAAAAAGACCTGCCTGCTGACGGCGGCTGGAATGCGTTTATCACGTCATGGAACTCGGTTGACAACGCCAGTCCTCTGTCAACACCGTTCCTGAACGCTGCCTGTGACCAGGCGCTGTTCGGATGGCCCTGTGACGATGAAATCCAGCAACTGCGCGATGATTTTTCACGCGAGCCAGACCCGGCCAAGCAACTTGAAATAGTAGAGAAGCTTCAGCTACGGGTGTCAGAGTCACCAACCCATATTCATCTGGGTCAGTGGTATCAACCTGCCGCTTTGGGTAAAAACATCTCTGGCGCACCGGTGTCTCCGGTCTCTGCATTCTGGGGCTACAAAAAAGGCGAATAATTCCAGACTGATTCAGTCAGAGCATAAGTCAGCTCAGAGCATCCGTCAGTGATGCTCTGAGCCACTCACTACAACAACACCAAACCGCGCGCATTCCCATGTGGTCCTATCTAATCCGACGCATTCTCGCTGTTATACCGGTACTGCTAGTCGTACTGATAATAGTGTTTTTGATGCTGCGCCTGACACCGGGTGACCCTGCCGCAAATATCGCTGGCGATGCCGCAACCACAGAAGACATCGCAAAATTGCGCGTGGAACTCGGGCTAGAAGAGCCCTTGCTGGTGCAATTCGGTATCTATGCTAAAAATCTGCTAAAAGGCGATTTTGGCGAATCGTTCTACTACAAGCGCCCGGTCATCAACATGATTGCCGATGGCGTTCAACCCACTTTGTCGCTGGCACTCTTTACCATACTTATCGCCAGCCTGATCGCTGTACCACTGGGTACACTTGCAGCCTATAAACAGGGCACATTTATCGACAGAATGGTGATGGGCTTTTCGGTTGTCGGGTTTTCGGTGCCGGTATTTGTCATCGGCTATATCCTCATCTATTTTTTGTCTGTGAAGCTGGAGTGGTTTCCGGTTCAGGGCTATCAACACATTGAAGAGGGCATCGGCGGCTGGGCCTACCGATTAATCCTGCCATCGTCGGCACTCTCTGTAATTTTCATCGCACTGATCGCCAGAATGACACGCACCAGTGTGCTGGAAGTACTCAATGAAGACTATATCCGCACAGCACGAGCCAAAGGCTTGCCAGAGCGAAAAGTCGTGATGAAACACGCGCTGCGCAATGCTGCCGTACCGATTGTTACGATCATCGGCATTGCTATTGGCATACTCATCAGCGGTGTTGTAGTCACCGAGAGCGTGTTTGTGATACCAGGGCTCGGGCTATTGACACTCGATGCCATTCAGGGACGCGACTATCCGACGGTGCAGGCGCTAATTATCCTGTTCTCTGTTATTTACGTTGTGATCAACCTCGTTATCGATTTGCTATACACCCTGCTCGACCCGCGTATTCGTTACTAACCAATCTCAAGAATAACGATGAAAGCCTGTGACTGATACGAATTCCACAATAATTTCAGCAGAGTCCGCCGAGGCGATTGAAGTAACCGATCAGCCGTCAACCTGGTCTCGCCTGATCAAAAATCCGGGTGTTGTAATAGGTGGATTGCTACTGGCACTGATTGTATCGCTGGTACCTGCCGCACCGCTGATAACATCCCTTGATCCAACCGATATCAGTCCGCGTAACCGCAACAAAGCGCCGGGCTACGAAACCGTCCACAAGGACGATGGAGGCAACAAATATACTGTTGTGGCTCATATGGGCACCGACAAGCTCGGTCGCGACGTATTTGCCCGGGTTATCTATGGCGCTCGTGTGTCGCTGGTGGTTGGCGTTTCGGTGGCTGCCATTGCGGTGAGTCTGGGGCTGTTTATCGGGCTGATCGCCGGTTATTTCCGTGTGGTCGATGCCATAGTAATGCGTATCATGGACGGCTTAATGGCCATACCCGCCATACTGCTGGCAATAGCGCTCGTGTCGCTATCCGGTGCCACGCTGTTTACGGTGATAATTGCGATTGTGATACCGGAAATACCGCGCGTGGTCAGAGTGGTCCGCTCTATTGTGTTGTCGATAAGAGAGGAACCCTATGTAGAAGCCGCCATTTCTGTCGGCACGCCCACGGCAAAAATTCTTTGGCGCCACGTGCTGCCAAACACACTTGCGCCACTGATCGTACAAGGTACCTTTATTTGCGGATCAGCGATTCTACTTGAAGCGATCTTGAGCTTTCTGGGAGTCGGCGTGCCGCCGGAGATTCCAACCTGGGGCAATATCATGGCGCAGGGTCGCGATCTTTTCCAGATCTACCCGCACAGCATTTTCTACCCGGGTATCTTTTTGACGTTGACCGTACTGGCCATCAATATGCTGGGCGACGGATTGCGCGACACGATAGATCCGCGCATGTCGAAAGAAATTTAATATGAACGATACCAGCCTCAATACTGCTAACCCGGGTCAGCCTGCTGCGACGACAACTGATTCACCTGTGCTGTCTATCAACGACCTGACTATTGATCTGCCTGCCAACTCGGACAGAGATTACGCGGTAAGTAACGTATCAATCGACGTCGCCCCCGGTGAAGTTGTCTGCCTTGTCGGCGAATCCGGTTCTGGCAAATCCGTTATCGCATTTTCAGTGATGGGCTTGTTAGCCAAAGCGCTCACCGTATCTGGCGGATCAATTTCACTGCAGGATGAAAACCTGTTAACCGCCAGCAAAGAACGGCTGCGCGATTTGCGCTGCACCGGTATGGGCATGATATTTCAGGAACCCATGACCGCCCTCAACCCGGTTATGCGGTGTGGTGATCAAATAGATGAAGTGCTGCAGGAACACACCGAGTTATCAGCCGCTGATCGCCACGCCCGTGTCATCGACATGCTGACCGAAGTACATTTGCCAGATCCGCCACGTATGTACAGCTCATACCCGCATCAACTGTCTGGTGGACAGCGACAGCGCATCATGATTGCCATGGCACTGATTCTCGAGCCGGTACTGTTGATTGCAGACGAACCCACCACCGCACTCGACGTAACGACACAAGCACAGATACTGCAACTGATCCGCGATTTAAACAAAAATCGGCAGACCGGCGTGCTGTTTATTACGCATGACTTCGGCGTTGTGGCCGAACTCGGGCACCGCGTTGCGGTACTGAAGCAAGGTGAGTTGGTTGAAGTTGGCACCACCGAACAAGTGCTGTCGAATCCGCAACACCCGTATACACAGATGTTAATCGCCTCGGTACCACGCCATACACCACCTGATCGAGCCACCATTGAGGCATCAGCACCCGTCGTACTAAAAACCGAAAAACTGAATAAGCGCTATCGCAGCTTTGGTTTTGGCCGCAATAAAAACGCGGTTCACGCTGCCAAAGACGTATCTATTGAAGTTCGCAAGGGTGAGACACTGGGCATCGTAGGTGAATCCGGTTCCGGTAAATCGACGGTCGCCAGATGCATTACGTGGCTAATCGAATCATCCGATGGTCGCATCTGGCTTGCCGGTGACGACATCGCCAAACTGTCAGGAAAGGATCTGGTATCCCTGCGACGCAAGGTACAAATCATCTTTCAGGACCCCTACCGATCATTAAACCCGCGCCGCACCGTTGGCCAATCGATTATCGAGGGACCAATGAACTACGGAGAGTCAGCAGCAAGCGCGCTGGCTAACGCACGCTCATTAATGGAGCTGGTTCAACTCGACCCGGACGGACTCGACCGCTATCCGCATCAGTTCTCCGGCGGGCAGCGACAACGCATATGCATTGCCCGGGCACTGGCCATGAAACCCGAACTACTGGTCGCAGACGAAGCGGTATCTGCGCTGGATGTATCCGTACAGGCCCAGGTGCTCACGCTGCTCGAACAAATCCGCGATCAAATGCAACTGGCGATGTTGTTTATAACGCATGACCTGCGCGTGGCGGCTCAGGTGTGCGATGCGGTGGCAGTGATGTCAAAGGGCGAGGTGGTTGAGTACGGGCGCGCTACCGAATTATTCGCCAACCCGCAGCACGAATACACGAAAGCGCTGTTTGAAGCAGCACCGGGGCGGCATTTTAACTTTGCTCGCTGATTGCCCCGTGTCTGACGCCATGTTTAACACCGACGCCTGCCGCCCCTAGGGCGCCACTAAGGTCGCGAGTGCGGCTCAATCCCACAGGTGTCTTGCCCACAGGTGTCTTGCAGAACGCCTTTAGGCCAGTGGTGCTGTCTTTGACTACAGGCAGGGCTCAGGCTTTTACTTTGCGAACGCGAACCGTACCGTCGCTTTTCTTGTGATAGTTTGAGAGCGCAGGCGGGTTTCTGCGACCACATCCCGGGCGATCGGCCGTCGCACCGGTATCGCTGTCATTGCCTTCAGTCTCCGGATTCTTTTCTCCGCTGAAACCCAAGCTGTCGCAGTCGAAGCGCGCCCCCTGAGCCTGCGCCTGCCCCTGCGCAATGGAGCTGCCAGCCAATACAAACGCTGCTCCGGCGCGAAAAAACGCCCGGCGGCCCGTGCGGTCCTGTATCACGATGGTGTCGGATTTTTTCATCAAAAAAACCTTTTTTGCGATGCAACATATTGTTGACTGCCCATACGCTACCAAAGTTCGATTTTGTCAGTCAACAAAAATGCCTCATTCGTTAGCTGCAATACACCCCGCACTGCGTAATTGCTCATACAACGCCAATCGCTGATCGTCGTCGAGATCTGTCAGTGAATCAGCACTGACGGTGCGCTTATCCATCAGACGCTCTACGGCTGAAGAAAACGGTTCAGGAAATTCGAGAATCTGCCCCGCTACCCTAAGTTTTAACACTTCCCCCTGTCTCTCGGCGCTGAGTATTGATTTCTCGTCAATTTTGAAAGAGCCTTGACTGAATCGACTCAAAGCACCATGGGTGTCTGCCGTACCTCCCCGCGATAGCAGACCCTCAGCAGATGGCACCATATCAAGTGCTAAATCATCGAACAAACGGGCTCGTGCAGACTCATAGTTTGCCGGGGTCACTATTGTCGCGAGCATTTGCTGAAGAGCGTCGAGGCGATCACTCGATGCTGTTTCACCAACCGCTACCGATCGACGCAAGCTGACATCCCCCTCCGCTGCCACCTGAATCATTTCCTGCAGAATATCTCTTGCCACAACCGGATAAACACCAAGGGTTATATGAAGCGACGCTTCGTCCCCCTGTGCGACTGCATCGTGAACCACCCCTCGGGGAATGTATAGCGAATCACCCGGATTTAAATTGACGGTTTCCTGCACTGTTTTCTGAACGTTGTCTGCAGCGAGATGTTCCGGGTTGAACTGAGCATCGACAAACGGCAGCTCAATGTCAGAATGATAAAAATGAAATGTCTTGCGCCCGGACACCTGCAATACAAACACATCATGGGTATCGTAATGGGCATTGAACCCTTGCTGACAGCCTGGTGACAAATACACATTGGCGTGGCTGCGCATTTGCAGTTCACTGCTGATACGCCGGCACAAACTACTGATTTTTGGAAATCGTCGTGCAGCGCCTGACAGAATCAGCGTTGCACCGGCCTGGTAGTGACGCCACAGACCCGATGTTACGATTTTCTGATTGTCTCCTGTGTAGTCGGCAACCGCTATGTCGGCGTTTGCGTTGACAAGCTGCACGTCAGGAAAAAACTGATTGCCAACAGATAGCAACGCCTCGATATCCGCCACAGACAACAGCTCGCTAAAATACGCATGGTTGGACCGCTCAATATGTAAAGGCGATTGCTCCCAGTGCTCGCTGTAAAACTGTTCCAGTGTCAGCGGGTGAAGGATATTTTCGTAGTCTCGATTCATGTGACTACGTTACCAGCAGATCTGGCAGAAGCAAACGACTTTGGTTGAATAAACTTGAGGTTCGGACAGCTCTCGCATTGCCGGGCAAGCCAGCGGCAGAATCCGCACAGGCGAGCGGTGCGCTTTCGGGTCGTTGCTCGACAGCGCACCACTCGGCCGGGGTGGATGCTCATTAATACAACGTGGCCGTTCAAGACATCCTCAATTCAAAGAATCCACGTCTTTTTGAATTAGAGTTTCCAGTGCTGTTTGACGCAAACCGGTATCCTGTTGATGCACAGCCATAGACAATGCCCGGCGGCTGCCGACGATAACCGCGAGCTGCTTCGCCCGTGTTAAGCCGGTATAGATCAAATTACGGTAGAGCATTTTAAAGTGCTGCGTCAGCACCGGAATAATGACCGCACTGAACTCACTGCCCTGCGACTTGTGAATCGTAATCGCATAGGCCAGATCCAGCTCCATGATATCTTCCTTGCGATAGTCTACCTCCCGGTTGTCCGGATAGAACGACACCACACAAGTCAGATTCTCGTTGTCTATAGAGACGATTCGACCAATGTCTCCGTTAAATACATTCAGCTCATAATTGTTTCTTCGATGAATAACCCGATCTCCCTCACGAAAGATTCGCTCCCCTACTTTTAACTGACACTTAGACTGGCTCGGCGGATTGGCGTGCTGCTGAATCACCTGATTCAGATTAACAGTACCCAGTGAACCGCGAGTCATCGGGGTGAGAATCTGGATTTCTGTTTCACGCTCGCGATACCTGGGAATCCATTCCAGATACAGCTTTACAACTATATCGATCGCCGACAAGCCATAGTGCAGCGACGACCACGGATGAATCTGCCGCATCACCGCCTTGAGCGCCTGTGTGTCATCGCTGCTCTGACTGACGCGTTGCAGATCGACATGCTCAAACTTCTCGGGCACCTGAAACTCTGCCTGATAGGGCGATGTCAGTTCTTCTGCCACACGAAACTCGTAAGGCGATTCATCGCTCAGTTGCTCCAGCTCATCCGTCTTCCACGCATAGAACTTTTTTACCCTTGAAATAAAGCGCAGTTGTTCAGTAGTGGCTTCATCGGCATCGATGAACAGGCAATCAGAGCTATCCTGCCAGATTGCCGGTGTTTTAAACGGCGACGCTATAGAGGGCGTCTGCCCCCGATTGATAGCGTGAGCGTAGGCGATGATCTGTGATTGTGCGGCCTGTCGAAAGACGGTGGTTAAACGAAAACACGGGATCGAACCGGCGCTGATCACATCCTTTAAAACATTGCCGGCGCCAACCGATGGCAGCTGATCAGCATCGCCAATCAACAACACCTGACAGCCTGATGGTACGGCTTTGAGCAATGCGGCCGTCAGGCTGATGTCGAGCATTGAGCATTCGTCGACGATTAAAAAATCTGCCTCCAGCGGTGACTGTTCATTCATCTGAAATTCACCATTTTTCCAAACCAGCAATCGATGAATGGTTTTTGCCTCGCGGCCAATCACTTCACTCATGCGCTGGGTAGCGCGCCCGGTTGGAGCCGCCAGCAATACGCTTCGCTGCATCGCCTCGAGCAACCGCACGATAACCAGTGTCGTGGTGGTCTTACCGCAACCGGGCCCACCGGTTAGCACAGATACTTCGTGCTGTACTACGTTTTTAACAGCGTGTGCCTGCTCATCACTCAGATGGATATCGTGTTGCTCGCAATAGCGTTCGGTCCAGCTTGCGATACGCGCAGCATCCTGCTCTACCGGCTTATTCTTATGCAGCAGGCTGGCGGCGACACTCGCCTCATCGTAGTACAGTGACTTTGAATAGAAACACTCACTGATCTCATCGTCTGTCTGCAGATACCGACTGCGCAACTGATCAGTCGCCTTCATTTGTGCAAGCTCTGCCGGCAGCCGGTCGCCCAGATCAAGCTGGATCAGATCTTTCACACCCTGCAGAATTTGTGGCAGGCTCAGATAACAATGCCCGTGCTCGCGGCTCGCAGCCAGCACGTGCTTGATTGCCGCCACCATCCGTTGCGGGCTGTCTTTGGCAAAGCCGAGGCTCAAGGCAATTTTATCGGCCGAGAAAAAACCAATGCCATAAAAATCATTCGCCAGTCGATACGGATCCTCGCTGACGAATTGGATAGCCTTGTCACCATAGCTTTTATAGATACGCACGGCGAACAGTGTGCTGATGCCATGGCCCTGCAAAAACATCATTACATCGCGAATAGCGCAATGCTCCGACCACGCCACCCGGATAGTCGCCAGCTTGCGATCAGCAATACCTGCAACATCGGTCAGCTGATCGATATCGTTTTCAAATATCTCGAGTGTTTTGTCGCCAAAGTGCCTGACGATTTTCTTAGCTGTCTTTGGGCCTACGCCCTTTATCAAGCCCGAACCCAGGTATTTTTCTATGGCTGCAATAGTGGCGGGTTTACGTTCATTTGCCTGAGTGGCCTGAAACTGACGACCGTATTTCTGGTTGTGAATCCAGCTGCCGCTAAACACCACCGTCGCACCGGCGAATACACGCGTCTGATGCACGGTAACCGTTTCCTGCTGCCCCGGCGCATTAACCGGTTGCACGCGCAGCACAGACCATCCGGTAACCGGATTGTGGTAGGTAACCCGGTTGACGATACCGGTTAGCGTTTCATCAATGCTCTTCATTGCTGTCTATCATGCCAGCTGCA
>CAYMVV010000123.1:0-4632 GCA_964393885.1 uncultured Granulosicoccaceae bacterium | reverse complement strand
ATACCGGTTAGCGTTTCATCAATGCTCTTCATTGCTGTCTATCATGCCAGCTGCAGGCACGTAACGGAGCAATTTTTCTATACACCGACCCCGGCAGGCTGATTGAAACCCGCCGATTGGCGGATACGATTCGCTAACACATAGCTCGCGATTCCCAACTTTACCCTCTATGTTATGTGTATGAAGTGATGCAACACCAGCAACCAGTGCGGGACTACTATCTGATAACCTGCCCGCTATCATCAAACAAATGCAGAGACTGTTCGTCGAATCGCAAGCCTGTCACGGTACCCTTGATGTCGGCCACCGATCCGACAGTGCGTACCGTGAGTGTTCCCTGTGCACCGCAGTTCACATATAAAAAGGTATCTGCCCCCAGATACTCGGCAAAGTCTACGGTACCACTGCAATGCGAATCTGCAATGGCGCAAGGCGTAATATGTTCCGGACGAATACCCAGGTGCGTCACAGCTGTTGTACCTGGTGTGGCACCTGAATTGGTAAATCCGCTAATACCGTTGTGGCCGTCGAGCAGAAGTCGTCCGTCTGCAGACCGGCACGGTAGTATATTCATTTTCGGGCTACCAATAAATTCAGCCACAAACAGATTGACCGGCTTTTCATAGAGCTCTACCGGTGTACCCACCTGCATCACTAACCCGTCCTTAAGCACGACAATACGATCAGCGAGCGTCATTGCCTCGACCTGATCATGCGTGACATAGATCATTGTGGTCTTCAGTGTGCTGTGCAGCCTGGCAATTTCAAAACGCATCTGCACCCGCAGTGCTGCATCGAGGTTTGAAAGTGGTTCATCAAACAGAAAGCCTGATGGTTCCCGCACTATGGCCCGGCCAATTGCTACCCGCTGCCGTTGCCCACCTGATAGTTCCTTTGGCCGCCTTTGCAGATAAGGCTCCAGCTCCAGGATGGCGGCAGCCCGATCGACTTTCTCTTTTATTATTTGCTTGTCAATGCCCGATGTTTTCAGACCAAAGCCCATGTTCTCTATCACTGACATATGCGGGTAAAGCGCGTAAGACTGAAACACCATCGACAACTTTCGACCGGAAGGGGGAAGCGCGGTGACATCTTTCTCATCCAGCCAGATGGTACCGCGACTGGTATCTTCCAGGCCGGCAATCATTCGCAGCAGTGTCGACTTTCCGCACCCGGACGGTCCGACGAAAACTACAAATTCACCGTTGTGAATTTCAATATCCACACCCTTAATTACCTGGATATCGTCGAACCATTTTTCTACTTTTTCAAGCCGGATTGCACCCATGATGGATTCCTATGCAGCCATCTTTTGACGGCTTGGCGAAGCCCATACCAGCCAGATAGCAGCTGTCCAGGAGAAGTCGACACCAATACAGCCTGCGCCGGTCTCGGGATTAAAACACTCGTAGAAACCCGATTTTTTAATGAGCGAGGCCATATCCTGTCGAATCGAATCAGCCAGCGTCGAATAGCCCTGTTCCTCCAGTCCGGTCGAAATTATATAATTCATTTGTGGCCATACCGGTCCGCACCAGTAACGCTGCGGATCATACTGAACTGCGTCCGGATCCCAGCTTGGCATCAGATACTTAACTTTGTCGGCCACTCGGGTGATATTGTCAATTGTTTTATTGCGCTGATACTCCGAACCTGCACCGGCATAGAAACACAGCGCGCTGGCACTACTGAATCCGTTGGAGAATTCACCCGTTCTGATATTGCGTGCAGTAAAGGCACCGATAGCGTCATTCCAGAAGTAGTCACTGGTGTCCATGCCGTGCGCCACTAATTGTTCAAGCTCGGCGGTTTGCGCATCGAGCTTAAGCATCTTTGCGACCTTTAACAGATCTTTATTGGCACGCAGCAAAATAAAATGTATACCGGGATCAGCCATCAGGAACGGCCCCGTATCAGTCAGCGCTCTTTGATCCCACCCCACGCGAAGGCCATACTTTACTATCGATATATATTTATCATACTGCTCCTGACTGGGCCTTTGATCTGGATTGGCATGCTCTATATCCTTGCGAACATAGGCATCCAGAGTCGAATCAACGGACATGGCGTTCAAGCCGATTTCCCAGTCTGGGCAGTTGTCCCGTCCGGTCTCCCAGGGGTGTACAGTTGAAATGATGTCAGCCGCCCCATATGAGCGCTGTGTTCTAAACCACCGATGCGACAACAGCACACGATCAATAAGCCTTGCCGCTCGATCCAGATCTTCCCTGCCGCCGGACTCCACCAGGGACAACACAATACTGGCAAGCACGGGCGGTTGCGAAATACCGGTAGATGCAATTGCAGGGGGTGGCATTACAACACGCTGCGTTTGCCAAACGGACGGACCCGGAAAATAATCAGGATCATTGCTGCGAAAGATAATACTGGGGATCATGCCGTTATCCCACTGCCCTTCCAGCAACAGCTCCAGCTCCTTCCAGGCGCGCTCACGATCAAACGTTAAGTAACCCAGTGCCACAAAAGCGGAATCCCAGTTCCACTGATACGGGTACAGACGCGCCGTGGGTATGGTGTACCCACCGCGATCATTTTTTTGCAAAATTGCTTTTGCCTGACTATCCAGTTCTTTTGACATAGTTATCTAACCTTTCACGCTCCCGGCAGTGAGCCCCGCAACCAGAAACCGCTCAAACCACAAAAACAAAACCAGCACCGGCACCGTTGCGATAACCGCACCTGCCATCAAATGCTGCCTTGGTATTTCAGAGGAATTAAGTGCCTGAACCCCGCGAGACAGGGTGAAGATTCCCGGATCATCCAAAAACATGAATGCAAAAAGAAACTCGTTCCAGGCAATCATAAAAATATACAGCGACACAGAAGCAATCGCCGGTAGTGACAACGGTAAGGTGATTTTTAAAATCACACCAAGCCGTGTGAGACCATCCATCAACCCGGCCTCTTCAAGTTCATAGGGCAAGCCGCGAAAGTAGCCCTGCAACATATAAACTGCCACCGGTATTGTGGTTGCCGGATACACAATGATCAGCCCCAATAGGGAATTCCTGAGCCCCAGCTGCGAAAATACCGCATACAAGGGAATGACCAGTACAATTGCAGGCACCATATAGATCAGTAGTATCGACCGCGACATCACCGCCTGCCCCGGAAACTTCAAGCGCGATACAGCATAGGCGCCGGGTATCGAAAACAACAGCGTAATAATGACCGTGGCAACCGACACCACCGCAGAGTTAATTAAAAAGGTGCCGAAACGGTACTGGCTGAACAGCTCGATATAACTGCGAAACAATGTCGCGGGGCTTTGAGACAGATCAATCGATAAATCCAGCGGATTGCCCAGCAGAGACTGTTGACTTTTAAGACTGGTCATCAGCATTACATAAAAAGGCAGCGCTACCACAATGGTGAAGAATACAAATCCGAGTCCTTTGCAAACCCGAATAAAAATCACCTCCAGCTGATATCTGGCCTGACTTTCCGACCCCATGCCCTCGAGACATTTATGCCAGCAGAAGGCACTGACCAGATAAATAACCACTGCAGTTGCAACAGCGACTGGTGTCAGCTTTGCAGAGGCGCTCCACACACCACCGAGCAGCAACTGCAATAGCAGTGCTATGGCCGCCGTTGCCACCACCCAGCTCCAGCGCCGTCGCGATACCGGCATCAGTACATAACAGGCGGCACCCGCTGCTCCGCAAAGTAACCCGGTGCCAACATCGGGTATGAGTGTTTCCCCTGTGATCAACATGGATAGCACGCTGAAAACGATGGTAAATATAGCTCCCCACAGTGCACCGATGGCCAGGGCGATAAAAAACGTGTTACCGATTTTCATCAACCATCATCCTGCGGTGAGTACTTAAAGAACAATAATGCAGAGCACAACAACACCACAAAGACCACCACCGCGACCGCCGCTCCAGCACCCAGATTCGACACAGCAAATGCCTGTTCATAGACATCGACTGTCAGCGTTCGAGTTCCTGCGGCACCACCGGTGAGCAGGAAAATATCGTCAAACTTGTTAAACGTCCAGATAAAGCGCAACAGAAATAGCACGGCGAGTATGCCTGCCAGTTGCGGCAACGAGATATACCAGAACTGCTGCAGCGGTGTTGCGCCATCCATTTCAGCCGCTTCATAGGTCTCGCGCGACATTGATTGCATGCGCGCAAGAATAAACAGAAACGATAAAGGGAAGTAGCGCCATATCTCGAATGAGATCACGGTGGTTAACGCGACAGGAAAATCAAACGTCAGGCCGAACAACGAGATGGGTGTTGCACGCTGCCCAAGAAAATTAACCGGCCCGTCTGTTGCCCCTGTTTTTACCAGTATTGCGTTTAACGTACCGCCAGGCCCCGCATCGAGCAATAACACCCAGGCAAACGCGACAGCGATTACCGGTGCGACATAGGGAAACAGAAAAAAACCGCGCAGCACACCGCGCCCGGGAAACGTGGTGCTCAACAGTTGCGCTGCAAACAATCCGAATAGCAGAGCGCCTATGGTTCCAAAAACGGTATAATACAAAGAGACTCTTAATACACTCCAGAACTCTGATGCCGAGAATATCTTGCGATAGTTTTCAAGCGTCAGCACACCACTGGTTAAAATATTATCGGACTCACCTGCAATAGA
>CAYMVV010000122.1:9114-15506 GCA_964393885.1 uncultured Granulosicoccaceae bacterium | reverse complement strand
ATTCGACGCAAGAAGAAAATTCACTGTGAAAACAAATCTCTGCGCGATATGCTCGCCATTTCATGAATAGTCCAGGCTAGAAGTTCTCGAGATGGGTGCGAACGTCCAGCTCATGCGTCCACGCATTCTTTGGTTGTCGATGTAAAAACAGATAGAGTTCTGCCAGACCCTCAAGGCCAATAAATCGCTCTTCGCCAAGTTCCTGCAGTCGCTCGGGCATGCGCTCGCGCAGGCGATCGCCATTAATGCCACCGTCGATAATTACCTGAGCCACATGAATGCCCTTCGGCCCGTAACTCTTGGCAAGGCTTTGAGCCATGGTCCGAAGTCCGGCTTTGGCAGAGGTGAAGGCTGCAAACCCGGGGTTACCTCGTAGTGATGCGCTGGCGCCAGTGAACAACAATGTGCCGGTGCCGCGCGATTGCATTTTGCGCAGCGCTTCGCGAGCGAACAAAAAGCCCCCGAAACATCCGACACGCCATGCTTCTTCGAAGTAGTCTGCGTCCATGTCGACAATGTCACCAGGCATATTGTTGCCTGCGTTGTAGATGGCCAGGTCTACAGGTCCGGTGTGTTCAGCAGTGGTGAAAAGTCGTTCTATGTCAGCTTCGGATGTGGTGTCTGTGACAACAGCGCTCGCATTGCCACCGGCGGCGTTGATCGAGTCTGCCACTGCATTGATACTCGCTTGCGTGCGCCCGGCTGCAAATACATGAAGGCCCTCACTTGCCGCTCGTTGACATAGCGCGCCACCCAGTCCCGCCAGTGGCCCGACGCCAATGACAACCGCTGTCTTTGTTACTGCCACAATGTGATCCTGAATTTTTCTGCTGCGTTGTCTGGATCATCTGCCAGAGACGGGTATGAATCAAGTGTTTGTTTGGGCATTCGGAAATTCTGCTTTCAGGCAGACGGCTGCCAGAGGCTGGATATTTCTGATTCCTGTTTTCCATTGTTATGGGAGCTTGTTAGCGGAGTTTGTTATTGGTGCAGGTAATTGGAGCGCCTGGCCAGAAGATCGCGCCTGCGGACACTCTTCTACTCTAGGACCGGTGTGGCTGCCTTTTGTACTGAATCCCGGTAACATTCAACCCGTAGTCGATCTCACGATCGAGCCATATCGGAATAAAGTGACAACACTAGCTAAAAGACATTGGGTTCCTCAGGCAGCCGAGAACCTTGTGCAGCAATATGCAAATGAAGCGTCGATAGCGGACAGCGGTAAGCTAGCCGATCAAATCGAGCAATTGGCACAGCGCAACAAATTTATTCACGAGCAGCAGTGCTTTAACCTGAACCCTGCTGCCAATGTAATGAACCCCAGGGCAGAGGCGCTGCTGGCGTCTGGTTTGTCTACCCGCCCGTCGCTTGGGTACCCGGGGGACAAGTATGAAACCGGACTTGAAGCGACAGAGCAAATAGAAGTGATCGCGGCACAGTTGTGTGCAGAGGTGTTTGATGCCAGCTATGCTGAAATCAGGGTCGCCTCCGGCGCCATGGCAAACCTTTATGCGTTTATGGCTTGTTGCAAGCCGGGTGACTCGATCATTGTTCCCCCGGCTAGTATCGGCGGGCATGTGACTCATCACGTGGATGGCTGCGCCGGCTTGTTTGGTTTGAACATCCATCATGCCCCGGTAGATGCTGCCGGTTTTACTGTGAGTGTTGACGGCTTGCAGGAACTGGCGCGACAGGTAAAACCTGCCTTGATCACGCTTGGGGGTAGCCTGAATCTGTTGCCACACCCGGTGTCCCGGGTTCGCAAGATCGCCGATGAGGTCGGCGCCATGTTGATGTTTGATGCAGCGCATCAGTGCGGAATTATCGCCGGCGGGATTTGGCGTAATCCAATAGCGCAAGGTGCGCATCTTATGACCATGAGCACCTACAAAAGCCTGGGCGGGCCGGCGGGTGGAATCATTGTTTCAAACGATGCCGACCTGATGCGGAGAATCGATGCGATTGCCTTTCCGGGAATGACTGCAAATTTTGATGCCGCAAAGACCGCGGCACTGGCCATTGGAATGCTTGACTGGCGTGATCACGGTGCGGACTACGCGAAGGCAATGGTTGAGGTGGCGCAACGACTGGCATCCGAGCTTCAGGGTAAGGGTATTGATGTATTTACAACAGACTCGGGTGCCACAGAGTCTCATCAGTTTGCCATCCGCTCTCATCAATATGGTGGTGGTCAGTCAGCGTCAAAGCGGCTGCGCAAAGCCGGTTTTCTGGTGTGCGGAATTGGTTTACCGGAAGTTGAAGTAAAAGATGATCTGAATGGCATCAGGGTAGGAACGCCCGATATCGTGCGCTTCGGTGTAAAAGCGGAGCACTGTGAGCGTTTGGCTGATTTGTTCGCCACAGCGCTGTTGTCGCAGACACCAGAGGATCTGGCTGACGAGGTTGCCGAGTATCGAAGTCAGTTTGATAAATTGCATTATATAAATGACTGACTCTGTCCGGTTGGCTGGTGGTGAGTACGATCAACGCACAGCCCGCGTGCGTCTGGTAAGGTGTTCGGCGTATGCCACTCTATTCTGACGCCATGAAATCTACGATCTCGGTGATACAAGTTGCGCGATGGGTGTTTTTGCTTTGTGCGTTACTTTTGGCAAATGTGGTTGCCGCGCAGGAGACAAAAACACCCATTGATCCAGCCAGTATTTTTGGTCAGGGTGAGCCTATGAGCAAGGAGGCAGTGCGTGATCTGGTGTCGAAACTTGGCGATGAAGATGTTCGATCTCTATTGATTTACCGGCTGGACGCGGTGGCGGAGGCATCCGGGAAGTCGGCCGACGAAGGTAGTGTGTCGCAGGCACTGTCTGCAGGTTTTAGCACCCATTGGCAGCGAATAAAAACGGCGATACTCGCCGGTGGCATGATCCCCGAGACGCTTGGCAAAATTAATGGTGCCATTGAGCGTTCGATGACGGGTGATAGCTATATTCAGTTGATTTTATACAGTCTGCTCGCGCTGGCTGTCGGTGTCATCGCCGAACGATTGGTCGCATTTTTATTTCGGCAGCGTAAGCAAGCTCTAATCGATGCTGTCTCCACTACGCTGTCAGGAATTTTGCGCATCCTTTACACCCGACTGACGCTGGATGTGTTGGGGGTTGTGGCGTTTGGAATTGTCAGTTCTATAGTGATTGCCTCCAGTCTGGAGGCAGGCAGTTATGCCCAAGGTATTGCTACCATCGTGAAAATGATGGTGTTCGCAACATGGATGGCGTTTGTAGTCTGCCGTTTCTTCTTTGCTCCTCATCGGCCGGAGTTACGCATTTGCGGAACCACTGACGAAAAGGCGCAACAGTTGACAGTCACCTTTTCGCTGCTCGCCGGTTTTATTGTGGGTATTCACAATCTGTACTACCTGTTTCTTAAAATTGGAGTGGATAACTACGGTGGCCCCGATTACATCGGGTCGTTGGGAAATTTAATGAATGTGTCTATGTATCTGGCTGCCGCCTGGGTGGTCTGGTACAACCGTCAGGGGCTGACTGAAGTACTGGTAGAAAACAAGCGTCGCGTGAGTCTGGCGATTGGTGTGGATCCCTCAGGAGATGACATAGGCAATCCAGGCTGGTTTGCACGGCAGTGGCCTAAGATTGCCATCGTCCTGATCATTTGCGGGTACTTTTTGGTTGAGGTGGTGATTGCCGCTACGGATGTAGCGGTGTACTCAACATCTGCAGTCTACTTCACCTTTGTGGTGATCTTTTTATGGCCGGGTCTCGATGCCAATGTCACGCTGTTCGTTGGCAAGGGCATTCAGGCTGCCGAAAACGAGTCAGACGCCGCGGCTGGAGCACGCCGCAACATGCAGCAGGGACTGCTTCGCGTGGGGCGTTTGGTGGTAGTGGGGCTGGTGCTGCTGGCACTGGCTCGCCTGTGGGGTGTAGATGTAATGGGGCTGGCAAATAGCGGCCTTGGTGCCAAGGCCGCCGCCAAGCTGATCGAGATTCTGTTTGTGTTGGCGTTGTCCTACACACTATGGGAACTGGTAACGGTTTTCATTGGGCGCTGGATGGCGCGGGACGTCGGCGAGGTGGCTGGTCAGGCAGTAGATGTGGATTCCGGTGAAGCCGGACCGGGCAGTCTGTCGCGTGTGGCAACACTGCTACCAATAGTTCATAAGACTGCCAAGGTTCTGATCGCGGTGACGTCAGTCATTCTAATTCTGGATATTATGGGGTTTAATATCGGTCCGATAATCGCCGGTGCCGGTGTACTGGGCCTGGCCATTGGTTTCGGCGCACAAACACTGGTGAAAGATATTGTATCAGGCTTGTTCTTTCTGGCCGATGATGCGTTTCGGGTAGGCGAAACTATAGATGTAGGTGGTACTCAGGGTGCGGTGGAAAAGATTTCGCTGCGCTCCCTGCGATTGCGTCATCACGAGGGACTGGTGCATACAATACCTTATGGTGAAATTCCACAGGTCACCAACTTTAGCCGCGACTGGGCTATTCTGAAGCTGCGCTTTCGTGTGCCTTTTGATACTGACGTTAACAAGGTCAGGAAAATCTTTAAGAAAATCGGTACAGAAATGCTGGAAGATCCGGTAATCGGGCCTGATTTTCTGCAACCCTTCAAGTCTCAGGGAGTGGCGGAGGTGGATGACAACGGCATGGTGGTGCGTGGCAAATTCATGGCCAAACCGGGTAAACAATTTACCATTCGCAAGGAGGTTTTTGTACGAGTGCAAAAAGCCTTTGACGAAGCCGGAATCCCGTTTGCGCGTAAACAGGTCATGGTGCATATTCCGGGGCTCGATAAACCCGCCGATCTAAAAGACGATGATCTCAAGGCAATCGCCGCAGCTGCGGTTGATTCTGACGCTGACGATATTGCGCCGTCATCTATAAAAGCAGGACCTCAGGGGCAGTAGATCCAGGCTTGATTATTCGCAACTTTTTCTAGCACTGCGGCGTGAGTGATATTTTTCCAGCCAGTTATACATAGTTCCAGCCAGTGATGAATAGTTGCAGAAACAGGCGCAGGCGATTACCTGTCCACACGTTCCAGCGATGCAAAGGCTTCAAATATCCAGTGTCGTATAGCCAGCACCATGGTTGTTCCCTGACGCTGATCTAAAGGCAGCTTGCGTTCTTCCCTTACTGTGTCATCAAACAATTGACCGATGGCGTGCAATCGTTCCTGAATCTGCTGTCTGGCGACGTTCGATATGTCGCCATTTTTAACCAGACGTAAACAGCCGTCGGCGGCAAAGTTGGTATCAAAGAATGGTCCTTGTACTTCCTTTCTAAAGTAGCGCTCAATTGGCCCGTCTGGCTGCCAGGTGAAGTTGCTGGCAATCAACGGCTTGACCCGATTGCCCGGTAGCAGTTCGATCAGTTTCATGCGGTCGAGTCGCGCCAGATAGCGAATGCCCTCAACCTCACTGAGCTGGTAGCGCTTCAGGATATCGGCAAATGTCCAGTGATTCACCAGACAATATGCGGTCAGCAGCAGTTTGGGGTCGCTGATTAACTCCGCTTCCTGATCGAGAGTCAGGCGTTGCAACTGTCTGGTGGCGCTGTCGCTTGCCTGTAACAGATCTGCCAGATCCATCGACAGGATTTCGCAGATCCTGTCCAGTCTCGCAAGTGTCATGTTACCGCTGGAAAACATCTGTTTAACCGCAGATTCGGACAACTGCAGTTCGTGCGCCAGTTCACGATAAGTGATGCCGCGGATCTTTAACTGGCTTTTTAATTCGTGAACGAGCCGGGTTGCCTGAGCCATGAGGTGCAAAAATTCCGAACGTTGAGTCAGTTATTCTAGACTTTTTCTGAAAAAGTGGCGAATAATAGATCTTGGGCCGACACTGCGTGCACATTCACTAGCAGGGGAGTCACCCAAATGAGTTTGCTTAAAAGGTTTGTTGCGACGGTCCATCACAGCGTAGATCGAACACTGGCCAGTATGGAAAATCACGAAGCTGTTGTCGATGCCGCGTTGCGCGAGAGCAGGGAAGCCGTAAGTCGTGCCAGAGTTCGTTTGAAGCGTCTTGAGAAAGACGGAAAGCAGCAAGGTAATCGAATTACCGAGTTGACGAGTGAGGTTGAGCTGTGGAACGAACGCGCGCGTTCTGTTGCTGACGGCGACCGGCCCAGGGCATTGGCGTGTATCAAACGCCGAAAAGCCTGTGAGCAGGATCTTGAGCTGGCAAAGGTGCAGGCGGCGGAGCATAGACGCATCGAACAACGGGTGCGCGACAGCGTCGCTGAGTCTATGAACCGGGTCAACGCACTGCAAACGCAACGAAATCAGATGCGATCAAGAGAGGCTGCGGCCCAGGCGGGCAAGATCGTTCATTCGCTGGATGGACGATTGGGGACTGATGTTGAAGAGGCAATTGAACGTTGGGAGGCTACTGTCGGTGAGGC
>CAYMVV010000122.1:0-9014 GCA_964393885.1 uncultured Granulosicoccaceae bacterium | reverse complement strand
TGGGGACTGATGTTGAAGAGGCAATTGAACGTTGGGAGGCTACTGTCGGTGAGGCTGAAATACTTAGCGACACATTGCTCCCGGTTGATATGGATGCTGATGATCTGGCCGCGGAATTTATAAGCAAAGAGGAAAACCGGTTGCTTGAAGACGAACTGGAAACCTTGTTGACTAAAACCGGAGGTGAAAAAAATGAGTAGCCAGGCGACAGTAAAAAGTGTTCCACCAACATTTGTCCAAGAGCCGTTACCAGAGAGGCAGGCCGTGAATAGTTTAAGTGAAACAATCGGGCTGGATGCACAAAGTGGTGCATTGCAAAGCCGGGATACACAGGATGCGGATGCACACGCTCCCGAGACACACGCTCCCGAGACATACGCTCCGAAGACAGATAGCGCTGTAATCAGGAGCGCTGCTGAAAGTAAAAAGAGCGCCGCAGAAAGTGATCGTGCCGAGGTCGCAGCGGAAAAATCTACTACTGGCTTTTTGGAGGTAGTGAGAAAATATGCGTCTGTGTCAGATATGTTGCGTTTGTTTGGAGCAGCTGCTGTTGCGGTTGCGATGGGACTTTTTCTACTTGACGGTGTACAGGTAGTTAATGATCTGCAGCGTTTCCTAACCATGCTGGGTCTGACCGGTGCACTGACAGCGGCTGGTCTTCTGATGAGTAGTTTGTTGAAGGAACAGCGTGGCAGTCGGGTGTTTATCACCCTGGCTCTACTGTCAGTGCCAGTTAACTTTACTGTGATTGGTGCACTGCTGTATTCGGTGATACCACTCGACAGCATGGCATTGAACTACCCGGGGTATGCGCACTGGCAAGTGGGTAGCCTGTCTGATCTGGCTATTGGCCTGGCTGCTGCGCTGGTGGTGCTGGGGCCGGTAGTCTGGGCGGGGTTTTCAGTGTTGGCGCGATCTGCCAGTGCCTGGCTTAGTATGGCGTTGATTGCCAGTAGCGCAATACTGCTGATACCAGTGCGTGCCGAGTTGTGGTCTGCCGCTATAGCAGTTTGCTCAACTGTCGTGTTGTGGCTGATTTGCAAGCGATACTCTGCTGGTTCGCTTGCACTGAAAACTACCGAAGGCAAGCTGGCTATTGCCCTGTTGTTTGTAGCGCCGGTTATTGTTGCGGTACGCAGTCTGTTTTTGTACGACGTTAATGGTGCGTTACTACTCGTTATCAGCGTTGGATTTTATATCTACTGCAGACAGATACTTGCTGGTCTGGAAAAACCGGGTGCGTTATCGTCAGTGCTGACCACGCTGACAAGTGCGGCTATCGGCGGGGTGGTTTTATCCGCAATGCAATTGCTGGCCAACTTCATGCCCGAGCAATGGATGCTGTTTAGTGTCAGTATTGGTTTGCTGTTATTAAGCTATGACTTGCTGCGCGTCTCGCCCAATCCTGTTTTATCTGCAACTATCGGCTTGATTTTCTCGGCAACCGCTACATTTGTGCTGGTTGCGATGACTGTCTTTTGGACAGGTATGATCCTCTGGGTTGCGCTGGCAATGATTGCGATTGTCGTGGTGGGTTCGACGTTGAAAATTAATCTGGTGACACTCACTGGCGCAATTGGATTACTGGCACTGATCAGTTTGAACGCTGGTGAGTTACTGTTGTATGCCAATACTGTTTGGACCTCGTTGTTGATGACCGGCTGGTGGGGTGTTGCAGCTGGAGGCGCACTGGCGATACTAGCCGGATCGCTGATCGACCGCGCTGGTACCGTCGTCGCTGTACGCGAAAGATCACCTGCGCAGAGTGATACAGGCAGGAGAAAAGATATAGACAGGGGAACAGTAGTAGAGTAATGGGTAATAGATGCAAGAGCAGTCGTATCAGGGCTGAGTAGCAACCTCGCGCTGCAGCACTGAGACAGCTCGTGCGGCAATGTGGTCAGTCAATTTGACTGGCCACATATCCTGTCAACGAATATATCATTACCCGGCTTGTGCTATCCGTCTCTTGCTTTCAGTCTTGCTTACTTCCTTTGAGCGACTACTCGCTTTAATCGATCAGAAAATTCTGACTCTAAAATATACGCCGCCTCAACAATGCCTGTTCGTCAGCAACGTGCTGTTGAGGGAGTTTTTCAACGCTATTGCGGGTTTGTATTATGGTGCCACTGCCTGTCTGGCAAACCCCTCCAGTACATTGGCCATATTGATAAACAACTCATCGCATTCCTCTACCTGATGAGCTGTTTTCAGATGCTGAGGGTCTATCCAGCTCAGGTTTACACTACCCGCTTCGTCCTCAGAGGCAATCATTTTTAGTGGCAGGTCCACCGCTATGCCAGGTGAATTCATTATCAGTTTTGTACCGATTTGCGGGTTACCAAAAATCAGTAGCTGGGTTGGACGTAGTTGCATTCCAACACGCTCGGCGTTAGCCGAGTGATCAACACGTCCGAAAACGGCAAAGCCTTTTTCGGTTAGAATTGAGTCCAGCCGATCGATAGTGGTAGGGACATCATGTGCGCTCTCAAGTGAAATCATAGCGATTGTTGCCATAGCTGTTCTCGTGTTAAGCAGATCGAAGTCTGTTCGACTGTCCTGCATAGAAATTGTTCAACGTGTCTCTTGCACAAACTGGTGGGGGTACGCTGTTACCGATGCATTGTGTAATTGATGTCGTGGTGCAGCGGTGTTTCGATGTGATGTCCCGCGGTTGTATCCCGCGGTTGTTATCCAGCGATTGTATCCCGAATTTATACCCGGCGGCCAAGGCCGTCATTATGCCGTGGTTATTATATAGTGAGACTGTATTTTGGATTTACCTGCCGAGCGCTTTGAAAATCCTTGAATTAAGTGTCAGCGATGGAGCAATCGCATGAAAACAGGTCGACACAACCTGATCACCGACATCGAAGGTTTGTTGGTTGGTAACGCGAAGAGCGACTCACTTAAAAGTGGCGTTACCGTGCTCAGCGGTGATCAGCCGTTTGTTGCAGCTGTGGATGTCAGAGGTGGAGCGCCGGGTACGCGTGAAACAGATTTACTGGCGCCCGATAAACTGGTAGAGGCGATCGATGCCATTGTACTGTCCGGTGGTTCGGCATTTGGACTGGATGCAGCGTCGGGTGTGATGGATGACTTGCAGCGGGCGGGACGCGGCTTTGAGGTGGCTGGTGTGCGTGTACCGCTGGTGTCATCGGCGATCGTATTCGACCTCCTCAATGGAGGAGACAAAGCCTGGACAAGCAATCCCTACCGGCCACTGGGTAGTGAGGCATTGTCATCCGCATCGGTGGAGTTCGCACTGGGTAGTCACGGCGCCGGAACCGGTGCCACTACAGCTAACCTGAAAGGCGGGCTGGGGTCAGCGTCAGTACAATTGTCAGACGGCAGTCTGGCAGGGGCGCTGGTGGTTGCTAACCCTCGCGGTAGCGTCGTAACGCCGGGTAGTGGACATTTTTGGGCCGCGCCGTTCGAAGTCGATGGGGAGTTTGGTCATTATGGTCTGCGTTCATCTGCGCCTGTGGATGGGTTGCCCGATTCGACGCTCTCCAGTGAGTCGATGGCAAACACCACGATAGCGGTGGTTGCAACAGACCTTGATTTGACGGTGGCACAGGCACAGCGAGTGGCAGTGGCCGCTCATGACGGAATGGCCCGAGCCATTGTGCCGTCACATACCCCGCTGGACGGTGATTTGGTGTTTAGCATCAGTACCGGTAAGCGGCAGATGAGTGACCCGATTGGCCAGCAGGCAGAACTGTGTCATGCAGCCGCTGTGTGTCTGTCGAGGGCAATAGCGCGAGCGGTCTATCTTGCAGAGCCTGCTGACGGGGATCTGCTGCCCTGTTGGCAACAGCGGTACGGATAATCCACTGCGGATTCAACCGAACAGGTACTCGATTCTGCGCTCTGATTGTTGTCGTATCTACTACCTGTGGAAATCGACATGAACTTTATCTGATGTGTATGCCTGTACAGCGACAGTAACTGCTAAACTGATCAGATACTTAACCCAATTTCTCGGAGTGCGAATCGATGTGCAACAATTTCTTCGCCAGTCTGGTGAGGCGAGATCGTTGTCGAAGAGAGGTCGGCCTGACTCTGACATCAATGCTGTTGCTGATTTTTTCTGTAACCGCGTTGGCCGACACAACAAAAACATGGGCGCTTGCCGAGTTTGGCGAGCCTCTTTACAAAGACGGTATTGAGCATTGGCCCTATGTAAATCCGGATGCTCCCAAGGGTGGTAATGTTGTGCTGGGGGCCTTTGGCAGCTTTGACAGTCTGAACAGTTACATCCTGAAAGGTGACTGGCCTCGCAGCATCGGGCTTGTCGGTGATTCGTTGATGGTCGGGTCCGCAGATGAGCTGTCGTCAGCCTACGGACTGATTGCAGAAACTGCGGAGTTTCCGGATGACAAAAGCTGGATCATATTTAACCTGAGGCCAGAGGCGCACTACGACAATGGCACACCGATCACAGCAGCAGACTTTGAGTTTTCCTTTAATACTATTCGCGAGCACGGTCGGCCGTTTCTTAAATCGTTTTATAACGAAGTCGAAAGCGTGGAAGTGCTGTCGCCTCACCAGATCAAGTTTACCTTCAATACAGAAAACAACATGAAGCCCTTGATGAAGGTAGCTGGAATCGGACCTCTGTCTGTTGAATACTGGAAAGATAAGGACATCACCAAAACTTATTTAACACCCCAGCCGGCCAGTGGTGCCTATGCTATATCCGATATCGATCCCGGTCGATCGATAACCTATAAGCGGCTGGATGACTACTGGGGTAAAGACCTGGCGGTCAACAAGGGTTTGAGTAATTTTGATTCTATTCGCTATGACTACTATCGCGATTTCGAAGTGATGGTAGAGGCATTCAAGGCAGGAGATATCGACTATCGCGAAGAGAACAGCTCAAAACGCTGGGCGACTGCCTATGACATCGAAGAAGTAGAGAGTGATCAAATAGTGCTCGATACGCCACCCGATAACGTCCCTCAGGGCGTTCAGGCTTTTTTCTTTAACATGCGTCGCGAACCTTTTAATGACCAGCGGGTACGCCAGGCATTCGACCAGTTGTACGACTTTGAAGCAACCAGACGCACCATCCTCTACAACCAGTACGAGCGCATAAACAGTTATTTCCCCAACTCGGACTTCGGTGCATCTGGCGAGCCGACTGCTGAGGAAATTGAAATACTGGAGCCCTACCGCAATCAGCTGCCGGCTGAACTATTCGAGAAACAGTATGTGTCGCCGGTATCCGATGGCAGCGGTCGTAACCGCAGTCAATTGCGCTCTGCAATCAAGCTGTTTAAGGAAGCTGGCTGGAACCTTGAACAGGGCAAGCTGTTGAAAGATGGCAAGCAGATGAAAGTTGAGCTATTGCTTGTGCAGCCCGATCAACAGCGGGTTAACTCAATATTTATACAGAATCTGAAAAAGGCAGGTGTCGATGCTTCGTTTCGCATCGTTGACAGTGCTCAGTATCAGGTTCGGGTAGATGATTTTGATTTTGATATCATAACTGCGCGTCTGAATTTCTTTCCACCGCCAGGCCCCGAGCTTCGCTCCTACTACGGTAGCGCTGCGGCCGCAGAGAGAGGCTCGGCCAACAGCGGCGGCATTGAAAACCCGGTAGTGGATGAGCTCATTGAGCAGATTATAAATGCAGAGTCTCTGGAGAAATTGCAGGTAACCACGCGCGCCATGGATCGCGTATTGTTGTGGAATAATTATATTATTCCGCAGTTTTATAACAATACCTACCGTATCGCGCACTGGAACCGATTTGGCAAGCCGGAAAAGCTGCCCAGATACGGCACCGGATTTCCGGGTAGCTGGTGGGTCGACGAATCGATGGATAGTAAGCTGGAACTTGACCGGTAGCGTGACAGACGGCGCCTTCATTCACGGATTGCCGCCTAACTAATGGCCGCTTATATATTACGTCGATTGATGTTGATTATCCCCACGCTGCTGGGGATCATGATCATCAACTTCGTGGTCATACAGTTTGCGCCGGGTGGCCCGGTTGAACAGCTGATTGCCGAGATGTCGGGCAATGCGACCGATGCCACCTCTCAGTTCGCCGGGCAAGCCGGAGACAGCGGTCAGTCTGCGGGTCAGCAGACAGGCGATGCAAAGTACCGCGGTGCTCAGGGCCTCGATCCTGAAATCATAGCGGATATCGAAAAGCAGTTTGGCTTTGATAAACCATTGCATGTTCGTTTTCTGGATATGTTGTGGAACTACGCGCGGTTCGATTTTGGCGACAGCTATTTTCGGGACCAGAGCGTCATGGAGCTGGTGCTCGACAAGCTACCGGTGTCAATTAGTCTGGGCTTGTGGACAACGCTGCTCGTCTATCTTATCTCTATACCTCTGGGCATACGCAAGGCGGTAACGGATGGCTCACGCTTCGACGTATGGAGCAGCAGCGCCATAGTTTTAGGTTATGCGATTCCGGGGTTTCTGTTTGCTATCCTGTTGATTATCTTTTTTGCCGGTGGGCGTTATTTCGACTGGTTTCCACTTCGGGGTCTTACCTCGAACGGTTGGGATGAATTGTCGTGGGGAGCTCGCATCGTTGACTATTTTTGGCATATCACGCTACCGGTACTGGCGATGGTAATCAGCGGCTTCGCCAGTTTAACCATGCTGACGAAGAATTCGTTCCTCGATCAAATCAATATGCAATATGTTCAAACCGCCAGAGCGAAAGGTCTGAGCGAACGGCAAGTGCTGTATGGCCATGTGTTTCGCAACGCCATGTTGATTGTTATCGCCGGCTTTCCAAGCGCGTTTATCAGCATTCTGTTCACCGGCTCTGTCCTCATCGAGGTGATATTTTCTCTGGACGGTCTCGGCTTACTGGGCTGGGAGTCCGTTATAAACCGCGACTATCCCGTCGTGTTTGCAACCTTGTATTTTTTTACGCTACTGGGTTTGATACTGCATCTCGTTGGTGACGTAATGTACCACCTGATAGATCCACGAATAGATTTCGAGAGCAGAGACTTGTAATGCGTTCGATTTTTAACCTCGGGGAACTCAATCGCAGACGCTGGGACAATTTCAAACGCAATCGTCGTGGTTTCTGGTCGCTATGGATTTTTTTAATACTGTTTGTTTTGTCGCTGTTCGCGGAGATTGTTGCCAACGATAAGCCCATAGCAGTGACCTATGATGGATCACTCTATTTCCCTGCATTTTTCACCTATGCCGAGACGACGTTCGGCGGCGAGTTTGAATCAGCGGCTGACTACACTGACCCCTACGTGCAGGAGCTTATTGAAGAGAAGGGGACTATGTTATGGCCACCTATCCGATACTCACACGATACGATAGATTTTGTTCTTGACGGTTCCCCGCCAACTCCCCCTTCGTTAACCCACTGGCTCGGTACCGATGATCAGGGGCGCGATGTACTGGCACGCGTGATCTATGGCTTTCGTGTGTCAGTGCTGTTTGGTTTGCTGCTTACCTTCTTCAGCACGGTTATAGGTGTACTCGCCGGTGCGGTGCAGGGTTACTTTGGGGGCCTGCTTGATCTGTTGGCTCAGCGCTTTATCGAGATATGGCAGGGATTGCCGGTGTTGTTTCTGCTGATCATTATGGCAAGTGTTATTCAGCCGGGTTTTTTCAGTCTGTTATTTCTAATGACACTGTTCAGCTGGACTGCGCTCGTCGGTGTGGTGCGAGCCGAGTTTTTGCGCGCCCGTAACTTTGAGTATGTTCGCGCAGCAAGGGCACTGGGTGTCAGTGATGTTGTGATTATTTTTCGTCACACCATGCCAAATGCGATGGTCGCTACTGTTACGTTTATGCCGTTTATACTCAGTGGATCGGTAACCACGCTAACCGGGCTGGATTTTCTAGGGCTGGGCTTGCCCCCCGGTTCGCCATCACTCGGTGAGTTGCTTAAACAGGGTCGAGACAACCTGCATGCGCCCTGGCTGGGGCTGACTGCTTTTTTTGTGCTGGCGGTTATGTTGAGCTTGCTGGTATTTGTTGGAGAGGCAGTCAGAGATGCACTCGATCCGCGTAAGACCTTTAGTCAGGTAACCGTATGAGTGAGCCTTTACTGCAGGTCGACTCACTCGGTGTTGTGTTCGGTGCAGCCGACGCTCAACCTGCCGTTGTAGATGTGTCGTTCTCGGTCGACTACCGGCAAACCGTTGCGCTGGTCGGAGAAAGTGGCTCCGGCAAATCAGTGACAGCACTATCAGTGATGCAACTGTTGCCTTACCCGTTTGCCAGGCATCCGGCGGGCAGCATTTTATATCGCGGTGAACAATTGCTCGGTGCCGGTCAGTCGGTCATGCGGGCGGTACGCGGCAACGAAATCAGTATGATATTTCAGGAGCCGATGACCAGCCTGAACCCGCTGCACACCGTCGACAAACAAATCGCAGAGTCATTGCGTTTGCACAAGGGTTTAACCGGTGAGAAAGCCCGCTCGCGAGTATTGCAGTTGCTCGACCAGGTCGGTATTCGCGATGCTGCTCAGCGCCTTGGTGCCTATCCTCACGAGCTGTCCGGTGGCCAGCGTCAACGGGTGATGATTGCAATGGCACTGGCTAACGAGCCGGATCTTCTGATAGCAGACGAACCGACAACGGCTCTGGACGTGACCATTCAGGCGCAGATCCTGGCGCTGTTGAAGCAGTTGCAGCAGGATCTCGGTATGGCGTTAATTCTGATCACGCATGATCTGGGGGTTGTGCGAAAAATGGCAGATATCATTCATGTGATGAAAGATGGCGAGGTGGTGGAACAGGGTGGTACCGACGAGGTCTTTCTGCGGGCAACTCATCCCTACACACAGCATTTGCTATCAGCCGAGCCATCGCCCAAACAAGCGCGTAACACGGACGCCACTGCCGAGATAATCAGCGGCAGTGATATCCGCGTCTGGTATCCGATTAAAAAGGGCTTGCTGGGCCGGGTTTCGGGTTACGTTAAGGCATGTGACGGTATAGATATTAGCGTTCATGCAGGTAGAACGGTTGGCGTGGTAGGTGAGTCAGGCTCTGGTAAAA
>CAYMVV010000121.1:0-15662 GCA_964393885.1 uncultured Granulosicoccaceae bacterium | reverse complement strand
CCCGGCTGCTGCAGCGCCAACCTTGCCACCTGAAAAACCTCCACCGACGTTGCCGCCAATATTGGCACCGCCAAGGCCGGCTGCTTCCAGATGACTCATTATGCCTTGGGGCAATGATGCAGAAATGTTTCCACTCTGACTTTTCAGCATGCTGGCAAGTCCGGGAGCATTGAGGCCATCGCCGCTAACTTTGCTTTTCAATTGACCGAAAATCATGGGTGTTAGCATGCCGAGTAGTGAACCCGCCGAGCCTTTTCCAAGTCCTGTGTAGCTGGAAAGCCCGCCTATCATGCTTGTTACACCACCATTGCCCACCAGGGAACCAAGTCCCTTGGCGCCAGTCTCAATCAGTGTGGAGGCTTGATTACCACCTATCACTGCGCCGATGTTATTCGCCATGCCCTCATCGGTATTGTTGACCAGGCCAAGTAGCGTGTCAGCACTTGAGGAATCTTGTGCCGCATCGCCAATGCCAGCCACCAGGGTAGGCAGGGCACCGTCGATTGCTGAACGGGTTTTTTCCGGGCTTTCGCCGAGTAAACCGCTAATTTGGCCGACTAGTTGATCATTGATCTGTCCTTTGACAGCGTCCATGATGTTGAATGACATAGAAAACTCCTCTGTGATAATGGCTAACAAAAACGGTTATCCGGAACGAGTTGCACACACTGGTTACACACCGGGTTGCACTCCGAAATCCGGTTCTACTGTAGTTCGGTTACGCTATCGGTTGAACGTTCAACCATGATGTATTTTTTCGGCTACAAGATTGGTTGGACGTTTGTCGCATAACCAGGGATTTGTTGCTGATTCGATTGTGAGATCTTAACAGAATCAAATAAAACCTGCGCTTTAGCTTTGTGAACTAAAGCAACGTTGGCTCGAGCCACGAGTTTAAGCTATTCAGCAGGTTACAGACATACTGTAGTGCCGATAAGACTGCAGGCAACGCTTAGTTAAGAGCGGCATTATCTAAAATTGGAGTGCATTGAGGAGTGCTTGTGGATCGTCATCGTCGTGCTCGTAACGCGGGGTATCGATTCCGGCCGTGAGGCAGTTCAGAATCTTTTTTCACAGACACAGTGGCACGGGGTACGGCACGCTATTGTGTGTCTTGTAGCAATAACTGAGTTGTTGCTTCAACATTGAGAGGAGGGGAGTAGTGGTAGCCCTGCACATATTGGCAGCCAGCACTGCGCAATTTAGATTCTTGCTCTTCGCTGTCTACTCCTTCGGCGACCACCTTTAGCCCTATGGCGTTGGCGATATGAATTGCGCTGTCGACAATAGCGGCGTCGCGAGCATCATGCATCATGTGGCGAATAAAAGTCTGATCAATTTTGACCGTTGATGCCGGCATGGTTTTAAGATATTGCAGCGATGAATAGCCGGTGCCGAAGTCATCCAGAGAAATCCCGAAGCCCATGTTTCGCAACAGTGCCAATTGTTTTCGGCCGGATTCAAGGTGTTTGATAGCGACGGTTTCGGTCAGTTCCAGTGATACCTCGGCTGGATCGATTTGTTGTTGCGAGGTCATTTCCATCACGCGTCTGGCAAAGTCTTCGTCTTCAAGTTGTCTGGCGGAGATATTGATAGAAATGAACAGCGGATAGTCGCGGTAGTCTGATCGCCACTGCCTGAATTGTTCCAGGCTGCTGTTTACAACCCAGTCGCCAACCGCGTGGATGTCATCATACATCTCGAGGATCGGTACAAATTCATCGGCATGCAAATCGGGCGGGGTGTTCGATGCCCATCTCAGCAGGCACTCGAAGCCGGCAATCCGGCGATCCGTTAATCGCACGATTGGCTGGTAAGCCAATTCAAATAACTGCCCTGGCTGATGAGACTTTATCGCATTGACAATAACCCGTTGTCGAGAAAGTGCCTCTTGTGCCTGATCGGACAGCAGTAAAACCGAACCGCGGTGATCGCGTTTGGCGGCCTGTAAAGCCTGATCTGAAAGCTTAAATAACTCGGCTATGTCCATCGCCGAGGTTTCCTGCACACTCGCCCCCACCGTGGTGGTGATGTTAATCGGGCTGCCTTTGTAGTCAATTGGCTGGGCCAGAATTTGCTGGATGCGGTGAATGATCGCTTCACCGGTTCTTGGTGCCACCAGGCCGCACAATACAATGGCAAAGCGATCTGCTTCCAGCCTGCCCAGTTTGTCTTCGACTCTCAGTTCTCCATGGATTCGCTTGGCAGCCTGGCGCAATACTTCATCGCCGGCAAAGTAACCGAGAACATCGTTGATTTGTTGAAAGTGGTCAATATCCAATATGGCAAGCGCGACAAACTCGCCTTCGATCTGTTGCCCCTTGCGCTGGATATCGGATAGAAATCTGGTAATCGCTTTGCGATTTGAAGTGTCGGTCAAGGCGTCGCGCTTCGACTGAGCATCCAGTCGCTGACGAGTGGCAATCAGTTGCCGGTGAGTTCTCCGTGCCTGCCGGCGTTGCCGTCGGTACACAAGCTGGTGGTAAAACGCCCATAGCGCCAGCAGAGATACCAGTGTCAGTGCAATGCAGATCGCAAAATGCATTTGACCTCTATGCAAAGTCTTTTGGATCTCCAATTGCTTGCCCGGGTCTACAGTGGCTTTGCTCTGGGTGTTATCCAATAGCGCGGAAGATTCCGGCGCGGAGTGGATACGGGCAATTTGTCTGTGTTGTTGCAGCCAGACAAAAGCGGAGCAGGCGATGCCGATGAGTACACAGGCACACAGCACAATGAGCATTGTGCGCTGAAAGGCAACACGCGCCTCAAATTGGTCTGCAGAATCCGACATTTATTTGTGTTCTTTCAGTTGCTGCAATGCTGTTGCGGTGTGCGGAAACTTCTGCCTTGCGATCGGTGCTGGAACTTGCGAGATCTATACCTGATTGTAGGCAATCGGGTTGCTATTTGACACCTTGTAACAGTGCCGTTCGCCACGCCTGAATTTTGGCATCTGTACTGAGTGACGCCATAGCCGGACTAGTCGATGGCAGAGGAACAAGTTGGATTGTCCTCGTTGCCGTGCCCGCTGCCGTATCCGCTTCAGTGCCCGATGAAGTGATTGCTGTGGCGCTTGACATAGATTTAGCAGCAGTCGCATCGGTGGTGTCGATTTCCGATTGCGCATGCTCGCATTTTCCGACGGTGCTATGTGTAAAGTTTACATCAAGGGTCGGTATGACATGTTTTCTAAACAGTTGCTCGGCTGCTTTGCCATTGAATGCGATGCGGGAAATAGTGGTTTGAATGTCGAGAAGCTCTGCAAAGTTGTTGCATACAATGCTGTCAGCGCGGATGTTCGCATCCAGGCTGCCAGGTCTGATGCACTGAGTAAGTACATCCCAAACGACGATATGGTTGGCAATCAGAAGCTGTTTTTTTTCGCTATAGGTATTAATGGAGCCACTGCACAGAGCCTGCAAGACTGGCCAGAATGCATTGCGTGGATGCGCATAGTATTCGGTCTCCGCCAGCGAAGCCGCGCCTGGCATCGAGCCCAGTATCATCAACCGGGCAGCTGTGGCCCCGATTGGAGCAAAAGCGTTAAGTACCGGCTCAGGTGCACATGCGTCACCGTCGATCATTTTTTCAAGAACAGTCTGCGAAGGTCAGGCTTAAGAACCTGCACCCGCTTCATCGCTCAATCTGCGGAAATAGTCTGCGGCGCGTCTGTCAAAACCTTCCGGTACGGCGGCCGGGCGGTCATTTCTAACACCGCTGGAGGCCTGTTGTTCACGATAAATCTGCAGCTCGATTTGTTCTATCTGTCGCAGTAGCAGTCTAACGTTTGCCTCGATGCGTCGGTCGTTCTCTTCGCTGTCTCGTCCGGAGTCAGACTGTAACTGCTCGGCCATCTCTCGCAGATCCGCGAGTGTCTCGGCGCTGATGCCGTCAATGGGTGCACCGGTGATCTGGTCCAGCTGGCGAGTGGCCTCTTCTAATAATTGTGGCTGGCCATTGTTCATTACCGTGTCCTGCTCGCGCCGGGTGCCCCGGTTGGAGCCCCATTGACCGGACTGGGCATTTGCAGTGTCAGAGCGCTGATCTGAGTCGCCGTTTTGTCCCGAGTTTCCTTGTTCTCCCTGCTGGTTGCCTGATTGCTGGCCCTGTTGTTGTGACTGCTGTTGCGACTCACCCTGCTGTCCCTGCTGGTCTCGTTGGCCTGTGCCGCGTTCAAGTCGTTGCTGCTCGGCACCGGTCTGACCCTGCGTGAGTTGCTGAGTCTGGCGTTGTTCATTTAACGCCTCTGATAACGCGGCACGCAGTTGCTGCAACGTTGACGTTGCATCAGCAGCAGTAATATCGTCATTCGGCTGTTGATCGACTTCATTGCTCGCAATGTCCTGTACGTCAAACAGATCATTTTGCAGGTTGTTGAGCGCCTCGGTTATGCGTGTCTCACGTAATGCAGCCTGAGGCGCTTGTCCCTCTTCGATCATATCTCCGGAAATGCCCAGCAACTCTGCCGTTTTGGTTTGCTCCAGCTCATCGATTGCCTGCTGCAAACGATCAGTGGTTTCCGGTGACTGCTCGGCAAAGCGGTCAATAGTGTCCTGAGTTTGTTGCATGATCTCTTCGAGTTGCCGCTGCATAGCACGCTTTTGCTCTGCCAGCTGCGCTTGTTCACGAGCCGTCAGGCCGCTGTCATAGCGGTTTTCTTTACGGGCTTCCATCGACTTACGCAACGCGTCGCGCAACTGGCGTGACGTTTCCTGTTGCTGTTGCGTCAAATCCCGAACATCGTCTGCAGCATCGGTCAGTCGTTCCTGCAATTGCTGCTTGCGCTGTTCCGAAACCTGTTCCAGTGACTGCTGCAGACGTTCACTGGCCGCCTGTAAAGACTCCTGCAATTGCTCCGGCGTTAATTGTTGCTGGTTTTGTTCAGCCTGATCGAGTTGCCGCAGGGCTTCGTCGAGGTTCTGTAATGCCTGATTTTGCATCGCTTGTTCAGTTGCTTGCTGCTGCTGCGAGTCAGATTGTGCATGTTGTTGCTGCTCTGACTGGCCTTGACTCTGTCCCTGTTGTGACTCGCTCTGCTGGGATTGGCTCTGGGATTGGCTCTGGGACTGGCTTTGTTGCCCCTGCTGTTGTTGACTTTGCTGCTGTGATGAGGCGGACTGCTGTCTTTGCAATTGCTCCAGTTCTTTTTTTAGCTCTTCGATCTCGCGCCGCAGCTTTTCCTGCTGCCACTTCTCTGCCATTGACAGCTCTTCGTTTCTTGCCGCCGCTTCAGCCAACTGTTGCTGACGTCTGGCGAGGTCTTTGAGCTTTTCAAATGCATCATCGGCGGATGATGACTGCTGATCACTGCTGCTCTGTGCGGTATCCGGTGTCTCGTACTGATTCTTGGCCAGGTCCATTTCCAGTTCATACATTTCTGCCATATCGCGGCCAGCACTGCCGCCACCGCCGCCCTCACTCTGATTGCGACTGATGGTTATATCGTTAAAGATGGATTCGGCTCTCTTGAGGTACTGCAGTGCGCGTTGCTGGTGGGTTACAGCATCCTGGAAATTCATACTGGCCAGGTTGTCGGCTGATGGGCGCATCGAGTCTGCCGCCTCCTGCATGTACTCTACAAACTTGATGATTTGCGGATCATTGTCGAGCAGTTGACGTGCCTCGGCGCGCTTGGCCAGTGTTTCCGCCTGGTCGGCCAGTGTCACCTGCAAGTCGGATAGCAGGGTTGCACTGTCCTGTGGATCTATCAGTGATTCACTTTGTTTTTCCTGGTCTCGAATCAAATTCCAGGTGGCGATGAGTATTTCTTTTTGCCGTTGGGATATTTCCTGTTCCTGCTGTTGCTGGCCACCGCCACCGCCCTGAGAGGATTGTTGCGACTGGCTGAAGCGCCGTTCAAATGGTCTGATATCAATAAACAACATATCAGTTGAGACCGATTGCTCGCGGTCATGTGCCTTGGCATAGTAGGTGACCAGGTCCCCGGCCAACAGCGGCGTACCGTCGTCGGTAAGAAATTCCTCAAGCATAAAAGTGTGCTCGTACTCCTGCGTTTCGTCCAGCGATTTGCTCTGCCACTCTCCACCGTTGATGGCGTAATGCAAAGTGACATCTTCCAGTGCGTAATCATCGCTGGCGGAAACTGCAACGGTAACTTCTTCTATGGCAGTCGCATTCCAGTCTCGACCCGGTTTGGTGAAGCTGATGATTGGCTCTGCGTCTTCGGTAACTGTAATCGAATGTACAGGTGTAACCAGTATGCGATCATCGTCCAGTAACTCTGCGATTTGGTATTCGCCGTCTGCATCGACACTGAAACTGGTCGAGTATTGCGTGTCATCTTCCACAGTCAGTTTTTTATCGGCACCATTCAACACCAGTTGTCCGTTTGCAAACGGCTTGTCGGTGGTGATCACCAGTTCGACTTCGGTACCCGCTATCGCAGCGACATCTGCACCATCATTAACAGTGACTGGTTCAAGCCCTGTCCATTCGGGGTAGACATAGGTTATTGCTATCGACTCGACTTTGGCTGGAATCACCACTTCAACGTTTGCGCGCTCACTTTTGGTGAACGCTGCGGAGACATAGTATTCGAGTGGCTCGCCAACACCGTATAACCTGAAGGAGAAATTGCCGTCTGGCTGCCGATTCATATCGACAGTCTCCCAGTCAGACTGACTGTCCTGTTTGATGTGCAATTCTGCGAACTCTGAAGTGAAACCACTCAGGTTCGCATTGACGAACAGACTGTCGCCTACTCGTATCTTGGTATCACCCGGCTCCAGTGCAATTGCACGTTCGGGCAGAATGTCGGATTGAAACCAGCCCGCCCACAGGTGCCGCAGTCCGTTTTTCCAGTCAACCGGCATGGCTGTAAACAACCACGACGATAACACCAGCATGGACACTGAGGCGACGACCGGGCCGATTAGATCGCCGCTTGGGACCAGTTTGCGAACCGGCGCGATAGAGGTGGTGCGGATTGCATCTCTGGCGAGTAGCGCGGTAAACGGCGTGCGTACCTTTCGCCGTTTCATGTCGGTATAGGTTTCTACCCGTCCCTGAAACTCAGGTACTGAAGATTCGAGTTCTTCAACTCCATTGCTTTTTGCAAAATGCCTCCATGGTGCCCACAGCATCAAAGCGACAATGGCAATAGCAATAACGGCGAGCAGCAGCCGCGCCGGATAATACAGCCAGCTTGAGTAGGCGAGCGTATTGCCCAGTACCGCTGTGAATAGCGATATCGTCAGCGCGGCAAAGATCAGCGCTGCGATGGCTATCAACGCGATTCTCAGTTTATAGCGACGTTGATAGTGATCGAGGTAGTTGTCCAGGCGCTGCTGGTAGTTGGAACGGTTAGTCATGTTACGCCTCCCGCTTAATTTGCAAGTGGCGGTGGCTATATAGCGTTTCTGCCAACGCTATTACCAGCAGTATTGCCAGCAACCAGGGCCAAAGGCTTTTTGTCTGTTGTTTGTCTGCAACCAATGCCGGGGCGATGTTACTGCCTGCGTCATTGCTGGATTGGTTGTCAGCGCTGTTGATAGTACTGTTTTCAGTGCTGTTGCGTACACCGGTGGCCTGCCATTGAGTCATGGTCTCTGCATCAGCTACCCGTGTGTCGGACTCGCGGCTGTCAGTGTTGATTGATAAAACTTCCGTGCCGCTTGTGCTGCGTATGGTGTAGATACCACGTTCACTCAATTCAACGCGACCCTTGCGTTTGATATCAGACAAGTCGCGCACAGGTTCGCCGTCCGGGTCGAGCAGCTGCGCGCCGGGCGGTATGATCAGGGTTTCACCGACTGATCGATCGAGACTGGCATTGTCGAACCCGGATAGATGCTCGATTGCACCAACCATAAATGCGACAAACAAGGGGTTGACAGCAAGGCCATTCCACGTCGATTTCAAGGCGCTTGCCAGCACCAGTACGCGACCGTCGCCTATGCTGCGTTCGATCAACAGCGGTGAACCGTCGTCCAGTTCAATGATGACCCGATCATCATCGTTTGCAGTGAGTGGCAGATGACGCAGCATTGTAATCGAGCGCCAGTTGCTGCTGGTATCAGATGTCACCGGATGGGTATCATCCACACGACCTATACTCTGCGCTCTGAGCGCAAGACCCGCGGTCTGACTGGTTATATTCGCGGAATTGTCGCGCTGTCGGGTTGTTGCTGAACGCACGTTGAGCAAACTGCGCATCTGGACTGCATGTGGATCGGCGCCGACCACTATCAACGCGTTGCCACCGTCGTTCAAATACTGCTTTAGCTTTGTTGCAGATCGATCCGTTAGTGCCGATGCGTCCGCTATGATCAGCAAACCTCCGGCAGACGAGGCAGACAGATTCTCGCCTTCCAGTAAACGCGTAGCATATCTGGGATCCGATTCGATCGCGGCGGCCGCGTAGCGATTAGCCAGTGTGTTACTTTGCAGAAGAGTCACCTCGGTGCGCGCACCGTCAGGTAGTGCTATGAGCCAGCTATTGTCTTCTGCCAGTTGATCGGCACGGTCTGAATCAGCCTTGATGCGAAGTTCAATGGCGCCACGTGCATTGCTGGTATCCACTTTCGCAAAGCGATGGACACTGCTTGAATGCCCGTCAATGAGTAGCCTGGTTGCGTCCAGCGTAGTGTCGGCGGCCACCAGCTCGACAGTGGCTTCAGCTGCTGCCTCGCCGTAGTTGGCTACGATAACTGACAGGTCGGCCAGCCCATCGGCGCTGTGGTTTAGCTGACCTGTGACAGACAAATTGGCGTCGTCGCTGGTTGCTGACGAGTGGATGTCGAGGCGCTCGACACCATCGAGTGTCAGATCACTAAAGCGCGCTGGCATCGCTGTCGTTTGCGTGTCGGTAAATAAGTGGACGATAACCGGAAGGTTGCTCTGTTCGACGAGGTTGGCAATCGCGGGGGATAGTTGTCCATAATCCAGTCGAGTCAAGCCAGGTTCCAGCTGTGCCAGTTGTTCGCGCGCTGCATTGACGCTGTTGTCGCCTTCAGACTGCTGAAACTGATGGTTTGCAGAGATCAGAAAGATTTCGTCCGATGCCGAGGCGTCGTCGAGTTGTTGATTGACCAGCTCGAGCGTTTTTGGCCAGCGGTTGCCCAGTGTTTGCGACAGCGATGTGTCTACAACCATTATCTGCCGGTAGTCGGAGCTGCCAATGAGTTTGCGAAGTTGCAGCGCGGGCTCGGCAAAAAGTAATGCCAGCAGAGCCAACAGTAAAAAACGCAGGGAAAAGAGTTTTTTGTAGCGCAGTTGTCGTTGTTTGCTGGAGGTGGTTTCACCGGCCTCCAAAAACATGCTCGAGCCGAAATCCTGCAGGGGAGGATTGTCTCTGCTCAAGCGGTGCAGCCACCAAGGCAACACCACAGCGAGCAATCCAGCCAAAAATATCGGGGCCAGTAAACTCACCAGGGGCTACTCAACGAACGTTTTTGTGGTGAATGCTGCATCAGTGCCGCCCGGTCATCTTTGCTGTTGTCGTGTTAGCAGGAATTGTCTTATCACCTCATCAAGTGGTTGCGCGGTATTACAGGGTACGTAGGCGCAGCCGCAGCGAAGTGCAATTTTTTCCAGAGCCGCAATGTGAGCCGCAATGCGAGCGGGATATTCTTCGCGCATAAAATCAGCGGTCACCTTGACTTCGGTGCCTGTTTCCAGATCCCTGAGTGTACTTGGAGATCTCATTTCCTTGATACCGACTGGCTCAAGCTCACCTGCATCAAGTATGTGAAACAGCGCTACCTCGTGGCCGTGTTGCGCCATTACCTCAAGGTTGCGCTTTAGTACTTCGGTATCGCAGTAAAAGTCAGACATCAGAAAGATCATGCCACGCTTGCGCAGCGTGCTGCTGATGTGTTGCAGGCTGTCGCTGATTTGCGTGCCGCTGCTGGCTTGTGTGCGCTCCAGCAGTGCAAGTATTCGATACAGGGTGTCCGGGTGCGACGCAGGAGGCACGATTTCTCGAATCTGGTCATCAAATAGAGTGGCACCAGCGGCATCATGTTGCTTACGCGCAAGATAGGCCAGTGTCGCGCAAACAAATTTCGCATATTGCAATTTGCTGATATCACCACTGCTGTAGCCCATCGAAGCACTGACATCCACAATCAGATTAATCGCGGTGTTGGTTTCTCCCAGATATCGCTTAATGTAGGTTCGGTCGGTGCGCGCGTAGACATTCCAGTCGATATAGCGGGGATCATCACCATCGTTGTAGGCTTTGTACTCGGCAAACTCCTGGCTGAAACCGAAGAACGGTGATCGATGCATGCCGGTAAAAAAGCCGTCTACAACAGTCTTTGCGACCAGCTCAAGGCTTCCCAGTTGCGCAAGCAACTTAGGCTGCAGCAATTCCCGAGCACGCCTGGCCTGCAAGCGGGAGCTTTGTGAGTCAGCAGATCGGCTTGATGCATTCATTTGGCACTTGCCTGCGTCATGGTGTTATCCAAAACCCTGTCAGGTATTGCTCTGATGCAAGGTGTTGATCACATCGCCAAGCACGTCTTCCATACTGACACCATCGGAATCTGCGAAGTAATTCAGTAAGACGCGATGGCGCAGTACAGGTGCTGCCAACGCGTTCATGTCTTCTCGTGTGACGTGGTATCTGCCCTGCATCAGCGCCCGGGCCTTGGCGGACAGGGTCAAAAATAACGTGGCACGCACACTTGCCCCGAACTTGACGTAACGAGTTACCAGGTCAGGTGCACGGCTGTCGACTGGACGTGTGGCACGAACCAGATCTACTGCGTAGCGAGCGACGCCTTCAGATACGGGTACCTGGCGCACCAGATCCTGAAATCTGAGAATTTGCGCTGCATTGGTGCAGGGTGTTGGTTCCGGCGCTCTGATATCCGACGTGAAGCGAGCGACGACTTCAAGTTCATGGTCTGCATCCAGATAATCGAGTAACAGGTTAAACAGGAATCTGTCGAGTTGCGCTTCCGGCAGAGGATAGGTGCCTTCCAGTTCCAGCGGGTTCTGGGTGGCCAGTACAAAAAACGGTTTCGGCAACTGGTGCATTTGGCCGCGTACCGTGGTTGAGTTTTCCTGCATCGCCTCAAGCAACGCAGCCTGTGTCTTGGGGGGCGTACGATTAATTTCATCCGCCAGCAGTACATTGGTAAACACCGGGCCCGGCACAAAGTTCCAGCTGCGCTTGCCGCTGTCGTCTTCGCTGATGATATCCGTGCCGGTGATATCGGTCGGCATCAGGTCAGGGGTAAACTGAATGCGGTTAAACTCGAGGCCGAGTGCCTGCGACAGGGTACGCACCAGCAGTGTTTTTGCGGTGCCCGGCATACCGGTAATCAAACAGTGCCCACCAACCAGCAGGGTGATAAGCAACTGCTCAACGACGTCGTCCTGACCGACAATAACCCGACCAACCTGCTGCCGAATGTCTTCTACCACATAGCGAAATTCCTCAACGTCTCTGGCGGCGTCTTCGCTGTGCATCGAAGGATTATCGCTCATGGTGAATCTCCGGTAAGTTCAACTAACAGGTCTTGCGCTTCGCGAAAAAAAGGTGCGTACTCGAGAGCCTGCAACACATTTCGTTTGGCGAGTTTTTTGTTATTCAGTTTGTGGTGTACTCGAGCGATGTCGAGATATACAACCGATTTGTCGTGCGGATCGAGACCGAGCAGAGCAGTATACTCTCGCAGTGCGGCACTGTAGTTTTCGGCCTGAAAATAGTCGGCACCGAGCTTTTCGTGCAGGTCTATATTATTGGGGTGAACCCAGTTTAGCGCTTCAAGTACCTCTATGGCATCGGCGCTGCGGCCGAGGTCGCGCAGTCGGTGTGCAAGCTGATGCAACATGTCGGGCTGATAGCCGCCGTATTTAAACCAGCTGTGCAGTGTGGCCACCGCCTCATCATTTCTGCCGCGTGCAACATAGGCGTCGTGCAACGGGATATAGACATTGCCACTGCCCACGTATTCCGGATAGATTTCATTGGCCTGTGCTGATAACGCCAGCACGGTATCCCACTGGTCGTCCTGATGAGCACGGTGCACAGCGGTGACTAAATCGCTCCAGTCATCATAGTTGTCAAGCACCGAGCCGAGTGTTTCTTTTATATATTCCTGCAGCTTGACATCGACTTCTTCGGCACTGATGCCAAGTACGCTCTGAATCGTTTCCCGGCTGTTTTTACGCTCTTTAAACAACTCCAGCATGCGCACCAGTTTGTCATGTCCCCAGTAGCTGCTGATCATGTCGCAAATCAGGCCGGCCTGCATATAGGATACAGTGACCTGATTAGGGTAGGTGGGCCGCACAAAACCATTGTCCAGATCGGCAACCGGCAGCAGCTTTTGTTCTCTGATTGCCTGCAACACTTCCGTGGGAATATGTCTGCCGCGCAGCGGCCCGGTGCGCCATTCCTCATAGACCGAGATGCCCTCGGTAAACCAGCGTGGCATGCGGTGATCCGCTTTTTCTATGGTGAACACGTGTGCGAGCTCGTGCCATAGCGTACTGCCCCAGTGAAACTCTCCGGCGGCTCTCGCAGAGGGGCTGTCCATCGCCAACAGATAGCCGAAGGTTACGCCAAGTAGTCCGACCCCTGGCGTGCTCACGGTTCGTACCGCGAAGTCATCATGATTCGGGAAAAGTTCAACGATTAATGGCTCTTTCAATTCGAATTCATAGCGTTCAGAAAACGACTTGACGGCGCGTTGGGTAAGTTCTTCGACATAGGGCGCCAGATACTGGGATTCTTCGCGATGCAGTCGGAGTATAACCGGCACACTTTGCACTTCAGGTGTGACAGCAGTTGTTGAGTCTGCAGTAGATGTGTCGGTTGATGTATTGTCTGATGCGTTTTCAGACGCGCGGTCAGACAGATCGGAGGGCAAGGTAAAATCAGCCGTGGTTTCCAGATCTTCAAACTCCTCCAGCGTATCAAGCAACTTCAGTGTGTTGACGGTGGCTGTATCGTACGGGTCGCCCGTGTAGGCTATTTCCAGATGTTTTTTAGCACCGTCGATATCATTGAGCCGCAGCAGGTTGATGCCGAGCTGCGAGTGTGCACTCCAGTGTGTAGGCTGAACTTCTACCGCCTGTTTGAATAGCTCGACGGCCTCGCGATAGCGGTAGTTGATCAAATGATAATGTGCCGGCACAAAATAGATGTCTCCATAGGCCGGGCTGTATTCCAGCGCCGTTTTTACCCAGGTGTTTTCGCTGGTGATGTTGTGATCGTCGGTCACCAGCAGGTCGGATGATGCCTTTAGCGCATAGATATCGAGTGGTGTGATGTTTTGTGCACTGGCGCTGTCGAGCGCTTGATCGAGCAGCTGGTTGGCGCGCGAGGTATCGTGCGTTTCAAGCGCAAGTCGAGCCAGCATCAACAATGCTTCGACGTTGTCCGGATGATCGACTGCGATCTGCACCAGCAGGTTACGTGCTTCGCTGCCAGGTTGCGAGAGCAGTGCCGCTACCAGTCCGGTTTGTGCATGCAGATACTCCGGATCCAGTTGCAGTGCTTCTTCAAACAGTGGTGCTGCCTGACTGGGCTGATGGGTGCTTAAAAACAGTCGACCCCATCGCGCTCGAATATGTGGATTGCGTGGTTGTTCGTCGACAGCGCGTCGAAACAGATCATTGGCAGCTTGCGTGTCTCCCAATGCCCAGTTCGCCTCGGCTGCTGTGAGCAAAGACGTGTTTGTTGTCAGTGGTCTAAAACAATCGATAGCCTGATCAATGTTGCCCCGATCATACAAGTCATCGCATACCAGCAACTCAGCGTTGCGATCAGGATCGTATTCCTCTGCGTGCGATGAGTCTGACAGCAATGCCGAAGAAACCGCAACCGCGATAGACAAGACGGTGCCTGTGGCCAGGCGCATTGGCAGGGTATGTTTGAAGTTTAGCAGCCGCTGTAGTTGCATGCGGGGGGTTCCGTTAGTCGCCACCAGTGATTTCCTCGTCAACAGTAGATGCGGGGTTAGCGCTGTTGGTTGATGATGGAGTTTGAACGGTGGCTTGCCCATTCTGTTGTTCTGGTTGCTGTGACGATTGCTCTGGGGTTTGCTCCCCCGGTGTTACCTCACCTGGCGTTACCGCAGGTGGTTGTGTCGCAGGTGTATCTATGTCGCGTTGAACGGTTGCGAGTTCCAGCATCAGTGATTGCAACTGGTCAAAGTATTCGTCTTCTGCCAAATCGGACTTTCGACTGCGCAATGTGGTAATTCGCAAAGAAATCTCGTTGCGCCGGGTGATTAACTCTTGCGGGATTTCGCTCTGATTGACCACCAGCGACCCGTATCTGGCCAATTCGAATGTGTCCGCTGCATCGCCGCTTAGCCGGGAGTGTTCCGAGGCCAGAAGTTTTTCGTTTTCATAGTGTTTAGCCACGGCACGCTCGGCATACTGGAAAAGCTCCTGGGCGCTGATGGTCTCGTTTTTATCGAGGTCAGCTGACGGGTCGGCCAGCCCGGTCACCAGGTGCTCTGTAAACTTAACCGCGTTGCGCTCGCGTCCGTTTTTAGTTGCAGTTATAACGACGCGGTGAGCAGCCTGCAGTGGCTCAAACAGTGCGCCACTGGCACTGGTGGCCAATACCAGAAGCTGCTGGCTCGTGGGCAGCTGATTTAACGCCTCCAGTATTTCGCTGCCGGTTAAGTCAGGCCCCGGAATATTAAACTTGTACTCATTGCCATCAAAGCTGCCATGACCCAACAGGAAAATCTTTATCGCATCCTCGGAGCCGCGCTGCTGTTGTAGCGCAATAGCGTCGAGGATTGCCTGTTTGGTCGCTTGTTTGTCTTGCAGCAGAATGACATTGGATTCGTCTTCAGTCAGCTGTTTTGCGTGTTCGGCGATGCTGTCGCTGAAGCGGGTAAATTGTTCGGTGTACTCCGCGTTACCACCCAGTCCTGAAACCACAATTGTTGCTGCGGTTTGCGCAAACGCGCTGGCCGCGTTCAACAGGTGAGTGGTTGTTAACAGTGCCAGAAATGCCAACGTTCTTGTCGCGGCGGCTGTCACTGTACGTTGTGGTATGGACGGTCTGATCATAGTCTGCCCCAGTACAGGCGTAGCATCCACTCGAGCAGTTTTAGGCCTAACAACAACAAAAAGAAGAACGGTGCATTCCAAAGCGGCAAGGTTTGCTGCCGAACAATACCGGTACGAGCTTCTCTAATTGCATCGGCGACACCGGCGACAGATTGCAATGGCCAGTATTGACCGCCGGTTTCGTTTGCTATTCGTTTCAGAAAAACCGAGTTTTGCGGCAAGCCGTAGTTTTCGGCGGAACCGTCTTCACGATAAATCCATCGGGTTTGCGTTGATACGTTGGTGGCAGGTGGCTGAATGCCGCTTTCACTGTTGCCTGCATCGTCACTTGCTGCACGAGCCGGAGCAATACTCTCCCCGTTATTTTCTAGTGGCGCGTTTTCAGGTGGGGCGTTTTCGACGGCCGTACTGGCAACAGCGCCTTCGCTCAGCGACGCCGCGATATCCAGTTTCCAGCTGCCATTGATATCCGCTTCAAGTTCTGCCCGATAGGCGCCGGCCGTCGTTGTACTTGCCGTCAGTGGCACGGTCTTGCTGCTGCCATCAGGGGCGGTCAATGTGGCAAAAATGTCTGCGCTTGATACGGGTTCAAATTCTTCATCGAGATAATTTGCCAAAACTTCAATGCGATTGTCGTCGAGATACACCGGTTT
>CAYMVV010000120.1:0-15764 GCA_964393885.1 uncultured Granulosicoccaceae bacterium | reverse complement strand
CCTATCGTGCCTACGTTTACGTGCGGTTTCGTTCGCTCAAATTTTTCCTTCGACACTGTTTTGAAGCCTCTATCTTGTCATTCAGTTATTGTTAAAGTTCAGGAACCTGTGAAGGTTTCAGTTACGCTGCCTGGAGCTTCCGAATACTTAGAGAACTCCATGGTGTAGGTTGCCCTACCCTGTGTGGCGGAACGCAAATCCGTTGCATAGCCAAACATTTCTGCCAGTGGCACCTCTGCGCTCACTGTCTTTCCTGCCGGTGTCTCATCCATACCCTGGACAATGCCCCGACGACGATTTAAGTCTCCCATCACGTCACCCATATAGTCTTCCGGGGTGACAACTTCAACCTTCATTATTGGCTCGAGCAGCACCGGGTCAGCATCCATTGCACCGTTACGGAACGCCATTGAGCCGGCAATCTTAAAGGCTATCTCGCTTGAATCGACATCGTGGAATGACCCGTCATATAACGTGACCGCGATGTCCACCATAGGAAAGCCGGCGACGACGCCACTTTCCATTTGTTCCTGTACGCCCTTGTCAACGGCGGGGATAAATTCCTTCGGAATAGCTCCGCCGACGATCTTGTCGTTAAACTCATAACCGGATGCCTGCTCTCGCGGCTCCAGTTTCAGCCAGACATGACCAAACTGCCCTTTACCACCAGTCTGTCGAACGAATTTCCCTTCCGCTTCCACCGACTGTTTTATGGTCTCGCGGTAAGACACCTGCGGTTTTCCAACCGCCGCCTCTACGTTGAACTCACGCCTCATTCGATCGACAATAATATCGAGATGAAGCTCTCCCATACCGGAGATGATTGTCTGACCGGATTCCTCATCGGTTCGCACCCGAAACGACGGATCTTCCTGCGCCAGCTTGCCAAGAGCAACGCCCATTTTCTCCTGATCCGCCTTGGTTCTGGGCTCCACTGCGACGGATATCACCGGCTCGGGAAACTCCATACTCTCAAGCGTAATCATCGACTTCGAATCAGTCAGCGTGTCTCCGGTTGTCACATCTTTCAACCCGACTGCCGCTGCGATATCGCCCGCTCGCACTTCCTTGATGTCTTCGCGATCGTTCGAATGCATCTGCAACAGACGACCAATGCGTTCGCGCTTGCCTCGCCTGGGAACAAGCACCATATCGCCGGATTTAATCACACCGGAATAGACTCGCATGAAAGTAAGCGAGCCCACGAATGGATCAGTGGCAATCTTAAATGCCAAAGCCGCGAAGGGCTCGTCATCGGCTGCGGGTCGTGCACCCTCTGATCCGTCTTCCAGTTCACCAACTATCGGTGGAATGTCGACTGGCGAAGGCATCAGCTCGACAATCTTGTCGAGCACCGCCTGTACCCCTTTGTTCTTGAACGCTGACCCACAGGTAACCGGCACAATCTCGCTGGCAATGGTTCTAATTCTCAGACCTTCCAGAATTTGCTGTTCCGAAAGCTCTCCACCTTCAAGATAGAGCTCGGTTAATTCTTCCGTCGCTTCAGCAGCCACCTCAATCAGCTTTTCACGCCACTCGAGCGCTGCCGGCTGCAGTGACTGATCGATATCACTCTCGGTAAACTTGATTCCTTTCGATGCATCGTCCCAATGTATCGCCTTCATTTTTATCAGATCGATGACACCTTCGAATTCCTCTTCTGCACCAATCGGCAATTGCAGAGGAACCGGATTGCCACCGAGACGATTTTCTATCTGATCGACAACGCGAAAAAAATCCGCTCCCGCCCGATCCATCTTATTGACAAAAGCAAGTCGTGGCACGGTGTACTTATTAGCCTGCCGCCAGACTGTCTCTGATTGCGGCTCAACGCCACCCACGGCACAAAAGACCGCCACCGCACCGTCCAGCACTCGCAACGAGCGCTCGACCTCGATGGTGAAATCGACATGCCCGGGGGTGTCGATGATATTGATTCGATGTTCTTCAAAGCGCGCATCCATCCCGCGCCAAAAGCAGGTCGTGGCCGCGGAGGTAATGGTTATCCCCCGCTCTTGCTCCTGCTCCATCCAGTCCATCGTGGCTGCGCCATCGTGAACTTCACCTAACTTGTGAGACACCCCTGTGTAGAACAGGACCCGCTCTGTTGTGGTGGTTTTACCCGCATCGATGTGGGCCATGATACCGACATTGCGATATCGCTCTATGGGAGTTGTGCGTGCCACGAATCGATGCCATGTTGCCCCGGCTGCTCTGCTACCAGCGGTAGTGAGCGAATGCCTTGTTTGCTTCAGCCATACGATGCGTGTCGTCTCGTTTCTTCACCGCGGAACCACGCTTCTCACTCGCATCCAGCAACTCGCCAGCGAGCTTTAGCGTCATTGATTTTTCACCGCGCTTTCGTGCCGCTTCGATTATCCAGCGCATCGCCAGACCGGTTCGTCTAACCGGACGTACTTCAACGGGTACCTGGTAGGTAGCACCACCCACACGCCGCGACTTCACTTCCACAGCCGGGCTTACATTCTCAAGCGCGAGGTCGAGCATCTCCAGAGGCTCGCCACCCTTTTTTTCCAGCATGTGGTCAAGCGCGCCGTACATGATTTTTTCAGCGACAGACTTTTTTCCACTGTACATCAGCATATTGACGAATTTCGTCAGTTGCACACTACCGTACTTTGGGTCGGGCAAAATGTCGCGCTTAGGGGCTTCACTACGTCTGGACATTGTCTAGTAACCTTGAACCTTGTTCTCTATGCTTAAAAATCGCTGTGCTTAAAAATCGAACAGATGGGTGCGTTTGGAGCAGTCTGTCGACTAGCTCTTTGGCTTCTTCGCACCGTATTTTGAGCGGCCTTGTCGGCGACTTTCAACACCCTGGGTATCCAGGCTGCCACGAACCGTGTGGTAGCGGACGCCGGGCAAGTCTTTCACACGACCACCACGAATTAACACAACCGAGTGTTCCTGCAAATTGTGGCCTTCGCCACCAATGTAGGATGTTACTTCAAATCCGTTAGTTAACCGAACACGCGCCACTTTCCGCATTGCCGAATTAGGTTTTTTCGGTGTTGTTGTATAAACACGGGTACATACCCCGCGTTTTTGCGGACAGGCTTCAAGAGCAGGCACATTAGATTTCTCCGCCTTGCGCTTTCTCGGTTTCCTGACGAGTTGATTGATTGTTGCCATTCTAATCCTGTGTATACATTGCGCGATCGTATAGACCAGCGCCCTGCTTTTGTAAAGCAGAACCTTTGCTTGAATAAAATAAAGCAGGGAATTGGTAGAGATACAGACCGGCCGAGGCGTTTCGAACAAGCCTCGACGCAAACCAGCCGCCAAGTGTAAATCGGCTGACTGTTAAAAGTCAACCGATACTGTTTCACTGGCGCCTGCCTTGCTCAGCCTTTATCTATACGGCTTCATCTACACCACTTCATTTCAATCTAAACGGCTTCCCCTACTGATTCCGATTCGCCGTCCGACGGTGACTCGGTAACATCTTCACTTTGGGTTGCACTCATTGCTGCAGCCAATGACTCGTCAAGAGACTTGTGGCTGCGACCTTTCTTACGCTCCAGGTGGAACGCCAATCCGGTTCCAGCCGGGATCAACCGGCCAACAATTACATTTTCCTTCAGTCCCCGCAGATCATCACCAGAGCCTCGCACGGCCGCTTCAGTGAGTACACGAGTGGTCTCCTGGAAAGACGCTGCTGATATAAACGACTCGGTAACCAGTGACGCTTTGGTGATACCCAGCAGCATGTTTTCGTACTTGGCCGGGTGCTTGTTTTCTTCCAGCAACTGGCGATTGATTTCCTTGACGTCAGCGAACTCAACCTGCTCTCCGGCCAGAAAATTCGAGTCGCCGGCCTCAGTGATATCAACTTTGCGCAACATCTGGCGTACGATCACCTCGATGTGCTTGTCGTTGATCTTTACACCCTGCAGACGATAAACGTCCTGGATTTCCTTAACCAGGTAAGCAGCCAGTGCCTCGATACCCAGCAGACGCAGGATATCCTGGGGATTTGGCTCGCCATCGGCGATTACTTCGCCACGCTCAACCTGCTCACCTTCGAACACATTGATATTTCGCCACTTCGGAATCAGTTCCTCATGACGCTCTTCGTTCGGGCCGGTGATGACCAGTCGTTGCTTGCCCTTGGTTTCCTTACCAAAACTGACGGTACCGGTACGCTCTGCGAGGATAGCAGGCTCTTTTGGCTTACGCGCTTCGAACAAGTCGGCTACGCGAGGTAAACCACCGGTGATGTCCCTGTTTTTGGTTGATTCCTGAGGGATTCTAGCAACAACATCGCCAACTGCAACCTGTTCCTCATCGGTGAGGCTGACTGTCGCACCAGCGGGCAGCAGATAGTTGGCTGGAATAGAGGTGCCTGCATAGCACAGCTCCTCGCCCTTTTCGTCCACCAGCCGCACCATCGGGCGCAGATCCTTGTCTTTACCGACAGCGCGCTGCTTCGGATCAGTTACGACAATAGATGACACACCGGTCAGATCGTCGGTTTCGCTGTTAACGGTTACACCATCGACAAAATCAGAGAACTTCGCGACACCCGCTACCTCGGTAATGATCGGGTGCATGTGGGGATCCCACTCTGCGATTGTGGCACCTGGTGTTACCGCAGCACCGTCTTCGTACTTGATCGCAGCGCCATAAGGTACTTTATATCGCTCACGCTCGCGCCCGCCTTCGTCGATCAAACCGATCTCACCCGAACGAGATACAACAATTAACTCGTCTTTGCTGTTCACAACATGCTTCAGATTGTGCAAGCGAATAGAGCCGCCCGCCTTCACTTCAACAGAACTGGCTGCCGCGGCCCGGCTTGCTGCCCCGCCAATGTGAAACGTACGCATGGTCAGCTGGGTGCCTGGCTCACCAATCGACTGCGCAGCCATCACACCGACCGACTCGCCATTGTTGATCATGTGGCCTCGTGCCAGGTCACGACCGTAGCACTTGGAACAGACACCGAAACTGGTTTCGCAACAGATAGCCGAACGCACAATCACCTCGTCGACACCGGACTCCTCCAGCAGATCGACCAGTTTTTCATCGAGCAGGGTACCCTGTTCAACGACCAGCTCATCACCACCGGCCTTGTATACATGCTGCGCTGTAACACGACCCAGTACACGTTCACTCAGCGGCTCTACTACATCGCCGCCTTCAATAACCGGCGTCATGGTGATGCCTGCTTCAGTTCCACAGTCGTACTCTGTAACAACCAGATCCTGTGCAACATCAACCAGACGTCGCGTCAGGTAACCAGAGTTGGCTGTTTTCAAAGCGGTATCTGCCAGACCTTTTCGCGCGCCGTGAGTAGAGATAAAGTACTGAAGTACGTTTAGTCCCTCACGGAAGTTTGCGGTAATAGGTGTCTCGATAATTGATCCATCCGGCTTTGCCATCAGACCACGCATCCCCGCCAGCTGTCTGATCTGGGCGGCCGAACCACGCGCTCCCGAATCGGACATCATGTAGATGGAATTAAAGGAAGCCTGCTCCTGATCTTTGCCCTCGGCGTCCTGCACCGTCTCTTTACCGAGCTTGTCAATCATTGAAGATGCAACCTGGTCATTTGCCTTCGACCAAATGTCCACCACCTTGTTGTATCGCTCGCCCTGTGTCACGAGTCCTGAAGAGTATTGCTCTTCGATCTCCCGGACCTCAGCTTCAGCGCCACCGATGATCGTGCCCTTGTCTTCCGGCACTACCATGTCTTCCACACCGATCGACACACCCGCTCGGGTTGCGAACCGGAAACCGGTGTACATCAACTGGTCGACGAAGATAACGGTATCTTTTAAGCCGACGTTTCGATAACAGGCATTGATCAAACGCGAAATATTTTTCTTAGTCAGGTCGCAATTCACCAGATCAAATTCAAGGCCGACCGGTAGTATTTCAGACAATATAGCGCGGCCAACAGTCGTCTCCACACGACGGACAAACGGCTCTTTCTCGCCTTCCTCGTTTTCACGCATATCGCGCACACGACAAACTATCTTGGCACCGATATCCACAATGCCGTTGAGCAATGCGCGCTCGGCTTCTTCAACCGAACTGAACGCCATACCCTGACCTTTTGCCCTCACGTCTTCGCGCGAGATGTAGTACAGACCCAGTACGATATCCTGTGAAGGAACAATGATGGGCTCGCCATTCGCGGGCGACAGTATATTGTTGGTGGACATCATCAACGCACGCGATTCGAGCTGTGCCTCTATTGACAACGGCACGTGCACTGCCATTTGGTCACCGTCGAAGTCAGCGTTAAATGCAGCACACACCAGCGGGTGCAGCTGAATCGCTTTACCCTCAATTAGCACCGGCTCAAATGCCTGAATGCCCAGTCTGTGCAGTGTTGGCGCGCGGTTTAACAGTACAGGGTGTTCGCGGATTACCTCTTCGAGGATATCCCATACTTCAGGCCCCTCGCGCTCGACCATCTTTTTGGCCGCCTTGATCGTGGTGGCCATACCGCGCAACTGCAGTTTGCTGAAGATAAATGGCTTGAACAATTCAAGCGCCATCTTCTTTGGCAGACCGGTTTGATGCAGCTTGAGTGTAGGACCACATACAATCACCGAACGACCAGAGTAGTCGACACGCTTACCGAGCAGGTTCTGTCTGAAGCGACCTTGCTTACCTTTGATCATGTCTGCCAGTGATTTCAGCGGACGCTTGTTACTACCGGTAATCGCGCGACCACGACGACCGTTATCGAGCAAGGCGTCGACCGATTCCTGCAGCATACGCTTTTCGTTGCGCACGATAATATCTGGCGCATTGAGTTCGAGTAGTCGACGCAAGCGGTTGTTACGGTTGATCACTCGACGGTACAGATCATTCAGATCAGAGGTTGCAAATCGACCACCGTCCAATGGTACCAGCGGACGCAGATCAGGCGGCAGCACCGGCAACACCGACATCACCATCCACTGTGGCTTGTTACCTGACTCGATGAATGAATCAACCAGCTTCAGGCGTTTGATCAAACGCTTGAGTTTGGTCTCCGACTTGGTTGCATCTATTTCGTCTCGCAACTTGCGCGACTCTGATTCAAGATCAATATCTTTCAACAGATCATGGACAGCCTCGGCACCCATACGAGCGTCAAACTCATCACCATGTTCTTCGATTGCTTCGAGGTATTGCTCATCGCTGAGCAATTGCCCGCGCTCAAGTGTTGTAAGCCCTTCATCGATGACTACGTAGGCTTCAAAGTAGAGCACGCGCTCTATCTCGCGCAATGTCATATCCAGCAACAGGCCAATGCGAGATGGCAGCGATTTCAAAAACCATATATGTGCAACCGGACTGGCCAGTTCGATGTGGCCCATACGCTCTCGACGCACTCGCGTCAGGGTTACTTCTACACCGCACTTCTCACATACAACACCACGGTGCTTGAGACGCTTGTACTTACCGCACAGACATTCGTAATCTTTTACAGGTCCAAATATTTTGGCGCAAAACAAACCATCGCGCTCAGGCTTGAACGTTCTGTAGTTAATTGTCTCCGGCTTTTTTACCTCACCGTAGGACCATGAGCGAATCATCTCCGGCGACGTCAGACCGATTCGAATTCGATCGAAGTCTTCGTTTGGTACCTGTTGTTTGTAGTTGAACAGTAAATCTTTCATATTTGCTCCAAAAGAGGATGTGATACCGGGGTTTTAATCAAAAACCCGGGTCACGTGTCCTGTTCAAGCTGAATGTTGATGCCAAGCGACCTGATTTCTTTCAACAAAACGTTGAACGATTCAGGCATTCCGGCTTCCATGCGATGATCGCCATCAACAATGTTTTTGTACATCTTGTTACGCCCGACCACGTCGTCTGATTTTACTGTCAACATCTCACGCAACGTGTAGGCGGCACCGTATGCCTCGAGCGCCCATACTTCCATCTCTCCGAAGCGCTGACCACCAAACTGAGCCTTACCACCCAGCGGCTGCTGTGTCACCAGACTGTACGGACCGGTTGAGCGCGCGTGCATCTTGTCATCAACCAGATGATTGAGCTTCAGCATATGCATGTAGCCGACGGTTACGGGCCGATCGAAAGCTTCGCCGGATCGACCATCGTACAACAGTGTCTGACCTGACTCCGGTAACCCTGCGAGTTTCAGCATTTCCTTGATCTCGCTTTCAGCCGCACCGTCGAAGACCGGTGTAGCCATCGGTACGCCACCTCTGAGATTGTTCGCCAGCTCCGCCAGCTCTGTATCAGTCAGAGAATCGATATCTTCAGCGGTCACCTCATCATTGTGGTTGTAGACCTTGCCGAGAAATTCACGGATGTCCGCCAGATCGCGTTGCGCATCAAGCATTTCACCAATGCGGTGTCCAAGCCCCTTGGCGGCCCATCCAAGATGGGTTTCCAGCACCTGCCCGACGTTCATACGCGACGGCACACCCAGTGGATTGAGCGCAATATCAACAGGCCGGCCGGTCTCGTCATAAGGCATATCCTCGACCGGTACAATCATTGAGATCACACCCTTGTTACCGTGACGACCCGCCATCTTGTCACCGGGTTGCAAACGTCGTTTGACAGCCAGATACACCTTGACCATTTTTAAAACGCCCGGCGCCAGCTCGTCACCCGAGGTGATCTTTTCTTTCTGTTCTACAAAGCGCTGTTCGAATCGTTCACGCTGTTCGTTGATGGCAGCGCTCATCTTTTCCAGCTGAACATTCAGATCCTCGTTTTTCAGACTGATGTTTAACCAGGAGTCTCGCTCAAGATCGCCGAGATACTCTTCGGTGATAGAACTGCCTTTCTTCAGGCCGTTAGGACCTTTGTCAGCTTCCTGATCCAGTATCAGGCGCTTGATACGCGAAAACATATCGTCTTCAACGATACGCAGCTCGTCATCCAGATCTTTGCGAACCTGTTTTAGTTCCTCACGCTCCACCTGCAGAGCACGCGCGTCTTTCTCGACACCATCACGAGTGAATACACGCACATCGATGACCGTGCCATCCATGCCTGGCGGTACCCGCAGCGAAGTATCTTTAACGTCAGACGCTTTCTCTCCGAAGATCGCACGCAACAGTTTTTCTTCCGGAGTCAGCTGGGTCTCACCTTTCGGTGTTACCTTGCCCACCAGAATATCGTTCGGCTTTACCTCTGCGCCAACATACACCACGCCGGACTCGTCAAGTTTTGACAACAGTCCCTCAGAGACGTTAGGTATGTCCGCAGATATTTCTTCAGGCCCGAGCTTGGTGTCTCGTGCAACGCAGTTGAGCTCTTCGATATGAATGGTGGTGAACCGGTCTTCCTGCACCACGCGCTCTGAAATCAGAATGGAATCTTCAAAGTTGTAACCATTCCAGGGCATGAATGCGATCAGCATGTTTTGCCCAAGGGCCAGCTCACCCATATCGGTACTGGGACCATCAGCCAGCACATCGCCACGGGCTATGACATCACCGGGGCGCACCAGCGGACGCTGGTTCATACAGGTGTTCTGGTTAGAACGGGTGTACTTGGTCAATGTGTAAATGTCGACACCGGTGTCACCCTGCGATGCTTCGTCATCGTTGACACGCACGACTATACGACCGGCATCAACTGAATCGACACTCCCTCCGCGAACCGCTACCACCGTTGCACCAGAGTCGACTGCCACGGTGCGCTCCATACCGGTACCAACCAGCGGCTTTTCCGCACGCAGTGTTGGCACAGCCTGGCGTTGCATGTTTGAACCCATTAACGCGCGGTTCGCATCGTCGTGCTCGAGAAAGGGAATCATCGACGCCGCCACCGATACAATCTGCTTTGGCGACACATCCATATACTCGATGCGATCAGGTGGCATCATTGCAAATTCGTTTTTATGCCGACACGACACCAGCTCATCGGTTAATGATCCGGACTCATCAAGTGCAGCGTTAGCCTGAGCAATGACATAGTTGCCCTCTTCAATGGCTGACAAATACTCTACGTCAGCGGTTGCCTTGCCGTCAGTCACCTTGCGGTAAGGCGTCTCAAGAAAACCGTACTGGTTGGTTCGCGCATAGACAGCCAGCGAGTTGATCAGACCGATGTTTGGTCCTTCAGGTGTTTCAATCGGGCACACACGGCCATAGTGCGTTGGATGTACGTCACGAACCTCAAAGCCTGCACGCTCTCGAGTCAAACCACCCGGGCCCAGCGCGGAAACACGACGTTTGTGCGTGACCTCTGACAACGGATTGTTTTGATCCATGAACTGCGACAACTGGCTAGAACCAAAAAACTCTTTGATGGCAGCAGCTATCGGCTTGGCGTTGATGATGTCCTGCGGCATCAGGCCTTCGCTTTCAACCATACCGAGTCTTTCACGCACAGCACGCTCGACACGAACCAGTCCGACGCGAAAGACGTTCTCGGCCATTTCGCCAACGCTACGAATGCGGCGGTTACCCAGGTGGTCGATATCATCGACGATGCCCTGACCGTTGCGAATATCGATCAGACACTTCAACACATCCATGATGTCGTCTTTATCGAGAATACCGGGACCGGTGATTTCATCTCTGCCAAGACGACGATTGAATTTCATGCGGCCCACAGCCGACAAGTCGTATCGATCTTCGGTAAAGAACAGGTTGTGGAACAGCGTTTGGGCAGCTTCTTTCGTTGGCGGCTCACCGGGGCGCATCATACGATAGATCTCGACCTGTGCCTCCAGTTGACTGCTGGTCTGGTCGATGCGAATCGTATTGGAAATATAGGGACCGCGATCGAGATCGTTGGTATAGATAAACCTCACTTCCTTGGGACGAATCTCAAGCAAAATCGGTAAGTTCTCTTCGGTGATCTCGGTATTGGCACGCATCTCTTCGTGCGCTTCACCTGTCTCCTTGTCGATCAGGTCATGACCGAGCACTTTTCCAATCAGGTATTCTTCCGGCACTTCAAGCTTTGTTAATCCGGCCTTTTCCATTGCCCGAACGTGCTTGGCATTGATTCGTCTGCCAGTTTCGACAATGACATTTTTTCCGTCTTTCAGATCAAAACCGAAAGTCTCACCGCGCAACCGGCCGGGCACTAGCTCAAGACTGATCTTGGTCTTGGTCATAGTGACTTTGTTAGTCTCGAAAAAAGCGTCGAGAATATCTTCGGTACTGTAGCCAAGCGCTCGCAGGATTATTGACGCGGGCAACTTGCGCCTGCGGTCAATTCGGGTAAACACACAATCTTTGGCGTCAAATTCAAAATCGAGCCATGATCCACGGTAGGGTATAACCCGCGCAGAGAACAGCAACTTACCAGATGAGTGCGTTTTACCGCGGTCATGGTCAAAAAATACGCCCGGGCTTCTGTGCAACTGAGAAACAATAACCCGCTCGGTTCCATTGATAATAAAGGTGCCGTTGCCAGTCATTAGAGGCAACTCACCCATATACACTTCCTGCTCCTTAATGTCTTTGACGACGCGGTTATCACCGGAAGCCTTGTCGTATATAACCAGACGGCACAGCACGCGCAACGGCGCGGCATAGGTCAACCCCCTGATGCTACACTCGCGCTCGGTGAACGCAGGCTTGCCCAGGCGATAGTTAACGTATTGCAGCTCGACATTACCGGCGTAGCTTACAATCGGCATTACTGATTTAAATGCACCGTGCAAACCGACATCGGCCATCTCTTCCGTGGTCTTGTCTTTTTGCAGAAACGAACGGTATGAATCTAGCTGCGTCTTCAGCAGGTAAGGCACTTCGAGAATTGTCGGTCGCTTGCCGAAGTCTTTTCTAATTCGTTTTTTTTCGGTGAAGGAATAGGTCATCTAGGTTCCTCTTTACCCACAAAAGAGCACTTGACACTGCGCCGGCAACACGACGCCTGTTTTCACTGTCCGTAGCACAGGAGAAAGCCGCCACCAAACGGTGCCGGCCTGCCCTGATATTACAAATAATCCGTTGTAGCTTTACTTGATCTCGACCTGCGCGCCGGCTTCTTCAAGTTGCTTCTTGAGATCCTCTGCCTCATCTTTTCCAGCACCTTCTTTAACCGCTACGGGAGCACTCTCGACCATCGCTTTGGCTTCTTTCAAACCAAGACCGGTGATAGCGCGAACCGCCTTAATGACGCCAACCTTGTTGTCACCCATACTAGCCAGCATGACATCGAATTCAGTTTGCTCTTCCGCAGCAGCACCACCATCTCCACCAGCGGCAGCAGGGGCAGCAGCAACGGCAGCAGCAGCGCTGACGCCAAACTTCTCTTCCATGTCGCTGATCAGTTCAACTACTTCCATCACTGACATATTGGAGATAGATTCAAGTATTTCTTCTTTAGACATTATTCAGGTCTCCTGAATGAGTTAGTCGCACAATTCAACTTTGGCAAGTTTTTTGTGCAAATTTGAGTGAAAAAAATTAGAGAGTTACGAAGCTTCTTTCGAGAGACGTACTGCCTCTACGGTTCGAACGAGCTTGCCCGGGACTTCGTTGAGTGTGCGAACGAATTTTCCAACCGGCGCCTGCATCACGGACATCAGCATAGATATAGCCTCATCGCGTGTTGGCAGATTTGCCAGCTTTCCAATTTCCGATCCGTCGAGTTTCTGACCGCCAACGGCAGCCATAGTGACCACGAGCTTCTCGTTTTCCTTCGCAAAATCACGTAGCAATCTGGCTGCAGAACCCGGATCTTCCTGCGAAAAAGCAAAGATCAAAGGTCCGGCCATGCCGTCCTGCATACACTCAAACTCGGTTCCTGCGACTGCGCGTTTGGCCAAAGAATTCTTGACCACCCGCAAGTAAACACCGTTCGAACGCGCTTTCGCACGCAGATCGGTCAATGCAGTAACCGTTACGCCCCGGTACTCGGCCGCGACAGCTGAATGAGCTGAGGATGCAACCTCTGCAATTTCAGCAACGACCGCTTCTTTCTCTTGTCGAGTTAAAGCCATTGAGCACCTTCCAGATCTCCGACAATGTCGGATATCCAAGTGTTGTGCTTAAAAAAGCACAGTGAAACACACCAGACCTGAGTCTGGCCCCGTCTACGCAGGCAATTAAGCAACTGTCAGGTTGCACCTGCGGTCTTTGACACGAAATCGCTGGAAATCGGTTGATTACCCGGCTCTTTCACTCAAAGTCATGTTGCCATCTATTGTCGATGGCGAATTCGTCTTCTTTACCGCCTGTTTTTTTACCGCCCTCTGTTCAAGCTGTTAACTCAAAGGGCTCAGGTCCACATTCACACCGGGACCCATGGTCGAGGATATCGTCGCTTTTTGCAGGTAGATACCTTTGGCCGCAGACGGTTTGGATTTAACCAGTTCGGCCACCAGGCTTTTCAGATTCTCACTCAATGCGGAGGGCTCAAAAGTGATTTTGCCTATTGGGCAATGAATGATGCCTGCCTTGTCTGTTCTGAACTGAACCTGGCCTGCCTTGGCATTTTTGACTGCAGTCTCGACATCCATCGTTACGGTTCCAACCTTCGGGTTTGGCATCAAACCACGTGGACCCAGCACGGTACCGAGCGCGCCGACAACGCGCATTGAATCCGGCGTTGCTATAACAACATCGAAATCAAGATTGCCGCCTTTGATAGATGCAGCAAGGTCATCAAATCCGACGATGTCAGCACCAGCTGCAGTTGCTTTTTCGGCTTGCTCGCCTTGTGCAAACACCGCAACGCGCATATTTCTGCCAGTACCATTTGGCAGCACGGTCGAGCCACGCACTACCTGATCCGATTTCCGTGCATCGACACCAAGATTGATGGCGACATCAACGGTCTCATCAAACTTGACACTAGACACTTCCTTTAACAGGGAGAAAGCCTCATCCGCTTCATATACTTTTGCAGGATCAATTTTTTCATTGATCAGCTTTCTTCTTTTGGTCAGCCTGGCCATTATGAAACACCCTCTACGTCGAGTCCCATGCTACGTGCGCTGCCGGCAATCGTTCTGACAGCTGCATCCAGATCCGCCGCAGTCAGATCGACCTCTTTGGCTTTTACAATCTCTTCGAGCTGGGCGCGTGTTACCTTGCCCACCTTGTCCGTATTGGGAGTACCACTGCCCTTTGGAACACCGGCGGCTTTCTTTAACAGATAGGACGCTGGTGGCGTTTTCATCACATAGGTGAAGGAACGATCGTTATAGACTGTTATTGTTACCGGAACCGGAGCACCCTGCTCCAGCGATTGGGTTGCAGCATTGAATGCCTTGCAAAACTCCATGATGTTCACACCGTGCTGACCCAGCGCAGGGCCAACTGGCGGACTGGGGTTCGCCTGTCCGGCGGGTACTTGCAGCTTTATATAAGCTTCAACTTTCTTGGCCATAATTTCTCCTTCGGGTGCAAACGCCGCTAATCAGAAGCTCAACTTTGATACACAGTGTCAAAGCCACTGGTTCCAAAGACGCAAGCCTGCTTTAAGGGGCTCCCCGATGATCTGGACCGTTAAAAAATCAGGCTTTTTCGACCTGGCTAAACTCTAGTTCTACCGGCGTGGAACGACCAAAAATCTGCACCGCCACCAGCAACTTGTTTTTTTCAAAATTGACTTCCTCAACCACTCCATTAAAGTCGTTGAAAGGGCCATCGGTAACTCGCACTACCTCTCCTACATCAAACAGCACCTTCGGTCTCGGCTTGTCTACGCCATCCTGCACACGCTGCAGTATGGAGTCGGCCTCTCTGGCCGAAATAGGCGCAGGCCGATCAGCGGTTCCGCCGATAAAACCCAGCACACGCGGCACGTTCTTTACCAGATGCCATGTTTCATCATTCAGATCCATTTGCACCAGTACGTACCCGGGGAAAAACTTGCGCTCTGATTTGCGCTTTTGTCCACCGCGAATCTCCACCACCTCTTCCGTAGGCACCAGAATTTCGCCAAACATCTCGGTCAGGCCGGCGCGTTCAATGCGCTCTTCCAGCGATCTTTTAACCGAAGCCTCGTAGCCGGAAAACGCCTGCACTACGTACCAGTTTTTCTCACTCGCAGTAATGTCGGTTGTAGTATCCAATGACTAACCCTCTACTGTGTCAGGCGTATGAATTAAGAGCGTGAAGTTAAAAGGCTGCATCCAGCACAAAATAACTATCCAAACCCGAGGACCTACTGCAGCATTAATAGCCGCCAACACCGGTGATAAATCGAAACGCACTACTCAGCATCCAGTCGAGTAACCACAGGAAAACGCCCACCAGAAATACAATCACCATCACCATGATAGTAGTTTGTGTGGTCTCTGTGCGCGTTGGCCAAACCACTTTTCGAACTTCGGTTCTCGAGTCGCGAAAAAACCCTGCTGTACGCATACCGTGCCCGGTCTGCAGATACAAAAATACGGCGAGACCCAACACAACCAGCAACGCCAGTACGCGATAGAGAAACGAGTAGTCGCCGAACAGGTAAAACAACACCAGACCACCGAGCACCAGCGCACCCGCACCAAGCAACTTGATGCGATCAGCCGGGTTTTCTGTTTCTTCTGCTTTTGCAGCCATTGATTTTCCAGTCGTCTACCTGCCACCCGAAGATGGCAGGCCAGGAGGGACTCGAACCCCCAACCTGCGGTTTTGGAGACCGCTGCTCTGCCAATTGAGCTACTGGCCTATTCTTTATGCGCCAATTTCGACGCGTATACTTTAACGCAAAAGAGCGGAGGCGATATTCGCCTCCGCTCGCAAGCGGTTTGCCGAAATCACGACAACCCCTGGAGCTACATACTATAGATCAGGGATCAGTCGTTGATTTTAGCGACGACGCCGGCACCGACCGTTCGGCCGCCTTCGCGT
>CAYMVV010000119.1:0-15787 GCA_964393885.1 uncultured Granulosicoccaceae bacterium | reverse complement strand
CTCACCTGAATGTTGACGAAGGCCCGGCAATGGAAGTCAGCTCAGCTGAGAAAATTCTGGAAATCCTGGGATAGCAGCAAATGCTATAAGCGACTGCGGAACACGTCACGCAGCTGCCTTCTGTGTGCACGCTGCGTTACTGCAGCGGCACACTGGAGGCAGTGTTTTCTGAACCGGTGTCAACTTCTATTAGCTTCACGGCCCTGAAATCCCTGCCCTGAAATCACTGCCCGCGAAATCATGGCCCCGAAATAAAGTAAGGCACTTGAAACACGGGCCAACTTCTCAAAAATATCAGCAGGGCCTCTGCCGAGCAGACTCCCGGCTCGGTTCTCGGGTACAATCAGCCGATAGCAACCGCCGCCGGCCAATCCGGCTGCCAGTAACAGTCAGTGCTTCAACAGTCAGTGCTTCAACAATCGAGGCTAAAACAGTCGAAGCCGCGGCCGACTGATTGACGCACCACGACTCTATGCAACCGCACTTTATTCAATTGCACTATAGTCAACAGCACTATAGTTAAAAACACAGGGGTACACTATGAATCTGCTCGAATCACTGATTGGCAACGACAACGAAGATGTGGTTAGCGAACTCGCCAAACAACTGGGTGTCGGCACATCTGACGCACGCAAGGCTGCCGAGCAACTGGTGCCCGCACTCGGGCGTGCCATCAACAACAATGCATCGACTGACAATGGCCTTGAGAGTCTGATCAATGCGCTGGACAGTGGTAAGCACAGTGACTATCTGGACAACCCGTCGGCGCTAGGACAGTCCAGCACGCAAGCAGAAGGCAATGCCATTCTCGGTCACCTGTTCGGCAGCAAAGATGTCAGCCGCAATATCGCCAACCATGGCGCTACGCAATCCGGCCTTTCTTCAATGCTGTTAAAGAAAGCCTTGCCTATTGTTGCCACTCTGGTGATGAGTTCACTGAGCAAGAAACTGCTGGGCAGAGGCAATCAGTCCGGTAGCATATTTGGTGGTGGAGGTAACAGTCGGCATGGCGATCTGTTTGGTAACGGTGTTGCGGCAACACAAAACCGGGGCATGCTCTCGCAATTTCTTGATGCCGACAACGATGGCTCCATGCTAGATGACTTGCTCAGTCTCGCCGTCAAGGTAGCTATCCGGTAAGCCACCCGCTTTATCACGTATTAACAACGCACAAGGATAGAAATATCCGTGCGTAAACCGGCGGAATTGCCATGAGTACACCAGCGGAATTAATAGTCGCACACGATCCGATGTGCAGTTGGTGCTGGGCATTTTCCCGCACGCTGCAATCCATAGAAGACGCCTTGCCAAAGGGTATAGGCTACTCTTTACTACTGGGCGGGCTCGCACCGGATAGCGATCAGCCAATGCCCGCTGATATGCAAAGCCATCTGTCAGGTGTATGGAAACAAATCGAACAACACGTGCCCGGCACCGAGTTCAATCATGATTTCTGGACCACCTGTTCGCCACGCCGCTCAACCTGGCCGGCTTGTCGCGCGATGATCGCAGCGCTTGCTCAAAGGCCCGGAGCGGATCGTGAAATGAGCAGAGCGATACAACAGGCCTATTATTTAAATGCCCGTAATCCATCTGACGATGAGACACTTGTTGCTCTGGCGGAAGACCTGGGGCTCGACGCAGAGCGCTTTGCCACAGACCTGCACTCGGATGAAACCAAAGCAGAGCATCATCGGCAACGGCAAATTTGCCAGCAGTTAGGCATACAGGGGTATCCCTCTATGGTGCTGGTAACACAGTCAGCTGATGGTAAGTCCGCGCACCGTGTAGCACTGGATCATAACTCTGCCGATGTTACCCTGAGCCACCTGAACGAGTTAATGTCCGTCCATGCGGCCGGCTCCTAGGATAATCCGCCACGGTGAGCGGAGCGTTGTTGCACAGAAGCCAACAACAAGCGTGCGTGATATCGAGTTGTTAAATTGGTGTGGTTCGTTTCCCTCACAACACCCTGTGTGAGAAACGCTCAACAACATCACACGCAACAAACACAGGTATACAAACAGCAGGTTGCTCTGAGTGGTGCGAAGCGCACCACTCCATTGTGACTTAAAGAATTTCAACACAAGAAATATATACAAACTTACAATCAACCGGTTGAAACGCTGCAGCCAATTCGTGCCCTGCATTTATGCGTCACAAGATTACCCAATTTAGATCGATTCATTTCAGCGTATCAGACAGCATGCCACCGCTTTTTTGCACGACACACATTGATACAAACGAACCTCCGGTTGATCGTATCGTATGAAACCTCCGGCACACGTACACTATAGTTTGATGACAAGCCATGAGTAACGACAGCAGCTGTATCTGGCAACTGACCGGTGATGATACCTGCGCACTGTTTTACAGTGCCGCAAAAACGGATATACCCCAGCTGGTCTGGTACGGCGAGCCCTGTCAAACAGCTATAGACTGCGCCGAAATCGCCGCACTTGTCGATCTGCCACTGCCAATGGCGAAACTGGACACACCTGTGGCACTCGATATTTTTCCACAGGCCAGTAGTGGCATCGACTGCCAGTCAGCCCTGCGCGCTCATCGCAACGGGCGGCAGTTTAATCATCGACTGACCTGCATATCCGTTGAGACACAGCGTTCGAATGATGACGGTTTTTCAACCGACACCGGTTCATCAAATAAAGCCGGACACAATCAGCTGATCGTCACACTAAGCGACGCGATCGCCGAGCTAAAGGTTGTACTTACTTTCTCTTTGCATAGTCAAAGCGGCGTACTTGGTATCAACACTCGACTGGAGAATACCGGCGACTCTGCCCTGCAGCTGGAATGGCTGGCTGCAGCGACTGTCGTACTTCCACATAGCCATAGCGAGTGTTTGCACTTGCATGGACGCTGGGGACTTGAGTGCCAGCAGCACCGACAATCGATCGGCCCGCATCGAATATTGCTTGAAAACAATCGCGGGCGCACTAGTCATGAGCTCTACCCCGCTGTTATCACCGGTGAAGCCGGCTTTGGCGAAAACCACGGAGATGCACTCGCCATGCATCTGGCCTGGAGTGGCAGCCACCGCACGATTGTTGAAAAGCTCAGCGATGGCCGTTGCTACCTGCAAAGCGGTATTGCGCTGGACGTTGGCGAGCAAACACTGAGCAACGGGGAATCGACACAAACACCAAGCTTGTATCTGGCCCGCAGCAGCACGTCGCACAACGCCGACCAAATATATACCACGGGCTTGAATGGCATCAGTCAACGCATGCATCAGTTTGCCCGCAGCACGATATTACCTGCGTTTACCCGCACGCCAAGACCCATTCACGCAAACAGTTGGGAGGCACTCTATTTTGACCACGATATAGACAAGCTCAAAGGACTCGTGGCCGCCGTCAGTAAACTGGGAGCCGAAAGGTTTGTACTCGACGATGGCTGGTTTCCCGCTCGGCGCTCGGACAATGCAGGCCTGGGTGACTGGACGGTAGACAAGACCGTCTATCCGCAAGGACTACACCCGTTGGTCAAGGTCGTAAGAAGTGCCGGAATGCAATTTGGTTTATGGTTCGAACCTGAAATGGTTAACCCGGACAGCGATCTGTATCGCAACCATCCCGACTGGGTTTGCCATTTGCAACACCACGATACCCCGTTGGCCAGAAATCAACTGGCGTTGAATCTGGCACTGCCTGAAGTGCGTGACCATCTGTTTGATCAGATCAGTGCACTGGTGTCGGAGTATTCGATCGATTACATCAAGTGGGATCAAAACCGCGACCTGGTCATGGCAGGTAACGGTCAGACAAGCGTCATGCGACAGCAGGTCACAGGCTGCTATCAGGTCATCGACCGACTCTGCAAGCAGTTCCCGTCACTTGAAATAGAAAGCTGTGCCTCCGGTGGTGCCCGCTCGGACTGGGGCATATTGCAATACACTGGTCGGGTCTGGACCTCTGACTCTATCGACGCTGTCGATCGCTTGCGTATACAGCGCGGGTATAGTCTATTTAACCCACCCGAGATCACCGGAGCCCACATCGGGCACGAGGTTGCACATTTAACCGGACGTGCCATAGACATTCATACGCGGGCCGTTGTCGCACTGCAAGGGCAATTCGGTTTTGAGCTCAATGCTGCAATTATAGAGGAAGCGGAAGCAGCGACTATCCGTCACTATGTTGCATTGTATAAAAAACATCGCGACTGGATAGCTTCCTCAAGCTACTGGCGTCTGGAGTCACCAACCAAGCACTTACTGATCAACGGAATGGTGGACTCCACAAGAAGCCGGTCCCTGTGGTTTATTGTTGCCGAATCGAGTTTGTCTACCACCACACCCGGCAAGCTGTTGCCACGCGGTCTGGATGCTGATCGCCAGTATGCAGTACAACTGGTGAGTGATAACCTTGAGCAGATTGCACACTACAGTAAAAAAACACCCGCCTGGATGACATCGCCCTGCACAATCAGTGGCGCATTACTGATGAAAATCGGATTACATTTGCCCATAATGCCCGCACAGTCTGCGTTACTCATAGAGGTGAATGCCGTGGCAACAGAAAAAGATATAGAGGGCACTGGCAACACATGAGCGAGGCCATAACCAACGACGAGCTGATCGAACAGTTCAACGCTGCATTCGGCCACAGCAACGAAGTATTGCATCACTTCTATGCACCGGGTCGTGTCAACCTGATCGGAGAATACACCGACTTTAACGGTGGTCTGGTGTTGCCTTGTGGTATCGAACGTGGCATTCACCTGCTGGTGCGCCATGGCGCAGGCGGTTCCGGAAACCAGCAGCGCGGAAACCAGCAGCACGGAAACCAGCGGGCAGGAAGCCGCAAGTCTCAAAGCCACGCAGCGTTTGTTTCAGCTAACCTGCCGCAGCGTGCCACCGTCAATCTTGCCGAGCCACTGGTACGCACTGGCAACCAATGGACAAACTACCCGCTCGGTGTATTTCAGGAATTCATTAACCTTGAGTGCCCGTTGCAGGACATGCAGTTGTACTACCATGGTGATGTACCGGACGGTGCAGGTCTATCCTCTTCTGCTGCCATTGAAGTGGTAACCGCCTGCGCGCTGAACACCCTGTATTCCATGAACCTGTCAACCACCGAGCTGGCACTGCTTTCGCAACGTGCTGAAAACAACTTCATTGGTGTACAGTGTGGCATCATGGATCAGTTTGCAGTAGCCAACGCGATGGCTGATCGTGCCATGGCGCTAGATTGCAACACACTCGACTGCGAACAGGTGCCACTCAAATCCGATGACTATCGCATACTGATAAGCAACACCGGGCAACGCCGCGAACTGGCAGGTGGTGCCTACAATGAACGCGTCAGGGAGTGCAACCAGGCGCTGGAGTTACTAAAACCCGTCACCGGAGCCAACCAGCTGGCTGACATTAGCCCGCAGGTATTGCACGATAACATTAACCTGCTGCCAGACCCGCTTATCCGCAAACGCGCCAGCCACGTGATTGAAGAACACTACAGGGTAATGCTTGCGACAGACATGCTGAAAAACAACGACCTCGCGGGCTTCGGGCGCTTGATGGTTGACTCGCATCAGTCACTGAAAGACAACTTCAATGTATCCAGCACGCCACTCGACACAATGGTAGAACTTGCCCTGCAAGTGCAGGGTGTACTGGGCAGTCGGATGACCGGTGCCGGCTTTGGCGGTTGCACCGTCACACTACTACACAAAGATGCCATCGATGAACTGCTAGAAACAATCACCCCCGCCTACACCAACGCTATAAACCTGGTACCGGAGTTTTATTCAACCCGCGCTGCGGCAGGTGTGCGGGAAATTATCGCTTGAGCAAGCACTGATAAAAGCGCTATCACTATTGCGTCATCACAATAGCGCAATCACATTGCGCTATCGCATTAACGCAAATACATTAAAGGGACGGGCCACTCATTGAAACTTGGCGTTTGTTATTACCCTGAACACTGGCCAGAATCTATGTGGCCAGACGACGCACGTCGTATGCGCGAGCTGGGCATCAGTGTCGTGCGGGTAGGAGAATTTTCCTGGAGTCGACTGGAACCACAGCGCGAGCAGTTCAATTTTGACTGGCTGCAACGTGCGGTCGACACACTGCATGCAGAAGGGCTGGAGGTAGTACTCGGCACGCCCACCGCCACGCCGCCGAAGTGGCTCATCGACGAATCTCCGTCGATACTGGCAGTAGATGAATCCGGACAGCCGCGTGGCTTCGGGTCAAGACGGCACTACTGTTTTTCATCAAACGTATACCGACAGGAATGTCAGCGCATTGTCGAGCAAATGGCTAAAACGTTTGGAAAACATCAGGCCGTCACCGCCTGGCAGACCGACAATGAATACGGTTGTCACAGCACTATTATCAGTTACTCCAACGACGCCCTGCTCGCCTTTCGGCGCTGGTGCGAACAACGCTATGGCAACATCACTGAATTAAACCGTGACTGGGGCAATGTGTTCTGGAGCATGGAGTATGGCAGCTTCGATGAGATCGGCCTGCCCTGCTCTGCTGTTACCGAACTCAACCCTGCTCACCGACTGGCCTACTGGCGCTTTTCATCCGATCAGGTAGCAAGCTTTAATCGCCTGCAGGTTAACCTCCTGCGGCAGCACTCACCCGGTCGGGATATCCTGCATAACTATATGGGCAACTTTACCGAGTTCGACCACTACACTACCGCCGCAGATCTGGATATAGCCAGCTGGGACAACTACCCACTGGGGTTTTTGGATCGCGACAGCGAAAGTGATACAGATAAACAGAAGTGGTTGCGCACCGGCCATCCGGACTCGTCAGCGTTTCATCATGACCTGTACCGTGGCGTCGGTCGTGGACGATGGTGGGTTATAGAACAACAGCCGGGGCCGGTGAACTGGGCACCACATAACCCGGCACCACTACCGGGTATGATTCGGCTTTGGGCACTGGAGGCACTGGCGCACGGCGCTGAGGTGATGTCGTGGTTCCGCTGGCGTCAGGCACCCTGGGCACAGGAACAAAACCATAGCGGTTTACTGTTACCTGATAACACAGAGGACGAGGCCGTCGATGAAATTCGACGACTGACTGATGATCTGGAAGTGATCGCACAACAGTTACACGATAGCGCTAACACAGCGGCACCTGTAGCTGCCGTCGCTCTGATCTTCGATTACTCGGGCGACCAAATGCAACGCATACAACCACAGGGCGACAACTACGCGCCGCTCGGCTGGGTGCAGAGTATCTACACCGCCTGCAGAAAGGCCGGAGTTGATGTTGATATCCTGCCCGCCGATGCAGACCTCAATGGTTATCAGTTTATAGTTCTAGCCAATTCTGTTTCTATCGATGACACGCTACTCAACTCGTTGCAGGCAGCGAGTGGCCATGTGCTGGTGGGGCCTCGATGTGGCAGCAAAACCGAGGAGCTGTCTATACCCGCGCAACTGCCACCGGGAAAACTGCAAAGCCTTATACCCGTGCGGGTTACACGCGTCGAATCATTACCTGACTTCGCCATAGAGTCCACCCGATGCGCTACCTTTGAAGTCCATCGCTGGCGTGAAAAGATCGATAGTACGCTACAGCCAGAAGCAACCTTTAACGACGGTTGGGGTTGTTACTATCGACACGAAAACATTCACTATTTGAATGGATGCCTGACCGACACATCACTGCAAAATTTTGTTAACGCAAGGCTCGAAGAAGCAGGCTTAACAACGAGGAAGCTTGCAGACGGACTTCGAACTCGCCGGCACAAAGGGTTGCTATTCGCTTTCAACTTCGGCCCTGATGCGGCGACCATGGCTATTGAAGGCAAGTTACTTATTGGGCAGTCCACGCTGGCACCTGGTGACGTGTCTGTCTGGATTGAAGGCCACTCCTAACCCGGAACATCCAGAGTGAATTCTATTTCTTTCATCGTTTCCTTTGAAAGAGCGCTTTTATTCCGGCAGACAGTGTTTGCATTTCTTTTTGTCATGACACATACTGTACCTCTCAGCTACTCTTACCTCGCCCGATATGAAGCGTAAAAATCTTGTACTTTTAACAGCGATTACCTTGTCAGGTTGCGGTGGCGGATCATCCAACCCGGATCAGATCGTCGAACCTTCTGTCAACACCGGCACCACACCACAGCCCACGCAAAGCAGCGATGCTTCAAACAACGGTGATGCTTCAGACCCGGCTGGTACCTTAAACAACGACGCTGCATTGGACAACGACGCTGCATCAGACAACGACGAAGTTATAGATAACAACGGTGTTATAGACAACAACAACCCACCCATCGCAGACGATTCTGATGCAAACGATACCAATGCCCCTGACAACGAGCCCATAGAATCGATAGAAACCATAGAACCTACGGAAACCACGGGGCCGACCGCACCGCCAGCAGACAATCAACCGGCGCCAATCGACACAACACCCTATGCTGCCCGACTCAGCGATCCAGTCTGGCGACTTTGCAGCGCAGAGACTGGCATCAACAGCAGTGATTCATGGCAGCGCCAGTTGGTTCAGTTCGACACCTTCCGCGATTGCGTAAAAGGTTGCCCGACCGACGACAGTTTTATCCCTGATCCGGACTTTCCCGGCCTGGGTTGGAACAACGCACTGGCAACAGCATGCGCCGTTATCGACAGTGTGCCGGGCAGTGCACTCTACTCCGTACCACTCTACCTGCCGAACACACAACCCGCGCGGCAAACTTTCGCAAACATTGGTGCGTTCCAGGTTCACGCTGGCGGCGGTCAATGGCAATGCGCCCATCAACGCCGCAATCTAAGCAGCGAACCATTCTCCAATACCGGCATTCAGATCAGCTACCGGTTTTACCCGAATGGCACAGTAGACACGCAAAACAACGCCACCGACAATCAATCTACCGAACAATGGTGGTTCGACGGATTTACCGGCACGCGAGTTATCGGATTGCCAACTGATTCAACTGATGAGAGTCTGTTGCCTCAGCGCTATGTTGGTAATGTATCTGTCGATGGCAATAGCATGATGATATACCGCACCACTGTTGACAGGCTTGCATGTACTTCAGAGCGCAGCGCCGACTCAACCGCGGGTCTGCCGGAATCTGCAACCGTTATAGAAACATTGCCACGGTTAGCGGTTGACGATCTCATTGGCAGACCCATGAGTTGCCGCGCCTACGACTCGGTGGCACTCAGCCTGGACGGCCAGTCGTTCACATTTATAGGGCAACGCAGTAATCTGGAAACCGATTTATCTGACGTATTCATCAATGTTTCGCAATCGGCGAGTGTCGATGCCAGTGGCGAGTCCAGATACGATTTCCAGGACGGCTCAACGACGACTTACACTGTGGATGATACCGGCACCTTTGACTCTACCTTTCGCCTGCCGGGCGAAGTCACTCGTTCATTCGCCTTTCATCAGATCGACTTTCGACGCTATAACGATCAACTGATAATGACTGACCTCTTCGCGACAGGCGGATCCGGCAATAGCAGCCGATTCTATACGTATTCGCTTTGCGACGAGATACAATAGAGAGTGCACGTTCAAGGGGAATTGGCCCCCTATACCCTGACCCTTCATCCTGTACTCTGTGCTATCGCTCAGTCACCTGACTGCTGTATCAACCCGATCTGTAGCGCACCAGCCCATACATCCGATGCGATCAGGTGACCGCGTTTTATCAGCGCGTCTGATGGCGCAACAAGATCCGGCACCTGTACCACCGATGCACCGGATGCCAGTGCCGCGAGTGTTCCGGTTTCACTGTCTTCAAATGCCACACACTTATCCGCGCTAACACCTATAGAGGCAGCAGCTTTATGATAGATATCCGGATGCGGTTTTCCCTTTGAGACCTGATCACCGCCGGTGGTGGATGCAAAAAAGTGACGGATCCCTGCCTCAGAGAGATGTTTGTCAACCAGTTCGGTGCAAGTGGACGACGCTACAGCACAGGGCAGTTGTTGTTTATGGAGCTCCTGCAGCAGTGCTACCACACCGATCTTGACGGGTAACCCCTGTGCAATCCTGTCGCGTATTCTCTTGTCAGACTCGGCACAAAACACCGCTAAGTCTACCCGGCCATCAAGACCACGCAGCAGCATCGCATCGCTTTCTTTAGAACGAAAACCAATCAACTCCAGAAAGATATCATCCATATCGAAGAGTCCAAATTGCCCGGCTGTCTCTTTTAAACACTGATTAACAATGTTTTCGGTGTCCAGCAGTAAGCCGTCCATATCGAAAAGAACGCCGTCGAATTTCCTGTTTAGCGGTTTTATGGTCATTCTCTCCGCTTATTCCCGACCCGTCAGGCCCTGACCCATAAGAGCCTGTCCCATAAGAGCCAGTGCGATATCACTGGCAACATCCGCGTTATTGAAAACCAGCTGAATATTCGTTTGCAGGCTTGACCCATCGGTTATTTCTGCAATTTTTGCCAACAGAAACGGAGTGGTGTCCTTACCGGTAATACCCAGCTGAGTCATCTCTGCAAGCGCGGCACTGATGGCACTGTCTATTGTGGCCTGATCCTGAGAATACTCCTCAGGCACCGGCACACAGACAAGCGCCCCTCCGTGCAGACCCAGCGCCCACTTTCGATCGAGCACCTCTGCCACAGATTGTGCTGAATCCATTACATAGTCGACCAGGTGCTCGCTGCGGCTGGTATAAAACGCCGGCCAGCAATCTGTGCGATAGCCCATCACAGGTACCCCGTGTGTCTCCAGGTACTCTCTGGTGAGCGCGATATCAAGGATAGATTTTGCACCGGCGCAAACCACAGCGACACTGGTGTTTGCCAGCTCCTGCAAATCCGCCGATATATCAAAGGTATCGCTGGCTCCTCGATGCACGCCACCAATACCGCCGGTGGCAAAAACCCGAATACCGGCAAGGCTGGCAATAACCATCGTTGCCGCCACCGTCGTCGTACCGGGCACCGATCCATCGCGTAAAATAAACGGCATATCCCGACGGCTGACCTTGACACACTGCTGACCACGCTTGCCGATTTGCTCAATCTGATCAGTGGTTAAACCCGCCCGAAGCTTACCATCAAGGATGGCAATGGTAGCGGGCACGGCACCCTTGTCTCGTATTCGCTGTTCAACGCTCAGCGCCGTTTCAACATTTTGTGGATAGGGCATTCCATGCGAAATGATGGTTGATTCCAACGCAACGATTGCGCGCCCTTCGTCGATCGCGGCATTTACTTCAGGCGACAGCTCCAGCAAGTGTTCGATAGATTCACGACCCATGATTATTCTGTGCCCGACGGTTAGGTAGCTGTAAGTAAGTTGTGTTAACGGAGCAAGATACAAGTCATGCGGCTGACTGGCATTAAATAGATGGCATAGCCTGAAGAGTAAGCTCTGGTGAACAGGCTTCAATGGTTTGCAGACTTAATACGGCTGCTGCAGATCCCCATTGCAATTGTGTTGCAATGTCCTGTCCCATAAGCATCCCCGCCACTACACCCGCAAACAGTGAGTCCCCTGCACCATTTACCGTTTGTATTGTTTCAACCGGTGCGGCGCCAGCTGCAACGGTGAGTTGATTCGTCGCCATTATCGAGCCTGCCTCACCCATCGTCATTAACACCTGTTTGCACCCCAGTTCCAGCAGGCGCGCAATCAACTTGTCGTCGCCGCTGTCATGCGGGCTTTCGGTCAGCGCCACTGCCTCCGCCCGATTGACTTTCAATAGTGTTATACGTGACAGCAACGGTAACAACCGTCGACACTTGGCAACGGATACCGCATCTGCTGCAAGCGCACACGAAAATTCCATCTGACTGAGTTTAGCAATGAATTCATCAGCAAGATTGGCATCAACGACACAGACATCGGCCTGCGCTAATTGTTCGGGCATATCCGACAACTGATCAGCATTGAGTTGCTCTATGATTGACATGGCGTTAATAGCATTGAGCAAGCCACCGTTAACATCATGGATAGCCACATAGCTCGATGTCGGCTCCGCCGTCACCTGAACCTGTGTGCAGTCAATTCCCACGCTTCGACACTGATCGAGCAATCGCTCTGCCGTCGCATCATTGCCAACCATTGAAATGAGCCGGGTGCTTACTGACAAGCGCGCCAGCGCCTCGGCAATATTGCGTCCGACACCACCTGCACAAAAGGTAGCGGTACCCGGCGTGGAATCTCCGGGGATAGACACCTGCCCGGCCACTGCAAGCACATCCATGTTGATAGCGCCTATCACTATAGCCGAGGGGGTCGTGGCATGAGCCGATTGATTTGTCGTGGTTATTGTAGTGCCTCTTGCCGTGGTTACTGTAGCGGCTATACCTGTCTCTTTCGCACGACTGACTACAGAAACAGCTGGAATTAAATCGTAAACTTTCCTTCAGGCAGATTGAGATACACCGCTATCGCGGCTGTTGCGATAATCGATATGGTATCGTTGTCGCTGTCGACAACATTCAATCCGCCTTTTTGCGGTTTAACGTCAACAGTGCCGTAGGGAATTTGCGCTGCGATCTGCTGAACGTCTATTTTATCCGGCTGCTGTACGGCAATATTTACCGTCACCTGCATACTGTCGCGATCGACAGGCAGCGATCGAAACAAGATGAGAGAGCTATGGTGCAGGGCATCCTGTACGGCACGGCAGCCCGCTTTGGTGTAGTCCTCACCGTATAGATCATTACCAGTGCCCATTTCCAGAATAATTCTCTTTAGCGGCATGCTAGTTCTGCCCCGCAGGTTCACTTGCAACACTGCGTTCTATATCGAGATAAACAATGGCAGCCACATTCGCTATCACAGTGATATCAGATCCATCGTCCTTGGCAACATCAAGACCGCCCTCGACAACGCTGACACTGGCTACTCCGTACGGCAGTACCGATGCCACCTCGTTAACGTCAACCAGCTCGGGTCTGGCGACACCCACTTCCACATCCACCTGCATTGAATCACGCGAGTAGCCAAGCGCCGGCGCAATGGTCAGCGAGTTGTGCCAAAGTGCATCCCTGAGCCCCCTGACAGCGGCCTTGGTATAATCCTGACCATGCAGATCAGTCCCCATGCCAACTTCCATAACCAATCGCTTGCGCGCCATGCGTTGCCCTCAGTATCTGTGTGACTGTTAGCAGTGCAGGCTACCACAACAATGCCGGCAGGTGCTCAACAGAACCCAGCCCGAGGTAAGAAAAGAGGCAGGAGCGGGAACAGTCAGGCAAAGACCAATGTCGGCTGACGAGCGCACATACCCATCGGGTTAATCATCTAACTTGCGTATACTGCAGTAATGATAAAAGCAGAGGAATAAAGTCAATGGGTTTTGATTTCGCACAGGCAGTTAAGTCCGGGCTACCGGCAGCATCACAGCCCTGGTCCGGTTTCCCCGAATTCAATTTTGTTGGCGGCAACAACGATGCCGATTCTCTGCCGGTCGACCGATTGGCCGACGCCTGTGACCGCGTGTTGCGCAGAGAAGGCAAAACGCTGGCGACCTACTCGCTGGAAAGCGGTCCACAGGGTTACCTGCCACTGCGAGAGTACCTGGTGGGCAAACTTAAAAAATACTCCGGTATTGATTGCAGCGCGAACGACATTCTGCTGACCACCGGTTCGTTGCAAGGTATCGATCTAATCAACGAGGCGTTGCTCAAACCGGGCGATTGCGTCATCGTGGAGGAGTCTAACTATGGAGGCGTTATATCGCGGCTGCGCAGGCTTGATGTAGAAATGATTGCCATTCCACTGGACCAGCACGGCATCTCTACCGACAAACTGAGCGACACACTGCAATCGCTAAAGAAACAAGGCAGAAAACCCGCCTACCTGTACACAATACCAACGGTACACAACCCGACCGGTACTATTTTAAGCAGCGAACGCAGACAGCAATTGCTCGACCTGGCAACTGAATATGACGTACCTGTATTTGAAGACGAGTGCTACGCTGATCTGGTCTGGAGTGGCGATAGACCGGATGCACTCTACGGCATGGACAAAACCTCTCGCGTTGTGCATATCGGCACCTTTTCAAAGACCATTGCACCGGCGCTCAGGGTGGGCTATATCGTGGCTCCATGGTCCCTGCTCGGCCAACTGCTTTCACTAAAGACAGATGCGGGGTCCGGCGCACTGGAACAAATGCTGTTGGCTGAGTACTGTCAGGAACACTTCGACACGCACCTGACCCGACTGAACATTAACCTGAAAGCGAAACTCGACACACTGACAGATGCCATCGACCGGGAGTTTGGCATCAGTGCCGAATACAGTGTCCCGCCCGGCGGTATCTTCCTGTGGGTAAAATTGCCGGAACACGTTGACACCAGCCGCCTCGCCGATGTAGCTCTACAAGAAGGAGTAGCGCTAAACCCCGGCGTCGAGTGGTCACTACAATCCGACTCCAAACGGCATCTGAGACTGTGTTTTGCCAATCCTGATGTGGACTCTATTAACGCAGGCATCGCAAAACTCGCGTCTATTTGTCATCGAGAATTTGGCGTGCCATCTACTGGCAGCAATAAAGCGCGGACCTGACGTGCATTATTCACGAGGCGATCAATAGAATTGTCCTACAGTCTACATATATAGCTCCAAACGCGCCCGCGGGACCACCAGCAAATTTCGCAGTGCGTCTATTCGACGCCAGGAGAAAATCTGGTGTCACATCCTGACTAATCCTCCGTGGCAGCTTCCGGGCACGTCAGCGAACCACGCTTCTCAGACGATTGGCCGACCGGTTTAGCCAAAATTCCTCTGAACGCCGAATCCTCTTGAATAATGCCGGCTAAGCATCTGGTTCTCGCGAAAAATTCGCCTTATAATACCTCTGTGTTGTCAGGCGAACGCTTTTGAAGCGTGTATGCCGGGTTACCCCTTCGATGACTATAAACCTCTCCAGCCAGCTTTTTGATTGTCACCCTCGTCCAAGTAAACAGGTGGAACACCCATGGCCGACGCCTCCGATACCAGCACCACGGATACCAGCACCACGAAGACTAAAAACACGAAGAGCAGGCCCACGATCGTTGTGTTCGCAGGCAGTGCGAGAAAAGATTCGTTTAATAAAAAACTGGCAAAAGCGGCAGCTACCATTGCTGAAAGTAAGGGGCTCAACGTAACCCTGCTCGACCTTGCCGACTTCGATGCGCCGGTGTACAACGGTGACATTGAGGACGCCAGCGGCTTGCCTGAATCTATGCGCAAGCTCAAGGCAATACTGGTCAGTCACGATGGCTTCCTGATATCGACACCGGAATACAACGGACATGTGCCACCGCTGCTGGTTAACTGTTTTGGCTGGGCATCCAGGCCAGAGGGCGACGAGAAAGGCATGATTGCCTATAAGGGCAAGGTAGCCGGGTTAATGGCTGCATCGCCAGGCAAACTTGGCGGCATACGGGTTTTACCACGCCTGCGGTCAACGCTTTCCGATCTGGGTATCATGGTGGTACCGGGTTTTGTCACACTGCCATTCGCAGAGGAAGCATTCGATGACAATGATGGCGTCAGTGAGCAAATCGCCGCATCGATTGGCGCACTGCTTGAGCGTTTGGAAGACGCAATCACCTGACTGCACAGCATCAACGGCGTCAATGGCCTTCACATGAACTTTACTTGATCTTTACTTGATCTTTACTTGATCTTTACTTGATCTTTACTACAGGCTAATCCGTTACTCGTAACTCTTCATACGAAACCATGACAGTGCTTTGATAATCTGCCCGAGCTTTTAGCATTGAATAATAGCGCTCGACGTTAGGCAATGGCTGACGTTGTATCTCTATATCAAAATAACGATACAACACGT
>CAYMVV010000118.1:0-15819 GCA_964393885.1 uncultured Granulosicoccaceae bacterium | reverse complement strand
TCGATTAACTAAAGAACCAATGCTGCATCAAGGCCTTGCCTAACCAGTCGGTAATCAAAGACAGACCGTGGAGCCTGTGTCAACAGATGCTGATATTTATGGCCTGCAGGCAACCGGAGATCAGCGCTCTGGATCAACGGCCGCGGGATCAAAGGCCGGTTGGGAGGACGTGGAAATGGCAGTACTGTCGGTAGATCGAATACTTAAGTGTCTCGACAAGTGATCGATATGAGAAATGACCAAACGTATCGTCGCCAATGCATCGAGCTCGGGCACCCGCTCCGGCCACTCGATTAAAAGACAGGCCTCATCTTCCAGCAGCTCGCGAAAGCCAAGAAATTCCAACTCGTCAGACTCATCTATACGGTACAGGTCCAGATGACAAACCCGGGCGTGGTTGGTCGAGTATTGCTCGAGCAAAGTATAGGTGGGACTTTTTATGCGATCAGCAACCCCGCACTCACGCAGGAAACCACGACAAAAGGTGGTTTTACCAGCGCCCAGCTCACCGCTAAGAAAAATGACCGCGCCAGCCAGTTTGCCGTTTTCGATCAGCCATCTTGCCAGCGAGCGGCCGGCCTCCTCCATCGCTGCTTCACCGCGAACCTCTGAGTCGCTTTTCATTTCATTATTACAATCAGAATCGGGTCTATTGATGGTGACGTGTACCAGCTGTTTGCACCAGGGCTCTGGCACCAGGGGTCTTGTGCTTGCCCGGCGATATTCGTCAGGCATGCACGAGTGGTGTCAAACCAACAGATGGCAGGTTGCCCGGGAGTGATGCCAAGTTTAACGCAGTTTGTCCAGCACTACCTTAGCACCGCGCTCGACCCACAGCTGGCAGCTTCACTCCACGCCCCTATCTACAAAAGCACCACACACTAATCGCACAAAAGCGCCACACACTCACGACGCACGCGCCACTACTCACCAATCCGGATCGTGCTCAATTCGGTCAGCAGGCGCCTTGCGACATTCACTCCCACCCCACCAGTTAACTGCGTCAACAGGTCTTCTGTCGGCGTGAAGTTAACCAGTTTCTCCGCCTCGAATACGTCACGCGCCACCGACATTTCGCTGCCAATGCCGTCAACGAGGCCGTTTTCTACAGCTTGCTCGCCAGTCCATACCAAACCACTGAAGATGTCGGGATCATCACTCAGCACCTCTCCACGCCCTTCTTTCACAGCAGATTTGAACTGTTGATGGATGTCTTCAAGCAGCGTCTCCATATGCGCGACTTCATCAGCTTTGACAGGGGAGAATGGATCAAGAAACGCTTTGTTGTTACCGGAGGTTATAAGGCGCCTTTCAATCCCCAGCTTGTCCATCGTATCGACAAATCCGAATCCCCCGCTCCTGACACCGATTGATCCGACCAAACTGCCTTTGTCTGCATAAATCTTTTCTGCCGCTGCCGCGATGTAGTAACCACCTGATGCAGACAGATCCTCGATAACCGCATAGAGGGGGGTATCCGGATGCTCTTCACGCAAACGTCTCACCTCGTCAAATACCCGACCAGATTGAACCGGACTACCACCGGGGCTGTTGATGCGTAGAATGACACCAGCAGTTGACTCATCTTCAAATGCCGCCTTGACGCCGGCTACAATGCGATCGGCACTTGCTGGTTCGCCACTGGCGATTGGCCCGCTGACGTCGACGATGGCCGTGTGCATTTCTGCGGCGGTTCCAGGCCACTGAAACAACCCCTTGCCAAATGCCAGCAGCATTACCGCGGCCACATAGCCAAAGCCCAGCAGCTTGAAGAAAATACCCCAGCGACGGGTTCGCCTTTGCTCCTTCAGCGACTCGGTGGCCAGCTTTTCGATGATGCTGCGTTCCCAACCGGGCCGACGCTCGGCAGGTTGCTCGTGCCGGACTCGCTCGCCCTGGGTCCATCGAGGATCGTGATTCATCGGGTATTGCTCCGGCGGATAATTTCTGTTGTCTTGCACGCGTGTCACCTGCGCTGTCATGCGTTGGGAATCAGATGGTAGACATGTGGTGCAGCCTGGAAATAGCAACCACAAGTGTGATTGGAGGTAAATGCAACTGCCGTACCCCGACGCCACCGCGACAAGATCAGGCGTGACAATCAGTTGCGCATAAATGCGATGACACTTTGCATCAGTGGCCGTTCAGCTCCAGCCGTCGGGTCAGGATCTGTCGGTAAATTGTCGCCAACCGCTATCCTCATCGCATGAGAATTTCCGGCGACCCGGCTGAGTTGTGATCGCACCAGGTTCAGGCTGGACCGCCAACTCCGGAAATTCGATTGAGGCAGCATGCAGACACATGCGCTTCAGGTCCTGCGACGAGGCCCAGCGGTTAATGATGCGGTCACCATAGCGATCATCACCGACAACCGGATGTCCCAGCCATGCCGAATGCACCCTGATCTGATGGGTGCGACCCGTCTTGATTTCTATATCGACAAGCGAGCATCGCGCGCCCGGGACGCGCGGACTTAGCAGGCTGAGCGCAGGTTTTCCATCATCGTGATCCACTTGCACCATTCGATCCCCGCTGTCTGGCTCACCGCTTTTGCGTAACGGTGCATCAACCTCACGGGGCACATCAAACGACCCGCCCAGCAGTGCGACGTAGTGCTTTTGCACCTGACCATCCTTGAGCGCCCGCTGAAAGTGAGTTGCGGCGAGACGATTTTTCGCGAATACCAGGCAGCCACTGGTTTCGCGATCCAGGCGATGAACCAGACTGATTCGATCGTTTTCAAACACTTTCTGCAGCAGGTCGACCACGCCGAATTTAACGCCACTGCCTCCATGCACTGCAAGGCCGTGTGGTTTATTGATCACAATCCAGTTATCGCACTGTTGGATAACGCTCTTTTCCACCTGTTCCAGCAAGGTGACAGGCAAGTGTAAAACCTTGTCATCTGCCACGGTGACAGGCGGAACCCGGATGATGTCACCATCCTGCAGCTTGCACGAGGGCTTAACCCGCCCTTTGTTGACTCTCACCTGACCGGTACGCAGCAACCGGTAGACCAGACTGCGAGGTACTGTTTTGAGCAAACCCATCAAAAAGTTATCGATTCGCTGTCCGTTTTGGTCGCTTGTGACAGAAACATATCGCACCTTGTGAAATCGTTCCGAGACATCCGGCATGATAAATTCTTCCAAGTCGGTTTGAAGCAGCTTCGATTGACTGCTATATTAGCGATAAGGGTAAAGGAAAAGTACAACCTCCAGTCGCCCTGCAACACAGATCTACGTTACTCGATCCCGCCAGAATAACCCGAGCGCGCCGTTTTTGCACCGGAAATCTGAGCGTAACCTCCGAATGTAACTACTTGTAGACTGCTCGGGAATCCTGTCGAGCGCTTTGCCCTGCTGGCTCCAAAGTTGACACGCAGGTAACAACGCAAGCGACGAACAGTAATTGAGCATCTGCACTTTTTATGATGTACATCGGAACAGGATCGGGTAACAAAAATACTCCAGCCCGGACAGGTTTGTTTAGGGTCAACGGCACAATCGTCGGCCCCCCAGCCTCCTGCGCGTTTGACATGCACACAGTGTTCAGCCAGATCGCTGATTACACAAGCAAGTGGACAAGAAGTGAGTGGGTAACGAAAACGCCACTCCCGGACTGGAACCGATAATGCGATACGTACGGCACAAAGAATAAAATGGACCATCTGCCAACAAGGCAGATTCATCAACTTACTGAAGGACAAAATTATTAAACCGCGTGCACAGTTAGCACGACACAATAAAATTGCAGATAGTCCAATGAAGAGTGTGCCGTCCGTCAACAGGACGAAAAAACTCAATGAAACGAATGTTGGTAAATGCCACTCAGCCCGAGGAGTTACGGGTTGCCATAGTGGATGGACAAAAACTAGATAACCTGGACATAGAGAACAAGACAAGAGAACAAAAAAAATCAAATATATATAAGGCGAAAATCACCAGGGTCGAGCCCAGCCTCGAGGCGGCATTTGTCGACTATGGAGCGGATCGTCACGGCTTTCTGCCATTCAAGGAAATCGCCAAGGAATTCCTAAGCGACGCTGCCATGAAAGAAGGTGGCGGCAGACCGAATGTTAAAGCCGGAATAAAAGAAGGACAGGAAATACTCGTCCAGATCGAGAAGGAAGAGCGTGGCAATAAGGGCGCTGCGCTGACTACCTTTATCAGTCTCGCCGGCCGATTTTTAGTGCTAATGCCCAACAACCCTCGTGCCGGAGGGGTATCTCGCCGAATCGAAGGTGACGACCGCAGCGAACTGAAAGCGGCGATGAATGAACTCGATATCGCCGACGGCATGGGCATCATCGTGCGAACCGCCGGTGTCGGACGCAATGCCGATGAACTGCAATGGGACCTCGACTACCAGGCAAAAACCTGGGACGCTATCTGCGACGCCAGCAGTAAAGCCACTGCTCCCACGCTGATTTATCAGGAAAGCAACGTTATTGTTCGCGCACTGCGCGACTACTTTCGCGGCGACATTGGCGAAATCCTGATCGACGAACCTGCGGTATACGAACAGGCCAAGACCTTCGTATCGCAGTATATGCCTCACAATCTCCGCAAGCTGAAGATGTATACGGAAGATGTGCCTCTGTTCAGTCGCTACCAGATTGAAGGGCAAATCGAATCAGCCTACCAGCGTGAAGTGCGGTTGCCCTCCGGCGGTGCGATTGTCATAGATCACACAGAGGCGTTAATTTCTATCGACATCAACTCCGCTCGCGCTACTAAAGGCAGTGATATCGAAGAGACAGCAACCAATACTAACCTCGAAGCCTGTGACGAGATTGGCCGGCAATTGCGACTGCGTGATTTAGGCGGACTGGTTGTCGTCGACTACATCGATATGATGGCGCCGAAGAATCAGAGGCTGGTTGAGAATCGATTGCGAGAGGTGGCAAAACTTGACCGGGCGCGCGTCCAGATTGGCCGCATTTCAAGGTTTGGTCTGATGGAAATGTCCCGCCAGCGCCTGCGCCCGTCACTCGGCGAAACGACGGAGATTGTGTGTCCCAGGTGCGTTGGTCAGGGCACCATTCGTACAGTCGAATCGCTCGCTCTACAACTATTGCGGTTGCTTGAAGAAGAAACGCTGAAGGAAAACACTGGTCGTGTACTGATCAAGATGCCGGTGGCGGTTGCCACCTACCTTCTCAACGAAAAACGCGATGCCGTACGGGAAATAGAGGAGCGCAACAATGCTCAGGCTCTGCTGGTACCCGATACAAACATGGTGACACCGCATTACGAAATCGAACGAATCCGTAGCAGCGAAACTGATCACGAAGCGGTACATTTAGGCAGCCACGAACTGGCGACAAAAAAGGTTACCACCTACACACCCACAGCTGACAAGGTGCAGATCGCCGAAGCAGAAACGGCGGCGGTGCAGACAATAACGCCACCCACTCCACTGCCACCACCGACAGCAAAGAAGGAAAACCGGGTTGCAGCATCGAGCGGTGGTTTCTTTGCGCGTATTTTTAGCTTCCTCTCCGGACAGGAAAAAGTCGACGATAAAAAAGAAGATCAACCATCGAGCAACCGCAACAATCGCCAGTCTAAACAGGCGGGCAGAAGAGATAACAGGCGACAGGGGAACGATCAGAACCGACGCAACTCGCGCCACCAAAAAGACAACACGAATCGGCGAAATTCCCGCACCGATAACAAGCACGCCGGCCAGTCGGAACAGGATCAAAAGTCCACATCCGGTGAGGGACGGCAGCGCAACAACAAGCAGGACCCGCGTCGATCTCGCAACCAGGGTAACCAGCAACAAGCCGGTAAACCACAAACCAGCAGCACCCAGTCCGCTCACGGCCAGGCGACCAGCAACGAATCCAGGACTAACAACACGCCAGCCAGCAACGATCCCGGGACAGCTTCGCACAGCAATGGCAATGCAGAGAAGGCGCCGGAAAACAACCGCCAGTCACGCGGCAAACAGGGCGCAGGACGGTCTCGAAATCCACGAAACCGCAATCAACGCAATCGCAAGCCGGCAGATGCAGAGAATCAGCTTGCAGCGGCGCCGGCTAACAATGCGCCACAGACGCGGCCTGACCAGAGCGCTGCTACCGGCAACGAACACGACAAGGCATCAACCACAAAACCGGCCGGTCGCGAGTCAACCGGCGCTTCCGAGAACAGCACCGGGCTGCACTCGCCAGGTCAGGACGCACAGAGTACTGCACCCGGTACTGTGCCTGCGAACCAACCCGAGTCTAGACAATCGGAATCGAATCAGCGAGAGCAGAAACAGCAACACTCGAATGAGGCTGAGCCAACTCTTTCTAACACTACACAACCAGGCACTACACAACCAGGCACTACACAACCGGGCAATACACAACCGGGCAATACACAACGAGGCACAACACAACGGACATCCACAAGCGACACGGGTCGTGTGAGCAATGGATCCCAGCGTGCAGACAGTACAAGGAACGCCGCACCGGAACACGGTTCTTCGCGCAGCGACTCTGCCGCAACTAACTTGCAGCAGCGCAATTCTGACGACCAGGGCTCATTGACACCGCAGAACGTAACGCCGCAGGATTCGCAACAAAAAAGCGAACGGCAAAGCGGTCGGGCGCGCGGCGGGCAGACGCAGGGCGATCAGTCGCAAAATGCTAACGGTCGATCCGGCGCGATTCAGAGCGCTGGCAACTCAACACCAGCTGCCAGGTCATCTGAAGAAACACCTGCGCACATGGTGAAAACGCAGTCGCGCGATGGATCTGCTGACGCGAGTAGCACGGCCAAAACTGCAGCCACACCGCCGTCAACCGATGCTGAAAACCGGGCCAGTCAATCGCAAGCGACGCAACCCCAGACCCCACAGTCCCAGACCTCCAGACAAGGTGGAGAGAAAGAGCAAAAAGGACGCGAAGCCAGAGGCAACAGAGGACCGCGCAGCCGCTACAGTAGACGCCGCCGCAAGCCCGTCGACGATGCGCAGGTCACCGAGGCTAGCGACAAGACAGCCACTGACAGTTCACAGCAAAACAGCAATGAACCAGCCAGAGCTCAACCGCCTGCACGTGATCAGCGAAACGGCACTTCTGCTAACAATCAAAGCAGTGGTGGTGGCAGTCAGCAGCCGAAGGACCACAAAGCCAATCAAGGCACAGACAGCAGGTCCGATGTAGCCAGCAGCCAGGATGCAGCGAATCAAGGCACACGCACAAGCGCAGAATCGGACTCCAGAACAGGCAAGCCGTCAGATCAGAGGCAACGGAGTAACCGTGGCCAACGTGGTGACACACAAGGCAGCCCTCAACGCACTCAGCCGAATCGCGTGCCGTCAAACGGCGACCGCACTGCCAGCCGAAAGCCACCCGGGGCTACCGAGTCTGGCGATGGAGCGTCTGCCGCAACCCACAGTAATCGGCCGATCAACACGCCTAACCCGCCTGCAGCCAATCGATCAGACTCTGCGTCGCGCTCGAAGTCTTCATTGCAACAGGTTGAGACTGCTGCGAAGACTGACTCCACAAGCAGCCAGCAAAACCGCGTGTCGACTATGCAGCCCAGTCAATTGAAGAATTCAGTTCGATCCCTGGCAAGCAAGGACACAGACAGCGACAAGCCGGATGCGAAGCCTGCACCGTCGGTATCAGCCAGCCCGGAAAAAACGGCGGCCGATTCTCCGAAGCTACAGAAAATCGAAACCAAGGGTTCCGAGCTATCCAGTTAGCGCATTTCCAGAGACACACGGTGGACCACCAGGTTGCGTGACGCCCACACTTGCCAAAAAGCGCCCATGACTTCATGGGCGCCAACTACCGGCATCTGGTTGCACCCAGACTTTCATCTAGATAATAGATGTCTGTTTTCCTGCGTCGAAATTCTTCGAACCACAAGAGCTCTTGCGCCCGCATCACTCAGAGCACCCTGCTGATTAACTATTGGTACCAACGCTTGCAACTCTGATCGAGTTCGTTCCTGCGTAGGGTGATGTGGAGGTATGGCAGATTGTCGGCGCCAACCACCCCGCCTGGCTCTCAGTTACTAAAAATTTGGCGCCAATTTCTCGTAGTGCAGACCCAATACCCTCGATCACTGCCACAATTATGACTGGTTGACACCCTCTTCAATTGTCTCCAGCCAATTGATCGTTACCCGTAGCAAGACCAAAACAGCATCGATGCGTCCAGCGATCGATCAGTTATCGCCATTCGCGCGACATCAAGCTTTCTAATTCCGCACTCATTACCGATACCGGTCGGCCGATGGAACGGTTCCTGCTCACATAACGGCCGGTTTATGTGACGCAGCAAACATCTTTTTATCGCACTGCATCACATTAGCGTAGCTGCCCGCCATTTTGCGTCAGCCACATGCGCTGGAACCGACTACATTTTTATAACTGGGATCGAATCGGAAATTGAACATGCGCCTGAAACCTATTGTGAGTGTACTGGTAGTCATCAGTTCGCTTTTTTTAACCGCATGCGAAACCCTGATGTCATCCGATCGGGTGGTGGTCAGCGCAGCAGAAAGATGGGCTTTATTGCCAATCGAAAATTTGTCCACTACCCCACTGGCCGGCAATCAGGCTCGCTCGCTGGTGGAATCTCACCTTCACGCTCGTGGCATAAATAATCTGGAAATCTTCGAAGTCGGTGCAGAGCAAACACTGTCCGCATTGATTGACGAGGCCGGACAGATTGCATCGGCAAAGCAATGGGCCACCGACAATGGATTTCGCTTTGCGATTACTGGCAGCGTGCAGGAGTGGCAGTACAAAGACGGCCTGGACAATGAACCATCAGTTGGTCTGACGCTCAAGTTCATCGATCTGCAATCGGATCAGGTCATGTGGGTCGCTTCAACTTCACGCACAGGCTGGGGATACCAGAATCTGTCCAGTGTTGGCAGCAAAGCCATTGGCGACCTGCTCAGTGAGGTTCGCTTCAGACGTGGACCGGCAAACTCTCGATTGGCAGTAAAACGACCCGAACCATTGCCCACGCTGCCATCTACACCGTCGGAGCCGCTCATTGGTGCTGCTAACCCGGCGCCAGAGGTTCAATCACCCGGCCTGAAGGGCAAAAAAGAGCGCCTGCTGGAATTGCGATCACTCTATGAAACCTCTCCAACGGAAACTACCGGACGATGATCAGTTTTAATCTGCAGTCTTTGGCGGAAAAAAAACACAAGCCGAGCTTCTCATGGCTCGAAACTGGACCTAACAAACGCTGGCATCATAAAGTCATAGAACTGCTGGTATTTGCGTTCATCGTACCGGTCGTCGGATTCTTCTTTTTTCAAAATGATCCAGTGGGTATGAACAACGGGTTTCCCTGGTTCATTATTCCTCCGGTGTTATTTGCCGCACGCTACGGTGCCATCTGGGGAATATCCTGTGCAGCTTTGTGTGCAGCGACCCTGGCATGGCCTTGGACTGCCTACGCCGACCAGGTGCAAAATCTGATTGCGCTGGGTGTTGGAACCATAATTCTGTCGATCTTAGTGGGCGACTATGCGACGGCGGGTAAAAAACAAAGTGCACAGGAATTCTCAGAGAACCAATACCTGCGACATCGTCTGAAGGAATTCGCCAAAGACTACCACGTACTTAAAGTCTCCCATGGTCAACTCGAAGAGTTCATGGCAGGGCAACGGCTGAGTATGCGTCAGGCGCTACAACAATTAAAGCCGGTGTTGACCACGAACAGCGACGAGAACCTGCAGGCAGGCAGCGAACTGATGGCCGTATTTGCACAGTTTGGCGCAGTCCAGGTCGCTGGCCTCTACGGGGTTAAAAGTGAAAATAGAATCAGTCCAGCGCCGATCGCCATACAGGGTGACATGCCACAACTGCAGTTGTTTGACCCGTTGCTAAGGCTATGTCTGGAAACGCATCAATTGGTCAGCGTAAAGCTTGATGCCCAGGCCAGTGAAAATTTCGAGGGCCAGTTACTGGCAGTGGTACCGATTGTTGACTCCCATGATCAACTCCATGGTGTGCTAGCGATACGAGATATGCACTTTATGGCCTTTCAGCAGGAGAATCTGAATGTACTTGCGCTACTAGGCAGCTACATCGGCGACATGATCAGTCGCTCCAGAAGCGTTGGCGAATCTAACAGCGGCTGGTTCATGGCTGAACTGGATAATGCAATCAGGTTTGCACGCAGCAATGGCGTAGAGTCAACTCTGTTGGCAATTCGCCTGAAGAACACTGATCAAACTCAATATGTAGCGGATTTTCTTGGCGCCAATATTCGAAGCCTCGACAGTTCATGGCAACCACGCTCTGCGTCAGGCGGGAGTACCGTTGTCATTCTGCTTCCTCTTATCAACAAACCACAGTGCGAAGCCTATATCCAGCGTATTGCCAAAAAACTGTTCGACGAATCAAAAATTGATCTCAACCATGTGGCATCGGATATCAAGATCAGGCAGATCAAACGTCGGGATGATCAGGAATCCTGCATGAACTTTATCAATAAAGTAGCGAGACACAACGACACATCAAAATCTGATAATGGCAAGAGGAAACGCCAACGTGCTGCGTAGTCTTACCGGTCTACCGACCCTCCTGATCGCACTGTCCGTCGAGCTGATACTGTTAGCAGCTCTGGTTGAGGGCAATTTTGTAGTCCTGCCGGATTCAGTGTGGTTACTCGCTCATGCAATGGCGTCGTTACTGGCCGCCATCGCGTTAGCATCGATTCTCTATAAGCTGGTGCCGGGGAAACGTATTCCGCTGGTCACGTTGTTCTTCCTGATCAGTTTCTTTCTGCCATTCATCGGCGCAACCGGCACCTGGCTATCATTAACCTTTGGTTCCCTTATAGCACGCAGCAAACACCAGGTTAACGAGTACTGGCAGTTTACCGAAAACACAGACTTGCCATTCACGGCACCTATTGATCGCCCTGTTCCCAAACTGGACAGTCGCGGTTTCATCGAGCAACTGGCATTTGATACCGACACAGACCGGCTGTACAACAAGGTGGCTGCCGCAAAAAATATACGTAACACTGAATCCGGCCCCGCACTAAAAAGTGCGGTTAGTCACTCTAACGAGAGGATTCGGCTGCTCGCCTATCGAATGCTCGATAAAAAGGTGAGTGCACTTAACAAGGAAATACAGCGGCTGGAAGCAGAGGCAGAGAGAGCCAGTGGCACTGGCAAAGCCGGTTTACATTTGCAAATCGCCAATAACTACCGTGAGCTGTTAACTCTGGAAGACGATGAACCGGTGGCGCGAGAAGAGCTGTTATCAAGGGCGACAATCCACGTTCAGACAGCATTGGAATATCAACGATCCAACGCTAACGCGCACTTCATTTCCGGACAACTTCAGATCAAGCAAAACGCACCGGAAGAAGCGATAGCCGCATTCGAAACTTCCCTGGCGCTGGGGATGCCAGGTGAAAAGGTATTGCCCTACATTGCCGAAGCTGCTTTTTTGCAAAGAAATTTCAAAAAAATTCGCGATGTAGTAAACGAGATAAACCCCGCTTTTCGCGCTTATCCACCGATGTCTAAAGTAGTGGAGTATTGGGCATGAGCAAATCACCAAAGTACAGCCCGCAAAAACATGCAAATATCTGTTTGTTACTTGAGGGCACCTACCCTTACGTGCGTGGTGGTGTTTCCAGTTGGGTCAGACAACTGATAGAGGGCATGCCACAGCTGCAGTTCTCGATTGTATTTTTGGGCGGTAGCGCATCTGAATACAACAAACCTGCTTATGACATACCACCCAATGTTGTGCACATTGAAAACCACTATCTGGTCGGGAACGACAAAGAAGAACCTGCCAAAAAGAAATTCTGGGCCCGCAAGTCAGACAAAACCGCGATGTTCAATCGCAACATCCAGCTACACGAAAAGCTTGCTGACACGCAAGAGCCCCTGAGCAAAGAGGTGGTCAGAGATTTTACCAATCTGCTGTGTGGCGAAAACGCGATTACAAGAACCGATCTCAACCACAGTGATGAAGCCTGGGAAGCCATTCGGGATAAATATAACGTCGCCCCGCCCGGCCTCGACTTTAACCACTTTTTCTGGACTGTTCGCACCATGCACAGTCCGTTGTTTACGCTGGCCAATATTGCCAAAAATGCGCCACCTGCAGACGTCTATCACTCGGTATCAACCGGCTATGCCGGTTATTTGGGATCAATGCTAAAAGCCAGAACAGGTATGCCTTATATCATCTCGGAACATGGCATCTATACAAAGGAACGCGAGATTGATCTGGCGCATGTCGACTGGATTCCAGATGATATTGATCCTTTCAGGGTCGGTCTTGATGACAACATGAGCTATCTGCGACAAACCTGGATAAAGTTTTTCCAATCCCTCGGACGTATGTCATACCACTCTGCCGATCATGTCTACACGCTTTTTAATGGCAACAGACTGCGACAAATTGAAGATGGTGCCAGAGAGGATCAATTGTCAATTATCCCCAACGGGGTAGACGTGGATCGTCTCAGTAAATGCAGGCGCGCTGATGACACACCAATACCACCTGTTGCGGCTCTGATTGGCAGAATCGTTCCAATCAAAGACATTAAAACGTTTATTCGAGCAATGCGTATCGTCGTTTCAAAAGTACCAGACGCTGAGGGCTGGTTGATTGGTCCCGAAGATGAGGATCCAGACTATACACAGGAGTGTAAAGCGCTGTTAAAGAGCTTTGGTCTGGACAATTCGGTGAGGTTTCTGGGCTTTCAATCTGTAGAGAAACTATTGCCCGAAATTGGTATTACCGTACTCACCTCAGTATCCGAAGGACAACCACTGGTGACACTCGAGGGATTTGCTGCCGGCATTCCAACTGTAACGACAGACGTTGGCAGTTGTAGCGAACTGATCCACGGCGCTGACGATGAAGACCGTGCGATCGGCAGCGCCGGCAGTGTCGTGCCAATAGCCAATCCCGCCATGATGGCTGACGAGATTATCTCGCTGCTTACGGACCGTGACAAATGGCAGCGTGCCAGTCACGCCGCTGTTACCCGGGTTGAAAAATACTACGATGAAAAAGACATGTTAATTCGCTATCGAGATATATACGAACACAATATCGATCTGTCTCGACGCGCTAACATGCCTAAAGCAGAGGGCTTCTGACATGGCAGGCATCGGATTTGAGCTAAGAAAGTATCTTAATGACGATTCCTTTACCGGTACGTTAAAGGCGTACGGGTTTGCCGGACTCATCAGTGCCGGTCCCTGGGTGCTTTCTATACTGGGGGTGATGCTGATCGGCATCGTCGCGATATCACAAAAAGTGGGTGGACAGGAGGTCGAGCAGTTCACCACGTCAGTGACCTGGATGATGGGAACATCACTCATACTGTCAGGGCTGTTGCAGCTGGTATTCACACGTTATATCGCCGACCGGCTATACGAGGGCCGAGATCAGCTGATCAATCCAAATCTGTTCGGCGCGCTGTTGCTGACCACTCTGGTGAGTGGCACTCTAGGTGTTGTGTTGATGGCAACGATATTTCACGAGGCATTCGCCTATGAAGTGCTGATGGTTGCCAATTTTGTAACCCTGTCAAATGTGTGGATTGTTGTGATCTTCGTCGCTGGATTGAAGAAATTCAAGGTTATTTTGTACTCGTTCTTCTTCGGCTATGCGACAACTGTACTGCTATCCATTTTGTTACTGCCGTTTGGCATAAGCGGTCTGCTTGCCGGACTTCTCACCGGACATGCGCTGCTCATGTTTCTGATGCTCGCCGTAATTATCCCTGAGTATCCGATACAGGAAACAGTGCGAATGGACTTTCTCAAACGCAAACAGATATTTCCGGTGCTGATCTTTGTGGGCTTGTTCTACAACCTCGGTATCTGGATAGACAAGTTCATGTTCTGGACTTACCCGGGTACGTCCGAAGCTGTCATTGGGCCGCTACGCGCGTCACTGATTTACGATTTGCCGATCTTTCTCGCCTATCTGTCGATCATCCCGGGGATGGCCGTTTTTCTGCTGCGCATCGAAACCGACTTTGCTGAAGCCTACGAAGGATTCTTCAATGCCGTACGTGGTAATGCCAGCTTGCAACAGATTGAAACGCTCGGTAACGAGATGATTCTGGCGGTACGCGAGGGAATCTTCCAAATCATAAAGGTTCAGGGCATTACGGTACTTGTGCTGTATATGCTCGGTCCCAAGATCGTTGCCTGGCTGGGTATATCAGACAAGTTCATTCATCTTTACTACATCGATCTGGTAGGAGTTGCAGCGCAGGTATTAATGCTTGCAGTGCTCAACGTACTGTTTTATCTGGACAGACTAAGCGATGCCTTCTGGTTGACAATGACATTGTTGATCAGCAACGCAGGCTTCACCTGGATCACTCTGCAAATGGGACCACAGTTCTACGGCTACGGATTCGGCCTGTCTATGACTTTGACTGCGTTTATCGGAATCTACCAGTTATCCAGTGAGTTGGAAAACATCGAATTCCGGACGTTCATGCGTCCACGTGATGCGACAGCGAGCAATTGAGTCATTTACCAGTGAACTGCTACTGTCTGAGCTATCGAGACTCATCAATGAATCAACTCAAAACTATTTGGTTTATCAAGCAGTGGATGAAAGCATTATTGCTTGTCAGTCTTTGCCTGACGGGGTCGAGTACTTTCGCTGTTGATCGAGACGATTCACTAAAAAGCATTGCGTTCTACTATGGGCCAAACCCGCCAGTCAACGCACTGGCGCAGTTTGACAGACTCGTGTTGGAACCTGAAAACATAAAGCCGACAGAGCTTACGCAGTTAAAACGCCATGGCGCTATTGCCTATTCGTATTTAAGTGTTGGCGAGGTCGGTGAGCATCGCAACTGGTATGACCGAATACCGCGAGACGCTGTCACCGGCACCAACGGCGACTGGAACAGCAAACTGATGAATTTGTCTGATCCGGCCTGGCAGCGTTTTCTTCTACAACGAGCGGCTGAACTTCAAAGGCGCGGTTACGAAGGATTGTTTCTGGATACCATGGATAGCTATCAGTTATTCGTCAAGAGCGATGCTGAAAGAAAAAAGCAGGAAGCAGCCCTCGCCAATTTGGTCTACCGCATAAAAAGAAAGTACCCGCAACTGAGTATTATTACCAATCGGGGATTTGAAGTCATTGATCGCATCGGGCAGTACATAGATGGAGTCGCAGCGGAATCCCTGTATGCAGGATGGAACAACGGATTGCAAACCTATACCGAGGTACCGGAAACAGATCGTCAGTGGCTGCAACAGAAGTTCAACACAATCAGACAGAAGTTCTCCATTGATACGATCGCTATAGAGTACCTTCCTGCGAACAAGCGCAGCGAGGCTCGCAATATCGCAGCGAAAATCGCCGATGACGGCTCTATACCCTGGATCGCCAATCCTGCACTGGACTATGTCGGTGTGAGTAATCTGGAAGTTATTCCCAGAGAGGTACTGATGGTATTCGACAGTCGAGTCACCGGACCGGTTGAAGGGGCAGAAGTACACATGTTACTGGCCACCCCCCTTGAATACATGGGTTATGTGCCGGTTTATCACGACATCGCAAAACAACCACTACCACAGCAAACCCTCAAGGGCAGCCATGCCGGTATCGTTATCTGGAACCGTGGCGGTATGTCAGAGCCGCAATACAACAAATGGCTGCGCAAACAAATCGACGACTCAACGCCAGTCGCATTGCTGGGCTCTCTCGGCGACAAACTCGATGAGCAATTTGCCGAGACAATTGGCATTGCAATGGTCAATCAGGTCGACGCATATTCGCTGATGCAAGTGCAGAACGATGCCATGATTGGCTTCGAGGCCGGGATAC
>CAYMVV010000117.1:0-16095 GCA_964393885.1 uncultured Granulosicoccaceae bacterium | reverse complement strand
GAAAAGCAGAGGTGGTACCACGCTTCCCGGAAATAAAACTTTACAATGGCGACCAGGCCAACAGTTCAAAATGGAGACCAGACATCCTTGTGGGTGGATAATGGTTCGGCACACCTTTCAGTGCAGTTTCTGGCGAGAAATAGTGTTTATGCTTCCTGTACTTACAGTGTGCTTTTAGAAATAGCGTTGAGTGTTAGCCCGAACTATTCACAAAATCGACGGCATCTCACTTGATCTTTGATTCCACACCACATTTTTTCTTTTGCAAATATCAGTAAGTATTCGACGCAAGAAGAAAATGCGCTGTGAAAACAAATCTCTACGAGACATGCTCGCCATTTCATGAATAATCCGGGTCAGGCAACACATGTTTAGTGGTCTATTGCGATATATATCTTTGTTGTTACTGGCGCTAGGCAACCACGTCTTGTCAGCCGATGTGGCTGTGCTGTACGAAGGTACTGATTTCACTGGTGCATCGTGGTCTGTTTCGGTCGGAGACGATCAAAGCGCAGATCTCAACTTATCACCCGTTGGCGATGATGCAATTTCATCGCTTACGGTGACAAGTGGTCACGCGGTGCTGATTTGTAGAGACAGCTTAGCTGACGCCGGTAACTGTGAGACTTTCAGTGCTTCAAGCGCGTCGTTGGGAGCGCTGAGCAATGCGGCATCGTCCATCAGAGTATATAAATTGTCAGGCATGCATGCGACGACGCGGGTTGATCAATTCCCGAAGGATCTTCAACTCTACCCGAGGCATACGGACACCAACATGGCTCCGGTGAGCATATCGGGTGTACTCGGGCAGGATAGCACTGCAGTGGTTTTACATGTTTATCGTGGCGACGCGCTCTGGAATACCTGGGCGCATGATAGATCAGCGTCCATAGATTTTCTGTTTGAGCTTGAATTGCCTGCAGAGCTTGTCGACTACAAATTTGAACTGCTGACTCGCGGTGACAACAGCACTGAAACTGTTGTGGCATCGGCTGAATCCGTTGTCGCTGGCGATGTCTTCGTTATCAATGGTCAGTCCAATGCAGTCGCTGGTATTTATTCAGCCACAGGGCCCGGTGCAGAAGACGCGAGCCACTATATACGTTCGTACGGCGGATGGGGCACAGATAGCTGGAACGATAACAATGACTGGCATGTTGTACGGGCAGAGTGTCAGCCGCGCTTACAGCCTCTCGCCTGTGTGGGGCGCATGGGCTTGCGAGTTGCCGCTGATCTGCTGGCCAATGTGCAGATTCCGATCGCTGTAATCAATCAGAGTAGGGGTAACCAGCCTATTGGCTACTTCGAGGCCAATACAGATGATGTACACGATTTGACCACCAACTATGGTCAGCTCCTGAGCCGCCTTGAGAACGGTGGCGTTGTCGACAACATTCGCGCGCTGCTGTGGTTTCAGGGTGAGAGCGACAGGACAGATAATCAGGCTCACTTCGAACAGTTTACTGCGTTATTTGACCGGTGGCAGAGACAATATCCTTCGGTAGAACGGTATTACGTTTTTCAGATTCGCCATACCTGTGACCCGTCAGATGAGGAGTTCGGGCAGGGAGCCCAAATCAGTAATTTCCAGCGGCAGTTTGCCAATGCACGAAATAACGTTACAGCGATTTCAACTACCGGTCTGGATGGCCATGATGGATGTCATTTCCGATATGAAGATGGCTATCAGCAAATGGGTGATAACGTTGCCCGCATTATCCGGAGTGAACTCTATGGAGAAAATCTCGACAACGCGGTTGCGCCCGACATCGCCACTGCATCGCGCTTCGATGACACCACACTGGAATTGACATTCACCAATGGCAATACCCTGGTTGCGGATGATGGTTTTGAAGCACTGTTTGAAGTTCGGGATTGCGACGACCACTCCTACAATATCACCGACGGCGCGGTACTGAACGGAACTGTTGTACGGCTTGCTGTGGACAGGCCAGTTGAAGATAATGATGAGTTGTTTGTAAATTACCTGAGTTTGCCCGGAGATCAGGACTGGCTAACCAACGAGGCAGGTATTGGCATATTATCATTCCTCGATTTTCCTGTGAACACATCGCAGGATTCATCGAAGCCATTAGATCTGGCAGGAGGCAGTTGTAAGACAGCCTCAATTGCAAGCCGGGTTATTCCGTTGTTTCTCGTTCTAATGACGATCTGTATTGTCGCGCTGGTGCGTCGACAAAAGATGCGGATTTAGCAGTGTCGATACGAAGTTAGTGTCAACAGGCACAGGGCAACGAATTGTGTCTTTGCATTCAAACGATCGAGGTAACAGGATAAGCGTTGACAATGGGCGTGGGGGAGCAGAAGGCACTACCGTAATATGAAACACCCCAGATTGTTGAAAAATTGATGGTTCAGTTAACAGAAAAATACTGTGACGCGGATGGGTGATATGAGAGAATGTCGCTGATAAGTTCAGGGGTCACTTTGAGCTGACCAGAGGTAAGGACATAGCTACGGATCCTGTCGATGAAACTGTTTGAAGCCCCCATAATCCTGCCTTCAGAGCGAAAGTTCGGGTACTTTTTCTCCTTTGTGTTTGCAGTGGTAGCTTTTGTCTCCGCAGCAATTTACGGGAAATTGCTGCCGGGCATCGTTGCAGCAGGCCTATCTTTGGTATTTCTGCTTATCACTCTAATCAAGCCTTCTTTATTGAGTGGATTGAATAAATCGTGGGCCTACCTTGGTTTGCTGATGGGGTTGATTATCAGTCCGCTTGTTCTGGGTCTCATCTACTTTGGTATGTTTACTCCTTTGGCGGCTGTATTGCGTTTTAAAGGACGCGATGAACTGAGATTGAAAAATAAAAATTTAAAATCAAACTGGATCGTTCGTGACCCTATGGGGCCCTCCCCTGAGTCGTTTAAGGATCAGTACTAACCATGAACTTTATAAAAGAATTTTGGAAATTTCTCAAAGTCCGTAAAAAACTCTGGCTGGCGCCGTTGATTCTGGTGCTGGTGATTCTAGGCGGTCTGCTGGTGCTTGCTCAAGGTTCCGTGGTAGCTCCATTTGTCTATACGTTATTTTAGACAATGTTGATTCTCGGTATTTCTGCTTACTACCATGACTCGGCGGCCTGTCTGCTGAGCGATGGTAAAATCGTCTCGGCCGCACAGGAAGAACGCTTTACACGAATTAAGCATGACCCATCCTTTCCCGCGAAGGCCATCGAATACTGCCTGGCCAGCCAGGGTGTGCGAGCTGAGCAAATCGATTATGTCGTGTTCTACGACAAGCCTTTTCTTAAGTTTGAACGCTTGCTGGAAACCTATCTTGCCTTCGCACCCAGAGGGTTTAAGAGTTTTAGAACTTCAATCCCTACCTGGATAAAAGACAAGCTTTTTCAAAAGTCGACCATCATCAAGACGCTGGAAACACTGCTTAGTGAAGACATAGACTGGTACGAGCGTTTACTTTTTTCTGAACATCATATGAGCCATGCTGCGAGTGCCTTTTTTCCTTCGCCTTTTGAAGAGGCTGCTGTGCTCACGATGGATGGCGTGGGTGAGTGGACGACAACGTCACTTGCTGTCGGCAAGGGCAGCAGTCTTGAGGTAGCACGGGAAATTCTCTTTCCGCACTCACTTGGCCTGCTGTACTCTGCTTTCACGTACTACACGGGCTTCAAGGTGAATTCGGGAGAGTATAAGGTGATGGGACTGGCGCCTTATGGTGAGCCGGTATTTGCAGACAAAATAAAAGATCACCTTATCGATATAAAGGCCGACGGTTCGTTTCATTTGAATATGGAGTATTTTGATTACTGTACCGGCCTGACGATGACGAACAAAAAGTTCAATAAGCTTTTTGAAGCACCCCCGAGGGCCCCAGAGACTCCAATCGCACAACGTGAGATGGACCTTGCCGCATCTATTCAAACGGTGTGTGAAGAGGTTGTGCTCAAACTGGCCAAAGGTATAAAAGAGGAAACCGGACAAAAGAATCTTTGTCTGGCGGGTGGCGTCGCACTTAATTGCGTTGCCAACGGTAAGTTATTGCGAGAACAGGAGTTTGAAAACATCTGGATTCAGCCGGCGGCCGGTGATGCAGGTGGTGCCGTTGGCGCGGCACTGGGTGCCTACCATATCCATTTGGGTAACCCTCGAGTTGTACAGTCAGGCACGGATGCAATGGGTGGTACTTACCTTGGGCCTGCATTTACTGAGGTTGACGCTTGCAAGGCACTGGATGATCTTGGTGCGGTGTATGAAAACTACAGTGATGCCGAGGCAATTGATATCACAGCGCAGCAACTGGCAGACGGCAAAGCGGTGGGCTGGTTTAACGGACGTATGGAGTTCGGTCCGCGGGCACTCGGGGCGAGAAGCATTATTGCGGACCCAAGGTCTCCTGTGATGCAGAAACAGCTTAATCTTAAGGTAAAATATCGCGAGTCCTTTAGACCGTTTGCACCGAGTGTATTGGCAGAAGATGTCTCTGAGTGGTTTGAGCTCGACGAGGCAAGCCCCTATATGCTGATTGTCGCCGATGTTCACAAAGACAAGCGGCTTGCGATGACCGAAGAGCAGCAAAAGCTGTTCGGCATTGATAAACTGAATGTGCCGCGTTCAGAGATTCCGTCAATTACCCATGTTGATTATTCAGCTCGAATACAAACCGTACACAAGGATACTAACCCCAGATATCATCGTTTGATATCAAAATTCAAACAGCTAACTGGTTGTCCGCTGCTGGTGAATACTTCATTTAACGTAAGAGGTGAACCCATAGTTTGTACACCTGAAGACGCTTTTCGTTGCTTTATGGGTACTGAACTCGATGTGCTGGTTGTTGATAATCTTATATTAATGAAAGAAAACCAGGACGCTTCATTAGCCGAAAAGTACGAGCTGAAGTACGAGCTCGACTGACGCCATTGGCTAACACCTATAGACGCGCGCGACAAATACTACGATTGACGAAAAGGTAGCAGGAAGTGACCTTTACTGCTGTTTATAAGTCACGAGATTCGAGGGTGATTGCATCTTTACGTCTTCAACCTTAGTTATGTCACTCAACGCTTCCGGTTTCCTGATTGATCGTACCGAGGCTCTTTTCTCAATACCAGGATGACTATAGGGGTCTTTGTTAATTTATGTCCTTTCGAAAACCTCACAAACTAGTATAATCTCAGCGATAGCATGACAACATTAGATGCAACAGTTACCGGGGTGTTCAATGTTTAAAAATCTGTTCATCGGCCTCTTTGTGTGGGCAATCGGCTTTACCTATGGAGTGGCAGTCTACAAGTGGAAGCTCTTTCCATACCACCCGCTACGGGATTACTATCTTGTGCACCTGAAGCCGGCGCCCGAACCGCAACCCTGGCGCACCGATTTTTTTGAGGACACGTCGGGTCGTCAACGCGTCGATTGCCCTTCAGAAAACGCACTGGTGTTTCTGTCTATGGGTCAAGCCGGTTCCGCAAATTACATATCCTCTTATGGTGAGAGGGATGAACAACGCAGTGCATACCAGTTCTTCAACGGGGAATGCTATCTGATTGAAGATCCGATGCTTGGGGCGACAGGCGTTCGGGGTAGTCTGTGGAGCAGTCTGGCGCAAGACATTTCGGCGAGCTCGGGGCGAGATGTGGTTTTCATTGCCTCTGGAGCAGGCGGGTCATCACTGACAGACTGGATTCGAGATGATTCAGTGTATTTCGAACGGACAAAGCACCAAATTGACCTTGCAAAGGAGCTTGGTTATCGAGTGGAACTTGCGTTCTGGTACAACGGAGCAAGAGAAGCAGAGTTGGGAACGACCGCTAACGAGTATGTGGAAAGATTCAATGGATTGATTGAAAAGTTTGATTTGCTGTTTAATGATGGTGCTTCGAATCACTGGGTTGTGTTTCAAACATCAAAATGCTGGTCAGATGGCAGCGCAAGAGTGCTCGAGGGTCAAGCCCTTGCCGCCGAAGGAAACGACCGCGTTTTTCTTGGGCCCAATACAGATGCCTATAGTGACAGGTACCGGTACGATGGCTGTCATCTGAACAATAACGCCAAAGAACTGATTAATACGCGATTGAAGGCGATTATTCATTCCATGCTATCGGGCAGTAAAGATGAGCAGTAAGGTGTGTGAGCGCTGCTCTGCTTTTATTTATATTACTTTTTAAAGCAACAAATTCCACGTGTGCCGCAAAGAGGCAATGCCGCAAGAGGAATGCAGCGAGAAGCATATCGCGAGAGGCGTGGCGCAAGGCAGGAAGCTAATTCTGGAGTTGTGATTGTACTCGGCTAAACATTTCTGCAGCCACCATTTGATTCGCTTCGGGTGTCACATGGACGAAATCAATATACATCGATTTCTTCTGATCATCGAATAAATGACTTAAATTATAGACATGTTCAAGGGGTTCCAGAACCGGAGCGATAGCATCGTAAGCTGAATGGATAAACTGCATACGGTCGTAGGTTTGATCGTTAAGCTTTACCCGTATCGCATTGGCATCGTTCAGCATGGCGTCTTCGTCCGGAGTCAGTACTTTTTTGCCATAACCGATGACCGGTTGCCAGAAAAAGGCGTAGTCAAAATCGTATTGCTCTGCCAGTGCATCGACAATCTGGTGGTTTTGAACGTAAGTGGTTGCAATGTATTCGTTAAGAGTAGCGGCGTCTTTGTCAAAAACCAGCGCTGGCTGCCCACTATCCAGTTTCTTGCCCTGGACGTATCTGTATAGAAGCCGGGATACCTGGCTGCTTCTCATAAGCTGAGTGTGTAATGGCACCGTCGTCCCCTCCAGCCGTGTTGCGAACTCTGAGAGGTTGGCGTGTGTAAACCGCTTGCCGGAAGTGAGCACGACATTTGCGTCGTTCACGCCGTCATAAAAAATTACCAGATCCGGAACGTTTTCTTTTTGAATTTCGGCAATCAGGGCAATAATGCTTTGCGTTGATGTCCAGGCGGATTCAGCAAAATTAATGACGCAGAAGCTGTCGTCGAACTTACGTTCGATCTCCTGCAGCAGATAGCTTGGTATGGTCTTTGTGTCCGGTGCGCCTTCGCCCCACATAGCGGAACCACCGAACATGAAAACGGTTTTCTTTGCCGAGGTACAGTCTGACTGAGGCGTTGCGCGTAGCCCGTTTTCGTTAACGTTAATGTACCTGCCATTGAACTCGCTGCGTCGCCATATTGTATGCGGCCGATAGGAGCGCTTAATCGAGCTAAACTCCTGCCAGTACTCTTCTGACCAGGCCTGATCTTCGTAGTAGGGTAGCTGTGTTCTCACATCCTGGTGATCAGGACGTGCCGTGAAAACACGAGCAGCCAATTCGACTAACGCAAAGCAAATTAGCGAATTGATGAGAAGTGTTGCGGCAGTGCTGTAAAAGGAAGCGGCTTTATTTATGCTTCGTGAATTTTTGTTAACCACGGGTACACTTAAGTAGGTTGGAGAGACGGCGAGAATTACCAAAAAAACTTTATCACGAACTTGTAACAGTGGCAACCTGTTCAATGACTTCTAGAAAGGATACCTGTCCCGCGAGGAAAATATGGTATTCAGGGAGCGCGCTGTTGCGACCAGCTGTTGCGACCAGCTGTTACGACCAGCTGTTACGACCAGCTTTTGCGACCGGGGGGGATTGGCGACTTTGTCTTTTCGACTTTGTCTTTTCCACATTGGCTTTTCAACGTCGTCTTTTCAACGAAGGAAGGCTGTGCGAACGCGACGGCTAACGCAGCGATAGGACGGCTAACGCAGCGATAGTAAGGGTGACTTCATGCCGGGGCATGACTACTGCAAACAGCGACAGGCTAAATCTGCGCATGTGCTGGTAGATAAAAAGTGAAGTACGTCACAAAAATTTTCAAGTATATCCTGCAGATTGAAGCACTCTGCGTGCGATCGATTTTTCTATCACTGCTACCTGCTACCTGCTACCTGCTACCTGCTAACGGGGAGGGGTTATGGCTGGCCTTGCCTCAACGCTTTGGCGCCGGTTTTCTTACTCCTTTCTCCATGTGGCTAAGCCACTGAATTCCCATGATCCTGACTACAGCGGCAACAGATACTTCTGCCTCGGCAATCGATGCATTTGATTCGAGCAGTGCAGCAGCTGGTGCCAGTACGGGGCCTGCTAAAAGCGCTGTATCCGTCGACGTATGGTTGACTATCATTTTTCTTTGCAAGGCTATCGCTTTGAGTACGCCCTGCGACAGCTTGATTCCCTGCTGGTATATTCTTGAAATTAAACAGATTCATATCCATCGAGTTTGAAAGCTCTCCCGGCTGTGGATGTTGTCCGGCATTACGAGTCGAATCGCAAGCTGTGTTTTTACAATTAGTGTCGTACTAACATCAATTGAACAACCAACTTCCTGTTAAGTTATTCGCATAACTGCCGTTTAAAACTGCGAGGAAAGGATAACTCGGTTCGCTACATCGATGCGGGACAATCTTCCCCGGATTATTCACATAGTCTACGGTCTCTCTATTCATCTTTGAATCCACTGCTCTGTAGTTTGTAAAGCGAGTTTGTAAAGCGAGTTTGTAAAGCGTTTTCTCTTGCAAGCTTCAGAAAACTATTCGTCGCAAAAAGCCCTGTAACTTAACTACGGGCACCGCAAAAAAACCTAACGCGTTTTTTAAAATACTTCAGGCTAAGCTCTGGTGTACTGTCCTAAACCCTTCCATTCTGAAGGCAGGATTTTTTTTGCTTGCTACTTACTAAATAATAAAAAAATACGGATTAATGGATTGATTATGACAAAGAGACTGATGCATCCTCTTGCTCGCATTGTTGCTGTTATGTTTATAGTCATCGCAACAGCCTATGCCGATGACACCGAGATCTTTTTTTCCAAACCCCTGCCTTACCCACCATATGCTGCAACCGGTGATATAGCCCCACCCAACCCCAACTATCCAAATATATTATTCGTTCTTGACGCATCGCAGTCAATGTCGTTCCTGGATGACGGATCGAAATCTCGAATAACACGACTCAGAGAGGCAATGGACCTCATTCTAACGGAAACGAACAGAGTCAATATTGGGGTTATGCGCTTCAGCCACCGTAACAGCGGAGGCCGAATTATCTACCCGATGTCGCCAATCGAGTTTGCACGGGATGATGCAATAGAAGCGATCAAAAACATGAGTATTGATTGGCATACACCAACAATTGGCGCAATACTCGAATCTGCCTACTACTGGACAGGTGCACCTGTCTACTATGGAACTACCAGAGCTGCACAATATAGTAAAAGGCATCTACGCGTTCATGAAGCGCGTGTATCGCACCCCGAAAGCTACACTGGCGGTGAGATAGTACGAGAGGATACGTGTACGGTCGATAATCTTGATCATCTGAGCTGTACGAGCGAGCGGATAGATGGAGACCCGGTTTATCGAACTCCGATTCTCGGAGAATGTCAGAGTAACTTCCAGATTATAATTTCAGACGGCGAAGCAACAGGTGATGTTGATCGCACACGTGTTAATGCACTCACGGAAACCGATTGCACTGGTAACGGCTCCGACATGTGCGGCCCGGAGTTAGCGCAATACATGGCTAACATAGATCTGACGCCGGACGTCCCAGGTACGAATACAGTGATGACCTATACAATTGGATTTAATGCGAGTATCCCTCCGTTAGAAGACATTGCAGTAGCTGGTGGCGGTCGGTACTTCGAAAGTTCCTCATCCAGTGAACTGGTCGCGGTCCTTGAATCCGTACTTGTCGATGCCATAGGGGCGGGTCAATCCTTTGCAGCTCCGGCCTTAACCCTGGATCAATCGACCAGACTGGCACACCGCGATGATATTTATCTTTCGTTATTTCAACCTACAAACAGCGCTCGCTGGCCAGGAAACCTGAAGCGATACCGCTTTGATGGAAACATCAAAGATAAAAATAATCAGATGGCGGTTGATCCAGACACAGGATATTTTAATGACGAAGCACATAGCTACTGGACCGAAGGGAGCGCAGACGGTGCAAATATTGAATTAGGAGGTGCGGCTGCACTCCTGGATATCACCGACAGAAGAGTGTACACATATCAGGGTCAGACCGATCTTACAGCGGAAGTTAACCGGGTTGCAGAACAAAATGATGTGATCACCGCCGCTATCCTGGGAGTGCCCGATAGTCAGCGTGATGAATTACTTGAATGGGCACGTGGTGTAGACGTAGATGATGTCAGCGTTGGTGAAACACGCCTCGAAATGGGAGATCCGCTGCACTCAAGACCGGCAGTGCTTACCTATGGACAGAATGACGAAGGCCCTGATTCAGTGGTTTTTGTCGGTACAAATGACGGCTACTTACATGCAATAGATTCGCAGGACGGCAAAGAGGTATTCTCTTTCATACCACCTCAATTATTAGGAAACCTGCGTGAGTTGCGCCAAAACCCGGTGACAAATGTCAGAACCTACGGGCTTGATGGTGACCTGACGTTGTGGGTTAACGATGCAGACGGAACGATCTCAGGCGATGACCATGCCTATCTGTACATGGGTATGCGACGTGGTGGAAAAAACTACACCGCGCTTAATGTGACGCAAAAAAACATACCGCAATACCTGTGGTCAATAGATGCGGGGGATGCCGGATTTGATAGATTGGGGCAATCCTGGTCAAAACCAACGTTGGGAAAGATGATAGTTGAAGGTGAGGCCACGACGGTTCTGATTTTTGGTGGCGGATACGATCCTCTGCAGGATCATGCAACCATTCGGTCTGCCGACACCACCGGCAATGATATATTTATTGTTAATGCGGAGACAGGATCACTAATCTGGAGCGCCTCAGGCGATACCGCGGACTATGTGGCAATGCAATACAGCATTCCCTCAGATCCAGCCGTGTTAGATGCCGACGGAGACGGGTTTACAGATCAAATATATATTGGAGATATGGGTGGCCAGGTTTGGCGGTTTGATATTGACAATGGTGCTGGCGCCACTGCGAAGATTGCAGGAGGTGTAATCGCAGACCTTGGAGGCAGTAACCCGGAAAACAATCGGCGATTCTTTTATCGGCCAGATCTCACACTCGTCGCCGATGGAAAAAATAAATTTTTGTCGGTGGCGATTGGTTCAGGTAATCGCGCACATCCACTACGAGAAATTGTTACGGATCGTTTCTACATGATCCGACAGCACGATATTTTTCATGCCCCTGCGGGCTATGGAGTTATTGATAAAGACAAAAGCACAGCTAACGAAAACATATATCGGGCAATGAACGAAAGCGATATTTACAATGCGACTGAAAACCTGCTTGGATCAAGCGATGTGGACATAGTGGCAACGGCTCAGACAGAATTGGTAGATAGGCAGGGCTGGTATATTACTTTACCTTCCAGCGGGGAAAAAGTGCTCGCATCTTCCATTACGGTCGATAATCAGGTTATGTTCAGTACCTATGTTCCCCAGTCACCGCAAGACCGGTGTACGGCAGCGCTTGGCCTGGGACGTGTTTATACAGTAAGTGTACTCAATGCAACCCCCACCGCAGGTCCATCAACAGAAGACAGATATGTTGAGCTGGTCAGCCCGGGTATTCCAGCTGAACCTGCAGCGCATATGACTGGCGACGGAGATATAAATATATTAGTCGGAACGGAAAGTGTCGAAGGACCGGATGTAACTTTGATCAGACGAGTTTACTGGTCAGAAGTGCCTTAAACCGTATTGTTATGTTGTATTCATAGATATGCAATCAACCGCATATAAGTGATTGCTCCCGAATATCAGGCTATTACCTTTTATCGCAGTTTGACTGGTCGTCTGCGGTCCGCGGCTAGCTTGCCGGGCGATTAATTGGAAGGAAAACAGTAAAAAACAGTAAGTAGATGAGTTTGGTGTCAGTTGTACATCGATTCGTGAAGCCTTGCGAAAACTTGAAACCGATGACTTGCTGGTGCCTGAGTCACGACTCGGTATGCACGTACACAGGTTTGCAGGCTTGAGCTGTCGAAGCTTGAGCTGTGAAATATCGAGACTGGCGTCTACTGATATCTTACCCTTCTGAAGTCCCCGTTGCGCTCGGCTTTACCACAATGCGAACTCCGCATACAATACGTTTGATATTAGTTTTTGACAGTATTGAGAAACAAAAATGAATTTCTGGAAACGAATTGTTACCATTTTGCTTATAAGTGCCAGTTGTATTGGGTGTGATCAATCAAGCAAATACATCGCTTCAGAACATTTAGCCAGAAATACGATGACAAGTTATCTTGGTGACACCGTTCGAATAGGTTACTTTGAGAACAGGGGAGCCTTTCTGGGCATGGGGGAGAATATGCCGGAGCAGGTCAGATTCCTGGTGTTCACAATTTTCGTGGGGATATTTCTCGTGGCATTCCTGCTCTATCTGATGTTCTCTCATTCCCCCGGTAAGTATGTGCTTGTAGGGTTGTCGTGTATGTTTTCTGGTGGTGCAAGTAACTTTATAGACCGGGTAATGAACAAGGGTGCGGTGGTAGATTTTTTAAATGTTGGTGTGGGGCCGGTGCGAACAGGTATATTCAATATTGCAGACGTTGCAATTATGATTGGCTTTGCGCTGTTTTTATTTGGAAGTAGTCGTACGTCTGAAAGAGAAATACCCTAAGGGCCTCTTAACACGTTACTCTCGCAACTCGCGCGTGAACTACATGTGAATGAGCTGCGACCGAAAAGGGGCGGCATGTCATGAAGTACACCATATTTTAGTATCTGATATGTATCATTGATCGGCTGGTTTTTTGTGGTGTGAGTCCTTAATGAGAATTATATGATTTCTTTTGAAATGTGGCTAACTTATACGATGGCCTGCATTTTTATTATACTTTCTCCCGGCCCGGATAATATATTGGCAGTGAGTCGTGGTTTAAGTCAGGGTCGATTGGCAGCTATAGTTAGCAGTATGGGTGCAGGGCTTGGTTTGATGGTTCATGTGTTGGCAGCAGCACTTGGTTTGGCTGTGATTGTTAAAAATTCGGCGCCTGCATTCTTTGTTGTAAAAGTTGTCGGCGCGGCTTATCTTATTTGGCTGGGTCTCAGAGTGCTTAAATCACGGGATCTGATTTCCTTTTCAAGCGAAAGACCATTGCCACTACGGTCTGTTTTTGTCAGTGGATTTCTGACTAATGTTTTAAATCCCAAACCTGCTTTGTTTATTCTCGCTTTTGTACCGCAATTTGTATCCCAAAGTGAAGCGCATACAGTCATTCAAATTATTGTGCTTGGGTCCTGGTTTGCACTATTAGCGTCCGTTATATTTTCGCTTATGGGGTCCTTTTCTGCTGAACTCTCCGGCTGGTTGGAAAAGCACCCGAAAGGAACTGTAGGTCTAAACATTGGAGCCGGGTTGACGTTTGTGACCGCAGGCCTTTCAATTGCCTTTCTACAGCGGGATAGGTAAGCTAACGAGTGATAGCTTATTTGGCCAGCTCCTGCTAAACACTCATCTTGATAATCTAGAGCTCGTACATAACCATCCCGTCGTTTGTTGCGCCCGGTGGCTCGAGTTCAGTCAGGGATGCTGGTACCTATACTTGTTTGGAGCTGAATCGGCGGAGCTGTTTCATTACGGCAATAAAAAAATGGCAGAAAACATGGCAGTAAAAAACAGGCGGTAGAGAAATGGCAGTAGAAAAGCGTGTTGAATTTAGTGCCGAACAGGCGGAGATAGTGGCTCTTGTTGAAGCCGAGACTGCCGCTTTTTTGAATCGTGATGTCGATGCACTGTGCGATTGCTGGGTTCAGGAGCCTTATCTCCAGCATATAACCATACTGCCTTACGCCGGTGTTGTTCAGGTGAATGGTATCGATGCTTTGCGTAATCACTTTTTATCACACTTTAGAGTTAATAATCCGAGTGAGGTCGAAGCGCGAGCCATTGTCAGAGAAAACTGGCAATTCGTTTTAAGAGAAAGCATGGCATGGGTGACTTTTGTGCAGCTGGGTACCTCGGATACAGCAAAGCACATGTCAGGGTCTCAAATGCACACGCGTATATTGGAGAAGGTAGCAGGGCGTTGGAGGATCATGTCCAGCACAGGCATACTATCAAGGCTGGATCATTACGATTGCCCGAGGATAAATGTAGATGGCTCATCCAAAGTACTTTATGCAAGCAAAGAGAGCAGGGAAATCGTCGCCAGGCACCAGGTATTGAGAATAACTGGCGGGCGCCTTTCGGCAACACTGCAAAACGACAGGACGAGACTTAAAGACGCTATTCAGAGAGCCCAGAACGACATAGAAGATGGTAGAGCTCGATTGCCTGTTCCGCTTATCTTCGGGGAGGAGTCGGGAGCAGACAGTTCTCTTTGCTGGGTAGCTATTTTGGATATGAAAATAGTCGTTCTGCTCGACGACAACGATCTTATCGAATCGACTATTGAAACAGCAGGTCGGATATACGGACTCAGTGCCATGCAAAAGCGTGTTGCCGAGGAAATTGCCAGAGGAGAGGACTTAACATCCATTGCGACAACCTTGCAAGTCAGTACTAATACCGTTCGAACGCATGTCAAACGCATGTTCGGGCGGGTCGGTGTGAATAGCCAGAAAGCTCTGTTAAAACAGCTTTTAAGTGCGCAGTCGCCTGCAACCAAGCTACAGAAACAACTCTAGGAATTTTTGAGCAAGGTTGTTTAAGTATTGACACTACCGAAAAGTCAATAGGGTGGAAAATTAACGTCGGGTGACCTGTGCAATATTAAGCCCGTTCGACGTTTGCATTACGGTCAATTGCTCGCCAAATGGGTTGCCACTTTCAAATGCCTTTGACGTTGCCGGATCACCAAGATCGGCATTACCGCATACCCGCTGTCCATCTGAATTACGTCCTATAAACACCGCATCCCTGCTTTTTTTCGTATGGTTGATGGTATAGCTTTCGACCACGGCGCTGTTAAAAGGTTGAGTGCTAAGTTTCACGCCGTTATTGGCCAGCGGTATCTTTTCAAAGCGATCCTGACCAGACCAGTCGGCCGCATCGGTAGAGTATATGCCAGTGGCATATTTACTCATCCAGCCGCCATTGGCGCCAACCAGCGCATATGACCCCTTGTGATTGCGTACACATGTCACCGCCTCAGCGATGGCATGAGTAGAGTAGTTGTTTCCCGCACCGCCAAAGAATGGCAATCCACCGGTCAGCGTCAAGCCCCGTGGATCATCAACCGACAATCCGAAATAGTCTATCTGATTAAATACCGGGATCGCAAAGCAGCTGTAGAAATCCAGATAGTCTATATCAGATATCTGTTTGTCTGCACGGGCGAGGGCAGTCGTAACACTTTCGATAGAAGCGGGGCTGGCTGACAGATCGGGGCGCGCGCTCAATTTCAATTCGGTTGAAGCGGACACCGCATGGATATGTACCCATTTGTCCTCAGGTACGCCCAATTCACGCGCTTTACCTGCGCTGGCGATAATGATAGCGGCGGCCTGGTTCACCTGATCACGCGCCACCGTCATGCGTGCATAGGGCTCGGCCACAATTCGGTTGCGATCCGTTATGGTCGCCAGTTCTTCTGCGCTGCGTTCAATCGGCGCGGCGGCATGGGGATTGGTTGCTGCGACGCGAGTAAACGGTTCAAACAATCGGCCAATGTCAGCGCGATATTCCTCCAGCCCCTTGCCCAGTTTTGCGCGGCGCGCATTCTCGGCAATAGCATAGAGCGGGATCGCGCTGGTCGCACCATGGGCAAACAGCGTGGGCTCCATCAATTCGTCAATGCCGAAACCGTGGTTGTCAAAATCTCCGCCGATGTCCTCGGACCAATCGGGCTTCTCACCCCTGGCAGTCAATGCGAGCACTGTTGAAATAGCCTCTGCCCCGACGATAGCTGCCACATCGGTATCACCAGCGGCGATATCGCGAGAAAATTCGCCCACCAATTGCTGATTGTTCTGGCCGCCGGTAGCGGACAGGATGGCGCGTTGCGGATTGGCACCGACTCGTCTGGCAATTGCGCGCGGTATATTGTCAGCCGTGCCAAAGGGCGGGGTTCGATCAGGACGCGACATTTCAAAGGAACGGATTGCTGCTAACACGTCAATCGCTGCAGCCAGTTCTGCACCGGAACCGACGCCGCTGTCGGCAA
>CAYMVV010000116.1:7850-16265 GCA_964393885.1 uncultured Granulosicoccaceae bacterium | reverse complement strand
TGACGCAGCAGAGGCCACGTTTGCGTTCTCAACAAATGTCGCGGATGACTGGTACCTGCCATCTGTTCCAGAGCTACAGACGATACTGTCAAGGCTTTCGCTTGAGCAGCTTCCACGAGAACTACCCACTGCTTTCTGGGCAGCTTCTGAACGGACCGATGAACTCGGGTATCTCATCCTTGAAAATAGAGGTGGAGTGCTTCTGGAACCATCGCCCACTTCTAAAAACACGCAAGCCAGCGTTTTGGCTATTAGAACTTTCGGGACCGGCGTCCACTAGTCCGGTTTAACTCGATAGATTGGGCCGCTGCGCAATTGCAGCGGCCTTTTTTGCTTTAAGACATCCTTTTCGCTTTACGCATCCCGCCTTCCTCCGCCTTTTAAAAAACACTCCTCCGTATACCAAACTGCGTCTTCGTTACCGCCTTTGGAATCAAATCAACCCTGCACAGAGTATCGCCTGCGGTCAGCCTGTTTCACTGGTTCGATATTTCACAGGGTACGATCCAACCCGATTAAGACTGTAAGTTGAACACGCGAATTCCTGGTCAAGGCTGACTTTTTCTCTCTGGTCTTCTTATTCCCTTTGCCCCGTGAACAAGCAACTGTGCTGCTTCCTGTTTGCGCACTACTACTCACTACCCGACTCGTCGCTTCATTTTTTTATACTTCCGTTAGAACTCTGTTAAGAATGTCCAAAACGAAGTCCGTATGTTCGATGTCGGGTACGGGAAGACCCGGGCTCCGAAAGCAAAACCAACATCCTGAGCACTTCCTCCTTTTTGGGCTCGAAGTGCAGCCGTCACACTGGCCTTTCAATCCTGAAGATTTGGGGCTCACCGCCTCGATGAGAGTGAGTCTCAACCTGCATGTTTGACTTGCCGGGTTAAGCAATCAGTGTGAAACAAGCTCTGATACATACTTCATTACGTTGGAATGTAGGAAACCGGTGTAAGTGACATGGAATAGCCTGTATCTGTTAAGCCAGTCGATATTTTTAATATGTCATCTCACCATCAACTTCAACACTTTGTATACCGCGAGAATTAAATAGTATGAAGAAATCGTTATATACCGCCAGTCACCTGCGCCTCCCATTGAGTGTAAGAACCCTGGTAAGTGCTGCGATAATTGCCTCGCTCACCGCCTGTGGTGCCGATACACTGGACAGCATCCAGAATGACCTCGCCAATGGTGAAGACGTCAATCTAAACCTGTCGACTAATGATGACGGCGATTTGGTTATTGGCATCAATGATGGCGCTGATCAACCCGACAATGATCAACCCGACAATGACCAACCGGGCGACGACCCAAGCGACGACGATGACGGGGACTCAGATGCTCCCGCTGCTCTTTTTGATGAAGCGGTTGACGGTGAGATTACCGATGACCCCACCAATCCTCTGGCGCTGGACCTGGCCAATGGCTCAAATGTACTCAATGGCACAGTCGTTGTCGGCGACATCGACTATGTAACCGTCCACGTACCAGCCGGGCATGTGTTATCAGCACTGGATTTACTCAGCTTTGAATCTGAAGACAACGTCTCGTTTGTTGGCATTCAGGAAGGCACTGTGTTTACCGAGCCACCGGTTGATACAAACCCTGCCAACCTGCTCGGCTTTATTCTGATTGGCGAACAGGTCGAGGGCACCAACATTCTGCCTGCTATTGGTGCGGCGGAAGGCGCTCAGGGATTTACCGGGCCACTTCCGGCTGGAGACTACACATTCTGGATCCAGCAAACCACTGAGGAAACGGTAGACTATTCGCTCGATATGATCGTCACCCCGGTTTCAAGCGTGCCTGCAACTGGCAGCCTGACAGTAACATTGACTAACACATCCGACAGTCAGCCAATGACTCCACCGGTCGTTGTGTTGCACAATGCCCCCAATGCCGATAACGGCATGCGACTGTTCCAGGACGGCCAACCGGCTGGGCCATACATAGTTGCTATCGCCGAAGATGGAAACAACGGACCACTGGTCAATCTTTTAGGCTATCTGGAAAATCAGGGCCGTGCCACCGACTACGCAGTAGGTTTTGCAGATCCGGCTAACCCCGGTCCCCTGCTACCGGGTATGACGGCGTCTGTGAATCTGGATCTGGTATCGGATGATCAGGTGATGACGATCGTCAGCATGGTGGTATGTACCAACGATGGATTCTCGGGTGCTGACTCTCACACTTTATCTCCCGATACAACGGAAACCTTCCTGGCTCCAATCTGGGACGCGGGCTCGGAGACCAATGTTCTTGATGTTGACTACTGGGTACCACCCTGCGGTTCGGACACTAACCTGACTGATGATGAAAATGGGTCTGTGACTCCTCATCCCGGTCAGAACGGTGCTGAAAACCCGGCCTTCGATTTCGAAGCCGGTACGCGCTACCTGGAAGTAACCATCACCCGCAACTAATTGTCGATACCCTAACCAGGGCATCACATGTGTTGCACCCGGGGCCTGTGCGAGAATAGTTCTCGCACAGGCCTCTTATTACAGGGATAACAAGACCCGTTACACAAAAGCCCGCACACAGAATCTGATTACACAGAGGCATACAACCAGATCTTTTCTCAACTTTGATTGGGTTTCACTGCTATGGGGTTTGTACTGCATTTTCTCTAACGAATAGCAGAAGCACTGCGACGCTGGACGATCCACGATTCAATCCCCGGCACTGCGAAAACCAGTCTCTTTGAGAGTCACCCGCCACTTCCTTAACTCTTGAGGCCGGGAGGGTTTGCAACGAAGGGCTTTACAACAAAGGCCATACAACAGGAGCCATTACAAAACGACGCTCGATAGAGCCGCTCGTTAGAGCACAGTGGCAGCGCCATAAGCGTGGCTAAGCGACAAGCTCCGTTTTTTCGGTTAAAGTCCTACCGCCGGAGTCCATATTTTACTTCATCCCTAAAATCAGACTCCAACTCAGGGAACTGGTGGAAACAGTAACCAGATTTCGGTCGAACAACCGACGGTTAATTGCACACTAAAACACTTTGATAGAGGAATAATCGCAAATGAAAATACTACTCTCGTCCATTGCAGTTGCAGCGCTATTGCTGGTCCAGGGCCAGCCAGCCCTGGCGCAGTCTGATGCGAAGCGCTCTGTTACCGAAATAGCACCGGATGTGTATAGACTGCAGAATAACTTTCACTATTCGATGGTGGTTTTGACCGGTGAAGGCGCGGTCGTCGTTGACCCGATCAATGCTATTGCAGCCGCCTGGATAAAAAGCGAAGTGGCCAAGCTAACTGATAAGCCGATAACACATCTTATTTACAGCCACAGCCATGGTGATCACGCCTCTGGTGGCGAATTGCTGGCTAAAGATGCAACCGTCATCGCACAAGCCAATGCTCCAGACGACATAGATGGTGTTAAACCAACGCTGCGCTTCGACGACACACATGAGTTTGCACAGGGCGACAAGACCTTTGAACTTACCTGGCTCGGGCCTGGTCACGGTGAAGACCTTATCGCTGTGGTTGTACGGCCGGCAAACGTTGCTTTTATCACCGACGTCGCCTCTCCCAAGCGGCTGCCCTGGAGGAACATGGGCGGTGCCAATATCGATGACTGGATTAGCCAGATACGCAAGATCGAATCACTGGATTTCGACGTCTTCGCACCAGCTCATGGCAATGTTGGCGTAAAAGCCGATGCCGCCGACGCACGAATCTACCTGGAGCAATTGAAGACAGAGGTCCTTGCCGGCCTGAAGGAAGGCAAGTCAGCAGACGATCTAAAAACAGATGTCACCATGAGCGATTACAAGGACTGGGGAAACTACGCAGAATGGCTGCCATTAAATATAGAAGGCATGACGAGCTTTCTGCAGTCCAGCGGACAGGCGACTGGCAACTAGAGTATTATTGGTAAGACGTTAAACAAGGCACCTGAGAGGGTGCCTTTTTTTATAAGTTACCCGATTCAGTTCTACCGATTCAGTTCTCCCAATTCAGTTCTCCAGATTCAGTTCTCCAGATTCAGTTCTACTAGGCCAAACGCCAGCGACGGTAACGCGGGGTCAGCACGAGCGCTGACAGCAAACCGATCAGGGCAATCAGCGCCACTGCAGCACCGGTACCTGATACCTCACCGATTGCCCCCATCAGCAATGCCCCCACTGCCGGTGCACCGAAACTCACTGTCGTCCATAAACTCATTACGCGCCCCCTGTATTCATCCTGCAACGATATTTGTAAAATCGATTGCGAGGTAATGCCTGCGTATGAAGCGCTAAAGCCTGCCACTGCACAGAAACTAGCGGCCAGCATCAACTGATCGGCCAACCCGGTTAACACTGTGGCCGCACAACAAAGTGCCACACTTAGAGCCAGTGCCGACATGCGTTGCGCCACACTCAAATCAAAGCGCGCAATCGCAAGGCCCGCCACCACCGCTCCGGTGCCAGCCGCCGCAGTCAATACAGCCAGTCCGTGCGCACCAGTCTGCAGCACATCACCGGAAATCGCCGGCAGTATTTCAAACAGTGCGCGCCCCACTACACCGTTGAGCAGACTCATAACAATCACAGGCAGCATTACAGGCATCTGCCGCGCGTAGTGCAATCCGCTGATCAACTCACTGAACCACGGTCTATCAATCCGCACCCGGGTACGAAGCGATACCAGACTAAACAGCACAAGATACGGCAAGTATAAAAGCGCACCAACAAGCAAAGTAGCGGCCGTTCCAAATCGTGCCAGCAGTACACCAGCCAGTGCAGGCCCAAGTACTCTTGCAGTATTAAAGGCTATCGAAGCCAGCCCTGCCGCCGCAGCAATTTGCCATCGGTCTACCAGACGTCCAACCAACGTCAGGCGCATGGGGTGGTAGGCAGCGGATATAAAACCGTGCACCATGGATAAGACTGCCAGCCACTGCACGTTGAGTAATCCGGCCGAGAACCCGGCGCTCATCACCAGCCCTGTCACGGATTGAGCAAGCACCACGGTTTGTACGCCACGTTTCAAACGTATGCGATCCGCCAGTACGCCAAACAAAGGCGACAACACAACCGATGGCAGCAGATAACAGGCTGCGACCATCCCGGTCCAGAAGACCGAACCGGATAACTCCCAGGCCGCCCAGCCAATGGCGATTTTCAGCACCCAGAACGCTGTAGTAGAAAACCATATACCGGTATAGTAATACCGGAAATTACGCTCTCGCAGCACACTTATGCCAGCATTACCTGAGCCTGCCTCCTGCCTGTCGTGTGATGTACCGATAGAGAAACCTCGCCTGCGGGAATTGCCTGTCTGAGATGCAGGAGTATGAAGCGGCCGCTAACCACATGGCCAGCAAAAAGTAATCAGTTAAAAAAGCGCAATCCATACCGCGTTGTACTGTGTCGTAACACGCTGTAGATCCATGACAAAGGCCTTTATTGATAACGCCTCGGATGACAACGCATGGAGTAACAATGCATGGAGTAACCAGGCCTGGAATGACAATGCCCAGACTAACAACGCATGGGATGATAGCGCATCGGGCTCGGTATGATCTCGTAGTATATGAACCAACCACGGGGGAGCAAGCCAAATCACCATGAACGTGTTCTACCCCCAAATGCGCTCTACCCCTGTGATGCGTTTGACAACGGCATCGCATTTGAGTCGTTTGACTCGCCTCTTCGTGATCACGACAACACTATTGATGTGGTCACTCACGTCATTGGCACAGGCTCAACTCGAACGCGCAAACCAGAGTATCGACATATCCGTCAGCGCAGGATTTCAACAGCGGGTGCAACTGGACAAGTGGACCCCTATTACAATTACCGCGCGCAACAACGGTGCCGCAGTGACTGGTCATCTGGAAATAATTGCAGCGGACTCGCGTGATCGTATTCACTATCAGACTCGTTATAGACAAGTGCTGGAGCTGGCAAAAGGGGCACAGAAACGTCAGCAATTCACCATCTTTATCTCGCGTATAGCACAGCCACTTCGCATCCGGGTGATCACTGCCGCAGGCGAGGTCGCCAGTAAGAACATAGATCTGCGTTCCCTGCTCAGCCAACAGCGTTTTATTGTAGCGCTGGCCAAAGACGCTAACCTGGATTACCTCAACGATCGAAAAAGCCGGCGCACACAGGTGGTCTATCCGTTGCCAGGCTTCCTGCCTACGCAGTGGCAGGGGTATGATGGTGTCGAGGCTGTGATCATTCACCGCTACGCACTGGACAACCTCACACCGCGTCAGTATTCGGCGCTGACAAAATGGATCACCTCCGGCGGCACATTGCTTTTGTCCGGCGGCTACGACACAGCCATATTACGCACCCCGCGAATTGCCCGACTGCTGCCGGCACGAGTCACCGGAACGCAGCAACTGGATACACAATCTGATTTGCGACCTGCGCTGATCACCTCAACAGACCCGGCATCGGAAAATGTCGACCAACCACTGACACTTGCCGGGCCGATTGGCATTGCAAGTGTTGACGACACCGGTTCGCATACGGTGCATCACGTTAACAACGTGCCACTGGTGTTGAAGCACCGCTACGGGAATGGCAGTGTTGTGCTGCTAACGTTTGACCTCACCAGCCATCCATTTCAGATATGGCCCGGTATGCGTCCGTTTATGTACCGAATGTTAGGGCTGTCAGTCGTCAAGCCGATCACCCTGAACGCTCAGCACAGTGGCAGCCGCGCTTTGTCATTGCCGAACCGTCTCACCCGACAACGCGCAACAGACTATCCGAAGCACACAACAGTCATAGTGTTTGCCACGCTCTACCTGGTGGTACTTGCACTGTGTGCACGGCAACTCGACGCCATGCGGCATTTTCGGCGCTGGAGAACACTGTTGTTACTCGCTGTACCTTTTACCTTTACGCTCGGCGCAGTTGGCTTGTTTCATCGCATCCTGTTTCCTCAATCTCCGGCCCTCGCGTCGGTCGCTGTGATTGAACCCATCGACAACAGCGTCATGGCACGACTTCAGCTGGAGCTGAGTGCTTACTCCACACGCGCCCACCCGCTCGGGATTCGCTACACAGGCGCCACTCCGGTGTTACAAACCACATCGGATCCACTACTCGGCAACCGCCCGATAGAAACCGATCAGGAGATGACCCTTGCCACATGGATATTTGAACAGGGCAACACCACTGCTGCAAAGCCACTGGAGGCAATACCGTATGCCGTGTTCAGTGCAGAAGGTAAAGACATTATCGATTTTGAGGTCAGCAGCAGTTACCAATCCGGTGCGTTGCTTGAGTTTCACAACAGCTCCGGGCGTGCTATTACCGATCTATGGGCAATCACTCGCGACAAGGTGTTCGAGTTAGGTGCTGTAGCGGATGATCAAACCGTTACTGCTGCATTGAGCGCAGGCACGACACTGGATACCGGTATGCCTCGAGATCGCCACCAATGGCGCGACAAACTGCAGGATACTCACGATGGCAGCAGCGTCGCCGTGGAGGCTGTTAAAGCCATCCTCAGCGGCGAGTACGGCACCCATCTAAGTGAAGATTCAGCGACGAGTGTGCTGCTGGTGGGTTTCACCACTAATCCATGGACAATGGATAACGCGAAGTGGAACCATATCGATCTAACCATGATGGCGTGGCGAATCCATCAACACGGTTCGCAGCCATGACCATAAAAAACCAGCGCAAACATAGCCAGGCGCACCCGCACAGGCAGCAAGAACTGACAAAGCCCAACGACACGCAACGCAGGTTTTTCGGCTATCTGGTACTGCAGGCCCTGGTGCTGTTAATCTGGTGGCCAATAAACAGCCTGTTTGAACGTATCGATACCACCGGGGAACCATCAACGCTTGCAGCCGTCGTGGTTTTCACAGGCGTAGCACTCGCCTACTTCGCAATCCAGTCGGGCGTAGAGGAAATCGATCTGGCTCTGTCCCGACTGTCCGCTCGCCAAAGCGAATCCGCTCGTCAAACTGAAAAAGAAGCGCCTGCGCGCTCAATCTCCGGTACGTACTGGAAGAATCATTTTCAACAGCTGGGTTTATTACTGGCGCTTTGCACACCGATCACCCTGGTTGCACATTCTATCGCCAGTGTTTCCGCCACACACTTGCTCTGGATTGCTGTCATCACCGCCGTTCATACCTCATGCTACCGACTACTTGCTTCATGGCTGCGTCTGCGCTGGGCACAACGCGACACGCTGCTCACCTTGATCGCATTGCGGGCGACGCTCGTCGCTGTCTATCTTTGCACGACGGTTTACTTACCTGCGCTGAGCCATGTCAGAATGAGTTTGCAACTGGCGCAACCGACTAGCGATGCAAGCAGTCCTCTGGCAACAGTTGTATTGCCATTCATTGTCACTTACGCTGCACTGAACGCCCTGTTATGTGTTGGCCTGACCCGTCAGTTGACGCAGCGAGTGACCAATGCCGCGATTGCAAAAG
>CAYMVV010000116.1:6661-7750 GCA_964393885.1 uncultured Granulosicoccaceae bacterium | reverse complement strand
CAAAGTCCAGAGCGGGTCTATGAACTCAACGTCGGTTTTTCCATCGCTTGCTGCTGCACGCAACGCCACGAACAGCTCCGCACTTGATCACCTGGCAGCCACAGTCAAGCGTCTGGTACGTGCCGAACGACGTCAGGCTCTGACGCACTATGGCCTCGCAGGACTGTTCTGGGGGATTGCCGCGGCCTGCGCGGCAGTACTGGTTATTCGCCTTATGCCACTACCTGTCTGCGTCGTACACGCAACGTTCACCTGTATTCTTGCAGGGACTGCCATTGGCCTGGCAACAGCCTGGCATAAACGGCGTTCGCCGCTGGCCGTAGCGATACTGGCAGATATTCGGCTCAACCTGCAACAACGCCTCAGCAGCGCCTGGGAACTCTACGAAAAAGACAACCAATCCGTCATCGCGGCCGGTATTGCACGCCAGTTACTGAGAACCCGCACCCCTGTGGCCCACCATGTATTTCCTCTGTCCGCCAGAAGTGCTAACCCACAGTACACCCACCCGGGAATACGCTGGGGCCGTCTACTGCCTGTGGTCGCACTTCTGCTGTTGCTGCTAAACACCTTGAATTTTGAACACCTGACCGGCCAGCCTGGTGTCCAGCCGGATAGCACTGTGCAACATGAGGGCGCGACCCTGCGCACCTATGGCGCTTCGATGGCACTGCGCGCCCGTGAAGCCAATCTTGAACAAAGTGCACAGATAGCCAACACCATGCGCCAGCTCGGACGTCGCATGGAAGGCGGCACGCTGGCACGTGGAGCAGCGCTCGACAGGCTCAATGAATTACGAGCCGACATCAACAAGGTCCGTCAACGACTGCTACCACACAATGGAGCAGGCAACGGAGCAGATGCGGTCACTGCCAGTGAGAGCGAGCACGATCGCGCACGCAGCGTTATCGAAAATGCTGTCAGCGAGCTTGCCAATGGATCGATGTCGGCGAGTGAGCTACGCAATGATACCGCACTGCAACGCGCGCTCGAAACCGCCGATATCAACCCGGATGCTTTTCGCAAAGCACTGGAAGATGCGGATAACGGTGATCCACAAAGCCTTGAGAAAATGCTGCACGAGTTACG
>CAYMVV010000116.1:3886-6561 GCA_964393885.1 uncultured Granulosicoccaceae bacterium | reverse complement strand
CCGGCAGCATCTGCACGCGGATCGCATAGCGAAGATGACTTTGTCGAGGAACACGAAGGCCTGATGCAGGGCCAAAACGGCGAGTCGTCTGATGTCGTGTTTCAGGAACGAGGTCGCCCGGGCGGTCTTGCACCAGCCTCTGGCAGCAAACAAAACGATGCGTCCAGTACCGCACCGGTAGCCGTCCCCGACAGCGACCAGCCGAGCGTTCGACCGAAGGGAAAAATCAGTGATGGCGGTGAGCTCGTCACGCAAACGCGCATCGCGCCAAAACTGGACGAGGTGACCACAGCAACGCAGGCTGTGGAACCGCAACAACAGCAACAACTGGAAGCGATCCTGAGCAAGGACGCGCTGCCAGCTCACCAGAAGGCTTATATTCGCCGCTATTTTCTCGAACTGAGTCGCGCGGTAAACGCCACCATACTACCCGCGGTAGACGAACCCGTGTTTGACGGGTCAGAGACTGACCAGCCTGGCCGCTGACAAACACTCCGCGTGAACAGCAGCGCACTACAAGAAAGCGCTATACAACCCGCGCTATGCGCAAATCGCGGAAGCGCAAAATGACCGGCTGCCCTTTGCCATGTTGCAGTAGAATAGCCCTATGATCCAACAGGAACACATCGACGAGGCCCGCCTTCAAATCGATGCTTTGCGACAAGGCATCGAACAACATGTGGTGGGACACAATGAGGTTGTGCAAGGCGTGCTTGCGGCCCTGCTGGCTGGTGGCCATGTGCTGCTGGAGGGCGTACCCGGACTGGGTAAAACACTATTGGTGAAGACGCTCAGTCACAGCATGGATCTGCAATTCTCGCGAGTGCAGTTTACCCCTGACCTGATGCCGGCCGACATTACAGGCACCCAGATTATTGCGCAAGACGCCGACGGCGAACGTCACTTCCGGTTTCAGCCCGGCCCGGTATTCACACAACTTCTGCTTGCCGACGAAATAAACCGCGGCACACCAAAAACCCAGTCTGCGCTGCTGGAAGCGATGGAAGAACAACAGATAACGGTAGGCAACGACAACCACCCGCTGCAAAAGCCTTTTATGGTGCTGGCAACCCAGAATCCAATTGAAATGGAAGGCACCTATCCATTGCCTGAAGCGCAGCTGGATCGCTTTATGTTGAAGCTGGTCGCGAAATATCCGACCCACTCACAGCTGTCGGATATCGTCGATCGTGCAACGGGTTCTGCCCCGGCCACACCGGTTGCGATACTTGATTCAACAGCGCTGGCGCAACTGCAGGAAGCGGCGCGTTCGATCATCGTCGCTGAACACGTCAAGAACTACGCATTGCGAATAATCGTTGCCACCCATCCGCAGGCACCGGATGCACCACCGGCCACTCGACAATACATCCGTCACGGTGCCAGCCCTCGTGGTGCGCTTAGCCTGATCCTGATTGCGAAGGCCTTCGCGCTGATGGATGGCCGGCTTAATATCAGTTTTGACGATATCAAGGCCTGTTGCCACGCGTCGCTTCGCCATCGAATTGTACCTGGCTTTGAAGCCGAAGCTGAAAACGTCACTACCGAAGAGATAATAGATGCCGTCATCGAAGCGACCCCCGAAACATAGAGTGGCAGCAGAGTCAGTACCGGTTTAACGCCGCTCATGATCAGCCCGGTCAACACAGACGTTACTCGCACTGAAAGCCTCTTCGATGACGCGTTCCTGCGTCAACTCGAGCGTTTGCGACTGCTGGTCAATTCACCTGCGCGTGGGGCCGGAGGCGGCGAGCGCAATGTTTCGCGTGTTGGCACCGGACTAAAATTTCACGACCACCGGCACTATCAACCGGGTGACGACGTACGCCACGTCGACTGGAAACTATCAGCGCGACTCGACCAGCTGTTCATGAAGCGCTTTACAGCCGAGGTCGACACCACACTAAATCTGTTGCTCGATGTCAGCGCCAGCATGGCCTTTGGCTCACCGTCAAAGTTTAACTACTGCAGACGCCTGGCCGCAGCGCTGGCCGTTATCGGTCTGTCGAATATGGACCGCGTCGCAGTCACCCTGTTTGACTCGCAATCAGGTGACCGATTGCCTTTTTTGAAAGGCAAGGGACATCTTCGCACCGTTTTAAAATTCCTCGACGCTTGCGAACCGGCCACCGGTTCTATGACCCGCTTTAGCACCCCGTTTAGCGACGCCGTTGCAGCAGCCGCCAGCCCGGGAATTGTGGTTGTCATATCGGATCTGCTCGGTGACACCGACACCGTCAATGCATTGCGCGCACTACGCTCCGGACAACACGATGTGATCGTGATACAGATCCTCAGCGATGAGGAATATACCCCCGCATTGAATGGTATTTTAAGACTCATCGACAGTGAATCAGGTCAGGTGGTAAAGACCACGGTAGACGCTGAATTACGAGATCTATATCAAACACAACTGCAGCAGCACTTGCTCGCTATCGAACAAACCTGTCGCATGCATGGCTTTGGCTATGTGCGCAGCAGCACATCGGTTTCACTGGAAGATGTGATTCTTCGAGACCTGCAATACGGTCGCTACGCAGCGCGACCCAAGTGATCGCATTCGCACAACCGTGGGCCTTGCTGTCACTGCTATCACTTCCCTTGCTGGTGTATTTATATCGCCTGCGCCCGAAACGCGAGGACGCTACGGTGTCCAGCCTGATGTTCTGGCACGC
>CAYMVV010000116.1:0-3786 GCA_964393885.1 uncultured Granulosicoccaceae bacterium | reverse complement strand
GACCGCGATCTGCTGCAGGCGCTGGTGTCGCGACTGCAGCCAACTGAGGAAGCCGGCCAACCGGCAGCCGCCATCGCACAGGCTCGCGCGCTTTTGCGCAGCAGAGCGCAGGCACAACTTCATTTTGTCACCGACGGTGCCTTTGATTCTGACGCGGCACTGGTGACGGCCGCAAATGAACTCCACCTTGTAGGCGATCAAAGGGCGAACGTGGCCGTTACCCGTTTTGACGTACGCGCAGCGTTGCACACAGAACAATCCTACGAGGTATTTGTCGCGGTTCGCAACTTTGGCGACGCATCGATTGCCGCTCCACTGACAGTTGAGATGGATGCGGTTGAAATCGCTAAACGAGACATTGTTATTGAAGCCAACAGCGAGGTGACCTTGTCATTGCCGATGTCCGGCAGGCTCGGTAAAAGAGCCACCGCGCAGATTGACTATGATGATGCGCTCGAAGCTGACAATGCCGCCTATATGGCGTTTGCGTCACCCGCACCGCAACGAATTATGCTCTATACACCGGGCAATTTTTATCTTGAAACTGCACTGCGAGCACTACCTGACACCATACTTGATATCCGCGAGCAGGTCGACAAGACTGGGGTACAGGCCACTGCACGCGGCTACGATGTAGTCGTCTTCGATCGAGTCGCTCCACCGCCACTGGATACCGGGAAATTTTTATTCATTGATGTTGCAGCTACTGCATTGGATCCAGATTTCAATGAGCTCGACATGACCAACCTCGATCCCGAAAAACGCGTTAGCGAAAACCTCGATAGCAATAACCTTGATCGCAATGACCTCGACAGCAATAACCTGGAAAGCAACGACCATGATCCCATAGCTCGCGATTCTATAGAAAGTACTATTGACAAACACAACACAGCAACCCGTGTCAGCGGTGTTGGCGATAGCGCGTTAATGCGTGACCTTGATCTGCGGCAGCTACGCATAAACGCACATCGCCCCGTCAGGGTACAAGGCAGTGTTACAACGCAAAAATTATTTTGGTCTGCCGAGTCGGACCTGGCGCTTAGTACCTTGCAGCCCGATAAACGAGCGGTCTACCTCGGCTTTGATCTTCTCGATTCAAACTTCCCGCGGCAAACGGCTTTCCCGCTATTTATTCGCCGCAGCATAGAGTGGCTTACCACTGACAGTCTGGCTGCTGGTCTGCAAACCACTCAAACTGACAGTCGTGAACGCCGTCGACAGGTTCCCGCCGGCGAGTCGTTTACACTCGAATTTCCAGTTGGCACCGAAGAAATTTCTATAGCGGCCCCCGACGGTACCGCCGAGGCGATAGCACTTACTGCACCGCGTTATACATTTGCCAATACATCGCAAGCCGGTCTGTACCAGTACAATGCGGCTGGCGTCAGAAACTATATCGCCGCAAACCTGACCGACGAAAGTGAATCAGATATCAATCGGCGTGTACCCCTGCATCCGGTCAGCCAGGTAACACCGTCTGTTGCAGCAGCTGGCATACTTAAGCTGGCGCTATGGCCTTACCTCGCCTGGCTGGCGCTTCTGCTGTTACTTGTTGAATGGTGGCTATGGTGCACGCGCCGTGAGCATGCCTGAGTTTACCTATCCGCTAACGCTGTGGTGGCTGTGTATATTGCCAGCTGTATGGTGGTTGGGGCGTCTGCGTACAATGCCGCGGTGGCGCTCTTTAACAGGCTCTGCGCTGCGAAGTATTGCGCTGGCGGCAATAATCGTCGCGCTTGCCGGACCCATCGGCAAGAGCGCCAGCACCAGCTCCAGTATCGTTTTTGTAGTCGACAAATCCTCCAGCATCAGCGATGAACTATTTGCTCGCGGTATCGAGTTTGTCAACAATGCCGTGGCAGATAAACCACCACGCACCGAGATAGGCATGGTTGTGTTTGCCGCCGAACCGGCAGTGGAGCACGCCCTCAGCGAGGCACCGACAATCAATGACGATGTGCAGTCTTTTATAGATGCTGGTGCAACCGATATCGGTGCTGCAATAGAACTGGGACTGGCCAGCTTACCCGCCTCAGGCCAGCGCCGTCTGGTCATCGTCAGCGATGGTGCCGAGACCACCGGTGACGCACGCACTGCAGCGGCCGCAGCACGTGCGCTGGGCACAGAGGTGTTTGCGGTCGCGCTGGAGGCTCAGGCTGCCGGCAACGAAATTCGTATTGCCGGTATCAGTGCCCCTGACCAGGTTCACGCACAGGAACCCTTTGAGCTGCACGCGTCAATTCATAGCAATGGTCCCGCGGACGCAACGGTGGTTGTATTGCGCGACAGTGTGGTAATGCATCAGTCCGATATCGCGCTGAACCCCGGTCACAATCGTTTCAGCATGGCTGAGCAAATCCCGATCAGTGGACTGCGCGAGTATGAAGTCCTTGTTAACAGCGAGGCTGACACCCGCTTTGAAAATAACCGCTTCAGTACGTTTGTAGAGGTACGCGGGCCGCCACGCGTCCTGCACGCCTATGGACAAGCAGGTGAACAGCTGGCACTGACTCAGGCGCTGCGGGTGCAGGGCATTGCGGTTGATGAAATTCAGGCCGTACAGTTTCCATCGCAGATTCGCCAGTTGCACGACTATGATCTGATCGTGCTCAACAATGTATCAGGCTTCGACCTGTCGCTTGAAAAAATGGAAAACCTTGAACACTTCGTGCGTGATAGCGGTGGTGGCGTGATCAGCATTGGTGGCAACAACGCCTACGGTGCCGGTGGCTATTACGCAACCCCCATCGAAGCACTGTTACCGGTGGAGATGGACATTAAAACCGACGCATCAATTCCGCTTGCCGCTGTGACTATTCTTATCGATAAATCCGGCAGCATGTCAACCGAAGTACAGGGCGAGCAAAAACTGGCCATCGCCAAGCGAGCGGCGCTGGCAGCCATAGACGTGCTGAATCCTCTCGACCAGATTGGCATTCTGGCCTTTGACTCCACCTTCGAATGGACGGTATCACCCACACTCGCCGGCGAGCAGCGCGCCATCGCAGACAATCTGGCCAACATGGGCGTCGGTGGTGAGACCGACATGTTCCCGGCGCTAAACGAAGCGTACCAGGTAACGAAGTCTCAACAGGCCAAGGTAAAACACCTCATTGTGCTGTCTGATGGATTGACTGTATCGGGTGCCGATTTCGCAACCCTCAGCCGCGACATTGCGGCAGATGACATCACCATTTCAACCGTGGCGTTTGGAGCCAATGCAGATCAAAGCCTGATGCGTGGCATCGCAGCGCTGGGCGGCGGCCGATACTATTTTGCCAGTGATCTACAGAACATTCCGCGCATATTTACCAGCGAAACACTAACCATCACACGCGACCTTTTTGTTGAGGAAGCAGTGCAACCAGTGATAAACGATCCACACGAAATACTATCCGGATTCGAGCCGACAGGATTTCCCGTGTTGCAGGGTTATCAGCGTACTTACCCCAAGCCAGCTGCGCAAACCTTGCTCGGTGCGGGCGACGATCCATTGCTGGTTACCTGGCGCTACGGACTGGGGCGAAGCGCGGCTTTTATGTCTGACTTAACCGGTCGATGGGGTAGCGAGTGGACACAGTGGTCCTATTTTTCACGCTTTTCCGCACAAATGGCGCGCTGGGCAATGCGCCGTCGTGGTGACGGCAACCTCACAGCCGACTTCTCAGTATCTGATCAATCGGCCACTATAACGGTTGATGCACTGGATATTGATGATCAATTCATCAATCAGTTAGCACTCACGGCGAGCATCACAGATCAGGCAAATGCGTCTGCCACGATTGC
>CAYMVV010000115.1:0-16299 GCA_964393885.1 uncultured Granulosicoccaceae bacterium | reverse complement strand
ACACAATTGGATTTAGCTGCTTAACTTGTTGGTACCAAAAAGCTTGACCACTTCAAAACGAGAGCGTTAACCAAGAGCATCAATCGAGTCTGTCGTAACAGACGGTGCAGTTGGGATTCAGGTGCTTGCTCTATGAAACTTGCTCTATGAAACTTGCGCTACGAAAGTAGCGCAAGGCCTTTTCACAATAAGTAAAGAACTTCAATCCACACACAGGATGCTGACAAGCTGCGCTGTGGTCGAATTTGGCTTGATGTGTTTCTTAGGCTTTGCTTTAGAATTGGTCGCCATCGCGGGTTTGGTCCAGTCTTTATCGGAGAAAAAAGTACTCTGTAGTGTGGTTTGCGTATTCTCAGAGCAATTTAAGCGTAAAAAACTCTGGTAGCTCGATGCCCCCATAATCGAGGTCTTGTATCTTATTCTGGTCCAAACGCTAATTTGCTCGCCATTCTTTTCAACTCGAGCATTGTCGAAAAAATATTTATCACCATTGGGTTTGGTTGAAAACTCAACCCACTCTGCCAATAAATTACCCGAGAACATTAGCAGGAATACTGACAGTAACTGTTTCATATGTTGTTACCTGGGTCTAACAGACTGGTATTTGTAAACCTGTACTTAGCGCTAGCGGGTTTCTTCCTCATGTAGGGTGTTGTGAGGGAACCGAACCAGGCCATCAACTCAAAATCACTCACAAGCATCCGGGCAGAATTCGGGCAGCATTTTTACAAGTGTCTATCGCTCAGCTTATCAAACTGTTGTGAGTTGCGCGACAGTGTGCCTCTCGCCATGGTGAATTCTACCGGGCGAGCCCTGCGTAGCCGAACTAATCCTTAAATTGTCCGCGTTGAAGTGTGGTGTGCCTGTCTGGAATAGAGCAACTGATATTTCGCTCGGATAATTCGATCTGTATGAGCGTTGAGAATAGCTATTCCAGGCAGGGAAGTTTTTAGATAGCCGCATAACCTGAGCTATTTGTATAACTTTGTAACCTGTCAAGTAAAATTGGGCGATGCTGCTAGTGTGTATAGGCAATATATTTGAAAAGCAACAATACCGGTAAAACGGCTCGTCTCTGATCTGTCGAATACTATTTACCAGCTAAAAATGGTAGTCACGAGCTATAACCGTAAGATGGAGTGTTTCGCTGTCCCTATTTCTCTGACAAACCTGTGATAGATAGTCCCTTTTGTATCTGTTAACTGGATTCTGGTTTAACAACGGAGTTGTTGTACAAAATGACTGTAGTCAAACATATGCTTGATATAGATCAAGTAATGCAGTATCCAAAAGAAGGCTCCGCCAGAGTTACATCTGTGCAATCCGAATCAGAGTTTATGCAAATGGGCTCTCTGATAGAGGCGATCTGCCAGGGCGTAACAACAGACGAATTGTGTCAATCAGTTTTGAGTGTTTTGCCTCAGGTGTTTGGCAATGATCAAACCAGTATTTTGCTTTATCAGGAGCAGCAGCAGCAACTTGAAATTATTGCCTGCGGTGATCCACCGGGTGTCGATGGACTGACGCAGAATCACCGTCTGATGAATATTGGTATGTCATACGACGAGTATTATGCCAGTGTATATTTTCCCGTGAACTGGAGTCCGGGTGTCAGTAATTTGTCTACGGTTAGTTATGCAACATTAGATGTATTGTCTGCACTGGAGATGGCGTCGGTATTGATCGCTCCGGTTTTTGTAGATAATAAGATTGTCGGCACAGTGAATATAGCATCTCGTTCAGTACGCTATACCAATAAAGAGTTAGAGAAGTTCGTTAAAATATCGCATTTGATTGGTATTGCGCTCAAACGAATGCAATTGGCTGATAGTCAGGGAGCTGCCACCCACCGCCATCGGCTCTATGCAGATCACCTGAAGCTTCTAAATTCGCTGGGTGAGAAACTGTCACTCGTTTCAACCATGGATGATGCGTTAGCTTATATCTCGGAGTGCGCAAAAAGTCTTGTTAATGCGCTGAGCGTGAGTTATTCCGTGCTGGAGCCGTGTGGTGAGAAAATACGAGTGACTGTGTTAGTGGGCCAATCTTCGGATGGCGCTGAACAGCTTGTACCACTTGATCAATCCGGGCTGGCAGATACCTTCCTTAATAATAAGCAATACTATGCCACCGATTTACTCAACTCCACAAGTTCGTTGCAACGTTCCCTCGGCGAAGCCGGTATCAATCACGACTGGTCGTTTCCTATCGTATATGACGGAGTCGTTAAAGGTGCGCTGAATTTTGGTGCTGGCAAGATAGATCTTGATCCTGACGATGCAACATCCGTTCTGGCAACCTTGTGCAGATTTTTGGGTTCCACATTGCAGCGGGTGGAAGCGCAGCTTGAAACTCTACAGATTATGAGTGAAATAGAACGGCAAGCAAAAACGGACACGCTATCTGGCCTTCCAAATCGTACTGAATTTCATCAACGCTTGCGAAAAGTATTGGATGAGGCAGCGACAGAAAACACGCGTACCGGTGTTTTCTTTCTTGACCTGGACTTATTTAAGAATATTAACGACACCCTGGGGCATGATGTCGGGGATGAGTTGCTTTGTCGTATATCCAGAAGGCTTGAATGCCTGCTGGAACCAGGTGACATCGTTGCCAGAATTGGTGGCGATGAATTTTTGTTGATGCTTGCATCTGTCGAAAGTCGGGAGAGCTTGTATGAATTTGGTCGGAATCTGGTAAAAGCAATTAAAAAGCCACTGGTGATTGCTGAACGAACACTGGTGGTCGGCGTGAGTGTGGGGGCTGCCTGTTACCCGGAAGACGGAAATAACGCAGAGGAGTTAATCAAGCACGCCGATATTGCCATGTACCAGGCTAAAGCGCTGGGTCGTAATCAGTGTCAGGTGTTTAATGATGCTCTGGCTGCATCAATTAGTCGCCGGGTTCGAATAGAGGCGTATTTGCGTGATGCTATCGACAAGCAGGAGCTGGCGTTGCTTTTTCAGCCGCAGTTTGATTTTCGTACTGGTCGGGCAATCGGTGTTGAGGCGTTGTTACGGTGGGAGAATTCAGTCATGGGTTGTATTCCGCCAGATGAGTTTGTCGCTATTGCAGAACAGTGTGGAATGATTGATAAAATAACTGATTGGGTCATTGAGAACAGTTTGATGGCGGCTAAAAAATTCAGAAAGCTGGAACCCAACCTCAGAGTTTCGGTGAATGTGAGTGCGAGTGAATTTTCAGGCCACGGTGATTTATTTTCAAGAGTCACAAGAGCGCTAGGTAGATCCGGCCTACCGGCAAATGCACTGGAGATCGAGATAACGGAAACCGCAGTGTTGTCAAATCCGAAACATGCGGAAATTTTGATCAATCGGTTTAGTGCGGAAGGAATAAGTTTGGCCGTTGACGACTTCGGAACCGGCTTTGCATCATTGAGTTATCTTATTCAGCTCCCGATCAATACAATCAAAATTGATAAATCTTTTGTGGATGATATAGAGGTTGACGTAAAAAAGCAGTCGGTGATAGGAGGGCTTGTGGCCATTGCGTCAGGTATGAATCTGTATACTGTGGGTGAAGGTGTGGAAACCATAGAGCAATTTAACTGGTTGAGTAGCCACGGTTGCCGGTCAGCGCAGGGTTACTTTCTGAGTAAGCCTGTTAGCGCTAATGAGATCCCCAGGGTATTAAAACTACTGACGAAGTACGGCGTCGCAGCGTAGTGGATGCAGGCATTGTATTCGCTACATGTGTTAGAAATTCGTTTTGCAGAGTTTATTATCCCCGATAATTCAGGGGCAAGCTTTTTTTTACGTTGCTTATTTACGGCGCTGCTTTTATTTACATAGCTGACGATGATTAACGGCTCGAATTTGCAGAGCGAAAAAATTCTGCTACTTCCGTGCACCACAAGCCATCTTCTGCCTTTGCTGACAAGCTGTCTAGAGAGGCTTGTATTTGTTCTGGTGTCATCAATTCTGCACCAAACATCTCAATCAGATCTTTGGCAAATTCACGACTGTATTCCGGGTGGAACTGCACTGATAGTGCAGGAAAGTCGTAAGATAACGCCGCCACCGGGCAGTGCGCAGCTGACGCGATAACTTCGGCGTTAGGTGGTACGTCCATTACCTGATCCTGGTGAGCCAGATAGGCATTCACATCGACCCCGCGATCGTTGAACTGCCTTGTACCGGTGATAAAACCCTTGTCAGCCTTTGCGGCCGTGCCGCCAAAAACGTCGGCCATAATCTGGTGCCCGAAACAAATACCGAACATCGGTACACTTGCGGATCGCATCAGCTGTATATTCTCTCGTAAGGGTTGCATCCAGGGCGTGTTATCGTAAACACCTTTTTCCGAGCCTGAGATGATAATGCCATCGATGCTGTCCGGCCCGGGCAGAGGCTGGTTACCAGCCACATGAATCCATGAGAAACTGGCTTCGGGTAAATAATCTCTGATCCATTCAATGACCAGTGGCCCGGTCCTGCCATACTTTTCAGTCAGTGCGTCACCTGTTACGCAGTCATAAACGACGATGTGCATTGAGGCTCCAGTTGTTGGTCAATGGTTGTTGGACGATGGATGTTGGTCGATGCAGTGAGACAGGGTATTTATACAACGTATGGTCATAATAATACCTGACACGTCCGCTGAAAGCGCAATCCAGTGAACAGTGGATCTGTCGAGTCCTTGCAAGATGGGGGGCAGGATGGGTGGACAGGATGGATCGGATAGTTGCGTAGCTCGCGGCTTGTTTATTACTGTACACATGGGAAAGACTTTAACTTGTGTTTACCGTACACTGATGTACAAGGGTTCCTTGTTACAGGTGGTTGAGCCTGACTGGCAGTGTTTGAGTAGTCACCACGAATCAGGCTGTAAACAGTTGAGTAGTGGTATGTCAAATAATCGCAACGATTCTTTAATTCCATACAGCGAATCCCGTGGTGATGATACCCGTGGCGTTGATACCCGTGGTGTTGAGAAAAAAGCCGGCTAATGGTTGGTGTTGTTCTGCCGCTACCACTGTGCTGGCGCTCGTATTGGTCATCCCGCTGACCCGGATAATTGATAATACCCGGATTATTCACAAAATCGACGCCTCCTCTCTTGATCTCTTATTTTCTGGCCCTGTGGTAAATAAAGCGTTTTCATACTGAAAATATCAGTAAGTATTTACCGTAAGTGATTTCGCTGTTTAACGCAGGGCACGGAGAACAAAATTCTCTGCGCGGTAGGCTCACCATTGCGTAAGTTACGCAGGTTACGCTTCCTTTAAATGATTAGACGATAATATTAATGCAAAAATACACACGTATTGCGCTGGCCGGCCTACTGGGGTTTGGCACTGGTTTGATGGTGTTCACAGCGCAGGCTCAGTCCACGAATGGCCCTGTTGTAGAACCGATTCAGGGCAACACGAGTGCACAAATTGAATCTTTTTATGCGCAAAATGGCGGTCGTGGCGAGTTCCCGCAGATAACGCAGGACGTCATACAGGCAGTTATGACGGCTGAAGACAGGGTTACCGCGGGTGATTTTGCCGGAGCCAGAGCCATCGTCGACCAGTTCCTCGATCAATATCCATTTGATGGCCCCTGGAACGGCGCAACCTATCCAAGTGGCCTGAACCTGGGCAGACCCGCGGGACATGCAAGCATGCGCATGCTGGATGAGATTACCCGACAAGGATTGGCTAATCAGGGCAAAGAAAGCCAGCCACTCACGATGACTATTGTTACATCGGATTGCGCTGAGGGTTTTCAACCAACCACTCCGGAGCGTACTGATAGAATACCGGTTAGCCATACACTCGACCCTTTGATTGAAGCCAACAATTACCGGGTGATGCGACAGGGTGCGCAGTTGTTCCAGCAGTATATTCATGCAATTACCGATGGAGAGCGACACCTTCAGTTGCAGTTCGTCCCTCAGAACGAGATGTGCACCATTGTTAATTCCCCTACCACCGGTCGTTGGATCGGGGCGAATAATACCACTGAAATGCTGGCCGCGTTGCCAGAGCATGTGAAAGACAGTACTGACTTATACTGGTTTGTTTACCCAAGTAACATTCCGGAGACGCCGGTATTTGAGGGTTTCGAATTTATCAGTAGTGCGACAAACCGATATCAGGATCGAATGGTGTTTATGATGGATGATCGCTGGATATTGAAAAAACCGCTTCATTTAGGAACCGGAACCACTTCCGAGGTAGAGCGACGGTTGTACCATCCCCAATGGATGCAGCACGAATATTTTCATCATTTGTTTTTATCAGAATTCTCCGAGTTCAGGCTGGAGGCAACCAGCCATTCATGGTTTAACCTCGCCAACTGGCCGGATGACTTCGAAAGGCCTCCCAGTCGCGAAGCGGACTACTACTCCGAAGCGGTTAACAAGCGCTTTTATGGTGCTACTCCCAGCGCTGCAGAAAGGTTGACCTACAGTGACTTCGACGGTAAGCCAGTGAAGATATACGCTGGCAGTAACTTTAGTGGAGCGGCGTGGAGCATAGGCCCGGGAACAACTTCATTTGGTACATTGAGCACCTCACCCGTGGGTAACGATCGAATGTCGTCGATTGAAATTCCTCCGGGTTTCAGCGTGAAGCTATGCGTTCATGGTGGCGGCGGCGGTACATGTCAGACCTACACTCGGTCCGTTGCTCAACTGGAAGCCCCAATGAACAATGCGGTGTCGCACATTGAAGTAGAAGAAATTGATGTCAATGGAGTAGTCCTCGCCGGTAACTATGTGCGAAGTCCGATTCTGAATAGATGGCACATAGTGGATGTCGTTCAAGAGAACGACGAAATATGGTGGACCAATAATGCCGGTATCCGCTGTCCGCTGTCATGGGTTGGTGGCAGGTTGATTACCGATCCATCCTGCCCTTATGGCGAGAGAGAAATAGGTGTTGAGCAGGATTCCGATGGTCATGTCACTGGAATCCGCATCAATGGCGAACTCTACGCTTATCAGGGACCGTCCAGTGTCTCCGGGCGATTCGCCATAACCGCAGGTGCCGCACTGGCTGAAGCAGTGGGCCTTGATACCGATAACGACCAGGACGGTGTGCCCGATATCATAGAGCTTGCGGAGAATACCGACCCGGCCGACGCGCGCAGTTATCTGGATTCAGACAAAGACGGCGTATCTGACACGCTTGACACTGATACCGATGGTGACGGCGTAAGCGACCTCAATGAGGTGGGTGGTTTTCCTTACTATGATCGAGATCAGGATGGCGTACCCGCCTATCTTGATGATAACGATTACGACAACACAGTTGGCGACAACAACAACCGTGTCGAAGCTCTATATGATCCGAACCGTGATGGGAGAGCATCGTTCAAAGACGGCGCTACTACATCGCTGGCAGACAGTGATGGCGATCAGGTGCCTGACAGCGTAGAAACAATCAATGGCACAGACCCGTCTGACGACACTGACTTTCCTGACAACGATCAGGATCGAGTTCCCGACTACATAGATGCAGATGACGACAACGATGGCATTAGCGATGTAGTTGAAGGTTCATCAGACATAGACGGTGATGGCATTGCGAATATGTTTGATACTGACAGCGATGGTGACGGAATCAGTGATGCCGAGGAAGGCATGTCAGACATCGACGGCAATGCACTGCCTAACTTTCTCGACAGCAACACCCAGTCAACGGTACCGACGAACGATCAGGATGGTGACGGTATTGCAGACGAAGTGGAAGGCACCGTAGACAGTGATCGGGACGGCATTGCAAACTTTGAAGATGAAGACAGCGATAACGATGGCATATCCGACCTGGTAGAGACCAACGCAGATCTTGATGGTGACGGCATACCAAACTATCTGGATGATGACAGCGATGGTGATTCGATCAGTGATCAGGCAGAAGGTGCGGTTGATGAAGATGGTGATTCACGAGCCGACTTCCTCGACCATGAGGATGAGAGTACAGATGCCAATGGTAATCGTGACCTGCTCCAGTCAGGTTCCACTGACACAAACAGCGGTGGATCGTCCGGTGGTGGTGTTTTCGGTCAGCAATTGACGCTGCTGCTTATTGTCGGATTATCGGTTATGTGGCGCAGACGCCGTGTGACCAGGAGTTGATTGATCGGTATATTTGGCCTGTTGAAATCCGTTGGCAAAAAAGTCATCAAACAGGAAGTTGATAAAAAGAAGGCGGAAAAAGCACGCGAAATTATTTGGGTTGGACGTGCCTCCGGCACCATTTTACTTGCCGGAGGCGTCTCGTCGCTGCTGACATCTTAAGGTCGCATTGGAAACTGATCAGACCAAGGCAGCGCTTCTAAAGTTTTACTTATTCCGAGTTTAGCGTACTCTGATGAATGTATTTTCGAAATTCAGGTTAGGCCCTACCTGCTCCAGTGTTCCGCCGGCGAACCCCCAGAACAACGTGTCACCATCAACATGAATGATATTGAATGCATTAGGTGCTGCTCCGTTGTCATCCCTGCCACCGAAAATATCCATGACATCAAACTCAACCTGTAGTACCGGCAAGCCCTCTTCTGAAATCGAGTTACCAACCACCTGGTAAGTGCCGCCCTGGGTAGACCGTTCCAGTGTTATCAGGTCACTGCAATCGTTTTCCAGTCCCGCTGCGAAATAAATTCTATAAGTTGTCTCGTTAAACTCCAATGCCTCTCCCAGCATGCTGGGAGTGCACCTGGCCCAAACGCCAATCAACTGTGAGTTATTACCGCTGTTGCCTGCGTTCCCGGTTTCGTCGCCGATACCATTGTCAGTATCACCATTGTCAGTATCCGTTTCATCGGGTAGGTTAGTACTGTCTTGCGGATTGTCAGTGTCGCCTATCGTATCGTCGGTATTACCTATTTCAGGGTTATTTTCCGCGCCAGTCTCATCGGTTGAGTCGCCACCACCACCACCGCCGCCGCATGCATAAATAAACAACGACGCTGTTAGCACAAGTGTGAGTCTAATCATTCACTGTTACTCCTCAATTTCTATAGGTTAATAATAAAAAAATTGTGTCATGGCAGTGTCCTGTGATGTTTCCTCAAATATGACTTGTTACACTGATACTCACTGTATCCCCCAGGTGTGATGAACCACGTGACGATGTATCACAAGGACGATGTATCACAAGGACGATGTATCACAAGGACGATGTATCACAATAATGAGTACCACAGGAGGAGATTAACGCGGATATTTTTATTCCGGGGCGTTAATCCATTTAAAGACCTGGTTAACGACCTGGTTTGTATCAGTGTTATTTGTAACCTCGCTGCCACTGGTGCAGCATAAGGTATGAAATCGCTGTGTTGTACTACCAATTGTGGGTAGTTGTGTCTTGCCTCACAAAGTTATCTGCATAGAAATCACTAAATCAAGATTTCGCTCACGTAGCGGTATACGAAACTATGTTGATTGTCCCCGTTACTCTTTTCCAGCAATAGGTCCAGAGAAGCAAGCGGAACTGTATTACAGTGTAACCGCGTCATTGAAAGAAACGTTGCAGCTCAAAGTGCCTTATGCACAAAAATTAGTGTAGGTATTCCATTGATTTACGCTGATGGTAGCGGACCTCACGTTCCAGCAACGCCCCGGAAGCAGAGTAACGTTCCCAGCCAAATTGTTTTTTGTACGGTGGTTTAAGGCACTGACTAATCCAGCTTCTGTAGCGAGCAACTACTTTGTGCTCAGTGTCGTATTCGATAAACCACTTTGTGTCGCAGGCTGCATCGGTTTTTTTATGCGAACGCGCGTCCTCCTCAGACTCTTTGAGGGTATGTGCTGGAAGAATGCTAAATCGATTGGCCAACTCTTTGTGCGACAGGTTCATCTTGGTCGAAATTTGGTTAATTAAAATTACAGTAACCACATTGAGTCTGGTGTACGTTGCTCGATCTCACATTCTGTTCAGCAGTTAAGAGAGTCCGGTAGTGCAAGCGGGCAAATGCAGAATAAAGATGGACAGTTATCGCAAAAGGAGAAAAAATGTTTGATCAGTTTTTTGTTGATCGTGCTCTTTGGTTTAAAACATAACACCCGGACATCGACGTTTTGTTCGCCCCGTTTGCAGGTTTTAGCGGTACGAGGACAGGTAGCGGCGAGGCGGGTGCGCGCGCAGTGATTTTTACACCTGTGCTGCTCTATAGCAATGCAAGCTCAAACAGCTTGACGTACCGGGTTACATTTGCCGTAATGGGGCACACATCGTTCATTGTGAGTCGTTATGCCATTCTTTGAAAGAGGTCGTGTAAAGGTCTACTACGAGGAAGCGGGTGAGGGGTTTCCCTTGCTGGTAATACCCGGCGGTGGACTGAATGCAACAATCGCCGGGCTAGCTGAGCACGCTTTTAATCCGTTGCAGGCGTTCAGCGATAGCTACCGTGTCATCGCGCTCGATCTTCGCAATGCCAACGATGGACACTCGGTGGGTCCGCTTGAGATTGAACGTCCATGGGATGCATTCACAGATGATCAGCTTGGCCTGATGGATCATTTAGGCATTGATCGTTTCATGGTCATGGGGTTTTGTATCGGTGGTCCGATGACATGGAATCTGTTGCGACGAGAGGGCGAGCGCATCGAAGCCGCTATACTGGTACATCCGAGCGGCTATAACTCCAGTGCGCCTGATATTTACTACCAAAATAACATTGGCGGTTGGGCGCCGCGTTTTCGAGAGCAACAGCCTGATGTCACAATGGATATGATCTCTGACTATCTCGACAATATGTACACCAGTCGTGCAGATTTCGTATTTACTGTCGATCGTGATTTTGTCCGCCAGTGTCAAACACCGGTGTTGGTGCTGCCGGACGACATACCGGTTCATCCTTATGCAACCGCAATGGAGACAGCACTGCTAGCACCGCAATCTCAGGTAAGCCTGTATCCATGGAAGGAGAACGATCGAAAGATAGAGCTCGCATTGCGTCACATCCGCGGCTTTATGGCGACGAACATCACCGCTGTGTAGCCACTCATCACCGCGGGGTAGCCATCATCACCGCAGTGTAGCCATTATCACCGCATAGCCGCAGTGCACCACTAAGATAATGCACGTCGCGTAAGTGCACAGCGCACTGGCGATACGGCTTACTGCATCATCATGCACGTTAGCCTTCAGTTGCACATTGCTGCGGGATTGCTTTATTAAAAATACCAATCAATAATTGATCTGAATATCATCAAACCGGTAATGTCTATCCATGGAAATTGACGAATCGCTTAATGTTTTCGACGAACCATTGCAATCCTGCAGCGAAGACCCGGTCACTGGATTTTTCAGGGACGGGTGCTGCAATACAAGCGGTGCAGATGCAGGCTCACATACGGTCTGCGTAAAACTCACGCAGGCATTTCTGGAGTACTCGCGCGCGCAGGGCAATGATCTGATCACCCCAATGCCGCAATACAACTTTCCGGGTCTAAAGGAAGGCGGGTGCTGGTGTCTGTGTGCCGCGCGCTGGAAAGAAGCGCACGAGGCCGGATGTGCACCACGCGTTTACCTTCAAAGTACACATCGACGTGCGTTAGAACTGATCCCGATCGAGACGCTTCGTCGCTATGCCGTCGATTTAAATTGACAATAGCAGGAGCCTGCAATTAACTCAGCCAGTCGAGTATCTGTCGATTCACTGCATCTGGCTGTTCTCTATGCGGAAAGTGTCCGGCATCCGGAATCAGTTCGAATCGATACTCCCCGGTGAAGTACGCCTGCTGGTTCGTCATTAGCTCGGCGCGCATGTCATCAGCGCCGCACAGTGCGAGGGTTGGTACTGAAATTTTGCGACTGATTAATTCGTGCACATGAGCCAGTTTCGGATCATCGCGAGTGGTGTCAAGCATCGAACGGTAGTAGGCGAGTGCTGCCTTCAGCACGCCAGGTTCTGACAAGGTTTTTTTAACCCCGGCTATATGCGATGTGTCAGAGAATCCTGATGAGGTCCAGTAGTCCCATAAGTAGTCGATGAAGGCGAAGTCGTTTTCGATGATTGCCTTTTCCGGTAACTCGGCCACCTGAAAAAACCACCAGTGAAACGAACGCTGAATGTGCCGAACATCAAGCATGCTCTGTTTAACCTGACCCGAATGCGGGACTGCAGCAACCACTGCCCGGTTAACTAACTCGGGAAACGCGGCGATAACTGCGTATCCAATGATCGCTCCCCAATCCTGCCCGACCAGATGCACAGGCTTACCGTTGCCAATGCGTCGAATGATGTCGGCGATATCGGTTGCCAGCGTGGCGATACCATAGAAACCATTGGCAGGTACTTCAGTTGGCGAGTAACCACGTAGAAAAGGTGCAACAGCGCGGTAGCCAGCGTCAGCCAGGGCTGGCAACTGGTAGCTCCAAGTATGTGCATTGTCAGGGAAGCCGTGTAACAACAAAACAACCGGTCCGTCACCCTGCTCGAGAAAGGCAAAGTCTACTCCGTTGGCATGTATGCGATTCATCTTCTTGTGCCTTTGCTGCGACTCCGGGTTGCGGACAGAATGTCATCTGACAAATTATAAAGTGTCTGATACTTTCGCGTGAAGTAAATTCAGTTACTCATATTAAAACTGTTCGGAAAGCGAGACAAACGAATTGCTGTAGTGCTGGCATCTGCGATTGCGGCGTAATAACATTGAAGTGTGTAAATGAAGTAACAATTGATAATTTTTCGCTTTGATTTTCGCGCGGTGGTGATAAGACACAGTTCTTTACGAGACTACGTGTAACTCCAATAAAGCCTGTAAAGCCGCAGTTTTATGTGATTTTTATTGTATGACAGGGGAATCAACGAGCATCCCATCATGGGATTGGCAAGAAATGGTAGTGAAGAATACGATATAGTCTGCAGATAGTCTCCAGGTTCCTATATTTTTTCTAAATTCTGAAAAATTCGTCAAAGACGAACATGGATGTCCATTTAGTTTTGCACATCTTCTTGGCAACGAGGATTTCCTAAAATGTTTAAATCGCTATTTGCTTTATCGGTTTCCGGCTTTTTGTTAGCCGCGTGTTCTGACACGACCCTTGGAACCCGATCGTTCGAAGAATCTCTCGATCCGATCGTCATACCCGGTGCGCCGATTAATCTGGGTGCGCTGTCATTGCCAGAGTTTCAATTTCCGCTGAATTTACGCGATCAGGAAGGGTATTCAGCACTGAGTATCGTGACATCAGTCCATGTGAGATCTGCATCCTTTACAGTCAGCCCGGATACTGATGATCCTTCGGTGGATCTGCTGGCAGACAATAATCCTGATAACTTCGATTTTCTAAGTACAGTTACCCTTTCCCTGCGGGCAACCATAGATGGCACCCTCATGACCGAACAGGTCGCGTCATTGCCAGATGGTGATCCACAAGTGGGCAGCAATGCGAGTGTGCTGGATCTGGTGGTGGATGACGTAGATATAAGAGACTTTGTCGAAGCGGACGATGTTCAGTTGGTTGTAACGGCAACGGGTACCAATCCCCTCGATTTCGTCGTCATAGATCCGGTTGTCCGATTCCGCGTTGGTATTGGGATACGCTAGTCGCACTGGTCACAAACACACGGACTATCAGTACGTCCGTACCAGTGAGTCAGCGAGGTGCAAACCCGGCACTATGTTAAAGAAGAGCCGCGCTAAAGAAGAGCCGCGCTCAAGAAGAGCTGCGCTCAGGGACCGCGCTCAAAACATGACACAAGCGTGTCATAACCGCGATAGCAGCAGCTATTAGATAGACGCCAGAAGAAAATCTGGCGTCACATCTCGACCCATCCTCCTTGGCACCTCCTGGACACTTCAGCGGTCCACGTTTCTCAGACGAATGGCCGACCTGTTTAGCCTTATTTCCTCTGAACGCCGAATCCTCATCAATAATGCAGGCCTGAAGCTAAAAAAGAGGTTTGTCAAGAAAAAAATCCGCATGAACTAATAACAACACCGGATGTCTTGGTATGCGTGAAAACTGGCAAAGCGATGTATGGCGGCTGCGTCGCTTACCTTGTTTTCAGCATGTTAAGCGTGAATGCAAGGTTGATTTTCGTGGTTGTATACAGATCAACAGTGTATGAGTCTGATGGTGAGCCGTCTCGTACCAGCTCTTGAGCAATGTAAGCAGTTGGCATCCTGTATTAACTTAGATTGGATTTTTAAATATGACGAACCCTGATATTAACCGAGACACGCCATTGGAGATTGCGCTGCTTTCTCTGCGAATAGGCCTTGCCATTTTGTTTATCGTATGGGCTTTTGACAAGCTTCTGCAACCAGAGCATGCCAAAGCAATTCTGGCTGGATTCTACGGACAAAATGCTGAAACGATGGCGGGCTATATTCCGCTTGCGCTGGGGGTGGCTCAACTGCTGGTGACAGTAATTTTTGTGTTGGGAATGTTTAAGACCCTCTCTTACGGGGCATTGCTTGTCATGCATTTGGTGTCAACTGTTGTTAGCCTTAAAATGCATCTTGAGCCGTTTGCCATACCGAATATTCTATTTTGGGCAAACTGGCCGATCCTGGGCGCAGCTATCGCACTGTTTGTACTCAGGGGTCGAGATAAGCTGTTGTCGGTTCACTGATCTTCTCGGTATTGATTCAGCGTTATTGAGTCAGCAGTATTGATTCAGCGGTTTTGATCTTCGCGGTATTGATATAAGCGGAATAAAAAACAGTCTGTGCCATTGCAATAGGCGATGGCAGCCGGTTCTTTTTTTGTGCTTAAAGTGGTGGCAGGCTGGCAAGCCTCGCCTCGGCACGCAAGTTTATTATATTGGCAATGAAAATAATCAGTGTGCCAATAAAAACCGATAGCAATAAAGGCTCATCGTAGAATAGGTAGCCAACTACCGCGATCAACGGTAAGCGTAGAAATTCGAGTGGCGTTACAACTGTTGCCGGTGCAATCTTCAATGCGTTGGTAATACAGAAATGTGCAAACAGGCCACACAGTCCAACCAGCAGTGCCCAGTGCCAGGTATCGCTATTTAACATCGCGATATCACCATCGAAGCCTGCGCAGAGCAATCCAAACAAACCCTGCAGGCTGACCAGCCAAAACATGATGCAGGTGACTGTCTCTGTGCGCGCGAGTAACTTGGTGCTTAACACTGTGCCGGCGAAACCAATGGCACACAGTGCTGCTGCCACGGTAGCGCTATTGACAACCGCAATATCCGGGCGCGCAACAATCAATACGCCAACAAAACCCGTGACCACCACCATGACACGCGTTAGCGTCCATTGTTCCTGCAGAAAAAAAGGTGCGAGTAACGCTACCCAGAGTGGTGTGGAAAATTCAAAGGCAAATAGTTGAGACAGTGGAATCAGTGCGACTGCGTACAGCCATAAATTTTGTCCGATGAAGTGACAAACATTGCGAATAACGTGTAAATGCACCTTGCCTGCATTGATCTGACCGAGCGTGCCGGCCCTCCAGGCGATGATCACAACGATGACAAGGCCCAGCAGGGAGCGATAGAGCATTATCTCGAATGTATCAAGATGCCCGTATAACGCTCGGCCGGCAATTGCCATCAGTGTAAAACTGAGCATGGCGCCGATCATCCAGAACGCGGCCTTGACAGGGTTGGTATTAATGGCGCCAACCGCGACGGTGTTTAGCGTACATTATGCATGGGCTTTTTTTGCATGTAGACAGGGCGGCCTCACAGTGGTATCCGCAGCCCGTCATAGCCAATATACAGCGGGCCACTCCAACCGGGTTTGACTGCCTGCTGCCAGTTTTCATCGCTATAGTTCGGGTCATCAGAGGGAATCAGATGATTGAGCGCGAGTGCTTTAACGCCCGCTGTTGTTGCTGCGCTGGCGGCATCGTGTGCAAACGTATGTGAGCGCAACCAGTGTTCCATCAGCTTGTCACTGCCGTTGCCCACTCGCTTTAGCAGCGCGGGAAGGGCGCTTTCCAGCATGGCTTCATGAATTAGCAGGTCTGCCCCGCGAGCAAATTCGACCAGAGATGGCAAAGGGGCGGTATCGCCGGAGAATACCACATGCGTTTCAGAGGTTTTGAATGACAGTGCAAAGCAATCACGCAGTGGCGGGTGCTCTGTACGTATGGCTTCTATATTGATAGCTTTTTGTTGGGTAACCACGCGTTCATCAATGACATGGATGTTAACGAGTTTGTGTAGATCCGGTCGACCTTCGTCCTCGATCCGCAGATCAATGTCGGCTTGCATGGAGATCAGAAAGTTATGCCAATACGCTTCAAGCCCGCCTGGACCCCAGACATCCACCTTCGATTTAAGACCTGCTGTCCACGCCGTGTGAATCAGCGGCCCCAGTTCAAGATAGTGATCGGAGTGCAGGTGTGTAATG
>CAYMVV010000114.1:12325-16400 GCA_964393885.1 uncultured Granulosicoccaceae bacterium | reverse complement strand
TAATACACTGTGTTGCGTTCACCCATTGAGACTACCCTTTTCAAAAATGAAGGCCCCCGGCAAGGGATGTCCTACTTGCCAAGCGCCAGCGCAAAGCCCGCGAGGCATAACCCCCTAAAACAACCCCTCAATATCACCCGCATCATTTAACTTAATAACTTCAGCCGCCGGCTGTCGTGGCAAACCCGGCATGGTCATGATGGCACCGCATATCGCTACAATAAAACCGGCTCCTGCTGATAACCTGACCTCGCGAACGGGTATGTTGTGCCCGGTGGGTGCGCCGCGCAGGTTGGGATCGGTGGAGAATGAATATTGAGTTTTGGCGATACAAACCGGCAGGTCGCCGTAGCCTGCGTCTTCCCACGCCTTTAGCTGATCCAGAATGGTTTGATCGGCAATGACTTCGTCTGCACGATAAATCTTCTTTGCAATAGTTTCGATTTTTTCCATCAACGGCATGGCATCCGGATACAGGGTCGTGAAGTTGGCTTCACCCTTATCGATAATATCCACTACCGTCTGTGCCAGTTCTTTCGTTCCATCAGAACCATGCGCCCAGTGCTTACAGATGATTGCCTCGGCGCCCTGCCCTTGCACAAACTTTTGGCATGCTGCAATTTCCGCATCGGTGTCCAGAGTAAAGTGGTTGATGGCAACCACCACCGGCACACCATACTGCTTCAGGTTTTCGATGTGTCTGCCAAGGTTGGCACAGCCTTCTTCCACCGCTTTGACGTTTTCGGCGTTGAGATCTTCTTTAGAGACCCCGCCATTCATTTTCATCGCCCTGATGGTGGCGACGAGCACCACGGCAGACGGTGCAATACCCGCTTTTCTGCACTTGATATCGAGGAATTTTTCAGCCCCCAGATCCGCACCAAAACCAGCTTCAGTCACCACATAGTCGGCAAGCTTCAGCGCTGTTTTTGTTGCGATTACCGAGTTACACCCGTGGGCGATGTTCGCAAAAGGACCACCGTGTACAAGCGCCGGATTGTTTTCCAGTGTTTGCACGAGGTTTGGTTGCATCGCATCTTTCAACAGTACAGTCATCGCACCATCGGCCTTGACGTCGCGACAGTAGATTGGTGACTTGTCGCGACGATAGGCAACAATGATGTCACCCAAACGCTTTTCCAGATCGTCCAGATCGTTGGCCAGACACAATATGGCCATGACCTCGGAGGCTACCGTGATATCGAATCCGGCCTCGCGAGGAAAGCCATTGGTGGCACCACCCAGGCTCGCCGTAATCTGCCGCAGGGCGCGATCATTCATGTCCAGTACGCGTCTCCACACCACTCGTCTTGAGTCTATTTCAAGTGCATTGCCCCAATAGATGTGGTTATCAATCATTGCTGCGAGCAGATTGTGTGCAGAGGTAATGGCGTGGAAGTCACCGGTGAAATGAAGATTCATCTCCTCCATTGGCACCACCTGCGCATAACCGCCGCCCGCTGCACCGCCCTTCATGCCGAAACAGGGACCAAGAGAGGCCTCTCTTATGCAGATCATTGCGTTTTTACCAATGGCATTCAGGCCGTCACCCAAACCGACCGTTGTGGTCGTCTTGCCTTCACCGGCGGGGGTTGGATTGATTGCGGTAACCAGGATCAGCTTGCCGTCGTCCTTGCTCTTCTGTGCCTTGATAAACTCATCAGAGATCTTTGCCTTGTCGTGTCCATACGGCACCAGAGACTCGGCGGGAATGCCCAATTTACTACCAATTTCGAGAATCGGTTTCTTGCTGGCTTCGCGCGCTATTTCTATATCAGTTTTTACGGCCATGTCTTTTCCTGTGGGGTTGCACTCAAGAACCTATTGTATCGCCAACTGCAAGCTTACAGGAAGCGGCCCATTCGCTCGCAGCAACCTTGGCGCCGCCTTTAGGCTTAACCCTTTTAACCAGTATCCGAGCGCCGACACTTTGTATCGCTACGCCGTCCTCACTGATTTCCATCACCCTTCCGGCAACACCATCGCCCGGCACAATGGCAGAGTCGTAGACACTCAATTCCTCTCCCGCATGAGTGGTCCATGCACCCGGCGCCGGGTTTGTACCACGTATAAGGTTATAAACCTGATCAACCGGCTTAAACCAGTCTATGTGTGCATGTTTTTTTGTACAGCGCCTTTCGTAGGTGGCTTGTGACTCATCCTGCTTGATATGAGGCGGATTGCCGCCACGGAACAGCTCGCACACTTCCAGCACTGAATCGACGGCAGACGGATATATTTTTTTAAAATATAAATCGATGACGGTATCGTCCGCGCCAAGCGGACATTGCCACTGCAGCAGGACATCGCCTTCATCCAGACCATCCGTTGGATAAAACCATGAATAGCCCGACTCTGCCCGTCCCATAATGATCGGCCAGTTAACTGCCGATGGCCCACGGTGTAACGGCAACAGCGACGGATGAAAACATATGGATCCCTGTTTCGGGGTGTCGCGTGCAGCCTCGGGCACGAAGACATTAACAAAAGCCATCACCATCAGGTCTGCGTTGAATGACTTGAGTTTTGCCAGTGTTGTATCGTCTTTGAAGTGGGCCGGTTGCTCAACCGGTATGCCGTTCTCTAAAGCGAATTCCTTGATGGGATCCACCTTGTCTTTGTCAGGCTCGCAATAGACGGCGACTATCTCGTCTTTTCCGGCATCCAACAGCTTTGCCAGTACATCTTTACCGAATGCCTGCTGCCCCATTACTATGAGTCGCATACGCTTTCCTCCTCTATAAACTGTCTGGAACCTGTCAGGACTTAACTTCGCCTACCGCACCCGAGTCAATCACCCGTTGCAAGTCAGATCCGTTATAACCAAGCACGTCTGTCAGTATTTCTGAAGTGTGCTCCCCCAATAGTGGTGAACGAACCACTTCGACTTCGCTGTCAGATAATTTTATCGGGCAACCGACGCTCAGATATTCACCGCGCTCGGGGTGATCAACCTTCACCATGGTGCCAGTTTCAAACAGACCTTGATCTTCGGCGATCTCTTTCATCGATAGAATCGGACCGACGGGTATGTCCATCGGGTTGCAGATTTCCATGACCTCAAATTTGGATTTGGTTTTGGTCCACGTCTCGACGGCTTCAAAAATCTCATTGAGCTTGTCCAGTCTCTCGGGCGGTGTGGCGTAGCCTTCCTGAGTCTTCCACTCGGGCTTACCGATCACATCACAGACCTTTTCCCAGACAGCCGCCTGCACGATAAAGTAGGTGTATGCGTTTGGATCCTGCTCCCACCCTTTGCACTTGAGTATGCGTCCGGGCTGACCGCCACCGGAGTCATTTCCGGCGCGCGGTGTGGTATCGCCAAACTCTATACCTTCACCAAACTGGGAGTACTCTTTCAGTGGACCGCTATCCAGGCGCTGCTGATCGCGCAGCTTTACCCGCGACAGATTCAATACGCCGTCCTGCATGGCGCAGCTAACCCGTTGACCTCGCCCGCTTCGCTCTCTTTGGAACAGTGCCGTTACAATACCCAGGCACAGATGCAAGCCGGTACCCGAGTCACCTATTTGCGCACCGGTAACCAGTGGCGGGCCATCCCGAAAGCCTGTTGTAGAGGCTGAACCACCAGCGCACTGAGCGACATTTTCATAGACTTTGCAGTCTTCGTACTTACCCGGTCCAAAGCCTTTGATAGAGGCCAGGATGATTTTTGGATTGATTTCCTGAATGCGCTCCCAGGTAAAACCCATGCGATCGAGCGCACCGGGGGCAAAGTTCTCAACCAGCACATCGCACTCTTCAATGAGCCGCGTCAGCACTTCCTTGCCAGTTTCGTTTTTAGAGTTCAGTTCGATAGAGCGCTTGTTGTGGTTCAGCATCGTAAAATACAGACTGTCCGCACCGGGGACATCAATCAGTTGCTTGCGCGTTGCATCACCGACACCGGGGCGCTCAACCTTAATGACATCTGCACCGAACCAGGCCAGTAACTGTGTACAGGTGGGTCCCGACTGAACGTGGGTGAAGTCGAGTACTTTTATACCTTCCAGAGCTTGCATATATTTACCGTATATACCGTGAGTTGCTGTTAAACAGTGCCGGCCAGACCGGT
>CAYMVV010000114.1:0-12225 GCA_964393885.1 uncultured Granulosicoccaceae bacterium | reverse complement strand
ATATATTTACCGTATATACCGTGAGTTGCTGTTAAACAGTGCCGGCCAGACCGGTTGATTCGCTACCGCGCTCTTAGTTACAGAGCTTTTAGTTACAGAGCTATTTGCTACCGAGCTATTTGCTACCGAGCTATTTGCTACCGAGCCTGGCAATCAACTGATCTATTTTTTAACCACACTTTGTGGATTTAGATTTCCGATGCGACCACTTTCAGTGCCCGAATTTTCGTCAATAACCGCATTGATCAATGTGGGCTTTCCTGAATCCAGCGCAGCATTAACTGCCTTCGTTAATTCGTCCCTGCTGGTGGCGTAAACACCCACACCACCAAACGCTTCCATCATTTTTTCATAGCGACTGTCTTTGACAAAAACCGTCGGCGCAACGTCATCGCTCACCGGGTTAACATCGGTTCCACGATAGATACCGTTGTTGTTAAATACCACGATGCACACCGGCAGGTTGTAACGACAGATGGTTTCCACTTCCATTCCTGAAAAGCCGAACGCACTGTCTCCCTCTACTGCTAGCACCGGATTACCGGTTTCCACCGCTGCCGCTACAGCTGCGCCCATGCCAATACCCATGATGCCCCAGGTGCCAACGTCAATACGTTTGCGGGGCTTACTCATGTTAATAATACTGCGCGCAAAATCGAGTGTGTTTGCACCCTCGTTTACGAGCATGGTGTCCGGGCGCTGTGCCATGATTTCGCGCAGCGCACCAAGCGCGGTATGAAAGTCCATCGGTGTGGTATCACTGCCGACGCGCTGATCCATCTTGGCAACATTGGCATCGCGCTTTGCGTATACCGCATCGGTCCAGTCGGATGGCAACGGCGACCACTTTTCATCCATCGCGCCCAGCAACTCCTGCAGACAGGACGCTATATCACCCACAACAGGTGCGGCGATCTCGACGTTGCTGTCCATCTCGCGAGGATCGATATCAATTTGTATAAACTTCTTCGAACCGGGCTCACCCCAGCTCTTACCCTTGCCGTGTGACAGCAGCCAGTTCAATCGTGCACCGAGCATAATCACCACATCGGATTCTTTTAATACAAGTGAACGCGCCGCAGAGGCACTCTGGGGATGATTGTCCGGCAACAGTCCCTTGGCCATACTCATGGGCAGAAAAGGTACACCGGACTTTTCAACGAAAGCCTTGACCAACTCGTCTGCCTGCGCATAGGCCGCGCCCTTGCCGATAATAATGAGCGGCTTCTTTGCTGACTGTAAAACCTCCATGGCACGCGCGATGGCATCCGCTGCGGGTATCTGACGCGGTGCCGGATCTATTACCTTGACCAAAGACGCTGCACCGGCGGCGGCCTCCATGGTTTGACCGAAGAGCTTTGCCGGCAGGTCGAGGTAAACACCACCCGGTCGACCGGAGACAGCGGCGCGTATAGCCCGCGCCACAGCAATGCCAATGTCCTCTGCATGCAGGACTCGAAAGGCCGCCTTGCACAGGGGTTTCGCAATGGCCAGCTGATCCATCTCTTCGTAGTCGCCTTGCTGCAGATCGACAATCTCGCGCTCAGAAGATCCGCTCAGCAGGATCATTGGAAAGCAGTTTGTAGTGGCATTGGCCAGTGCCGTTAAGCCGTTCAGAAAACCCGGTGCAGATACGGTCAGACATAAACCGGGCTTCTGGGTGAGGTAGCCTGCAATAGCTGCCGCATTACCTGCGTGCTGTTCATGGCGGAACGACAACACACGCATGCCACTCGCCTGAGCGAGCCTGCCAAAGTCAGTGATGGGTATACCGGGAACACCGTAGATGGTGTTCAATCCATTCATTTTTAACGCATCAATTAATAAGTGAAAACCATCTGTGAGCTCCTGCTCTGATGATGCTTGTGACGCGGTGCGCTCCTGAAGCTCTACAGACATTATTTTTTCCTCTGCGCTGATTGATACGTTGATAGATACATTAATGAATAATCCGGAACATTAACCCGGAACGTTATTGCGGACACGGCGATAACCTTGAGCGGGTCCCGCTGAGTACCAGTCTTTCAGCTGTTACCCGCCAGACCTCAAATCCTGCTTGACCACACGTTCTACTCCAGCTTCCTGGTCAAGCCACCTGGTCCTGTCAACTGGCTTTGACGGGTATGGCTTTGTGGCGTGATCACCGTCCAGCCGGACACCGGTATTGCCGCAACCTCACCCTGTCCGCTTCCAATCGCCTCGATTACTACGCCTCGATTACTACGCTAGGCCATTCTCTACAGCCCGCCTGTTTGAGCCTCGACAGTGCCAGGCAGATTTGCGCCAGAGAAAGTTGGGGTTGTTCCGCATGCAGGCGCTCGTCCAGCCTGAAATTGGTGTCCTCACCATAGAAATCTAAATCCTTAGAGATTGCTTTAGGCTTTGAATAAACAGCCTTTTTGAGAGAGTAACCAGCCGTTAGCGGGCTGGCTTGACCGGTGTTTTAGCGGGTATTGTTGCACGCTTCTTCACACTCGAACTCTCTGGTATACAATATACCTAGCACCATACTACAAACAACGTTTGAGTCAAGGGACAGATGGGAGGACGGAAGTCAGAGGACGGAGCAGTCATACACCACCTGACCTACTTCAGTCATCCGTCCTCTGTTATATGTCCTCTGTACCGCTATCGAAAAAACATCGTCAACTCTGGAAAAAACAGCACGGCCATCAGCACGACCAGTTGCAGCATGATGAACGGCAGAAAGCCTCTGAAGATAGCTGGCAAGGTGATGTGCGGCGGTGCTACGGACTTGAGATAAAAGGCCGCCGGCCCGAACGGCGGCGACAGGAAACTTACCTGCATATTCACACAAAACAGAATACCGAACCACACAGGTACAAACGTCCGAGCGTCGACCAACGGACTGAACAGACCCAACTCCGCTACTGGCAGCTTAACCACAATCGGCAAAAATACGGGCATTACCAGCAGCACGATGCCTACCCAGTCCATAAAGGCACCGAGAAACAAAAATATAAGCATCATCATCATCAACACACCCAGCGTTGGCAACTCTGCACCAATGATCAGGTTAGCAACGTAGGTGGGCCCGCCGGAAATGGTGTAGGCACCGGCCAGTGCTGTTGCACCAAAGGTGACCCAGATGATCGTGCCAGTCGATTTGAAGGTGCGCATCAGCGCCTCGTAAACCAGCTGAAAAGAGAATTCTCCACGCATTATGATCAGCACCAGTACGGCAGCCGACCCCATACCCGCAGCCTCGGTAATGCCGGTAACGCCGCCATAAATAGAGCCCAGTACGATAAATACGACGAGTAGCGGTGCAACCATGCCCTTGCCGGCCTGCCATGCAGCCGCAGAGCGCTTTGGTCGAATGAAAAACACCAGAAACGCTACCAGCAAAGAGGCAACAATGCCTGCCTTGATTATAAAGTCGCGGCCGACCATGGAGTGCTCTTCGGTTATGTTATCGAAGTAATCGAGAAACAACGCCCGACAAATAAGCACCACAAGTGCAAACGCCACCAGACCTGCAATCAACGCAGAACCGTAAATCGCTTTGGTACGACCAGTCATATCATCAGGGCCGGGCTCAGGCAGTGGCGCAAGCGACGGCGTAATCCGGGTACGAATGATGATATAGATCATGTATAGAATCGCGAGTATGAAACCCGGTACGAATGCCGCCTTGAACAGGGCGTGTATCGATGTCTCGGTGATCAGTCCGTACATGATCAAAACGATCGATGGCGGAATCATCGTGCCCAGTGAGCCGGAGGCACAGATGGTACCGATGGCAAGGTTCTGGTTGTAGCCCAGGCGCAACATCTGCGGCAGTGCAATCAAGCCAAGCAACACGACCTCCCCTCCGATGATGCCGGACATCGCCGCCATAACAACTGCCATCACCGAGGTTACCAGTGCAATTCCACCGCGCGTGCGACTCAGCCACTGACTCAGACAGGTGTACATGTCTTTGGCAATACCACTGCGCTCGAGCAGGGTTGCCATAAAAATAAACAACGGCACGGAAATGATGACGTAGTCCGTCGTCAATCCATACATACGCTGCACGAGGATGTTTAAAGGTCCGCGACCGAAATCTGAAAATAGTAATTCGGGGCCGAACTTCATCACCAATACAGCAACAGCCATAATGCCGGAGGCGAAGCCCAGCGGCATACCGATAGCAAGCAGCACCAGCAATGAAATAAGCAGTATCAGCGATATGGTTCCGATATCCATAACCTAGTCCTCAGCGCCCGTCACTGGATTCGTTAACATTGTCAGCATCAGTAAAACCCTGTGCGCGCTTGACCTCTTCTATCTCGGCCTGCATTTCGTCACTCAACAACGGTCGATCGTAGTCGTTCCAGTCAGTGATGAAGTTTGATACTGCCTGAATGGCCATGATGACCATCACAACCAGTATCAGCGGCTGGGTCGTTGCAGGTATTGGTGGATCCCAGGCGGTGCCAAATCGTTCCCAACGAAGCAATGCGTCCCACGCCTCGTTAAAGCCACCCCACACTGTGGCTATCGCCCACAGCACGATAAGGGAGACAGAAATAAAGTCGAACAAGCGCTTTAACCAGCGCGGTACAACATCATAGAGCACGGTAATGCGAATGTGAGCGCGCTGCTGCATCGCATAAATGCCTGCGGTGAGATAAACCCAACCACCGACCCAGAGACTCATCTCGGTTACCCAGGTCGTAGGCTTTTCCAACACATAACGCATGAACACTTCGTAGATCATGATGATTACGATAAATGCGGGTATCAGCATGGCAACGCGGCTAAAACGCCAGGTTATCGCATCAACCCAGCCCTTTCTTTCGTGCTCTATCATTATTTACTCTCGAGTGACGGCTGCCGCCGTTCTCTCAATTTAAGAATACATACAAAAAAGTGGGGCCGGAGCCCCACTTAGATACAAAAGCAATATACAAAACAAGATGCAAAAGCAAACTGCCTTTACTCTGCCTGCATGGCTCCCTGCTCGACAAGAAAGTCGATGTGCGATTTCAGCAAAGCTTTTGCCTGATCGTTTTCTGCATATTCTTCCCAGCCAGCCTTAACTGCAGCGCGGTACGCAGCAAGATCAGTCTCTGACCAGTCATAGAGATTGACTCCTTTTGCTTCCAGCTCTTGCGCAGTCTTCGAATTCATGATTTGAGTTTCGGTTGCGATACGCAGCGCCAGCGCTTCCATAGAAACCTCGAGGATACGCTTGTGAGCATCGGGCATTTCGTCCCATACTTTTTTGTTGCAAGCCAGGTGATCGGCAGGCATGGAATGGAAACCCGGATAGTTCGTATGTTCGGCGATATCGTACAAGCCAAGGCCGACATTGGTGCTCACATTGGCAGCGTCTGCACCATCGATCAGACCGGTCTCAAGTGCGGTGAAGATCTCGTTGAAGTCCATCACAATGGGTGACGCGCCAAGATTGGCGAATACCAGAGTGGCGAGCCCTGGAGGGGAGCGAAACTTCCAGTCTTTGAAATCTTCAACGTTGCGGATCGGCTTGGTAGAGGACAGTGACTCTGGCCCCGGCACCCACCAGCCAACAAATTGCATGTCATAGCTGTTGTACAGCTCATTGACTGCCTCACGGCCGCCGTTATGCAGCAACCAGCCCATCATTTGATAGGGATTTGAGTAGCCCCCCATCAAATCACCGGTAAACTGAAATGCCTTGTCCTTACCAACCTGGTAAGAGCCACCGGTCATATCGCAATCGAGAATGCCGTTGACGGCGGCGTCAAACGTTTCAACTGACTTTACCACTGAAGAGGCGTAGAACATCTCGAGCGATATTTCGCCACCGGACATCATCTGCACGTCTTCAGCCCATTTGGCAGCGGCTTTGCCGTTGTGAGTTTCAGGCGAAAAATGCGTTTGAATACGCAGTTTTGTTTCTGCCATCGCCGAGGCACTTGTCATCACAAGTGCTGTAGCGGCTGCTATTGATAGTTTTTTCATCAAGATACACGTCCTCTGAATATTAATATTTAGACAGACCACGATTGATCCGTCTTGCCGGGCCCAATCACTTACGCAATATGACTATAACAACGCTCCAGCCATATTACGCCTAATCCAAATGGTTGTATAACCACGGAATCGATACAGGTTCAATAGTGTAAAACATGCGCTTCGACCGGTAAGCAGGCCATTTTGATGATACATGGACAGTCGATTAACTTCACTGGCACTGGCGCACAATCCGATCTGACCGGTCCAGATGAGCTGTCATTATTTTCACCGCACCCTGAGCGTCATTAACTGCAAGGCAATCGATGATTTTTTCATGTTCAAGCAAAGTCGTTTCCTCTTTTCCGGACCAGTGCAACAACGAGGTGTGGTGGTCGAAGATCCATGATAATACAGCTTCGGAGACCAGCTTCAATAACTGATTTCCGGAAATTTCTGCTATGCGTGCATGAAATTCGATATCGCATTGAATAAAGGCCTCGGCATTTCCGAGTTGCTCGCGCTGCATCGCTACAATGGATCGTAATGCGCTCGCATCTTCGCTTTTACAATTCCGGGCCGCAAGCTCAATGACGCCGGTCTCGAAAATGCGTCGTAGTTGTTTCAAATTTGCGAGGTTTGATGGCTCTTGTGACAGAAGTAACTTAGCCACACTGTCTATTTGCTGAAACGCGATACTTGCGTTTAGCTTACTGACCTTGCTCCGCTCGCCATGCGAAACAACTATCAACCCCCTTGTATGCAGCAGTTGCAGTGCTTCGCGGATCGCGGGCCTGCCGACATTAAACTGCTTCATCAACTGACGTTCTGGTGGCAGGAAATCCCCGGCGACCAGATCGCCGGATTCAATCTGATGAAGAATTTGTTCAAACACCTGGTCACCCAGCTTTTTACGTACGACTGGTGCCGCTTTGAGCAAAGAACTACTCATATTGACTGTTTCTATTTCCCTTTATTTTTTGAAAAATGTCAGTGCTGTGATCACGTAATCCGTCGAATGCTCTCGGCAATTTCCTCCGGATCGAAAACCCGTTTCCAGTCGTCTTTAAAAAGCATCGGCTTGCCGTTAACAATGGCCTTATTGCAGGCATCCGAAAATTGCCCCTCGACTTCATCAAAAAGAACTGCGCCAAGTATACTCATGTGACCGAGTAAAAAATCACGTGCGACTTGTTTTTCGACACCCCGGTTAACTACTTCGTCCATCGCTTCTCGCATGACTGTTAATAGAGAAGCACACACGGTTTCGGATAAGCCGGGCTCCAGCAAAGCCATTTGATCAACAGTTACCCTGTGGGAACGATCAACTGGCGCATAGATTGTTTTTGCCACCTTTTCACCGATGGCATACTGGTCTTGCGGACCCTGCATCAAGGCACTGACGATGTGTTGTGTTGCCTGCGATCCGCCAAAAAAATCTGTCTTTGCATCCATCAGCGTGTTGTTTCTAAAAATATCCGGATGGCACGGGTGGGTAACAAAATAGACAACATCCGAGCGCTCTGGCAAGTGCCCTGCAAACGCTGCTGCAGGATCGAGTGTAATTACCATAGTCCCGGCTTTTAGTGTTGGCACAATACTGTGCGCCAGTTTTCCTATCACTGTGTCGGGCACGGCCAGAATCACAACATCTGCACCATCAAGCGCTTCTTCGGTTGTGCAGCAAGTGATGCCAAGGTCTTTCTTTAAACGCTCGCAACCCGCGTCACTGACTTCAACATGCTTGACTGCGTAGTCAGAGGCTTGCAGATTGATCGACAGGCGATAACCCATCTTGCCACCGGCACCGAATAAAGCTAATTGAGTCACCGTACTTTCCTCAAACTTGAATTACGGGGTTTTGCGCGTCGGCTCCTGTGCCATCAAGGCAGGTAGGCGTTGCCGACGGATACAAGCGGGAGCCACAAAACGAACTTTTTCCAACAGGTATGATGGTATGATCTCTTCCAGAAAAATGTCAACGTCCGCTGCCCGTGCCGTCGTAATTGGCTAATTCCTATGCCTGAAAATTCGCTCTCTTCCCTGCCCGATGGCTTGTTGATCGCCTGGCTTGGCGATGATTTCACCGGCGCATCGGCGGTTATGGAAGTGCTGTCTTTCTCGGGATTGCCATCCGTTTTGTTTCTACAGGCACCCACACCGGAAGACTTAAGCCGGTTTCCCGATGTGCGCGGCGTCGGGGTCGCGTCGATAACACGGACTCTGTCGACCACTGAAATTACAGACACCGTGCGGGGCGCTCTGCGCCATCTCAATAGGCTCGGTGCGCAGTTGCTGCACTATAAAGTATGCACGACACTGGATTCGTCACCCGATATCGGCTCCATCGGGTGTGCACTGGAAAGTGGTGCTGGAGAACTCGGCGTGAAGCAGGTACCTGTACTGATCGCCGCTCCACAAATGCGCCGCTACCAAAGCTTCGGGCACTTGTTTGCGAGCTTCAACGATACGATCTATCGCATTGACCGCCACCCGGTAATGCAAAGGCACCCGGTAACACCCGTTAATGAATCTGACGTAGCAGCTCATCTCAAACTGCAAACAACGTCTACTGAGTTTGGCTGCGTTAGCCTTGAAGATCTGCAAAGCCCTGCAGCAAACCTTGCAGACTACTTCGAACCATTCAATAGTCAATTTGCCGCACTAACGATTGACTGTATAGACAAGCAAAGCGAGGAAACTGTTGGCGCACTGTTGTGGCAGTCGCGTAAACAGCACCCGTTTATCATCGGATCACAGGGGGTCGAGTATGCATTGGTTCGACACTGGCAGGCACAGGGTCTGTTGGGACCAGCGCCACAGGTTAACAGCCTTGGTCGAACCAATCGTATGGCTATCGTTTCCGGCTCGGTATCGCAAGCCACTGCTCAGCAGATAGCCTGGTCAAGACGAAACGGATTTGAATGTATTCGCTTTAACGCGTCGTGTGCCTGTGAATCCAAAAATGTCCTTGAGACCGAAGTGGATCGAGTATTTTCACTAGCGCTGCAGTCACTTGAACATGGCGTAGTTCCACTGATTTTTACCGCAGAAGGCCCGTCAGATTCTTATATCGAAAAATTCAACCAAAGCCTGGAAACCAATAACATCGAGGCTGTGCGGGCCAACAGAAATATCGGCAAGGCACTGGGTCAGATTTTGTATAAGCTAATCAAGGTAAGTGGTATCAGCCGCGTTGTTATTTCAGGTGGAGACACCTCAGGCTATGCAACCCGGCAACTAGATATATTTGCACTTACCGCTCTTGCCCCGACAATTCCGGGAGCCCCTATTTTTAAAGCACACTCACATGGTCAAATAGACGGCCTCGAAATCGCACTCAAAGGCGGACAAATGGGCAGTCCGGACTACTTTGGCTGGGTGAAAGACGGTGGTGGCCTTCGATGATACAGGTACCGGCGTGTTACGAAATCCATTCGATAAGTGACACCGCTCAAACATGAAAGCAGCAGACGATGGCTAAAGACGAAATTCGTGTGACCTACAGGCTGGAGTCTGCCGGAGATATAGCAGCGCTTGCTGACAAAATTGCCTCTGATCAATCGACAGGAACATTCACTGAACTCCCCGGGGAAACCGACGCTGTGCGTGCGCGTTGTGCGGCACGGGTGGTCAGCATCCACTCGCTGGAGCCAATTGATGTTCCTTCTATTCCCACCTCGGGTCCTACCGCGGGTCCCACCTCGGGTCCTGCTCCAGGTGGTAACGGGCCGTACTATAGAGCGGATGTAGTTATCGCTTTTCCGTTCGAAGCTATTGGTACTGACATAGCTGCATTAATGACCATCGCCATCGCCGGTGCCTACTCGGTGCGCGGACTTACAGGAGTGAGGGTGATGGACATCGATTTGCCCGAGCCATGGTCCGGCCATCCGGGTCCACAATTCGGTGTTACGGGCTCTCGCCATTTGATGGGTGTGAATGAAGGGCCAATTATCGGGTCGATCATCAAGCCCTCTCTGGGGCTTCTGCCCGAACAGACAGCATTGGTCGTAAAAGCACTTTGCGAGGCGGGAGTCGATTTTATTAAGGACGATGAGAAGTTAATGAGTCCTGGCTATTCAACTCTCGACGAGCGGGTAAAGGCAATCATGCCCGTCATTGATGCACACGAACAAAAGACTGGCAAACGTGTGATGTACGCCTTTGGCATTTCATCGGCAGATCCGGATGTGATGATGCACAACCACGACCTTGTGGTAGAGGGCGGTGGAAACGCTGCCGTCATTAACATTAATTCTATTGGTCATGGTGGCATGTCCTTCCTTCGCAAACGCTCTCGACTTTGTCTGCACGCTCATCGCAATGGCTGGGACATCCTGACCCGCCACCCCGGTCTTGGTATGGAGTTTCGCGTCTATCAGAAAATATGGCGCTTACTCGGGGTTGATCAGTTTCAGATCAATGGCATTCAAGCGAAATATTGGGAACCGGATGATAGCTTTGTTCAATCGTTCAAAGACCTCGCAACCCCACTGTTTTCCGAAACAGATCGTAGCCTTCCGGTAGTCTGCTCCGGCCAATGGGGTGGTCAGGCCGTTGAAACCTATAACCGAACCGGCGGCACACTGGATTTGATGTACCTGGCAGGAGGAGGTGTGCACGGCCACCCGATGGGGCCCGCTGCCGGAGTGCGTGCAATTAAACAAGCGTGGGACGCGGCGGCACAAAACGTAGAGCTTATAGACTACGCCAAAGACCATACCGAACTGGCGTCAGCACTTGACAAGTGGGGCCACCAGTCGCTGAATCAAACATGACAGCCCAACATGACAGCGATAGTCAAAACGTTCCTAACGGAGGCCCCGACATGACAGACCTCTGGATTGGCACCAGTTGGAAAATGAACAAGACACTGGCTGAGGCCGAAACATTTTCCCGCGCACTCATTGAGGCTGACGAACAACACAATCATCGTATTCAACGGTTCGTGGTACCACCGTTCACATGCGTTCGAGAAGTGAAGCATCTATTGCAGAATACCTCGATACGAGTAGGCGCACAGAACATGCACTGGGATGACAATGGTGCATGGACTGGCGAGGTTTCCGCTCCTATGCTGACCGATTGCAACCTGGATTTAGTGGAACTTGGCCATTCAGAACGCCGTGCGCATTTTGGCGAAAGCGACGAGACTGTCGGTCTCAAAACAGAGGCCGCTGTGCGACACGGACTGATACCACTGATCTGCATAGGCGAGACATTGGAGGAGCGTGAAGCCGGACGTATGACTGACGTGCTTACCACACAGGTCAGTGCAGCATTAAGCAAATTATCAGCTGATCAGAAATCCGCTACAATTCTGTTCGCCTATGAACCGGTGTGGGCGATAGGCACCCACGGAATCCCCGCCACCGCAGAGTATGCAGATGCTCGTCATAAAGAGATCAAATCTGTCTCTGCGCAGATACTGGGGCGCAACGTGCCATGCCTGTACGGAGGGTCGGTTAACAGGGAAAATTGTCAGAAGCTTATCCGCTGCGATGACATCGACGGGTTGTTCATCGGACGCTCTGCCTGGGAAGCAGCAGACTATCTGGCCATTCTAGGATTATGCGATCAATAAACCGGATGTCCCTATCCACTGTTCTCCCTATCCACTACCCCGAGGAACAATCTAAAGAAACCCGGTTTAGGGAGCTCTATAGAAATCCAACAATCCGCTCTTCAAAAGACAAACCGCTATAGTAGCGACAACTATCTCGCCACGCGGCAAGCTGGTTTTGCCCTGCTACGCCTCATCAGTAGGCCAATTGGGTTTTTCAGGAGTTGAAATATGCTGTACGACCGCTCGAAAACACTTACCGAGGAACAGCGAGCAGCCTACATAGATACTCGCTACGAAGCCAGGCTGAAAAATGAGACGGCTATTATCAGAGTGGGAATGCGCTGCCAAACACTGGATTCAATATGCGAGGAACATGCAGTGTCCTCATGGGCATTTATCACCGCATGCAATCCGTTATCGCAACAGTTAACCGATGCTGACAACCAGCATCGCCAACAGCTTCTAAAATCGCTGTTAGTTGCCGGGGGATACCTCCACTACGAAGGCTCTGGCGTGGGGGAATCTGGTGACTGGCCGCCTGAGCCATCGTTTTTAATTCTGGGTATGGACAGACACAAAGCTATGGCCTACGCAAAGGTTTTCGACCAACATGCTATTTGTTACGGCGAACCTGGCGGTGAAGCGCAATTGCTTATTTGTTCAACTGCCGATCTGACTTAATTCACTCGTTTAGATTAAACACGGCCAGG
>CAYMVV010000113.1:10770-16513 GCA_964393885.1 uncultured Granulosicoccaceae bacterium | reverse complement strand
AGCGAAACGGGCATCGACAGCGAAACGGGCGCCGATAGCGACAATGACGACACATCAACTGATGACATAGATCCACCAACTGTCACCGCGACAGAGGTAGATGGCGCGAGCGATGCCGCTGCTATATCGTTGCTGAACTACACCATGCCCGATATTAACGGTGGTAACCGACGCGAAAACGCCGTAGTCCTGATACCTGTTGGCGACACTCCCGAAGGGGGTTGGCCGGTTATCGGGTGGGGCCACGGCACGGTGGGTGTTGCCGACATCTGTGCACCATCAGCCAGCAACAATCTATCGGGTTATGACACCTATTTGAACGCCTGGCTGGCGTCTGGCTATGCTATCGTTGCTCCCGACTATGAGGGTCTGGGCACAGAGGGTGGACACCCCTATTTACATCTGGACAGTGAAGGACGCTCGATCAACTACGCTGTTGCCGCCGCCACCGAGGCATTTCCTGAATTATCTGATCGCTATGCGCTTCTGGGCCACTCGCAGGGCGGACACGCTGTACTCGGCGCAGCATCGCTAAGCGCCGAAAATCCGGAAATTACACTGGTTGGCACCGTTGCTCTTGCGCCGGCGTCACAGGTACTTGAACAGGGCGCCATCCTTGAGGCACTCTCGACGAACACCGACGCATCCAACGCTGAACGTGTATCGTCGGCTGTTTCCCGTCTCAGTTTTAGCGCGCTGGCTGCCCATGGCATCGAGACAGTTATCCCGGATTTTGATCTGGATGCTATTTACGGTATTGATGGCCAGGTACTTCAGCAAGTAACTGAAACCGCCTGCCTGCCGCAAATATCTGACGAGCTTGTCGCCACTGTTCCACCCGTACTTTTGGCGCAGAACAACGTTGACAGCTTTATTGCACCGGACTTCTTTCAAAGCCCGCAGCTGCTGATCTACAACGAGTCCGTTGAACCGGGCAACCGCACGCTCAACGCGCCACTGTTGGTTGCACAAGGACTGTCTGATCTCACTGTCTTCCCGAACTCGAGCATTACTCTGATTGAACAACTCTCTGCTGTCAGCGAAACCGACATTGATCCCGTGCTGGAAACCTACCAGGGTGCCGGACACACAGGCGTGTTACAAGCAAGCTTTAACGATGCTCTCGCCTTTATTACTGCGCGCTTCGCTGCCGAGTAATGCCAGACCACAGACCGGGCTTGACCATACTTGGCCAGCTCGTCATTAACGTTAACCACGGGCGATTACCACGGGCAGCTACCACGGACGAACCAGCCATGCACCAGCACGAGATTTTTGATACCTTCCAAGAAGAAGTAGAAGGTCAGTATCGATTGTGTCCAGCCAACCGGATTTCAGCATGGTAGTCGTCCCGGAAACATTGCGCGTTGTACCGATCTTTGCAGAGCTCGATGACGAAGCGCTGCGCCAGCTCTCCAGTACCTGCACACGTCATACACACAAGAAGAACACGCAGCTGATCAGACAGGGAGAAGTCGGTAAAAACCTCCATATCATTGAAAGCGGTCGCGTAAGAATTTTTGTCTCCTCCGAGGACGGCCGGGAAATAACCATCAACGAAGAAGGCAGTGGCAGCTGCATTGGTGAAATAGCGCTGCTCGATGATGAACCACGATCTGCCTCGGTGGTCACGCTCGAAAAAACCGAAACCATCGCCATTTCCAAGAGCGCATTCCAGGAATGTGCAGCAGAGAATCCGGCCATCGCTTTTGCGATTATTCGCACACTGACCCGGCGCCTGCGCGCGGCCACCGGCGGTCTGAAGAGTCTCGCACTCGACAATGTCTACCGCCGACTGGCAAACAAGCTAAATGAACTGGCCGAAACGGATACCGATAACAACCGACGTTTGAAACAACGCTACACGCATCAGGACCTCGGCAACATGATTGGTGCATCTCGCGAGATGATCAGCAAAGTGATGGCGGAACTGGTCAAGGGCGGTTATATCGAATTGCAGGATAAAAAAATCGTCATCCGCAGGCCCCTGCCCCGCGACTGGTAGACAGGGGACTGGTAAACAGGGAACTGGTAAACAGGGAACTGGTAAACAGGGAACTGGTAAACAGGGGACTGGTAAACAGGGGACTGGTGAGCAGGGGACTGGCAGGCACGCGACCGGTAGTGAAGTGCAATCGGTGATAACGAGCCAGTAAAGCACCACAGTGAGTGGTGTGACACCGGATCTTTCATGCATAGACAAACTGCCCATTGTTTATATCACTTTTACAAAATTGCTCTTAAGCGCGTTTATTTGTTGTTGATTGTCCGCCATTGCTGAAAGAATGTTGACCCGGCTGTGGGTATGCCACAAACTTCACCGGTTACCAACACATACAGGAATTGGCCATTGCAATATCTGGCACCCCGGAAAACCGAAGACGCAGTAGCGTTATTGTCAACATCGAAAGGAAGTGTGCATGTACTGGCAGGCGGCTCTGATCTGCTGGTCCGGATGAAAGGAGGCGCCGTTGAACCCGATGTGGTTGTCGATATAAAACACATCAAATCGATGAACGGCATAAAAAAAACCGCCAGCGGTTTTTCTATAGGTGCCGCCGTCTCCTGTGCCAGTATGGGTCAGCATGCTGCGCTGTGCAAAGCCTGGCCCGGCGTTGTGGAAGCTGCCAATCTGATCGGGTCAGACCAAATCCAGGGGCGCTGCACCATTGTCGGCAACCTGTGTAACGCATCACCGGCGGCCGACAGTGTGCCTGCCCTGATCGCCGCTAACGCGGTTGCCATTGTGCACGGGCCGCGCGGTACGCGCGAAGTCGATGTAGCGAAAATCGCAACCGGACCTGGCAAGACATCGTTGAAAAAAGGGGAAGTCGTCGAGTCAATACTGCTGCCTCCACGCACTGCGAAATCCGCCGATGCCTACTTGCGCTTTACACCACGCACAGAAATGGATATCGCGGTGGTTAGTGCAGCAGTCAATTTAAAACTCGGAGCGAAGGGGGTTATTCAGGAAGCGCGAGTCGCACTGGGTGCTGTTGCTCCACGTGCCATTCTTGTCCCGGCAGCTGCCAAAGCACTGATTGGTCACGCGCTCGACGATACAACACTGGAAAAACTTGCTGCAGCCTGTGCGAAAGCCTGTGCCCCGATAGACGACAAACGCGGCACCGTTGAATTCAGGACCCGCGTGGCCACGGTGCTCGCGAAACGCGCCACAGCGTCTGCGTACACCCGAGCCGGAGGAAAACTCTAATGTCCATGTTGGTATCAAGCACCATTAACGGTGACCAGATCGAGTTCGCCTGCGAACCCAGTGAAACTTTGCTCGACGCGCTGCGTGACAGAGTTGGTCTGACAGGTGTTAAGGAAGGATGCGGCACGGGCGACTGCGGTGCCTGCAGCATCATGCTCGATGGAGCACTGGTGTGTTCCTGCCTAGTACTCGGCGCCGAAGCCGAGGGCCGCTCTGTCGAGACTGTTGAAGGGATGTCCGATGGCGAAAAGCTGCACCCGTTGCAGGAAAATTTTCTACAGCACGCCGCACTTCAATGTGGCATCTGCACGCCCGGTTTTTTAATTGCTGCGAAAGCGCTGCTGGACAACAACCCGGACCCGACAGAAACCGAGATTCGCTATGCACTGGCTGGCAACCTGTGCCGCTGCACCGGCTATGACAAAATAGTCCGCGCCGTTCAGGCCACGGCAAAATCAATGAAACCCAAAGCCGCAAAGGCTACCACCAAAAAGGCTGCTGCCACGAAAGGAGCAAAATAGATATGGGCATCGATACTCCTTTCACTACACGCGAATTCAAGTCTGTTGGTACACGTCCGGTGCGGCCGGATGGTGTTGATAAAGTAACCGGTCGCGCGCGTTACGGCGCCGACTACAACATGCCCGGTCAACTGGTGGGCCTTATCCTGCGCAGCCCGCATGCACACGCAACGATCAAAAAAATCGATACGTCAAAGGCAGAGCAATTGCCCGGCGTAAAAGCGGTAATTACCTCCAAAGATTTCAGGAACTTTAAAAATCTGGATGGAGAACTACAAGAGATCCTCGATAACTGCATGGCACGCAAGAAAGCGTACTACGACGGTCATGCGGTGGCAGCTGTAGCCGCCGTCGATGCAAAGTCTGCACGTGCTGCACTGAAGTTGATAGAAGTGGAGTACAGTGTTCACAAGCATGTCACCGATGTCGATGCCGCAGTCCACCCCAAGGCACCCGTACTGCGACGCGACTGCTTTACCAAAGGTGTTGAGCCCGCACCGGACAAGCCATCCAATATCGCGTCTCGATCAGAATTCGGTCACGGCGATGTCAATGCGGGTTTTGCCAAAGCGGACGTCGTCATAGAACGCAACTTTCGCACAGGGCAATCTCACCAGGGCTATATCGAGCCACACGCCTGCGTTGCCAGCATCAGCCCGGATGGCACCGGCGACTTGTGGGTCTGCACGCAGGGCCACTTTGTTTTCCGTCAGCAGTGCGCACTCATGCTCGATATGGACGTTTCAAAATTACGCGTAACATCATCTGAAATTGGCGGCGGCTTCGGTGGCAAAACTCACATCTGGCTGGAACCAGTGGCAATGGCGTTATCGCGCAAGGCCAATCGTCCGGTCAAACTGGTCATGACACGAGAGGAAGTGTTCCGCGCCTCCGGCCCCACCAGTGCCACCTCTATCGATATTAAAATCGGCGTCACCAACGACGGTGTGATCACCGCCGGAGAAGCCGAGTTACGTTACACCAGCGGCCCCTATGCCGGTTCATGGGCATTGCTCGGCGCGATGACCGCCTTTGCCTGCTACGAAATGGAAAACGTAAAAACGGTTGGACTGGAAGTGTTGGTCAATCGCCCGAAAACCACTGCCTATCGTGCACCCTCAGCGCCGATGGCCGCCTTCGCGGTAGAGAGTATGATTGACGAACTGGCGGCAAAGATTGGCCTCAACGCCGTTGACCTGCGAATAAAGAATGCCGCAAAGGAAGGTACAAAATCGTCCTACGGCCCGGTCTATGGGCCCATTGGTATCGGACCCACACTGGAAGCCGCCAAACAGCATCCGCACATGCGCGCACCGCTGGGTGAAAATCAGGGTCGCGGAATGGCCTGTGGTTTCTGGTTCAATTTCGGCGGTCAGTCCTGCACCAATCTGAACATTGGCATCGATGGCACTGCTACCCTGACCGTCGGCACCATCGACGTCGGTGGCGCTCGGGCGTCTCTGTCACTGGTGGTTGCCGAAGAACTCGGAATCGACTACGAGAACGTAAAAACCGTCATCGGCGATACCGGCTCGCTCGGTTATAACGAGATGACCGACGGCAGTCGCGGAACCTTCGCCAGCTCCATGTCGGCCATTCAATCCTGCCGAATAGCTATAGCCGACATGCGCGAACGGGCTGCAAAAATGTGGGAGATTGACGTCGACGATGTCATTTGGGAAGACGGCCATGCACGCACTCGCGAACCATCCAACCATGAACCCCTGTCAATAGCCGATATCGCTGCCAAAGCAGCCAGAACCGGCGGCCCGATAGCAGGGCATGCGCAAATCGTGGCCGACGGGGCCGGTGTGTCGTTCGCCACGCATATCTGTGATATCGAAGTAGACAAGGAAACCGGCTCAACCCGGGTGGTCCGCTACACCGTGATACAGGATGCCGGCAAGGCCGTTCACCCGACCTATGTGGAAGGGCAATTTCAAGGGGGTGCCGCGCAGGGAATAGGCTGGGCGCTCAACGAAGAGTATATCTACGGCGAAGACGGCCG
>CAYMVV010000113.1:1522-10670 GCA_964393885.1 uncultured Granulosicoccaceae bacterium | reverse complement strand
CGCAGGGAATAGGCTGGGCGCTCAACGAAGAGTATATCTACGGCGAAGACGGCCGTTTGCAAAACCCGGGCTTTCTCGATTACAGGATCCCGGTATGTTCCGACCTGCCGATGATTGATACGCAAATTCTGGAGATACCCAACCCCAATCACCCCTACGGTATCAGAGGTGTTGGTGAAACTTCGATCGTGCCGCCGCTTGCAGCAATTGGCAATGCGGTATCCAATGCGACGAACGTGCGCATGACTCAGGTCCCCATGTCTCCACCACGCATACTGGCGGCCCTGGATGCACAGGCGGCAGCAGCCGATGCAGACAACGCTTGAAAAAAGCGTAACCTGCCACGGGTCAAACTTCGGCTGAACTAAACCCTGCTGTAAACAGGCGGCCATTGCGGCCGCCTGCCGTGGAACCCCGGGCGGTCGCCGTATGAGCCAGCACTTTGATCCGAATGAAATTCTTTCATTGCCATTAATGGCTAATCTGGCAACGGTGAGTGCCAATGGCCCTCGTAACGCGCCAGTGTGGTTTATTTGGGAAGACAACCGGCTGTGGATGCCGGGTACCACCGGTGGCAGCACAGTTCAGCGTCTCGAGAAAAATCCGCAATGTGCTGTTGAAATTGTTCGCTACGACAATGATGCTGGCATCCTGCTGCATTTGGGATTCAGGGGAAACGCGACAATAGAAGCCAGCACACCCGATCGCTTCAAGCGGCTATTGTCTAAGTACCTGGGTAACAATGAAGCGGCCTGGAACCCGTGGTTTGTCGACAATATAGCTCGTATTGATGATCCTGATGGCCGAATGATCAGCCTCAGCCCTCAGAGCACTTTCACTAACAATGTGTCTTTTTTTCGGACAGGCCCGGAATTAGCCTGGCCAGCAATGGACTGAACACCGACACTTTAATCAACGCCTTACGCTGACGTCCAGGAGATTACCCGACGGAGAACAGTGCGCTGACGCGCTGCCTGCTGGCTCGGAACTTTTAGTCGTTATAAATAAAAACGCTTTACAAATCACACAGCTGCGCAATTAAAGATCGGCTGAGATAGCGTCGATATCGTTAATAACCCGAACCGGCTCGACAAGCGACCCGCAGCACGACTCCCGTGAAATCTGCGGGGTTAAATATCAGTCTGACACGATTTGTGCAGGGGAAATTGATCATCATAGCAGCGCTATTGCGAAGCTGTTCGTAAACGCAAACTCTATTCAGATCCAGCTGAGTGGATTACTAACTGACGAGCAGGGAACAACGCAACGGCACATCTGCAGTTTGCTCTCGAAGCGAAGCGATACCGACGAAGGGAATTCGTAACAGTGAAGTCAATCTATCAGGGATGAGATCGTGCAAATACAAGAATAACCCCATTTCAGGCCTGAGCCTGTGAGCAGTGTTGTGGACGTTTTGATGTGGAAACACAGACGTGCATTTATGAGTGTTGCCGAATGAATACACTGTGTGTTTCCGGAGTCTGTTTCAGGGGGTCTGTGAAAATCCTCAACCCCGCCAGGGATAGATATCAACTGACGACAACCGTATAAACCCACAGCTGCTCACATAATTCAGCAGTGCGGTACCCGCAAACAAAACAGATCCAGTAACAACCCGTACATACAGATTCAAGATCCGTGAGCGTTGATCAGCCAGGAACACGCTGAAGAGACAACTGCAATTTCAAGGAGAGATACCACAATGATGTTCTCAAGGAAGAAGACCAGCCCCGGCATTGACTTTAAAGTCGCACTCGATGCCGTACAGACTCCCATTATGATGGTTGATCGTGAGATGAAAATCACTTACGTCAATCAGGGATCGATCAGACTTATAAACGAAAATATGGAAGTATTCCGGCAGATCTGGCCATCGTTTAACTCGAATAATATCATTGGCCAGTGCATTGATCAGTTTCATAAAGACCCCGGGCACCAGAGACGCCTACTCGCAGAACCTTCCAACCTGCCCTTGAAGACCGATATGACAATCAAGGATTTGTCGTTTTCTCTGATGTTCACAGCTCAGCTGGATTCCATGGGGAACTATATCGGTACCACACTGGAATGGAACGACGTTACTGAAAAACGTAACAACGAAAAGGTAAATGCCGAGCAAATAGCAATCATTAACGCGCTTGATCGCTCTCAGGCCGTTATTGAATTTGACATGAGTGGAAAAATACAACGAGCCAATGATCTGTTTTTGGCTGTTATGGGTTATAGCGAGTCAGAAATTGTCGGCAAGCATCATTCAATGTTCGTTGAGCCAGCTTATCGGGAGAGTGCCGAGTATCAGGATTTCTGGAGAAAACTGAATTCGGGCCAGTTCGACTCAGCTGAATACAAACGTTTTGGCAAGAACAATAAGGAAGTCTGGATTCGAGCGACTTACAATCCGGTGTACGATCTCCACGGAAATTTAGTCAAGGTCGTGAAGATGGCCAGCGATATCACACGAGAAACGCTTGACCACCAGTTAACTAAAAAGGTTTTGTCTGAAGCCAAGTCGGTAATGGGCTCGATTGCAGCCGGTGATCTGACACCAAGAATGAATGCCGACTACCATGGCGATTTTTCCGATTTGAGTAACTCGGTAAATAGCTGTGCACAAAAGCTGACGTCAATTGTCGATGAAATTAAATCCAGTACCGACTCACTCAACACCGGCATCTTCGAAATATCGGAAGGCAATACCAACCTGTCAAGGCAAACAGACACACAGGCAGCCAGCCTCGAAGTAACATCTGCCTCGATGGAAAAGATGACTGAAGCGGTGAAAAGAAACGCGGCAAGTGCCCAGCAAGCCAAAGAAAAGTCAGTCAGCACCAGGGAGTACGCAACAGAGGGTGGCCAGGTTGTCGAGAAAGCGGTCGAGGCGATGGACCAGATCAGCCAGGCCAGCAAAAAGATATCCGACATTATTGTCGTCATTGATGAAATCGCATTTCAAACTAATCTGTTGGCATTGAACGCTGCGGTTGAAGCGGCACGCGCAGGTGAGCAGGGTCGCGGTTTTGCCGTTGTGGCATCCGAGGTACGCGGACTGGCGGGCCGAAGCGCTGAAGCTGCCAAAGAAATCAAGGAACTGATTGAGGACAGTGTGCACAAGGTCGGTCATGGCACCGCACTGGTGAATGACTCAGGCAAGAAGCTCAGACAGATTGTTGATGGAGTGCGTGAGGTATCAGAGTTTGTAAACGAGATCGCGGAAGCCTCAAAGAATCAGGCTGCAGGAATCGACGAGGTCAATCGGTCAATTTCGCATATCGAACAATCCACACAGGAAAACTCCGCTCTGGTTGAGGAGAGTGCGGCATGCAGTACTTCAATGAGTCAACAATCCAGCCAGCTTATAGAACTGGTCAGCTTTTTCTCAACAAGCAAAACGGCTGCAAACCAAAACGCTATCAACGATAGTACATTCGCTCCTGTTGAAAACAGAAAGCGGGCGGCTAACCGATAGGCCACTACTTGCCACTTCGGGCTGAGCGCGAACGGCACAAACCGCATCAGGCGGGCCTGCTTTTCAACAGCCGAAAAAAGGTAAAAAAACTGCTTCGACCAATCAGCTCTGCAGTTGCAGAGTTTGGTAAGCAGAGGACGGAACAATCAGAATCCGGCAATTTCTTCGTTGCCTGACGTCTGGATTCAGTCCTCGGCACACCAACTTATTTGCACGATCCCCTCTCAAATCTGCTTAAACGCGGGTAGATCGACACTCGTCGTTCGATTGTTGACACTGCCGAATACTCAATGCAACAATGATTTGGCGCAGTCAACTGAATTACCGTCAATCGTGAGCTCGCCATGATCTTCCGCAACAGGAATCTGCAGCGACGCAAACCGTAATCCGTTAAGTGCTTGTGATCGATTGACAGCCATCTTGCCCCGGCTGCATCCAGCAATCTATCCAGAGGAAAATTCATGCATAGCATTTTACGCGTTTCAGCGGTACTCGCAGTCACTCTATCTACTTTTTTCACTCCCGCCCTCGCGGAGAATGGCGACACGCTGAAAACCGTTAAAGAGCGCGGCAGCCTGTTGTGCTCAGGCCACAATGGCAGCTTCCCGCCATTCGTGCAGGTAACAGATGACAATAAGTGGAGCGGCTATGACATCGACTACTGCCGCGCCATGGCAACGGCAATCTTTGGCTCGGACGAAAACCTGAAGATTGTTCCAATCAGCTGGGCGCAACGATTCCCCTCACTGCAATCAGGTGACATTGACATCATCATCAAGGCGACGGGCTGGACGATGGGCCGAGACACGGAACTGGGCCTGCAGTTTTCCCGACCCTACTTTGTAGGCGCAACCAACGTAATGATGCCAAAGGAGCTCGGCAGCAACGAGCCATCGGCACTCGACGGGGGATCTCTGTGTGCTGCCGCAGGCACATCGACCGAAAGACTGGCGGCTAACTTTTTTAAAAGCCAGGGCATCGAAATCGAGATGATTACCTTTGAAAAGAGCGAGGAAGTGCGCGCTGCCTATTTTGCCGGACGTTGCGACAGTCTGGTCGGCTGGGGTCCGAACCTGGCGGTCACCCGGCAGTCTGCTGATAACCCCGACGATCACATGTTCATGAATGTCGCACTGGCACTGGAACCGGAATCTGCAGCTATGCGCCAGGGCGACGACAACTGGGTTGATATCGCCAACTGGATGTTCGCGGCAACATGGATTGCCGAATCAAAGGGCATTACCTCTGAAAACGTAGACGAGCACAAAGCCAACCCGGAAGACTCCATTGTCGAGAAATTACTCGGCGTCACACCAGGTATCGGTGAACGCCTCGGCTTGTCGGATGACTGGGCCTACAATGTCATCAAGCAGGTCGGCAACTCGAAGGAGATATTTGATCGCAATATCGGTGAAGGCTCGGTGTATAAACTTGATCGTGGACTCAATGCCCTGTGGAGCGATGGCGGTGTCATCGTACCTATGATACTGGACTGAGATACTGGACTGATCCACACTGCCCCGTATCCGGCGCCCGATTTGGCGCGCCGGTTACCACCTGTTTCGCCATGTCGACCGCCACGGATGCAAATCGACAGTACGGCTCGACGCCACTAATCCGAACGCCAATCTATGAATTGCGCAATACACTGTGCCTCAGCCGACGGTCAACTCTGTTCTGCTCATTACGGGTTTGTTTTAACGCCTGTTAATCAGCGCCCTGTTTTAAAACGCTATCCAGTCACGTTCGGTTGTCGAAAACCCGAGCCAGGCCATCAATAGTGGGCGCTCTGTTTCGCAATAGAAAGTTCCGCGAAGCCATGCTGCAGGCACTGCTCGTGTCAGTTGTTGCAGCACTGTTGATAGCAATGATCGTCAACGCCAGACAATCACTCGACGCTCAGGGTATGACCAGCGGTTTCGCTTTTCTGGAACGCTCCACCGGATGGGACTTTTCGTTTAGTACACTCGAATATTCTATCAGTGACACCTACCAGCGCACATTGATTATCGGCTTGCTTAACACCCTGTTACTCGGAGTTACCGGAATCTTTTTCGCCACATTTATCGGCGTGGCCATCGGCTTGATACGCAATTCCGGCAACTATCTCTTTTCTTTATTAGGCACCGTCTATGTCGAAATATTCCGCAACGTGCCACTGATTTTGCAGGCGGTGTTCTGGTACTCAATTATTATTCACCTGCCTCGACCAAAACAGGCTTACGCAATTGGTGATGCCGTCTACCTCAGTGGGCGCGGGTTTTATTTTCCGGTGGTCAACGTGAGTGGTTCATCGGTCGTTGCTGCGGTTGTTCTGTTAATCGCTCTCTGGTTTGTCCTGCGGTTTGCACGCCAGCGGTTTACCCGGCTGCGACACTTCGTCACTTTTAAACAGCTCGCCTGGCTGCTTGTGCTGAGCCTGATTGGCTTGCTCATCTATACGGGCCATCAAACCGGCACACCATGGCTGAGCAAACCGGCGCTCAAGGGACTTAATTTTCGCGGTGGATTTCGTGTTCCTCCCGAGCTCAGTGCATTGATCATCGCCATTGCGCTATACGGTGGTGCCTATATTGGTGAAGTGGTACGTGCCGGCCTGATGTCAGTTCCCAAAGGCCAGATAGAGGCCGCCAGAGTACTCGGCATCAAAAGCAGGCACATATTTACCCGCGTCCGATTGCCACTGGCGATACGTGCAGTGTTGCCATCGCTCACCAATCAATACGTGCAACTGATGAAGGCCACCACCATTGGTCTGGCTATTGGTTTTTCTGACTTCTTTATGATCGTGTCAACCTCAATCAACCAAAGTGGCCAAACCCTCGAGCTCATTGCCATACTGATGGGTGGGTTTTTGTTGATTAACCTCTCAATTGCATTTGTCATGAATACCATCAACCGACAAATTGCGTTAAAGGGCTATGAGGTGAAAAGCTGATGTCTCACACCTCAACTGCAACTATCGAGTCAACTGCCCGATCAGCGCCAGCCCCACTGTCACCGGGCCAGCGACTGGCTAAGAATCTGTTTGGCACCATCACAGACACGGTTATTACTCTGCTGTGTGCCCTGATATTGGCGTGGCTTGCGTATCAGGTTATTGACTGGGCGTTTCTGTCCAGTGTCTGGCGTGCTGAAGATGAACCGCTGTGTCGTGACGCCAGCGGTGCCTGCTGGTCGATCATCGATGCGCGCCATCGAATCATTTTATTTGGTTTGTTCCCCTATGAAGAGCACTGGCGATCCGCCCTCGCCTGCCTGGTGATTATTGTTACGGTTATCGCATCCTGCTTTTCATGGTTCTGGACCGCACGCCGACTGGCGCCACTGTGGATTATTGGCTTTGGCTTGTTTTATCTGCTGATGCATGGGGGCCTGTTCGGACTGACTGTGATAACTCCCGAGCGCTGGGGTGGACTGGCGCTGACTATATTTATATTTGCATCTGTCAGCCTGATTGGCATGCCACTGTCTATTGTGCTGGCGCTCGGCAGACGCTCACGTCTGCCGGTAATCGCAAAACTGATTGGACTGTTGATTGATCTGGTTCGCTCACTGCCACTGCTGACCATACTGTTTGCCGCCGCGGTTATTACACCGTTCGTTATGCCGGGCTGGCTGCAAGGCGATAAACTGTATCGGGTAATAGCAGGCTTTGCGCTGTTCTTCGCCTGCTATCAGGCAGAGAACATTCGAGCCGGGCTGCAGTCACTTTCCAGCGGGCAGGATGAAGCCGCATTGACGCTCGGTATGAGTTACTGGCATCGTGTGGGTTACATACAGCTTCCGCAGGCGTTTCGCAATTCCCTGCCTTCAATCATCAATCAGTTTGTCATCACCTTCAAGGAAACTTCGATTGTCACCATCGTCGGCTTTTTTGAAGTGCTGGCATCAGGCCATGCCGCATACGGCACCGGTGAATGGACACCACACTATATAGAGGTCTACGTGTTTATCGGTTTGATTTACTTTATCTTTGTATTTTCACTATCAAGATACGGTGCCTATCTTGAAAAGAGACTGAGGGTTGGACATGCCTGACAATCACAATACGCGCAACCCCGGCACTGGCACTGGCACTGGCACTGATGAAAACAAGAGCAAAGCAGCTGTTGCGGCAGTTTCAATGCAGCAGGTTAACAAGTGGTTTGACCAGTTCCATGTGTTGCGCGATATCAATCTCGATGTACAGGTGGGTGAGAAGATTGTTATCTGCGGTCCGTCCGGCTCCGGCAAGTCCACCCTGATCCGCTGCATCTGCAAGCTGGAAGATCACCAGCAAGGTGTTATCGAGGTACTGGGAACCGAGCTCAATGAAGATGTAGCCAACATCGACGAAATTCGCAGTGAAGTCGGCATGGTGTTTCAGCACTTCAATTTGTTTCCGCATATGACCGTAATAGAAAACTGTACCATCGCGCTCAAACTCGTACGCCGTAAAAGCTTGCGCGAAGCGGAGTCAATCGCGATGAACTACCTTGAAAAAGTACGCATTCCAGAGCAAGCCAACAAGTACCCGGGTGAGTTGTCAGGTGGCCAGCAACAGCGTGTTGCTATTGCGCGATCACTTTGCATGAACCCTGAAATCATGTTATTCGATGAGCCCACGTCCGCGCTCGACCCGGAGATGATCTCTGAAGTACTCGACGTGATGGTATCACTAGCAGAGGAAGGCATGACCATGCTCTGTGTGACGCATGAAATGGGCTTTGCGCGTCGCGTAGCCGACCGGGTAATCTTTATAGATGAAGGGGAAATTGTCGAACAAAACGACCCGATTAACTTTTTCGACAATCCGGTTAACGATCGTACCAAACTGTTCCTTAGCCAGATTCTACACCACTGATTGACAATAGCGATGGCAACGACTGTCTCTACCGTTTGCAGCTTTGAATTCGTCTTTTATCGAACAGCCGTTTTATGGAACTGCCGTTTTATGGAACAGGCGTTTTAAGGAACAAGCGTTGATCGGTCAGCCCTCTGTGACCTTTCAGCTCACATTCGTTTGAGTAACAACAGATGAGCCAACCACCGCACGGCACTCTCGACACGTTGCGCGAGTAGTAAGCAACAGCCAACGGCAAGATACATCGCCTATGCAATCAAATTATACAGACGTCGCGGTAATCGGAGCGGGAAACATTGGCATCGCCGTCGCGTATTATCTCAAGCAACAACAGCCGGCACTCCATGTAACTCTGATCGACTGTGAACAACCGATGTCAGTAACCTCGGCCGTGTCTGGCGAGAACTACCGCAACTGGTGGCCACACCCGGTTATGAAACGGTTTATGGATCGTTCCATTGATCTGCTGAGTCAGCTAGACAGTCAGTACAACAACGAGATCATCACGAGCCGGTCCGGCTATGTGCTTGCCAGTCGTGATGCTGACGCCCGCGATCTACTCGACAACCTGCATCAGACTTTCAAGCAGCCCAATAGCATCAGAACCCACAACAGCGCGGATTCCTATAGACAGTCGCTGCTGACAGACAGGAATGGCGCAGAGATTCTGCAAAACGCTGCATTGATCCGGCAATGTTTTCCAGGCTTCGACGCGCAATTACAAACCATTGTGCATATCCGCAGAGGTGGCAGTATATCCGCGCACGCACTTGGCAGCCACATGCTCCGCGAATTCAGGGAAGCCGGTGGCAGACTCCGCACCGCGCGTGTTCAGC
>CAYMVV010000113.1:0-1422 GCA_964393885.1 uncultured Granulosicoccaceae bacterium | reverse complement strand
ATGCTCCGCGAATTCAGGGAAGCCGGTGGCAGACTCCGCACCGCGCGTGTTCAGCATATAGACTATCGCAAAGGCAGTTATGAGCTGGATATTCGCGCTAGCTCAGCACCGGATAAAACTATAAACGCCGCCTCTATTGTGAACGCTGCCGGCCCTTTCGCACAGGAGCTATCTTCCTGTGTCGGTATCGAGCTACCGATAAAAAACGTTTATCAGCAAAAAATTGCCTTTGCAGATACGCTGCATGCTGTCGATAGAAAGCAGCCATTTACTATCGATCTTGATCCGCAATTGATCGACTGGACCGATGACGAGCGCCAGGCGATTCAACAAGACCCGACACTGGCCCGCTTTACAGAGACGATGCCCGGCGCTATTCATTGTCGTCCGGATGGGGGCGAAACCGGCAATCGCATCAAGCTGGGCTGGGCATACAACGAGGCGGCAACCGACCCTGCAGAACAGACCCATCTGCACAGTCATCTTCAAGAGCACCTTCAAGAGCTGCTGCAAGAGCACTTTCCCGAAATAGTACTCAGAGGAGCGGCCCGACTGAACCCACGGCTAAAGAAGTACTACCAGGGTTTTCCGCGTGACTTCACCCACTATGGCGGCTACTACACGATGACGGAGGAAAACTGGCCCCTCATTGGCAACACGACGTTGCCGGGCTACACCATTGCCACCGCCATGTCTGGTTTCGGTTCAATGGCAGCATGCGCGGCCGGTGAACTGGCCGCACTATACATTACCGGTGGCACCCTCCCGGACTACGCTGACGCGTTATCATTGCAGCGCTCGAACAACACCGCCCTGATGCAGGAAATCAACGAACTGAACAGCAAAGGTATTCTGTAATCAGACGATCGCCAAAGTACATAACTGAAACTATTGTTTCAACGGAGTCAGCATGTTAAATCTGTTTTATTCACCGGCAGCAGTGTCCAGAGCATCGTTGATCACGCTCGAAGAAATCGAGGCGCAATACACACTGACACGGGTAGACTTTGCCAGTGGCGAACAGCACACAGCCGCTTACAAACAGATCAACCCGCTCGGCAGGGTACCTGCGCTGCAAACGGACTCAGGATTACTCACAGAGACAACAGCAATACTGAGCTACCTCGCCCTGGCCTATCCCGATAAGAATATGGCGATGAGCAATGACAACTGGGCGTTTGCACAAATTCAGTCATTCAATTCATTGCTCGCATCATCCGTTCATGTCAACCACGCTCATGGTCGCCGCGGTGAACGCTGGGCAACTGAACAGAGCTCGTTTGATGATATGCTGGCTATGTTACCAAAGACCATGACAGCTTCCATGCAACTGGTCGAAGAGCGCATCGCCGGCCCCTGGGTGATGGGAGATCACTACACGATCAGCGATCCGTATCTGTTTACTATTGCCGGCTGGCTGGA
>CAYMVV010000112.1:0-16542 GCA_964393885.1 uncultured Granulosicoccaceae bacterium | reverse complement strand
ACAGCCAATTTGCTGTTTTGACTGGCTCCAGCATCTGCTTTGGGGGGACGCGCCGTGTTGAATGCGGTACTCTCGAGTAACTAGTGCCCATCCAGAAACAATCGCTACTGCGAATCACTGAATGCACGCGATCTTTCACCGACTACATGTAGTTATTTAGAATGACTAAACGCCTACATGTAGTCGGTAAAATCTCACGCACCTCAGTGATTCTCGCTACACCCCTGTTTCTGGATGGGCACTAACTAATCGAGAGACTGTTTATGGCTAACGAAAAACAGCGCGTTACTCCGCTCGATGCCGGGCATGAAACGGCACTTCAGCAAAACGCTCTGCAGCAAAACGCTCTGCAACCAAAAATGGCCAGCGAAGTTGCACAGGGCGACGTTTTCGAGCAAGCAGCAGAATATGGCCGCCAATATTTGCGCGATGCCAGATCCAGAAACGTTGCACCGACAGCTGCCGCTGTAGCACGGCTCGAAGCGTTCCATCAGCCTCTGCCAGAACAGGTCAGTGATGCGCGAGAGGTTCTCGAACAATTACACGAGGTTGGATCGCCCGCTACCATGGCACAGACCGGTGGGCGTTTTTTCGGCTTGGTCAACGGCGGGGTTATTCCAGCGGCAATGGCGGCGAGGCTGCTTGCGGACAGTTGGGATCAAAACGCGGTTCTGCACGCTGTATCACCTGTAAATGCCACGCTTGAAGAGGTGTGTCAGTCCTGGCTACGTGACTTGCTGGGGTTACCATCGAGTACCGTCGCGGGCTTTGTCAGCGGCACATCGATGGCCATTGTCTGTGGACTGGCCGCCGCACGCTATCGATTGTTGCAGAGAGCAGGTTGGGATATCAATCGGCAAGGGCTGGACGGTGCACCGCGATTGCGAATCGTAACCAGTGAGCATACTCACAGCACGGTGGTAAAGGCCGTTGCACTGCTTGGTTTTGGAACTGATCGTCTGGAACTGGTTGACGTTGATGAGCAAGGTCGACTGATTGCAGATTCGCTGCCTGTACTGGACGACAGGACAATCGTTATTCTGCAGGCCGGTAACGTTAATTCAGGCTCTTTCGACCCGGTCAGGACGGTGTGTGAGAAGGCGAATGCTGCCGGGGCATGGGTACATGTGGATGGTGCATTTGGCTTGTGGGCCGCTGCCTGTAAGCAGTTATCTTATTTAACCGACGGTATCGAATTGGCGCGCAGTTGGTCTGTTGATGCACACAAAACACTGAACACGCCCTACGACAGCGGTATTGTGTTGTGCGCTGATGAAGAGGCATTGGTTATGGCTCTGCAAAACTCCGGCGCTTATATTATGTATTCAGAACATCGCGATAGCATGCTGTACACTCCCGAAATGTCGCGGCGAGCCAGGGCGGTGGATTTGTGGGCGGCGTTGCGTTATCTGGGTAAGCAAGGCGTCGATGATTTGATACTCGGACTGCATCAACGTGCGGTGGAATTTAGCAATCTGTTGTCGGCACGTGGCTTTTCTGTAGTGAACGACGTTTGCTTTAATCAGATTATTCTGGCTGTCGGTAGCGAGGAAAGAACCAATGCTATCGTCAGGAGCATTCAGGAATCCGGTGACGCCTGGGTGGGAGCGTCAAAATGGTTCGGCAAGCCAGTCATTCGTATCAGTGTGTGTTCCTGGGTAACTGATGCGGATGATATACAGTGTGCCGCAGAGGCATTTGTAAGCGCCAGGGAAGTGGTCGACGACAGCGGTCTGATAAATTGATTGTGCAATGATTACTATTCACGGGGTCATCTAATTTGTCGTACAAACGCGGCGCAGATGTTGTCGGGTTGGAAAGGGTAGCCGTGCCTCGTGCGTCAGTTGGTCGATGCGTGGGATAAAGCCCGCCACACTGGCAGGCATTTAGATTAGAACTTATACAGTGGCTCAATTGAACACACAGTCCCCACCAGGCAAATCAAGGTTAGTCAAGTTCTTTGTACTGGTTGTAATCGTACTGCTGGTGCCTGTCATACCGTTTGTTTTTGTAGGGGAACAAAGCGAACGCTGGATAGTCGATAATCTCCTGACCGGGTCCTACTTATCGGATAGAAATCCTGTGGCACTGCTGGCGGTGATCGCTGTACTCGCCAGCGATATTTTACTGCCAGTGCCCTCCAGTGGAGTGATGACCTTTACCGGTGCCTCTATAGGCTGGTGGGCGGGAAGTGCAGTTTGTTTTATTGGCCTGATGTTCTCTTGTTTGATCGGCTATCTGTTGGGTAAACACTTTGGTTTACCGCTGGTCAAACGCTTTGTTGCACCCGATGAGCTGGAGGATATGACAGATCGACTTGATCAGCCGGGTCTGTGGGCATTGGCCGCATTTAGAGGCGTACCGGTCGTGGCTGAAGCGTCTGTGCTGGTCGCAGGGGTTGTACGCATGACGCCGCGCAGATTCTGGATTGCGGTAACAGTGGCTAACCTGTCAATAGCTGTTATTTATAATACGCTTGGGCACTATGCGCGTGGTGCAGACTGGCTGGTATACGCCTTACTTTTTTCAATACTTCTGCCACTGGTGCTGTTACTCGCGTGGTGGCTGATTCGCAGATTCTAACCGAGGTCAATACAGATTGAAGGAATACGACAGTCTATCGTCAATTGCACACGTTAATCAGGCGGGTGCTTTATGAAACTAATCTGGCTAAGTGATTTACATCTAGTTGCCGCAGGCGACACGATCTATAGGCGCGACCCGACAAAGCAGTTACAGCGCGCAATTGATTGCATTAATGAACATCATACGGACGCATCATATTGCGTACTGTCCGGCGATTTGGTCAATGATGGAGACGCTGAGATCTACAGGCATTTAAGTCAAATGTTAACCGGGCTGCAAATCCCGTATTTGCCGATGGCGGGTAACCATGATAATCGGGATCTGCTAAAGCAGTTCCTTGAATTACCGCAATCACTGGAAACAGATTTCATTCAGTATGCCGTGCAAGCGGGACAGTGGCGAGTTCTGCTGCTTGATACCCTGCGCGATGGTCACGCCGATGGAGAGCTGTGTGATGCCCGCATACAATGGCTGGAGGCGGAGCTACAGCGTGATCAAACTTCCCCGACGTTGGTATTTACCCACCATCCACTGTTGCCTTTGAAGTTACCCATGCAGGATCAGGATTCTTTGAAAAGTGGCGAGCAATTGTTATCCATGTTGCAAAGCGCCGGCAATATTCGACACTGGTGTTTTGGGCATGTGCACCGACCGGTTAGCGGCAGCTTTGATGGTCTGGGTTTCACCGCAATACAATCTGTCGCTATGCAGGCACCGTTACCTTACCCGCCCTGGGACTGGGATACCTTTGAGCCAGCTGAAGAGTTACCGGCGTTTGGTATTATTCATCTGGAACGCAAGTCCGCAGTTGTGCACTTTCAGCAATTCCATGTGAATTAACTCGGCGCTGATTTTACGATTCACGAAGGCCTGTCATCGCATTGATAAAGTGAATGACCGCTTCTGTGGCAGACACGGGGGCTGCTGCGTTGCATACGGTATTTTGGAGTCGCGCGTTTTTTTGGGGTGATTCCCTACCGCTTCCGACGTAAAATAAGCTGTCCCCGCACGGCGCCCTATGTTCATGCCTATCCAGCAATTGCCAGATCACCTGATTAACCAGATAGCGGCCGGGGAGGTGATCGACCGGCCTTCCTCGATTGTTAAAGAGTTACTCGAAAACGCGATAGATGCAGGTGCGACGAAAATCGAGATTGAACTCGAGACTGGTGGCGTCAGGCTGATTAAAATTCGGGACAATGGCTGTGGTATCGGTGTAGACGAATTACCGATAGCGATGCAGCGCCATGCGACGAGCAAGATTGCGTCGCTCGAAGATCTGGCCAGTGTACGATCTCTGGGTTTTCGCGGAGAGGCGCTGTCCAGTATTGCTGCTGTATCGCGCACAACCATCACATCGCGCCCGCAGGGGCAGGAACACGCTCAGCAAATCAGCCTCGATTTTGGCAGTGGCAAGTTCGAAACCAGGCCAGCCGCTCATCAGATTGGCACGACTGTCGAGGTGCGCGATCTGTTCTTTAATGTGCCGGCGCGACGCAAGTTTTTACGCACAGACAAGACTGAATATAACCACATTGAGGCCGCTGTGCGCAAAATTGCACTGGCGGCCTGGCACGTGAGCTTTGCGGTGTCGCACAACGGTAAACAGCAGTTAAGTCTGGCAACGCCGGGGGATTCTTCCACAGGTACCAAATTTTGCGAGCCCGTCAGCGAGGTGCAAAAACGCGGTGAGGCGAGGGTGCAGGGGGTACTTGGCAGTGAATTTCTGCGCCATGCACTGTACTTTGAGCGGCCAGCGGAATCGCTGTCGCTCAGTGGCTGGGTCGCACAACCGACGTTCTCGCGCAGTCAGGCTGATATGCAGTACTTCTATGTGAATGGCCGCATGGTGCGAGACAAGACAGTTACCCATGCAATCAAACAGGCATATAGCGACCTGATGTATCACAGCCGCCAGCCAGCCTATGTGCTTTACCTGGAGATGGATCCGAGGGAGGTCGATGTGAATGTGCACCCGGGTAAGCTGGAGGTTCGTTTTCGAGATGGGCGAGCGGTACATGGCTTTTTAGGCGGTACCATCAAGAGTGTGCTGGCGACTACTCAAAGTGATCAGGCAGATACCGTGGGCGTTGATGCTGTTGAAGCAGTGGCAGATACACAAGAGGCTGCCGCGCATCTACGGCAGAGCGAGTCTGTGCAGCATCAGGCCCCGCTGTCGTTTGACCAAAGCACGGATCGGCAATGCGAAACTGACAGGTTTATGCCCCGGGCGTTTAAAAATAATCTGACGTTTCAGAATAATCGTGGAAACGTAGGTGATCAAAATGGGCTCTATCGTGAACTCATGTCGTCGTCCGGTGAGTCAACCGGTGCCAGTAACAGTGCCGTCGCCAGTAACAGTACCAGTAACGGTAGCGAGGCAGTGGCGGCTGATGAAGCTGCATCCGGGTTTCCGCCACTCGGCTTCGCGGTTGCACATCTGCACGGTGCATTTATTCTTTCACAAAGCCGCGATGGACTGGTGATGGTCGATGCCCATGCGGCTCATGAACGCATCACCTACGAGCACCTGAAGGCACAGTACGATGCGGGTGCTGTACGATCACAGCCGCTGTTGTTACCCGTTAAAGTGCATGTCAGTGAAGGTGAGGCCGATCTCGCTGAGAATCATCGCGACATGTTTGACACCATTGCAATGCGTGTTGATCGTCGTGGACCAACGCAATTACAGATTAGATCGGTACCGGTTGAATTGCAAAAGGCCGATGCTGAAAAGCTGCTCAGAGATGTATTGTCTGATTTAGCAGAGTTTGGCCACAGCGATAGACTGCGTGAGGAAATAAACAAATTGCTGTCGACGATGGCGTGCCATGGATCAGTCAGAGCCAACCGCGCTCTGACACAACATGAAATGAATGCACTGCTGCGCGACATGGAGCGCACACCTAATAGCGGGCAATGCAATCATGGTCGTCCAACGTGGGTTGAGCTGAGCGTAAAGGAGCTTGATGCGTTGTTTATGCGTGGCCGGTAGAAAGTATCGTTAATTATGAATGACTATTTGCCTCGGTCGATACAAACTTCTGATTTACTATTTCGCTTTTGCATTGCGATCATCGTTCTCGACATCGCTTTCGAAAAGGCCTCGCTCAAGTGATGAATGAGGTGCCTGATGCCACATCGGTTTTGTGTGTACTGGGGCCGACAGCGTCCGGTAAAACCGGACTGGCAGTTGAGTTGTGTCAGAGCTATCCGTTTGAAATCATCAGTGTTGACTCCGCTTTAATTTACCGGGGTATGGATATTGGCACTGCCAAGCCGGATGCTGAAACCCTTCGACGTGCGCCGCACGCGCTTGTGGATATCATTGACCCGTCAGAGACCTATTCGGTCTCGAGTTTTCTGTCAGATGTGCATCACGAGATAACCAGAATAAAAACCGCCGGTCGAATACCGTTGCTGGTGGGCGGAACCATGCTTTACTACCAGTCGCTGTGGCACGGCTTGTCTGAACTGCCCGAGTCTGATGCGGCTGTCAGAGAGCAAATACAACAGCAGGCGGATACACTGGGGTGGCAAGCGTTGCACGTTGAGTTGTCTCGGGTCGATCCTGACTCCGCTCGTCGTATACACCCGAATGATCCGCAACGACTGATCAGGGCACTTGAAGTATATAAAGTGTCCGGGCAACCACTTTCGCAAATGCAAAATCGTCGACGGCCGGTGCAGAGGTATCGTTTTTTTAATATCGGTATTCAACCAACCGACCGTGCGGTGCTTCACGGCATTATAGCGGCTCGATATGATGAGATGCTCAAGTGCGGTTTCGTTGAAGAAGTTAAGGGATTAATCCAGCGCCCTGACATCCATCGAGACTTACCATCGATGCGCTGTGTCGGCTACCGGCAGGTTTGCGCCATGCTTAACGATGAATGCTGCCAGGCTGATATGCGCGAGCGCGGTATTGCCGCAACGCGGCAATTGGCCAAGAGACAGTTAACCTGGATGCGCCGAATGGATGATTTACACCGGCTCGAACTCGCACCGCGATTGTCTGATCTGCATCAGGTTGAGGGATTCAACCGATGGCTGCAATCGGCTTCGTCGTAAGCAGTCGGAGTCGATTCGTAAACTTGTAAACGGCGAATTCCTGTAACTTACAGCATTTCGTTTTGTCGAAATTTATGCGGCCGGGTGAACATGCTATGTTTAGCGGCCGACACTTTTCCTTTATCTGGTGCGAACTGCCCGTCGGGGCTCTGCACTTCAGAATTTTTGGATAGCTCCATGTTAAAAACGCTACCACAACAAATCGGTGGTACCCGTCTTTGTCTGTTGCAGAGACTCGGCGCCAATGATCGCGGTAACGTAATTCTTGCCAAGCTCGAAGGTGACAATCCGGCCGGATCAGTTAAGGACAGGCCGGCGTTGAATATGATCAGTGCTGCGGAGAAGCGCGGCGATATCACCCCGGGTGACACTCTGATCGAGGCCACCAGCGGTAACACCGGCATCGCACTCGCAATGGCGGCGGCCATGCGCGGTTATGAGATGAAGCTGATCATGCCGGAAAATCTCAGTGAAGAAAGAAAGGTAACCATGAGTGTCTATGGTGCCGAGCTGATCTCTGTCACCAAGGCGCAGGGTATGGAATACGCGCGAGATCTGGCGTTACAGATGCAGGATGATGGTAAGGGTAAGGTGCTTGATCAGTTTGCTAACCCGGACAACCCGATGGCTCATTATCTGACAACGGGTCCTGAAATTTGGCATGAGACCAACAAGGAGGTAACGCACTTCGTTTCATCAATGGGCACAACCGGTACGATCATGGGTACATCACGATTCCTCAAGGAGCAGAACCCTGATATTCGGATTGTGGGCGTGCAGCCATCAGACGGTGCAGAAATTCCCGGAATCCGCCGCTGGCCACAAGCCTATCTGCCAAAGATATATGAGCTGGAGCGTGTCGATGAAATACTGGATGTGAGCCAGCAGGACGCTGAACACTACGCTCGCGAACTGGCAAAAAAAGAAGGGATTTTTTGCGGCATTTCTTCTGGTGGGGCGATGGCGGCGGCACTCAGGCTCAGCGCGCAGGTCAGTAACAGTACAATCGTATCAATTGTTTGTGACCGTGGTGATCGCTACCTGTCAACAGGTGTTTTTTCCTCCTGATTTACCACCACACACACTCGCATGGTTTGAGTGCCGGGTGCAGATATCCGGTGTTAAGTAGCGGGATTGCCCCGAGGTTTGCGTAAGAGGTTAGCGGTAAAGACGTTAGCGGTAAAAGGGATAGATAAATTCCAGATGCTCGCCGCCAATCTCAAGGTGATCACCCCCAACCAGTTTTATTTCTACCTGTGGGTTGAGCGCTCTTCCGTTGTGTCTCATCGCTGTTGGTTCTGTTCCAACAGGCACGAGGTAGTAACCCGTATCCTTTTTAGCAATTGCACCGACCTCGCCACCGGATTTACCGACAGTGGTGAGCGGCTTTTCTATTGGCAGAACAGAGCCGGCTTTGGCGCCAGATGAGATTTTCAGAGCCGCTGCCTCTGAAATTATCGTCTCCAGATGCGGGTCGATGATGGGTGCAACCGGTTGTATTGATGTGACGTTCGCTAACTCCGGGGCCGGCTCTGGCGCACGTGTATAGGTTTCTGAATAGCGGATCTGATAGCTACCGATAATAATCTCGTCGCTGTGAATCAGAAAATGTTGCTGGATGCGACGTCCGTTGATCAAGGTGCCGTTAGTGCTACCGAGATCCTCCAGCGTCAGGCAATCCGGATCACCGTAAATGCGAGCGTGGTATCCACTGACGGACAGATGCGGCAGGCACAGGTGATTGTCGCGCCTTCGTCCAATCGTCAACTCGTCGTGAGTCAGACCAAGCGAGCTGGTTTCCCCGGTTTCGGCAATGATAGTGAGTTGTGGCATGTTTACGCTCTGACAGCCAAATGGCTGGTTTTTTAGTATTTTTCATGTTGCTTTACTGCCGCAAAGACCGATGCTACTCGGCTTTGTGTTGCAACATTACCACAGGGTGGGGGGATTGATATCTATGTGCAGATGTCGATTCAGGAAGGTATCAGGCTTTAGTTCTTGCCAGATAGTAAGACAGCATCGCCGTGTGTGGCATATCCCTTACTGCCGTTGTCAGGATAATTGCAGCCTCTCGTTGAGAGAACTCCACCTATCGTCGAGAGAACTCCCGCAATTGAGATGAGGGCGAAGCCGCCAGTTTACGGCAGCGGTATGTTCAGAATCTGGCCGGGCTTGAGCGCGTGCGAATGGTGAAGCGATCTGTTCCATTTTTTCAATTCGGACAATCGGGTGTTGAATTTTTTGGACAGGGTAGGGATGGTGTCTGATGTGACAACCCGATACCTGATCAGCCTGGCCTGCTTTGCTGGCTCACTTTTCAGCCTCGCGTACCACAGTTTGTCTCCGGGTTGCAGAGGTTTGCTTCTGCTGCCGATAAGATTCCAGGTCGTTAACGTTTCCAGGTCAGTGTCAAACTGACGTGCAATATTCCACAGATTATCGCCTTTCTTCACGATATAGCTGTTGTAGTCTACCCGTTTGAAGGGTGTAAACGCGTTCGCGTTGTTAGAAGGTTCCGGTGTTGTGGCAGCGGCGTCTGTTACCAGTTGCGAGTTTTTCCACTGCATCATTGCTGCAGAGCCTTCTATCGGAACCAGTAATCGATGGGGACCCTCCGGTGGCATCTCCTGTTTTTTGTAGCCCGGGTTGAGTTCCAGCAATTGTTGCAGACCGACACCACTTTCATCGGCCGCTGCCTGCAGGGTAACGGGTGCGTCGAAATGAATCGTTCGCGTCGATTTTTGATCTGGCAACAGAGGAAGAATGATTCCGTAGGCCTCTGGTTCGCTAATCATTTTTGCTACGGCGATCAGTCTGGGCACGTAGTCCCGGGTTTCTTTGGCAAGACGCAGGTTCCAGAAGTCCGGCTTCAGACCTTGTTTTTTGGCGCTTCTTATCGCTGACCTTACGTTGCCCTGGCCGGTGTTATAGGCTGCAAGGGCAAGCAGCCAGTCACCATCAAAGGTTTTGTGCAGACGGCGTAAATACGCGAGCGCGGCTTCAGTAGAGGCGATGACGTCCTTGCGGCCACTGTACCAGTCGGTTTCTTCAAGCCCGTAGAGCTCGCCGGTACCGGGAATGAACTGCCACAGACCCAGTGCCCGCTGACTGCTCTCTGCATGTGGATTAAATGCGCTTTCGACCAGCGGCAGCATGGCGATATCGATTGGCATATCCGCGCGTTCGACCTGTTCGACGATGTACCGCAGATAGGGCCTGGCGGCATTCAGGTTAGCGTGCAGGGAGCGCATACCTTCCTGCAGAAACTCAATCTGCAGGTCGATTTTAGGGTGCTCAAGTTTTGCAAACTCAAAACCGTCTCGCAGTCGGTTCCACAGGCTGTGGTGGCTGAGCGGCAGCATTTGCAGGTTGTCCTCCGCGCGGAAAGCACCTGGTGGTCCCCTTCGCTCGCTGATTTCGCGCGCAGTCTCGGAGAAATTGATTAACGCGTGCTGTTGGCCGGTGTGCTGTTCGATCTGGCCCTTTTGTATGTCAAATTGTTCCCCTGACAGAGGCATGCAGAATGAAAAACCAGCGACACAAAGCAGCAGACGAAAAAAACTGGACAGACTGCCCGCAGAGCACTTAACCGAAGAAACCACAATTTATAACACCCTGAATTTTTCTATGTATTCGCGCACAGCTTTTTTGATGGTGTTTATTGCCTGCGCGACCCTGCGGGGGAGAAGTGCCGCTGAAAATGAAGTATAGTTGAGGTATGGAAATTTTCCGCAAATCACCACCGAGTTGGGCCACGGCGCAGCCACAGTTAAGAGATTGGTATCAGACCAGCCTCGGCGGTGCTGTGCTGGATGCTGTCAGCGCTAAATGCGATGACATTCTGCCGGGAATATTTGGCTATCAGGGCCTGCAGGTTGGTCAGATTGCACCTCACCGCGAGTTACTTTCGAGTGCCGGCCTGCATCGTCGCATTGTAATCGACAGCTATGCGCAAACCGCCAGCGCGCAAATCTCCGGTGAACTCGAACACTTGCCAATAAGCAGCGATTGCATGAATCTGGTGTTTTTCCCACACTCGCTTGAGTTTTGTGGCAACCCGCACGGCGCACTGCGCGAGGCAGATCGTGTGCTGACAGCTGATGGACACCTGTTACTTTTGGGGTTTAATCCTTACAGCCAGTTTGGTGTCAGGCGAGTAGTTGGCCGCTCGGTTCCGTGGAGCGGCAATACCTACAGTCGCGCACGAATACAGGATTGGCTCTCCGTTCTTGGGTTTAGAGTTGTTACCGCAGAGACTGTATTTCTCCGACCGCCTGTCAACAGGCCCGGGGTACTCAAACGCACCCGCTACCTGGAATATACGCAGCGCTTCCTCGGTTTTGTCGGTGGTGTCTATTTGATCCATGCGCGCAAACAATCAATGCCAATGACGCTTTCGCGTCAAAACTGGATGAGACCTCGTGGTCGATTGGTAACCGGCGCGTTTGCCCGGCGGGCGACTCGGTCCGCTGCGGTCAACAGGTCCTCCAGCAACCGTGATGAAGATCGGTCCAAATAGCAATCACCGGTAGCGTTGGCGTGACAGAATCCACTGTGGAAATATACACTGACGGTGCTTGCCGTGGAAACCCGGGGCCGGGTGGCTGGGGAGTGTTGCTGAAGAGCCGGGGCCACGAGAAAGAGTTATATGGCGGCGAGTCTGAAACCACTAATAACCGAATGGAACTCACCGCAGCGATACAGGGACTGGCAGCGTTAAAAAGGCCGAGCAAAGTAACGCTCACTACCGATTCGCAGTATGTGCGAAAAGGCATCACGGAGTGGATTGGCAACTGGAAAAAAAATGGCTGGATCAACAGTGCCAAAAAGCCCGTTGCGAATTCTGATCTGTGGAAGCAACTCGACAAGCTTGCATTACAGCATGAAGTTGACTGGCATTGGGTTAAGGGCCATAGCGGGCATGTAGACAACGAGCGGGTAGACGACCTCGCTAACCGCGGCATAGATGAACTGGCATAGATGAACTGGCCTGACCCGCATCAGTTCTGCAGAAACCTGTGCACCGGCCCTGTTGGCTACCAGCACAGCCGCCCTTGTGTGGCACGATTTCAATCAACACTGACATGCAATGCGCTGTTGATACATGCGCTGTTGATAAATGCGTAGTAGATAAATACGCAGTTTATAACTGAAGAGTGGACACCTGAAATGCGTCAGATAGTGCTGGACACGGAAACTACCGGTCTGGAAATTACCGAAAGCCATCGAATTATTGAAATTGGTGGTGTCGAAATAGTGGATCGAAAGCTTACTGGTAATCACTACCATCAGTACATACAGCCGGATCGAGCAATCGACGCCGGGGCGTTTGAAGTGCATGGCATCAGTTCTGAATTTCTGGCGGACAAACCCCGCTTTGAGCAGATAGCCGATGCATTTCTCGACTTTGTGGAAGGCGCGGAAGTTATCATTCACAACGCCGCATTTGATGTGTCATTTCTCGATTATGAATTCCGGCTGTGCAATGCCAATACCCGCATGGATATTGTCTGTGATAGCGTGACTGATTCACTACAGCTGGCGAGAAAACAATTTCCCGGCCAGCGCAACAGTCTGGATGCACTTTGCAAACGACTGGATATCGACAACTCGAGGCGACAGTTGCATGGCGCCTTGCTCGATGCGGAAATTCTTGCCGAAGTTTATTTGCGAATGACCGGTGGGCAGTCGTCGCTTGGTTTTGAGCTCGATGTATCGCAGGACAAACACTCCGGCTCGAATGAGTTGAAGGCTGATCCTGCAGAGTATCCGCCACAGGTGGTGTTGCAGGCGAACAAGGCAGAGCAGGAAGCTCATGACGCCTGGCTTGAGAAATTGCAAAAAGAAAGTGCGGCTGGCTGTGTCTGGAGCACCAGCTGAAGGTGGTGCAGATCCGGCAGGAACAATGTTACTAGTGATTTTTCATCACACGTTCTTTTTCTCTGGCCCAGTCACGCGCTTTTTCAGTGGCGCGCTTGTCATGCGTCTTCTTGCCTTTTGCCAAACCGATTTCAAGTTTCACTTTGGATCGTTTCCAATACAGATTCAACGGTACAAGCGTAAAGCCTTTGCGTTCAACCTGTCCGACAAGTTTATTCAGTTCAGCGCGGTGCAGAAGAATTTTGCGGTCGCGAAGCGGTCGAGCCACAACGTGAGTCGAGGCGGAAAGGAGTGGGGTCATATGGCAGCCGTAGAGCCATGCTTCGCCGTTGCGGATCATCACGTAGCTCTCGGACAGTTGAACTCTGCCTTCACGAAGGCTCTTGACTTCCCATCCCTGCAAAACCAGCCCGCCCTCAAAGGTATCTTCAATCAGATAATCGTAACGGGCACGCTTGTTGGTCGCAATACGGGACGAGCCCTTGTCGCCCTTCTTTTTTTTTGGTTTAGCCATATTGGGACAGTATACCTTTTACAGTAGATTAAATATTAGATGCCAACCCTGCAAAGATCTGCGCTGGTTCCACACAGCGCACAAAATATGTTCGACCTGGTTAATGATGTCGACTCCTATCCGGAGTTTTTACCATGGTGTGCCGAGGCCACGACGCTGGAGAGCGGAGCTGACTTCAAAGTGGCTCGGGTAAAAATGAAAAAGGGGCCGCTTAATCAGCAATTTACTACACGAAATATGCTGGCTGTGGGCGAGACAATCAAGATGTCACTGGTCGACGGTCCGTTCAAAAAACTGGAGGGACAGTGGCATTTTTCCGATATCGGGGATCAGGGCTGTCGAGTGACCTTCGAGATCGATTTTCATTTTGCCGGCATGTTATTGCAGCGTACCCTGAGTCCTGTTTTTAATGAAATTTGCTCGCGAATGGTCGATGCCTTTGTCAAACGCGCAAATCAGCAATTCAGTTAGCCGGAAGTATTCGCCTCCACAGGATTGCCAGTGAATATTGAAATAGTATACGCGCTGCCCAACGAGCAACTGGTTCATGAACTGGATCTTCCCGATGGTGCTGTAGTCCGCGATGCCGTATTGGCGTCGCGCTTAACAGAAAAGTTCGGGGAGTTGAAAGTCGATGAGACACCGGTGGGTATCTACGGTGTGCGCGTGTCCTATGACGACAAGTTACAACATGGCGATCGTGTAGAGCTGTACCGACCCCTGCTGATAGATCCAATGAATGCGCGTCGCGCCAGAGCAAAGGCACAGCAAAACAAACGCACGGGTACAGAGGACTGAAGCCGGAAACCAGAGGACAGATGGTCGCGCGACACCCACCGCTAGCCGAGGTGTAACCGCTTATTGAGCAGCTTCAGCCGTGCTCTCAAAGCCATCATTTTCAACACGAAACACGGCATCGTTCTGGAAGAAAACGGTAAAACGTTTGCTGTTTGGTGTACCGCCAGAGCGGTTTTGGCTGTAGATGTAGTCCCAGCGCTCATCGTCGAATACGCTGGTGGTAATGGGCTTGCCGATTAAGTTGATCACTTCTATTTTACTCATCCCGGCGCTGATCTGGCCGACGTCCTCGGTTGACAGTATATTGCCTTGCTGGATGTCGATCCGGTGCGGTCTGGGCAGCCACCAGGATCCGCAACCCGATAGTGTCAGGAAGCCTGCAAGTACAAGTGTTGTGGCTAATGTGTTGGTTCGCGACAAGAAGGTCATCTCGGGTGCTCTCAATTCTTGGATAGTATCGCCGGCAGAGTACATAATCTGCTTGTTAGCGGTACCGTAATTCGGTTGCAGGGTTTCGCAGTCATGTCTTTGCAGGCTTCTTCTTTCTTAACGGTTGCTTCTTTTTTACCTGCTTCACCTGCTTCTTGGTCGTTGCCGGTTTATCCTTGTTGTTATCCTGACTTCTGGCACTTGCAAGCATCTCGCCGGCGTGGTCCCGGGTTCGTTTGGTAATTTTCATACCACCCAGCATCCTCGCTATTTCCTCCAGAGATTCGTCATCGCTTAACACCCGGGATTCTGCCAGTGTTTTGTTATCGCTGGACTTCTTGGAGACTTTTATGTGTGTATGCCCCTGTGCTGCTACCTGCGGCAAGTGAGTAACACACAGTACCTGGCAGCGATCACCAAGTTGACGAAGTTGCTGGCCAACCGTTTCCGCGACGCCACCACCGACACCGGTATCCACCTCATCAAAAATCAGAGTGGGTACCCTGTGTCTGGCCGATGTAATCAGTTGCACTGCCAGGCTAAGGCGCGACAACTCGCCACCAGAGGCTACATCGGTCATTGATCGAGGTGCTGCACCCGGATTGGCGCTTACTTTAAACACGACCAGATCGTTGCCGTTAGCCGTCGGGTTTTCAAGCTTGCGTGGCGATACTTCAATATCGAACTTACCGCCTTTCATACCCAGAGTTTGCATGGCCTGCGTCAGATGCTTTGACAGCTGCAGTGACGCTTTGTTTCGTTTGGCTGTGAGTTTGGCTGCAGCTTTTGTATGGCTGGCTGCGAGTGCGGTCAGGTCTGTCTCTATTGCTTCAATGGAATCGTCGATCGATTGCAGGTCGTCGAATTCATCGCGCAGTTTGATCTCCAGAGAGGCCAGTTCTACCAGGTCGCACTGATGCTTTTTTGCAAGTTGATGCGCTGCGGATAACAGCGTGTCCAGCTCGCGTAACCGTTCAGGTTGTGGTTCGATTGTGTGCTGGTAGTGTCTTAGCGTATCTACCGCTTCTTCCAGTTGTATTCGAGCGGAACCGAGCAGCTCGGCAACCTCGCTGATTGAGTTGTCGTTGGAGGTGAGTTGATCAACGACACTGCCTACCTGTGACAGCTGACTCAACAGGGCCGGGTTACCGTCTTGCAGAATGTCCATTGCCTGGCCGCAAAGCTCGCCCAGCAAGGTCGTATTGGACAATCGTTTGTGCTCCTTGTCCACCGATGGAAAGTCTGTCCCGTCCAGATTGAGATTGGTGAACTCCTGTAACTGATAGCGCAGAGTATCCAGTCGATCGCTGCGAGCCTGCAGACGACTGCTGATGGTATCGAGTTCGCGCTTTTTGGCAGTCCATGCCTGCCAGTGTTGCGCGACACTGGCCAGCAGCGTGTCGCACTCGCCGAAATCATCGAGGATGGCGCGTTGAGTATCAGGCAGCGTCATAAGCTGATGGTCGTGCTGGCCGTGTATATTGATGAGCTGTCGGGATAGCTCGCGCAGGTTTTTAATGGTAACCGGCGTGCCGTTAATAAAGGCTCTGGATTTGCCATCGCGGGTTACTACACGTCTGAGAATGCACTCGTTATCCTGATCCATTGCGTGATCATTGAGCCATTCCAGTGCGTCACTACAGGTGCTCACATCGAATACTGCAGTGATGTCGGCTCGATCGGCACCATCGCGAACCGTGGTAGTCGAGGCGCGGTCTCCCAAAACCAGTCCCAGTGCGCCGAGCAAAATAGATTTGCCGGCACCGGTTTCACCTGTGAGTGTTGTCATGCCCTGCGACAACTGTAAGGTGCTGCTGGTTATTATTGCGAAGTCTTTGACTTGCAGCTCGGTGAGCATGTGGTACCTGCTAATGACAGACTGGTGTCGATTTTATTCGACTTAATGCACGTAATACCAGATGGTATTTCTGATACCGACGGTTGTACTTCCTGCATACGGTTTGCTGCGCAGACTTCCAATTAAAAATTACCGGGTGTCCGATTTTCTGTGCCTAAGTATTTTTGGTTACACATAAAAAATTGTTCAGAAAGCAAGTCAAATTAAATTGCTCTTGCTCTTGCTCTTGCTTTAGATCTTCCGCGTTTAATCAGTTTTGAGAGTGATCGTGCAAGTGGGTCTATGCGCCATGGATGGTGCATAGAGCGCTGTCAGCCAGGGATGGCTGTTTGCGCGGCCCGCTTGCACGAGCACTCTCAAAATTCCGAAGGAACCCGCAGGGCTGATTAGCCGCAAAGAGGCTTTT
>CAYMVV010000111.1:0-16571 GCA_964393885.1 uncultured Granulosicoccaceae bacterium | reverse complement strand
GTAGCCATAATGACAGATTCCAATTTCCACCGGAACCATCCATGTCCTCAGAAGTAATCAAATTCCTGCAATCACGTCGCTCCGTGGTCGCCAAAAAAATGTTGCCGGTGGAACCATCGGATGAACAACTTCAGGATATCATTCGATGCGGACTGCGGGTACCAGACCACTCCAACGTACAACCATGGCGGATCATCGTTTTAAAAGGCGACGCTCGACAAAAGTTCTCAGAACAGGTTGTGCTTCCGGCGGTGGAAGCAAGTGCTGCCAAAAATCAGGAGACGCTATCCGAACCTGTGCGTGAGCTTGAATTGGCCAGACTACTGAGGGGCGGCGTGGTGATAGCGGTGCTCTCCAAACCGGTGGTACCACACAAGATCCCGGTGTGGGAACAACAACTCTCAGCCGGTGCAGTGTGCAGCCACCTGTTAATCGCTGCACAGTCTCTCGACTTTGCCGCACAGTGGATTACTGAATGGCTGGCCTATGACCCGGCGATCATTCGGGCACTAGGGGGAAATCCGCAACAGGATCAGGTCGCGGGTTTCATCCACATCGGCGGTAAATCGGATTCACCCACGGAGAGATCAAGACCGGTTGAATCCGAAATCGTACACTACTGGCAGTAGCCCGACTATTCACGAATATTGATGCCATTTGACTGATCTTTGATCTCCATATCTCCCTGGTTTGTAAAGCGTTTTCTTTTCAAATATCAGAAGTATTCGACGCCGAAAGATCTCCAAATTAACCACGGAAATGATGCAGACAAATCACTACGCGACACGCTTGCTCTTGCATGAATAGTCCGGATTGTAAAGGTTTATACTGGCTGTAAACCTCAAATCTGCTTGGTGATTGTTGGATCGATTACTCCGTGGCAACAATCATTCGTCCATTGTTTTTATTCTGTAGCCTATGCCCGTTTTACGATTGGACACATTTGCCCATGATGTTTAGACAGAATCTTGTCTTGCTCTGCACTTTTTCCCTGATCATATGGTCGGCACCCGGTACCGGCCAGACCGCAAGACCAGTTTGTTCTTCGGCCGAATTCGATGTAGATGGCGATGGATGGGGATGGGAGAACAATCAAAGTTGTATCGTAACTTCCACAACCGCCATCCCGACACCAACAGGCCCCGGCTCTGATCACGACTCTGATGCAGACGAGCCGACTACAACGCCCACTAATCGAGGCAGACATCCTGTTTGCGCGGGAACAAACTCGGATCCCGACGGTGATGGCTGGGGTTGGGAGAACAACCGTTCATGCATTGTTTCAACCGATGCCACAGTCGCTGCCCCCGTTGATGATGGCGCCAGCACAGAACCGGTAGAAGCTGAACGCCGGCCCGCACCCGCCTGCGAACTGGCCAACTCGGATCCGGATGGCGACGGCTGGGGCTGGGAAAACAATCAAAGTTGTGTGGTGGTCCCGCTCGACGCCAATCCTGCGGATGATGGCGAAGATTCCACAGGCAACGACGATAATTCTGACGACGACAACGCACAGGGGGAGGAGCCGAGCACCCAACCTGATCCCTCGCCAAGGTCCGGTGGGGCAACTGTCGTCTATTCACAGGACTTTGAAAATGCAGCAGACGGCCTGTACCAATCCGATCAATTAAACGAGGGATGGAATACGCCTTTTTGGCATTTGGGCTTTGATCAGGGACGGGTAATGATTGTCCCGGATAAAAGCCCAAGCCATCGCAAGGTAATGAAAGTGACCTTTCCGGCGGGCGCTTTCGGCTCCAACGGCGCCACTGCGTTCCTGTCGGATGTACAGTTTGGCATGGAGTTGCCCGAAACCTACGATGAGCTGTATTTGTCGTACGACATCAAGTTTGCTGACGATTTTGATTTCGTCCTGGGCGGCAAGCTGCCCGGTTTGTGCGGCGCTAACTCGGATAACGCGCTGACAGAAGGCTGCAATACCGGAGGGGGCATACCGAGTGGCTTTGATGGCTGGAGCGCTCGCAGTATGTGGCGGGCTGACGGTGAGCTGGAAAACTATATGTACCACGCTGGTCAGCAGAATTTCTATGCTGACAGTCTGCTGTGGAACGTACGTGCCCAAAGAGGCAGCTGGCACCGCATCCAGCATCGAGTGGTGTTGAACACAGTGGGTGCCAGCGATGGCATTATCGAAGCCTGGCTCGATGGGCAAAGGGTACTAAGCAACAACCGGATGGAATACAGAAAAACCGAGTCGGTCGGCATAAACCTGTTCTATTTTAGTACGTTCTTTGGCGGCAATGACCCGTCCTGGGCTCCGCAGACAGATCAAATACTGTATTTTGATAATTTCGTTATATCAACCGAGAAAACTGACTGACAAAAGACCGCTCAATTTTTACGCTTGCCTTGTTGCCCAGTGTCTCGCCCCCATCGCAATGATGAGGGCGAGTACAGTAAAACAGATCGACCACTTTAAGAGATCTCCGGCGGCGACCATACCAATGATAATGGCCAGAATTGCCCCGCCAACATAACTGCTAAAACCATACATCGCCGACGCTGTACCCGCCTGAGCACCATGCGGATCCAGACACAGACTCAGAAAGTTTGAAAAAACCACCAAATAGAAAAAGTTAAATACCAGCATCAGTGTAGAAAAAATCACTAAGCTGATCGCTCCGGAAACAACAGTCAATAAAATACACATCGCCACAACGAGTACCATCAACGATGCCCGATAGGCCGTCACCACCGGCCCCAGACTCTCTATCAATCGATGATTCAACCATTGTCCTGCAATAATACCGATCGACAGCATGGCGAAGAGTACCGAGAACAACCCTTCACTCGCACCCAGATAGCGAACATAAAACCCGGGAGCATGCGACAAAAAAGTGAAAATCATTGCCGAGCAAAAGCATGAAAGCACTAAAAAATAGCGCGACTGCGAATTCAGGAAAACCGCCAGCATGTCTTTCGCGGCACTATCCAGCCCGCGCTTACGTTTGGATTTATCGAGTGTCTCTGTCTGAACCACTGTCGCCACCAGCATGGCCAGTCCGAACAGCACAAGTGCCAGGAACACGGATCGCCAGCCAAGCGAGGAATAGATCAGGTAACCCGCCAGTGGAGCGATCATCGGCCCCAGAGCAAAAAACATACTTGCAATAGCCATGTTTTGCGCAAGAGCGACGCCGCTAAATCGATCTCTTAACATTGCACGGCAAATCACCATTGCCGATGCGGCGGCGAAGCCCTGCAGAAAACGACCTGTAAGAAGTGCGGTAATTGAAGTTGCAGCCACACACAACAACGACCCTATACAGAAAACCAGCAATCCACCAATTAATACCGGCTTGCGTCCTGCCCGATCGGACCACAAACCAAACAATGGATTTCCCAAGCCGGCCGCCAACATATAGGCGGGTACGATCCACTGAACCTGCTGCAATGTCGCATTAAGATCAGACTCAATTGCCGCGAACGAAGGTAAAATGATATCGATCGAAAATGCATTGATACTCAGCAATAACCCACAGTACAAGCCAAAACCGGTTAACTTCATGCAGCGTTAATCTGAAAGTGTTTTTTCAAGAGCGAAAAATCGTCCGGGTAGTTGAGAGATGGTGCCGGGGCAAATGTGAGGTGAGGATCAGGTGAGTCGAAAATTGAGCTCTCTCGCAGGAGAAACTACTTTACATCACCCTCGCAACATTTCCTACGATATCTCAGCGAATGCCAGGAGTCAGTGCAGCAGCCCAATTACCACTTCGATCCATTAACCGATTAGTGCTTTTTGTTTGGTCCGGTACGCTTGTATACTGGCCGGTTTAGCCTTTGCTGACAGGGTAACAATGAGCCACTACGATAATCCATGGAAAACCGTAACGCACAAGCCCATTTACGACAACCCGTGGATCAGCGTCCACGAAGACGATGTAATCAACCCGTCCGGCGGTGAGGGCATCTATGGTGTGGTGCACTTTAAAAATCTGGCTATCGGTGTAATACCAGTAGACCATGAGCAACACACCTGGCTGGTTGGCCAGTTTCGCTATGCCCTGAATGAATACTCATGGGAAATACCGATGGGTGGATCACCGCTGAATGACGACCCGATGCAGGGCGCAGCCAGAGAACTGCGCGAGGAGACGGGCTTGACTGCCAACAACTGGCAGACACTGATGAAAGTACACCCGTCAAACTCCGTTACCGACGAGGTCGGAATTATTTATCTTGCCACAGAGCTTGAGCAAGGAGAAACCGAACACGAAGACACAGAAGAACTGATTATTAAGCGTGTACCACTGCAACACGCAATTGAAATGACGTTAAAAAATGAAATCACCGATTGCATGTCTGCCGCGGCACTGCTGCGCTTGCATGTTGGAATGCAGTCAGGTGAATTCCGCTTGTAAAGTGAAAGCTATTGCGGTTAGCTTTAACGAAACAACAGAATCTGTGCACGCCCCATTGTGCCGACAGGCAGCGAAACAAACAGGTCTTCGTATAGTATGAAAAAAATAATAATCGATACAGACCCCGGAATAGACGACGCACTGGCCATTTGCTACGCACTGAATCATCCGCAACTGCAGGTAATGGCACTGACCTGCGTCTATGGAAATGTCTCAACATCACTGGCCACTGAAAACGCACTGCGACTTTGCGAGCTGTGCGACAGCCCTGCCCTCGTCGCCGCCGGAGCCACACAACCTTTAACGATAACACCACATCCCGTTGCCGATTTTGTGCATGGCAGCAATGGTTTTGGCAATGTGGCATTACCCGTCGCACAGCGTAAACCGGAGTCACTGTCGGCCGCAGAGTTAATTGTAAAACTGATCAACGAAAACCCCGGTGAGGTGACCTTAGTCGCTGTAGGCCCATTGACCAATATTGCATTGGCTTTACAACTGTCACCCGACATTGCAGACCGGGTTGCCAGCGTGGTAGTCATGGGGGGTACCTTCTACCGCGAGGGCAATGTCAGCCCCCATGCAGAAGCAAATATCTGGAATGATCCGCACGCCGCCAAACAGGTATTTAACGCCAACTGGCCATTGACTGTGCATGGTCTGGATGTCACTCGACAGATCACCTTTAGTAGAGAATTTCTCGATCACATCGCCTCTGTACGACCGGTACCAGGTGATTTTTTGCGGCAGGCTGCAGAGTTTTATATTGAGTTCTACACGAATCGACAGGGGATCACCGGCTGCTGTCCGCACGATCATCTGGCGCTTGCCTATGTAACCCATCCGGAGTGGTTCACTCTTGAATCCGGCCAGCTGGATGTTATCACCGAGGGCGAACAAATAGGTCGCACTGTGTTGAACGCAGCTGCAACTGTTTCGTCGACAGGGCCGGAAAAACAAATCGCCACTGATGTAGATGCTGCAAAACTACTACTGGACTATACCAGTGTGCTAACGGCCGGCGCGGGATAGATACCAGAGATCAGGTATCTGCGAGGTACAAGCCCTGCAATTGAGTCAGGCAAACAGATCGTAGACAGATAGTAAATTGGTCCTATTCTTGACAGAACCGAAACAGGTAACCATCCGGCACCTGAACGATGAACTGCCTTTGCGTTATCACTTCATCTCCACACAGGTAATCTTTTGATTCCATAGGAAGATAGATAGTATCCGCACCGCACTCCTTTACTTTGCAATAGAGTTTATCAATATCCTCCACACCCCATTCAAAGTTAACCCCTCTACCCAGCGGTGCCTGTAGCTCACCAGTAATCCATTGGCGCCCCGTCGGAAGGATGCCTTCAAGCATCAGAACCACTCCCCCGAGACTTAAATAGACAAATAGCTCGTCCGGCCTTTCATACTTAATCTGAAACCCGAGAACGTCAACGAAGTACCTTGTGCTTTCATAGACATTAGTGCATAGCAACTCTGGCACGACACGTAATCTCATAGGTCCTCTTTTTCTAAATGTCTATACACAGGAGCCCGTGACAAAGGAGCCCATGACAAAGCAGCCAGTGCTATTTTGTTAGTGTTTCTTGCATTTCAGCCAGGTGCTCACTACTCTTTGCCGCCTGCAACAGCAGCTCAACATTGCGTTGGCCCTCGCTACCCGGCACGGCGATACGCGCCACACCCTCTATTGCATCAATAAAGTTCTGGATCTCACCGACATAGGGGTTGAGCATTTCAAAATCCAGTGGCGCACTGTTAACGGAAATGCTCCCGCCACCTGTGGGCCCCAGTGTGCCCTCGCAGATGACCGTTGCTTCATCGCAATACAGCTCAAATCGAGAAGGCGTGCTGAACATCACTGAAGTGGTAAAGTCAGCTACTACCGCATTGCCAAACTGAAGAGATACAGTGGCGGTCTCATCATGCGGACCACCATAATGACTCATGTCGACAGTGCCACTGCACCTAGTGACTTCACCACTTACCGGCACAAGCATCCAGCGCAACAGATCCATACAATGGGTGCCAACACCTGCCAGCCCCCACCAGCGACCCAGCTCACCATGAGCGCGCCAGTTGCTGTTGTCGTCAGATTGCCAGGTCCATATAGCACGTGCATAGCGAGGCTTGCCAAGCACACCCTGATGCAGCATTTCGGCTACTTTTCTGTGCCCGTCATGCCAGCGCAGATGATAGGCAATACCGAGTTTGACACGTTCTTCACGACAGGTTTCCGTAACCGCTATGGCGTCCTCGAGGGTGGTTGCCATCGGTTTTTCGAGTAATACATGTTTACCGGCACGAGCGGCGGCAACCGCCTGCCGGGCATGCAAGGCGTCCGGTGTGGCAATGATGACCGCTTCCAGGCTTGGATCTGCCAAAAATGCCGACAACGAGTCATACGCATTGACTGGCGCCGTAGCGCCATGTTGATTCGCAAATTTGGCCGCGCGCTTCTCATCGCGGCTTAACACACTCCACAACCGCGCCCCTCTGACGTGCTGCATTGCGGGTGCAAGCTGCATATGTGCAATGCGGCCAGTGCCAATAATCCCAACGTTAATGCTCATGCAGGCCTGTAAACCCTAATCAGTACAAAACCATTACTATAGCCGAAACCAATTCTTGATCGGTAGCCTATCTTGGTAACCTGTCGTGAACCATCCACACAGGAAAAACCTATGACCAATGCCCTGAACCGGTTATCCCGTTGTCGCAACTGGATATTTGATATGGATGGCACGCTGACTCTCGCCGCCCACAATTTCGACGATATCAGACAGGCACTGCAGATCGACGACGGTACGCCTATCCTGGAGGCGATAGCAGCGATGCCACCGAGCAGGGCAGACGCCACACGACGCCACCTGCACGCCATTGAAATGGAGATTGCCCATCAATCAAAACCACAACCCGACGCCGCTACGACGCTTGCATCACTGCAACAGCGCGCCTTCAAGCTGGGTATTCTGACTCGCAACGCCGAGGATATTGCTGAAGCCACCCTGTCGGCTGCAGGCCTGAGTCAGTTTTTTAGCAAAGAAGAGATAATCGGCCGCGACAGCTGTGCACCAAAACCCGACCCCGAAGGCATTTTCCAGTTACTCAGTCACTGGCAGGCAGACGCCACGCAGAGCGCAATGGTTGGAGACTATCTATTCGATCTTGACGCGGGACGCAATGCGAATGTGACAACAGTGCACTTCAGTCCGGAGGGAGATTTCCTGTGGCCGGAAAAAACGGATGTCACGATCAGGTCTCTGTCCGAGCTAACTGATCACCTCGGCTGAAGAACAAGCTGTGAGCGCGACCGTGTTGTCGTGGCCAGTGCTCACCACGTGTGTCAGAGCGAAGTCTCTGCCACTCGCAGTACAGCTGAGATCATTCATGTAAAACAACAAAAGACTCGTTGAGAAACCACAAACCGCCATGCTGGTTGAGAATTTCACGGGTTGCATCGAGATAGCGATTGTCAGCCATGGCCATATCTGCTTGCTGATCGGACACTTGAGCGACATACACTGCGGCATTCCAGGCAGCCAACAGGGATGACGTACCAATATGTGACATCTCCTCCGGCAAGGAGTGAAGCTCATACTTAAACAGTGCTCCTTCGTCGGAATGAGCACTGCAATGCAGGCCGGTCTCTGCGCCCAGCTCGTTTTTCAACGCTTCAATGACATCGTGACGCGGTGTTGGAAATGGTCTTTCATCCGGCCAGATTTTACGAATGATTTCCATCCCCGGATCGTAGCCGGTGGACTGCACCACCACCATCCTGCCGCAGCTATTGAGACTTTTGGCGAGCGGCGCGAGCACGGTCCGCGCTTTGACTTCCGCGGGTTGTCGAGACCGATAGGGTTGCGCACATATCACCAGATCGTAGCCATCCCGCATCGGGCCATGATCCGGTATGACAGCATCGAGGGTGAACTTTTGATCCTCCCGATAGAGCACAATCATTGCCGGGTTTACATACAGCGGATTACCAGTCTTTTCACTCGCTTTGGTCTGCCACCCCTCGCGTACAATCTCTGTCAGATCTCGCAGTTGCATATCAAAGTGCTTGGCAGTCTTGCCCTCCAGTGCGATATCCCAACGCTTGAGATTTGGCTGGTCGCCTTCACGTGCCGGGTATAATTGCGGCGCTTCAAGGTAGCGCATATTGGTGATCACCAGCACCATTTGCGGATGCTCCGCAAACCGATCCGCCATCTTCTCCAGACCCAGCCGCACATCTTCCATACTGATTTCTTTGGCAGCGACCAGATACGGAATCTCCGGGAAGCGATCGTGCATCGCCCTGAGCACATGAGACAGCACCTTGGCGTCTCCCATGCCTGCATCAAAGACTCGTAATGCAGGCGGCTCCGGCTTTAATCGCTCAAGCTCCTCGTTAATACGCTGAGCGATAGCCCACTTTTCATTGGTCGTGGTAACAAACAACAGGTACTTCTCACGACTGTCAAAAAAGCGCACTGGCTGCGATTGTCCGAGGGAATCAACTGTGGCGCTTGTATTTTCGGTTTTCGACATAACCGTTATTGTAGTTGCTGTGCTACAACAAATCACTTCCACAGAGGTTGGAAATAAGTAGATCGATGAGAATGCATATGATTCATGTGCGCATTAAGCCGGAAACAGTTGGTTAAGGCGTTTCCAGGTAGTCGGGTATTTGGGCCTTTCAGATGTTTGCGGTTACTGCCACAGACGCACAGCCTAGCTGCGCAACACTGTCTGCTATCGAGTTCACTGGTGAACCCCGCATAATACCCTCGCGCTACTGCTTGGATGAAAGTCTGTGGCTATTGGTGTACTCACAAAGCAGGTGGTTCTTGCTTATCCCGGCAGGTATTTGAGCACCAAGGGCTTCGCCTTCCATACACAAGGGCTTCACTGCGCACACCCGACAAACATCAATTGAGGCCACTATGGGGCTCACGCGATTAAGTTATTGTCCAGCCTCCAATCCAATTGTATGTGAAATCTCGAGTTTGGAAATTTCGCAACAGATAGGCTAGTCATTTGCTATTGCATTAACAACCCTTTCAAATGTGTTGATTGCGGCGAGATGGAGACATTTTTTCAGTCTGTTTTAACTCGCTGAAAAACACAGATACCTTATCTATCTGGTACATCTTTTTTTCAATGAAATTGAACTTATCAGGTTCGAAAAACGCATAGTTCACACCAGTCTCCGACTGTGAACTGGAGTAAACGATACCATCAAACCCACAAATCTTTAATTGCTCTGAAATGTGTTGAGTCAACGTGTATTCGTATTTCGCGCCTCTTCCCACTATGCGCTTAGAGAACTGCTGCGCAACACACTGCTTCAAATATTTTTTAAATCCATCGAATCCACTCCAGGAATCATCTGGCTTTTGTTCCGTTAGATCAGCAATTTTTAGTTGCGATTCACACTGCATCACCGCCACGGTTACAGCCGACCCGACTGGAGCTCTACATTCAAGAATCGCCGTATTTTCATCACTTGCACAATATAAAACACAGATTGATTCAGCGTTAACCCTTCCGCTCGATACCCATCTTCTATCAGGCAACATACGAGAATTACTAAGAGGTAGCCTACCTGACTCACTGAGCTCAGCTGTATCAACCTCTAAATCAGATATCTCAGCAAGACCCGGGACTCCGTCTAGCCCGTCCACAGATGTAAGCACCCCAACCTGTGCGCGGTACAAAGGAGTAGATGAAAATACTACTGTTGAATACCTTCAAGTATCCAACTATATGCTTCAACTTGTTCGACAGTAAGAGCAAACCTGTTTTCGTAGTTTGCATCTATGGACAGCGAATGAACTAATTGTATAGGCATCCATGACCAAGGGCTAAACTGCGTATCCAGATCCTTTAGGTTCTTTGCTAATCCTATAAGCTGCCTCGTTGTTTCGCTCATCATATTACCTATTGAAAATAAGCAGAGTCCGATCTAGGCCGACCAAATATTCCGCCACGGTTCCAATAGGTATTATGCCAGATGCGCTCGGAAGTTTGGCTGAGTGACCTCCTCATGTCTCCTAAGCACATGCTCTGAAACTCAACGACCCTACCGCTATATGCAGCCTCCTGCTCTCCAAAATACTCTATTTGCATTAATACCGCGTTGAATTTCAACCACAGATCAAGATACCGATCGCTTGTTGGTTGATGAGTCGTTCAACACTACACAGCCAGATTAGTGCCGTAGAGAAACAATAAGCACGCGAGCGGATCGCCAATTATTTCCGTCCAAGCCTTATCGCCACCTCGTGGTGGTGTTGAGTTGTTCCAGCTGAAAGAAGAAATTGGTCATCTTTGCTCACTCCGTTTCAGCAGGTCTGCCCCGGCTTCAGTAGTCAGATACGCCTGACTTTCATGGCTCGGCTGCTGCGGAAAACGTCTTTTCAACAGACCCTCACGCACCATTTCAGAAATGTAGCGATTTCTTAATCCCTCTGACTGTCTCCGCAGCAAGTCCGCAATCTGCGCTAACGACAAGAACTGATCGAGACATATTTCGAGGATAACTCTACGCGTAACTTCCGGCAAAGCCCTGGGCTTTTCGCTTACCGGAGCTGCCACTATTTTCAATTTCGCCCATAACCGAGTGTCGCTCCACAATTCGACTCTACTGCTAGAAGCCTTTTCATCATCAGAGACTGTTCCGGAATGACTATCATGCCGATGACGGTGTGCTGCCCTCTCGCTAGTAGGGGGGCTGTGGCTCTTAGTAGGGGGGCTATCATGCTTAGTAGGGGGGCTTACGTCATATGCGACAGGGGCTGGCAATGGCAGTGCCGCCTGAAACAACGGCGGATGCCCTTTTCTTGAAAATTCATCTTTGGAAAAATTACGTAGACTATAGGTCGTCGCACGGCCTCGTCCATCCACGACTAGAAAACCAGCATCCACCAGTTGCCTTAGTAGAGTAGTGATATCGCGAGGATGCAGAGCACAGATTTGCTGCATACGAGCGTTTGAAACGAACCCTTCAACTTCAGCGGTGACCAACGCAATTTGAGCATGCTCATCAAGGTGATCGAATGCGCTGCCGAACCCGCCGACTAGATTTTCAAGCGCGTCCTGAGGCAAAAGGCTGATCGTTCGCAAACGCAGTTCGGTGGTTGAGAGCTTTTCATTCTCCTGCAGCTCCGGCAACCGAAAGTGCTGCGATCTCCAGTGGCTAATTACCCGGGGAATTCCCGAACCCGCCTGCTCACCCAGCCCAAGCAAACTGAACATCTTCTGCAGACGGCGATTGCGGCAATCACTGGTGCCGCCACGCATCGCATCTTCTACCGACACTCGCATCAACCCAGGGTTTCTGAATTGATAAATACCTGGGGCCTTCACAACCAGAATAGACACACGATCAGTGTAATCAGCATGCACCAATGTATTAACCAGCGACTCACGCAAGGCTTTGTGTATCGGCGTTTCATCTATCCGTTGATCCTTCTCCAGCTTGAACGGAACCTTGAGGCCCCGAAACAGGTGCTGAATAACCTTGCGATAGAAATCAAATAGATTACCACTCCAGGTGCCGTCGGGCACAACCCGGTGGCTCCACTCGATTTTGTAGTCTCGATTGTCGCACTCGCGAAAATCCACAAAGTAATTGGGTAACTCCAGACTGATAGACTCACCCCTGCCGAACATCAAAAGGCCCGCAAGCGTCAGCCCTTGCTCACCACTCGACTTGTCTTCAAACCAACCGCCAATGCAGCGCAGAAACCCAATATCATCCTCGGCATTGAAAGGGTGATCAGCTTTTGCCGCACTGAATCGATTACGGTATGCATGCAAACTCTCCAAATCCAGCTCACCCAATCCATAGCCGGTCAATCTACGAGCATCGCGAGATTCTTCCGATTGCTCGGCAAACAGCCTGCTAACCTGTTCATCAGAACACCGATAGTCTCCGGTGTGATCACGACGATAAGTGCCACCAATAGGATTGCCGTTAATAAAAACCGGGCGCTGCTGGCGCGCAGCACGCGGAACTGAAATACGAACCACCCACTTTCCGTCCTCAGTTTCGAAAGTCTTTACACCATCGCTCCCCAACAGGTTTACACTGATCTTCGCCGGATCATTGAGCATCGACCACAGATCATCCAGTACTTTGTCAACATCTTCGATCCCGGCAACTTCGAATCCATCCTCAAGCTGACGGACACCCAGTAATATTTCGCCTCCTTGCGTATTCGCGAACGCAGAGTAGCTCGGCCAGATACTTTTTGGCAGCTCGCCCTTGCCATCGCGTCCAACTGCGAGCTTGGCTTCGAAATCGATGCTTTCGTCGATATCAGCGGAATCGAAAGCGGACATGGTTAAACCTCTACCTTTCACTTATGGCCAAGCTTACATAAAAAAGCGCGTTCAGTTATTTCACGACTTAATTTATATCGCAAGGTAATTGAGCGCGTGTATGCATTAAATACAACGTAACCAAGCTGTGACCAGTGCAGGTTATCTTTCAGAGCATTTATGCATGCAGATCGGCGTTGGTATCGCTCTCGCCCATATCGATGTCGTCGGAATGTTCTACCACCGTGGTCACCACCCGCATGATGGGCATCATGAACACGGCGACTGTCATATGTTGGTTGTAGGTGGTGCCAACCGTTGGTTCGGCCTATTTGAATGCATTCAAATAACCTCGGGGTGACCCTCCAATCACATGCGATAGCTCGTCGAATTTGTGTTAGGTTCGACGAGCATTGCGAACACCTTTTAACAGGGAGCTCGATTGAGTCTCTGAGCGTATCCTGTTTCATCTTCCCGTAAAGGTTTAGAAAGGACTACGGCAAACGGTAGGCTCCTTGCGTTAAAGGAATAAATTAGATTTTGACCGGCGTGTCTTTCAGATTATTGGTCGGTGTGAGAGGATTCGAACCTCCGACCCCTTCGTCCCGAACGAAGTGCGCTACCAGGCTGCGCCACACACCGATACTTGTTAATCTGGAGAAAAAAGCCTCACAACCCAACCGGAGGTACAGACTCGGTATTACGCCTGGCCCTCTTTGTAACCGCTGGAAACTTTAGCAAGTGCAGACCGCTTGCGCAAGAATCCAAATTAAAAAAATGAACACCAGACGGTGACATGCTCAACTTTTTTGAAAAACTGACCGACGCGTTTCCGGCAAAACCACCGGTTACCCCGCCGTATCCGCTGCTGAGTTTTATCTATCACTACAGCCGCGACATGCGCTGGCCATTACTTGCCCTGACGGTGTTGACGGCTTTAATTGCCATTCTGGAGGTTAAGCTTTTCGCCTTTTTGGGGCAGCTGGTCGACTGGCTGTCTGACAAAGACCCGGGCACTTTGTTAACCGACGAAAGCGCTACGCTGTGGAATATGGGGTTCGTGTTACTGGTAGCACTTCCGATCTTAAGCTTGCTGCATACACTGTTGGCACACCAGTCTTTGCTGGGTAACTATCCAATGGCCATACGCTGGTCTGCACACAGCTATCTGTTGCGTCAGAGCATGTCATTTTATCAGGATGACTATGCCGGTCGGGTAGCAACCAAGGTGATGCAAACCTCATTGTCTATCCGCGAGGCGGTGTTAAAACTACTGGACGTTTTCGTCTATGTGGTGGTGTATTTTATATCGATGCTGGGCCTGGTTTTTCAGGCCAATCACTGGCTGGTTATCCCCCTGCTTGTCTGGCTTGCGCTGTATATTGCAGTGCAGATGTTTTTTATACCCAAACTTAAACAGGTATCGACACTACAGGCCGACGCCAGATCCACAATGACCGGGCGTATTGTCGACAGCTATACGAACATCGCCACAGTAAAGCTGTTCGCCCACACCCAGCGCGAAGCGCAATACGCCAGAGACAGCATGGATGGCTTCCTCGCCACGGTGTATCGACAAATGCGCCTGTCCAGTGGAATAGAACTGTGTATCAGCGGGCTCAACTACCTTCTGATCTTTGCCCTGGCGGCTCTGTCTATTTTTCTATGGCAGCAGTCCGCAATCTCGGTGGGTGCAATCGCCATATCGGTGAGCCTGGCCTTGCGCCTCAACGGCATGTCTCACTGGATCATGTGGGAGCTAAGCGCGCTGTTTGAACATATCGGAACTACCGTCGACGGCCGGAATACCTTGTCCAAACCGCTGGCGATTACCGATAACCCTGACGCCACTGCGTTAAGGGTCGACAATGGCGAAATAAAATTTAACTCGGTCGGGTTTAACTACGGTGGTGATGAACGCGTCATACAGGATCTCAATCTGACAATCGGTGCCGGAGAGAAAGTTGGTGTGGTTGGCCGTTCCGGCGCTGGCAAGTCTACTCTGGTTAATCTGTTACTGCGTTTTCACGATGTCGAATCAGGCTCTGTCACCATAGATGGTCAGGATATTCGCACCGTTTTGCAGGACAGCCTGCGAGCGCAAGCTGGCATGGTGACGCAGGATACATCGCTATTGCACCGATCTGTCAGAGACAATATTTTATATGGCAGGCCAGACGCCACAGAGGAAGAAATGATTCAGGCGGCGACCAGAGCGCACGCACAGGAATTCATTCTGTCGCTTCGTGACCCACATGGTGGCCAGGGCTATGATGCACAGGTCGGAGAACGTGGTGTTAAGTTATCGGGTGGTCAGCGACAACGCATTGCCATTGCCCGAGTGCTGCTTAAAAACGCACCAATCCTGGTACTCGACGAGGCAACTTCCGCACTGGACTCGGAAGTAGAAGCCGCTATTCAGCAGAGTCTGTTTGCGCTGATGCAAGGCAAGACAGTTATCGCGATTGCTCACCGGTTATCGACCATTGCAGCTATGGATCGTTTGGTAGTAATGGACGCCGGGCGCATTGTTGAACAGGGCACGCATAACGAGCTGTTGCAAAACGGCGGAATATACGCAAACCTGTGGAAGATGCAGACAAGAGGTTTTTTGGGCGGTATTCAGGAAGAGTAAACCGGCAATTTCCATTACAACACTTTTCTCATCTACTCTACAACTGTACCTGACAGGCAATCAATTCTATGTACACACTCATTGGCACACCGGCCGCGCGACCGTTTCGCGTACTTTGGGCACTGGAAGAATTGGCGCAGGATTACGACATCGTACCGGCAAAGCCCCAATCAAAAGAAGCGCTGGAATACAACCCCGCCGGCAAGGTACCGATTTTACTCGACGGCAATGAACCCATTATCGATTCGGTTGCCATTATTCAGTATCTGGCAGACAAGCACGCAGACCTCACCTACCCCGCAGGTACAATAAAACGCGCACAGCAAGACAGCTTTACCCAGTTTGCGTGTGACGATATCGACGGCATACTGTGGACAATGGCGAAAAACACGTTCGTGCTTCCAGAGGAGGTGAGAGCGCCGGATGTCAGAAAATCCTGCGAGTATGATTTTGCACTGTCCATGACATCGCTCGAAAAAAGGCTGGGCGATAACGACTACGTCATGGGGGACAGATTTACCATTCCAGACCTGCTCATCGGCCATTGCGCCGGCTGGGCACAACGCGCAAAGTTTCCTTTGCCACAAGGTCGGATCACAAACTATATTGATCGCATTCACAAGCGCGTGGCATACAAACGCAGCAGTGACATCAGACAAACTTATGACAGTTAACGGCGCTATTCGTTACGACCCGGCTCTCAGACAGACTCCCGGCCACCTGGCTTTTTTATCTTGCCAGGTGCATGCCCGTGCATAGCAGATCGACAAACGGAACATCTGCCGCAGACCAGTTTAACGTCTGCATTTGCTTTGCAGTGCACCATAACATTTGATCATGATCGATCAACTCGATAGCACCGGACCAGTCATCTACCACAAAAGCATGTAGCCTTATCCGTTGAACTGGTTCTTCAAGGGTTTTAATTTCCGACGGGTGCAGGTTCTCACCGAGATAATCACCTACTTCGATAACAACACACAGCTCTTCTTTTATTTCCCTGACCAGCGCTTCAGCCAGAGATTCATTAACCTCGACTTTTCCACCGGGAAATTCCCAAAGACCTGCCTGTGAGCGACTGGCTGATCGACGCAAACATAACACTCGATCATCGCGACAAAAAACAGCAGCGACGACTTCAAGTACCACTAACCGCCCTACAAACCATCCAGCTCATCCAGCTCATCCAGCTCATCCAGCTCATCCAAATTATTCTGAGC